>NZ_JBVJAH010000004.1:490050-537951 GCF_055590785.1 Streptomyces sp. NPDC041796
TTTTCCGTCTCCCCCCCCCCCTTCACCGCTTGGGGGGTTTCCCCCAGGGGCGCCCCTCTCTTTCTTTTTTTTTTCCCGCGCCGCCCCCGACCCCCCCCCCCCCCCCCCCCCCCCCCCGGCAAGGGATGAAGGGGTCAGGTCAGCGCGGCACGGCTGACCATGTCCCCCATGGCCACGATGATCTTCCGCTCGCCCTCGAAGGGGTCACGGCCGTGCGAGACGAGCATGTTGTCGATGATCGCCACGTCGCCGCGCTGCCAGGGGAACCGCTGCGCCAAGGAGTCGTAGAGCGAACGCAGCAGGGCGACGGTGTCGTCGTCGATCGGCGAACCGTCGCCGAAGGAGGCGCTGCGCGGGTACGCGGTCTCGTCGTCGCCGAACAGCGACCTCATCACCTCCCGGACGGACGGCTCCAGGCAGGCCGTGTGGTGCAGGAAGAGCTGGTTGAAGAAGACCTGCTCACCGGTACGGGGGTGCTGGACGACGGCCGGTGCGTTCTGCACCGTCCGCAGCACGTCGTCGGGCAGCCATTCGCACTCCACGCCCTGGGCCCGGCAGCGCTCCTCCACCTCGGCGCGGTCACCGGTGCCGAACATCTGCTCCCAGCCGACGTCGAGCCCGGGGATGAAGTTGCGTACGTAGCGGATGCCGAGCGTCTCGAACCGGCCCCGCAGCTCGTCCGGGAGCGCCTCCCAGACCTTGCGTCCGTCGACGATCGGCGTCGCGCCGCCCTTGCTGGAAGGCTGTATGCAGCAGAAGAACTGGCGGCTGGGCCACTGCGGCATGTGGGAGCTCTCGTGGTGGAACAGGATCGACTGCTGGGCGGGGTACGGCGTCGACTTGTAGACCCGGTCGGCGTCCTTCTCGTGCGGGAGGTCGCCGTAATCGCCGTACAGGGTGTTCACCAGGGAGGAGGCCACGGCCTCGAACGCGTCGGCGTCCGCGACGCCGAAGTCGCGCAGGACGACCGCGCCGTGGGTGAGGAGCAGTCCGTCGATGGCCGGACGGTGCCGCGTCGCCCACTCCACCGCGTCGACGTCCGGTGCCTCGCACCGGAGCAGGGGCGGATAGATCTCGTCATTGAATGAGACGCCAGGACCGAACATTCCCGACCATCCCTTCCTCTCGTGGTCGCAGACACCGGCCGCGCCTCGTCCGAGGCCGCTTCGGTCTGCCCGACGGAGTGACACCGCCGGGAGCCCGGCGGCACCATGGGACGTGTTCGGCTTCTGGTCGTGCGTCAACAGGCTTGGCGCCGTGCTCAGTAGGAACGTGCACGAGTCTAGGAAGGCGCTCCCACGGGAGCCATGCCCTTAAGTTCCGGGCGAAATTCGCAGGTCAGGGCGGGTTTTCCGCCAGCTGCGGCCGGTGGGGCGGGCGGCCACCCCCGGGCGGTACGGGCCGGTGGGGCGGGCGGCCACCCCCGGGCGGTACGGGCCGGTGCGGGCCGGTGGGGCGGGCGGCCACCCCCGGGCGGTGCGGGCGGGGCCCCTCCGGGCTCACCTCCTCGAGGCCGGCGGCCTTGGGCACCGGTACGGGAGCCCTTCTGTTGCCGCCAACCTCTGCGGGGGCGACCCTGCACGGCCCCGCCCCGGCCGTCGGCCGTCTGCGGACCGTGGTCAGGGCCCGAGCGGACCGCTACTCGACGCTCCGGAGCAGCGCCTCGACGGCCTTCACCCGGTCACCCAGCTCCGCGAGCTGGCCCCGCAGGGACTCCTGCTGGGCGACCGCCTCCTCGGCGAGCTTGCGGTACGAGGCCATGGCCACGGCATCGGCACGGTGGCGCTGCAGTCTGAAGTACGCGACCACGCTCGCTGTGATGCCGCCGACGATGATCAGGACGACGGCGATGGCGATGATGGCCCCGGTCATGTGCGTTTCCCCTTCACGTCTTTCAGGCCCTTCTGGTCGTTCGGGCCCTCCGCGTCCGCCCGCTCCGGCGAGGCACCGGCGTCCCCCGCCCGGGCCTCGTCGGCCCGTACGGCCGCCAGGATCGTATCGACATTCAAGTGAAGGTCGAACGCGCCGAGTTCGAAGTACTTCAGCGCCTTGCCATCGTCGGACAACTCCAGGTTGCCGATCACCAGACCGGCCTTTTCCAGCCGTTCCAGGTGCATGTACAGCAGGGGGCGGGACATCCCGAGGCGGCGGGCCAGCTCGCTGACGTACATCCGGCCCTCGGCGAGCTCGGCGATGACGCGGAGGCGCTGTGCGTGGCCCACGGCAGCGAGAACAGCCAGAAGCTCCTCGCTGGTCATGGCCCACCTCTGACATCCCGGGAAACTTTAGGACGAGACTTTCCCACGACCTGCGCGGATGTCAAACGACCCCAGGGTCACCGCGGCGGCCGCCACGCCGTGCCCGACGACCCACCGGCCGCGCAGTTGCCCGTCGAAGAACGCCGGCTCGTTCACACGCTCCCGCCCGGCCGCCCCGTCCGCCCCGCCTCCCACCACACATGCCCGGAACACATCGGTACGGGGCTCGAAGTCGACGTCCACGTCATGGAAGCCCAGCCACACCCCCGTCAGCGGGAACCACGCCTTGTAGACGGCTTCCTTGGCGCAGAACAGCAGCCGATCCCAGCACACGTCCGCGCCGGCGCCCGTCAGTTCCGCCAGCCGGGCGCGCTCGCCGGGGCCCGCGACACTCGCCAGCACGCCGTCCCGCAGCGGCCGGTGCGGCTCGGCGTCCAGCCCGATGGCACGTGCGGCGGTGCGCGGCACCACCGCCGCGGCGCGGTAGCCGCCCCGGCAGTGCGTCATGCTGCCGACCACCCCGTCCGGCCACCGCGGGGCGCCGTGGGCGTCGGGCACGAGCGGTACCGGCGGCCGGCCCAGCCGGGCGAGGGCGAGGCGGGCGCAGTGCCGTACGGTCGTGAACTCGCGCCGCCGCCCCTCCGCCGCACCCGCCACCACGGCCCGCTCCTCCGGGAGCAGCCGGGCGCCCGGCAGGTCGGCGAAGACCTCGACGGCGGCGACGTACGGCGGCAGGATGCGCTCGATCACCCCGAGGTCGCCCCGTCAGCCCCGTCGTCCCGCCACGAACAGCTCGCCGCCGTCGGTGAAGCCCAGGTCCCCGGTGGGGCGCTCCCCGCTTTCCGGCGCGTCCACCCAGATCTCGCCGACGGCCCGCTCCGGGACCGCCCGGCGCGTGGCGGGGTCGACGATCCGCACACCGGTGCCCGGCAACGGCGTTCCCCGGCCGACCAGTTCCACCGCGCCGCGATCGGCCCGGCCCGCCGGCACGGCCTCCCCTCGCGCGAGGGCCGCACGGTCGTAGCGCCCGGTCACGACCGGGTACAGCGGCCGTGCCAGGGTTCCGCCGGGGGCGGCCCCGCCGGGGCTGTAGCCGGGGGCGAACATCTCCTCGCGGAAGAAGCCGGGGCGGAACGCGTCGGCGAACCGCCGCAGCGTCCGGGCCCTGACCGGCCCCCCGCACTCACCGCCACCGACGGCGGCCACCCGCCACGTCGACAGGTCGATGCGCATCCGCTCCGCAGCCGGGACGCGCCGGACGCACAGTTCGTACGCGACGTCCGGGGCCGTGGCGAAGACGTCCTCCTCCGCCTCGATGGCACGCAGCCACACACGCGGGTCCCGTACGAAGGCGCCGGGCTCCATGGTCACCGCCGCGGCCCCGGAGGTGAGCGGCAGGACCAGCGCCGTGGCCAGCCCCGTGCCGTGCCAGAGCGGCAGCCAGCTCACGACGGTCGTGCCGCGGTCGACGTCGCACCGGTCGCGCACGGCGGCCTGGGCGGCCACCAGGGCGCGGTGACCGACGGCGACGGCCTCCGGCGGCTGCCCGGCGGGCCGCGCGGCGTACTGGAGCAGCGCGGGTGCCGACGGGTCGGGGACCACGGGGGTGCCGCGCCGGTGGTGGGGCGCCCCCAGCTCACGCAGGGCGATCCGGGGCACGCCCGGCAGCGACGGCGCCGGGTGGCCGGTGCCGGGCACGAGCACGGCGCCGGGGCGGCAGTCCCGGGCGATGGCGGCGACGGCCGGTCCGGTCGCGGCCGCCACGGGTACGGCGACCATTCCGGCGTACAGGCAGCCGAAGAAGGCGACGTGGAAGTCGAGCGCCGGCATGGTTGGGACGATCACCCGGTCGCCGGGCCTCCCCGTGCGGTGCAGCGCGGCCGCCACCGCGCGGGCACGGGCGTCCAGCTCTGCCGGGGTGATGCGCGCGATCCGTTCGCCTCCCGGCCCCAGGGCGGTGAACAGGGGCCGGTCGGCGTCCGGGCCCGTGGCTCGGTCGAGGAGCATGTCCACGACCGTCCGGGCCGGCGGCAGGCCGGTCTCCCGGTTGCCCTCGACGACGCTGACGGCGTTCTCGATCGGCGGTGCGCTGCTCATCGGCTCGTCCTCCCGGTCCAGCCACTCGTCCCACGGTCATGCTGCCGGGGTGCGCTGACGTGTCACTGACAGCGGGCACGCCGGGGTCGCCGGCGTCGTCGACAGCGCGCACAGTGCGGCTCACCGACAGCGAGCACGGGGAGGCAGTGGGGCCGAACCGTTGTCCGGCGGGCCTGGCCAGCACCGGGAGTGAGCTGGCAGGATCGCGCCATGCTCCAGGTCCTGTCCCGCATCAGCCGCCGCCGCGCCCTCCAGGGGTCGGCGGTGGCCCTTGTGGTGCTGGGCCTGCTCCTGTGGTGGCTGGTCCCGCCCGGCGAGCCGTCCCCGCGTGGAAAGGTCACCTTCAGCACGGGCGTACCGACCGGCGTGTACCAGCGGTACGGCGAGCTCCTGGAGGAGGCGCTCGGGCGGACGGTGCCGGATGTCGCGATAACGCTGCTGGACAGCGAGGGCTCCCGGCAGAACCTGGCCCGGCTCGCGTCCGGGGAGGCCGATTTCACCATCGCCACGGCCGACGCGGTGGCGACGTACATCCGGGACAGCAGGCCGGGTGCCTACGATCTGCGCGGCTGCGCCCGGCTGTACGACGACTATGTGCAGCTGATCGTGCCCAAGGGGTCGAAGGTGCGCTCCACCCGCGATCTGCGGGGCCTGCGGGTCGGCGTGGGGCAGGAGGGGTCGGGCGTACGCCTGATCGCGAACCGGCTGCTCCAGGCCGCCAAGATCGATACGGAGACGGACATCAAGCCCGTGTCGGCGGGGATCGACACGATGCCGACGCTGCTGGAGCAGGGCAGCTTGGACGCGTTCTTCTGGTCGGGCGGCCTGCCGACCAGCGCCGTGCAGAAGCTTTCCGAGCGCTTCCCGATCCGGCTCGTCCCGCTGGAGGGCGACCTGATCAACCGGGTCCACGAGGGTGGCGGCAGTGGCCGCTACTACCGCTCGGCCGTGGTGCCCGCCGACGCCTACGCCCTCTCCCAGGAGGGCCGGCCGGTCGAGACGGTCGCCGTGGCGAACCTGCTCGTCACCACGGACCGCGCGGACCCGGCGCTGGCGGAGGCCTTCACGCGCACGGTGATCCAGAGCCGTGACCGCATCGGCCGCGAGGTGCACCCGGCGCAGCTTGTCGACCTGCGCACGGCGGTCTACACGGATCCCCTCCCCCTCCACGAGGGCGCGCGTCGCTACTACCGCTCGGTCAAGCCGTAGCCCCGACGGCTCGGGCCGGACAGCCGCCCGGTCAAGCCGTAGCCCCGACGGCTCGGCCGGACGGCCGCTCGGTCCGGCCGTGGGCCCGACGGCTCGGCCGGACGGCCGCTCGGTCCGGCCGTGGGCCCGACGGCTCGGGCCGGACAGTCGCTCGGGCAGCCCGTGGAGCCCCGGCCGCCCGGTCAGGCCGTGGGACGGCCCACGGCGCGTTCCGGTGCGGTGCGCGGGACGGTGACCGTGACGCGCAGGCCGTGCGGCTCGTGGTGGGAGTAGGTGATCGAGCCGCCGCCCGCCGCGAGCAGTGCCCGCGAGATGGACAGGCCGAGGCCCGACCCCTTGACGTTCTGGTGGCGATTGCTGCGCCAGAAGCGGTCGCCGATACGGGCCAGCTCGTCGTCGGTCAGGCCGGGGCCGCCGTCCGTGACCACGATCGTGGAGGCGTCCCCGTCGGCGGTGACGGTGACGGTGACCTCCTCGCCGGCGGGCGTGAACTTCAGCGCGTTGTCGATCACGGCGTCGAGGGCGCTCGACAGCGCGACCGGGTCCGCCCAGGCGGTCACGGCCGAGCCGCACCCGGTCAGGCGGACGCCCTTCTCGTCGGCGAGCGGACGCCAGGCGGCCACACGCTCGTCGGCCAGCCGGCCGATGTCGGTGAGCCGCAGATCGGCCGGGGCGTGCTCCGCCAGGGCGAGGTCCAGGAGGTCGTCGAGGACCTGGGCCAGGCGCTTGCCCTCGGTGCGTACGGAGGCGATCTCGTCGTTGCCCGGCGGCAGTTCCAGCGCGAGCAGCTCGATGCGCAGCAGGAGCGCGGCGAGCGGGTTGCGCAACTGGTGCGAGGCGTCGGCGACGAAGGCCCGCTGCTGTTCCAGCACTTCCTCGACGTTGTCGGCCATCTCGTTGAACGACCGGGCGAGGCGCCGCAGTTCGGGTGGTCCGCCGGCCGCCGCGACCCGGGAGTTCAGCCGGCCGGTCGCGATGTCGTGCGTGGCCGCGTCCAGAACCTTGACGGGCTTGAGCACCCACCCGGTGAGGCGGAACGCCGCACCGACCGCCAGCAGCATGGCGGCCACCTCACCGGCCGCGATCAGCAGCCAGCCGTGCAGGATGCGCGAGCGCAGCTGCCCGGTGGGCGAGTCGGTGAGCACGACGGCGACGACGTCCCCGTCCCGTACGACCGGCGATGCCACCGCGAGCCGGGCTCCCGACTGCCAGGGCCACACCTGTGGCGGGTCGTGGCTCCGGCGGCCCAGCAGTGCCTCGCGGAAGGCGCGGCGGGGCTCACCGGTCAGGGGGACGTCCCAGTATTTGGGGGCGCGGGCCATGGCGGTGGTGTCGCGGTAGAAGACGCCGACCTCGATCCCGTACACCTCGTGGTAGCGGACGAGCTCGCCGTACAGGGTGGACTGCCGCTCGTCGATGCCGGGCCCGCGCTCGGTGACGAACTGGGCGAGCGCCGCGAAGCGGGCGGTGTCGTCGATCCGGTCGACCACGACGGTCTGCTGCTGGGCGGCGGCGAGGCTGGCCGCGAGCGGGAAGCCGAGCGCGAGCAGCACGCCCGCCATGAGGACGAGGAGGAGGGGGAGCAGTCGGGTGCGCACAGGGGCTTCAGGGAGTTACGCGGCCGGCGCGACCAGGCGGTAGCCGACGCCGCGGACGGTCTCGATGAGGGCGGGCATCCGCAGCTTGGCGCGCAGGGATGCCACGTGGACCTCCAGGGTGCGGCCGGTCCCCTCCCAGCTGGTGCGCCAGACCTCGCTGATGATCTGCTCCCTGCGGAAGACGACGCCGGGCCGCTGCGCGAGCAGGGCGAGCAGGTCGAACTCCTTGCGGGTGAGCTGGACCTCCGTACCGGCCACGCTGACCCTGCGGGTGGGCAGCTCGATGGTGACGGAGCCGAGGCGCAGCGCCGCCGCGTCGTCGGTACCGGCGGTGGCGCCGCTGTCGTCGCTGTCCGGGGCGGCGGAGCGCCGGCTGACGGCGTGGATGCGGGCGAGCAGCTCGCCCGTGTCGTACGGCTTGGTGACGTAGTCGTCGGCGCCGAGGTTGAGCCCGTGGATCCGGGAGCGGACGTCGGCCCGGGCCGTCACCATGATCACCGGGGTGGTGGTGAGCTTCCGGATCTTGCCGCACACCTGGTAGCCGTCCTGGTCGGGCAGGCCGAGGTCCAGGAGGACGACACCGAAGGGTGCCCGTCCGGCGTTGGCGGCGGGCAGTACGGCCTGGAGCGCCTCCTCGCCGTTGCGGGCGTGGGTGACGTCGAACCCGTGCTTTTTGAGGATCGCGGACAGGGCCGCGGCGACATGGTCGTCGTCCTCGACGAGCAGCAGTCTCATGGCCCCCCTCCGAAAGGTGCGATCGCTTGGGTGACCATACGGCCACCTTGGCATGAACGCTGATGCGCGGGCTGCCAGTCAAGAGGGTTCCGGGTGCGGGAGAGGTTCCGTTATGCACCCGTTCTCCTGACCGCGATCCCGGCACCGTCCCGTTCACGCATAGTGTCCGGTTGCAGCCGGATCGTTATGCTCAATTTCCGCTCAGATGTAATGACGCTGGTCGCACCGCGTGCTTAGGGTCCTCCCAACCGAGGAGGACGGAGCAAGAAGCCGATGAGCGGAGTGTCAGTGACCAAGGGCGCGGAGGACGCCGTACCGACGGCAAGCGACCTGGTCGTGCTGAGCAACGTCAACAAGCACTTCGGCGCGCTGCATGTGCTCCAGGACATCGACCTGACCATCGCCCGTGGCGAGGTCGTGGTCGTCATCGGACCGTCCGGGTCCGGCAAGTCCACGCTGTGCCGCACCATCAACCGCCTGGAGACGATCGACTCGGGCAGCATCACCATCGACGGCAAGCCGCTGCCCCAGGAGGGCAAGGAGCTCGCCCGGCTGCGCGCCGACGTCGGCATGGTCTTCCAGTCGTTCAACCTCTTCGCGCACAAGACCGTGCTGGAGAACGTCATGCTGGGCCAGGTCAAGGTCCGCAAGGCGGACAAGAAGGCCGCGGAGCAGAAGGCCCGGACGCTGCTCGACCGGGTGGGCGTCGGCTCCCAGGCCGACAAGTACCCGGCGCAGCTGTCCGGCGGACAGCAGCAGCGCGTCGCGATCGCCCGTGCGCTGGCGATGGACCCCAAGGTGATGCTCTTCGACGAGCCCACGTCGGCGCTCGACCCCGAGATGATCAACGAGGTCCTCGAGGTCATGCAGCAGCTGGCGCGGGACGGGATGACGATGATCGTCGTCACCCACGAGATGGGCTTCGCCCGGTCCGCCGCCAACCGCGTCGTCTTCATGGCCGACGGCCGGATCGTCGAAGAGGCGACGCCCGAGCAGTTCTTCAGCAGTCCGCGCAGCGACCGGGCCAAGGACTTCCTGTCGAAGATCCTTCACCACTGACGGACCACCCCGCTGGGTGTCCAGCGACGATGACGATCAACGAACCACGACATAAGGGATGTTCACCATGAAGCTCCGCAAGACGGCCGCGCTGGCCGTTGCTGTGCTCGCGCTGTCCGCGACCGCCTGTGGTGGCAAGGAGGGCTCCGCGGGCGACAAGCCGGCCGGCGTCCAGCCCGGCGCCACGAACGCGCCGGCCCTGCCGAAGTACGTCGTCGCGACGAACGTCGAGCTGAACTCGCCGACGTTCAAGGCCGCCAAGGAGCGCGGCAAGCTGATCATCGGCTCCAAGGCCGACCAGCCGTACCTCGGCTTCGAGGACCAGGCCACCAAGAAGCGCTCCGGCTTCGACGTCGAGATCGCCAAGATGATCGCCGCCGAGCTGGGCTTCACCGAGTCCCAGATCGAGTGGAAGACGGTCGACTCCAGCACCCGCGAGACCGCCATCTCCAAGGGCCAGGTCGACTACTACGTCGGTACGTACACGATCAACGACAAGCGCAAGGCCCTGGTCGGCTTCGCGGGTCCGTACTACAAGGCCGGCGCCGACCTCCTGGTCCGCAAGGACGAGAAGACCATCACCGGCCCGGAGACCGTCAAGGGCAAGAAGGTCTGCTCCATCACGGGCTCCACTCCGCTCCAGGAGATCAAGCAGCCGAAGTACGGCGCCGAGACCACCGAGCTCGGCAAGTACTCGGACTGCGTCCAGCAGCTCCTGACCAAGCAGGTCGACGCGGTGACGACGGACGACGCGATCCTCAAGGGTTACGCCGCCCAGAACCCCGGCAAGCTGAAGGTCGTCGGCAAGCCGTTCACGCAGGAGCCGTACGGCATCGGCATGAACAAGGACGACAAGGTCCTGCGCGACGCGGTCAACAACGCGCTGGACAAGGGCATCAAGGACGGCACGTACAAGAAGATCTACGAGGCCACCCTGGGTCTGTCCGGCTCGGCCTACACCGCCCCGCCGGCGCTCGAGCGCTACTGACCGCCCCGGTCCACCGCGCTTCACCGATCGACCGATTCACCGATCGACCGATCGACTGCTCCACCGCTTCACACCGAAGCGCCCCGTACCTGACGCGTACGGGGCGCTCGGCCCCGTGCTCGCCCGCACCGCCCGAACGCGCGGGCACGCACCACGCACGTTCGGCCCGCCCGCACCACGCACCCCCTGGGGCGAACACGGGCGCACCACGCACCTTCCCTGGGCGCACGCACACCGCCCACCCCACACGCACCTTGACCGCCAGCCGCTGACCGCCGACGCGGAGACCCCATGAACGTACTGCTCGACCACTTCTCAGAGTTCCGCGACGGCTTCATAGGAACCGTGTCGATCACCGCCGTCAGCACCGCCATCGCGCTGGTCCTCGGCATCGCCATCGCCGGTTTCCGGGTCTCCCCCGTGCCGCCGCTGCGCTGGTTCGGCACCGCGTGGGTCACCCTGCTGCGCAACACGCCGCTGACGCTGCTGTTCCTGGTGACGACGTTCGTGGTGCCCGAGATCCTGTTCCCGGGCATGAGCGCCTTCGTCCTCGGATCGATCGCGCTCGGCTTCTACACCTCCTCCTTCGTCTGCGAGGCGGTCCGCTCCGGCATCAACACGGTGCCGCTGGGCCAGGCCGAGGCGGCCCGTTCCCTCGGGATGACGTTCTCGCAGACGCTGCGGCTGATCGTGCTGCCCCAGGCCACCCGGACCGTACTGCCGCCGATGAGCTCGATCTTCATCGCCCTCACCAAGAACTCGGCCATCGCGGGCGCCTTCAGCGTCACCGAACTCTTCGGCTGGCAGAAGCTGATGAGCGAGGACGGGTACGACATCATCCCGATCTTCATCTGGGTCTCCCTCGCCTACCTGGTGATCACCTTCACCATCAGTGGCGTCTTCCGCATCCTTGAGCGCCGTATGGAGGTCGCCCGATGAGCGCCAGCGTTCTCTTCGACGCCCCCGGCCCCAAGGCCATCGTCCGCAACCGCATCTACGCCGTCGTCGGCACGCTCGCCATCGTCGGGCTGCTGGCCGTCACCATCGTGCGGCTGAACGACAAGGGGCACCTCGCCCCCGAGATGTGGGACATCTTCAATTACGCGGGCATCCGGCAGAACATCGCCGACGCCGTCCTCGCCACCCTCAAGGCGTTCGGCATCGCGGCCGTCGGCTCGCTGGTGCTGGGCGTGCTCCTCGCCGTCGCCCGGCTCTCGGACCACAAGCCGGTCAGGTGGCTGGCGACCGGTTTCATCGAGCTGTTCCGCTCGATCCCACTGCTGATCACCATCTACGCCGTGTGGGTCGGTTTCCTGACCGACTACTCGATGTGGGCGCTGGCGCTCGGCCTGTCGATCTACAACGGCTGCGTCCAGGCCGAGGTGCTGCGCGCCGGCGTCAACTCCGTGCCGAAGGGCCAGCGGGAGGCCGCGTACGCGCTCGGCATGAGCAAGACGCAGGTCATGACGACAGTGCTGATGCCGCAGGCCGTCCGTGCGATGCTGCCAACGATCATCAGCCAGCTGGTGGTGACCCTCAAGGACACCTCGCTCGGCTTCATCATCCTCTACCCCGAGCTGCTCCAGACCGCCCGCCTGATCGCCTCCAACACGCAGGTCAACGGCATGTACCCGTACGTGTCGACGATCGTGGTGGTCGGCGCCATCTACGTCGCCATGTGTCTGGCGCTGTCCGGGCTCGCGACCTGGATCGAGAAGCGCGGCCGCCGCGCCAAGACCGGCATCGGCCCGGTCGACCCCGCCGGAACCGTGGCCGTGCTGGCCGGAGACGCCGGGAACGCGGCCGCCAACACGACCCTGCTCGACGGTGGCGCCGGTGGTGCCGGGGCCGGCGGTGGGTCCGGTACGCAGGGGAACTGACGGTATGTGACATCATCCGGGTGTCTCACGCGTTGTACGGGGGCAGTGGCGGTCGCGCCGCTGCCCCCGTCACTTGACGCAAGCACCCGCAGTGGGTTGCATACGTTCTGTGATCGCGTCGCGTCGGGCTCCAGCCGCACTTTCCCGAGTTTCCCCTGCTCACCGCACGGCCGTACGGGCCTCAGGAGTCACGCCGTGGACCCGGTGATCGTGGTCGGCGCCGGCCCGGTCGGGCTGGCGCTCGCCCTCGCCCTCGCCGCGCAGGGCGTGCCCTCCGTCGTCCTGGACGAGGGGCCCGGCAAGGAGGAGCCGCGCGCCGCCCGCACCGCCGTACTCCGGGCCGACACGGCCGCGTTCGTCGAGCGGCTGGGCTGCGCCACCGTACGCGACGAGGGAGCGCGCTGGACCGGCTGGAGGTCGATGCGCCGCAGGCAGCAGATGCGGCACGTCGAGTTCGGCCTGGAAGCCCCGTCCCCGCTGCACATCCCGCAGCACGCCCTCACGCGCGGACTGCGGGAGGCCATCGCCGCGCTGCCGGACCCGGAGCTGGTGCGGGTGATCACGCACAGTCGCCTGGACGGCATCGAGCAGGACGCGCACGGCGTCACCGCGCACACCCGTGGGCCGGGGGCCTCCTGGTGGCGGGGCAGCCACCTGGTCGGCTGCGACGGGGCCCGCTCGACCGTACGCAAGCTGCTGGGCGTCCGCTTCCCCGGGCGCACGGCCGTGGAACGGCATGCCGTCGCCACCCTCCACGTAGAACTCCCCTGGCCCGACGAGGCCCTGCTGCACCGTCAGCCGCCGTGGCGCGGTGTCGGTGAGGAGGTCACGGCCCGGCCGTTGCCGGACGGCGGCTGGCGGCTGGACTGGCTGCTGCCACCGCGCGGCGATCTGGTGACGCCGGACGCGCTCGTGGCGCGGATCCGCGAGACGCTGGCCGGCTGGTGCGGTGCGAGTCCGGCGTACGACCTGGTCGACACCGGCGTCTACACGCTGCACCACCGGCTCGCGAAGCGGTGGCGGGTGGAGCGGGCCTTCCTCGCCGGGGACGCGGCCCATCTGCTGGGGGCGCTCGGTACGCAGGGGCTGGACGAGGGGCTGCGCGACGTCGAGAACCTGGCGTGGAAGCTGGCGCTGGCCTGGCACCACGGCGCCTCGGAGGTACTGCTCGACAGCTACCAGGCCGAGCGGCGCACGGCGGTGGCGGCCCGGCTGCGCGCGGCCGACCAGTCCTTGCCGGTGCTGCGCGGTGCGGGCGGGCTGCGGACGTATCTGCGGGGCGGCGGGCATGACACGCTGCTGACGGACGGGCACGTGGGGCGCGGCCCGCTGGGTGCGCCGCCCGCGTACCCGCACTCCCCCTTGGCGCCTCCGTACGCGGAGGCGCACACGAGCGTCGGTACGCCGCTGGGCGCGCCGGTCGAGGACGTGCGGGTCACGGCACCGGAGGACGGCACGACGGCGCGGCTCCGGGACCGGCTGGGCCGCGGCAGGCTCCTGGCGGTGCTGGTCGCGCCGGGGACGGGGGTGTGGGACCGGCGGCACTGGATGTCCGCGGGCGTGATGCCCCGGCTGGTGGAGGCGGTGACCGCGCTGCCCGTCGAGAGCGAGGTGTTGGTCACGGAGGCGTACCCGGGAGCGGCCGCCCACACCGTGCTGCTGGTGCGGCCCGACGGGCACCTGGCGGCGGCCTTCGGCGGGGTCCGGCCCGCGGAGCTGCACGCGGCGGCCGACGCGGTGCGGGGCGGTGCGGTGGAGTCCGACGCGCCGTCGCATGAGCGCAGCGACCGGACGGCCGACGTCAACTGACGTCGGTGGGCCTCGGCCGGCCGTGGTTGGCCTCGGCCGGCACGGACGGGAGTCGGTGGGTGCCGGTTGGCGTCGGCTGACATGGATTGACATCGATTGACGAGGGTCGGAGCCACGTGCTCTACTCCCGATCATGACCGGCACCGATGTGCGCCTGTGGCGGAGGGTCCATATGGACCTGCTCCGCTATGCGGGCTGCGTGTGTCGTCCGTCCTGCTGAACTCGCCCTTTCCTTCACGCGCCACGTGCGCGTGCTTCCGCGACTTCCGGTTCCAGGACGGTTTTCCATGTCCCAGTCTTCCGTGTCCCCGTCTGTCTCCGCCTCCGTACGTGAGGCCCGGTCGGCGGCCCCGACCGCTGCCCAGCTCCTCGATTTCGTCCGCCGCACCGCGGCGGACACCGAACTGATCGCCTCCCTTCCGCTCGACCCGGAGGGCCGCACCTGGGTACGGCTCGACGGCCCGGGCGGGAGCGAGGCCTGGCTCATCGGCTGGCCGCCCGGCACCGGTACCGGGTGGCACGACCACGCCGAGTCGCTCGGGGCCTTCGCCGCCGCGCGCGGTGCCCTCAAGGAGAACTCCCTGTCCGTGCGGCTGCCTTCGGGCGGCTGGCGATCACTCGAACTGGACGAGGGTGTCGACCGTGAGCGCCTGCTGCGGGCGGGCGAGGGGCGGGCGTTCGGCCGGCACCATGTGCACGAGGTGCTGAACGAGTCGCCCACCGAGCACGCGGTGTCGGTGCACGCGTACTACCCGCCGCTGCCGCTGATCCGGCGTTTCAGCCGTACCGGCCCGGTGCTACGGCTGGAGCAGGTCGAGCGTCCGGAGGACTGGCAGTGAGCACGAGCATCGACGAATTGCTGGAGCTGGTCCGTGCCGGACTCGACCGCATCGCCCCCCGGGAGGCGTTCGCGGCGGCCGAGGCGAGGGACGCTCTCCTGGTGGACATCCGGTACGCGGCGCTGCGCGACCGTGACGGGCTGATCCCCGGCGCCCTGGTCGTCGAACGCAATGAGCTGGAGTGGCGCCTCGATCCCCGGGGCAGCCACCGCGCCCCGGAGGCGGTGAGCCACGACCTGCGGATCGTGGTCGTGTGCAACGAGGGATACGCGTCGTCCCTCGCGGCCGCGTCCCTGCACCAGTTGGGCCTTCACCGGGCGACCGACCTCATCGGCGGCTTCCAGGCCTGGAAGTCGGAAGGCCTCCCGATCACACCTCCCTGAGCCACACCCCTTGAGCCGCTCCCGCCCCGGTCGGAGTGCGGACGCCGCGGAGGGTGCCGGGCGCCGACGGGGGCGGGTGAGTGGGGCGGACACCCGCCCGGGCGCGGACGGCCGCCTGGGCGCGGACGGCCGCCTGGGGCGCAGGCGCTCGCCAGGGCGCGACATCCCCCAAGGGCGCGGGCACCCGCCCGGGCGCGGGCACCCGCCTGCGCGCGGGCACCCCCAAGGGTCCAGGCGTCCGCCTGGGCGCGGACATCCCCAAGGTCGCGGACTCCCGCCGAGGCCGCGGACCGGTCAGAAGGGCCCGGCCGGCAGGTCGTCCGTGTCCTCGCCCTCCGCCTCCAGTGCCTGCCGCACCACCCGCAGGGCCATGCCTTCCGGGTAGCCCTTGCGGGCGAGCATGCCCGCGAGGCGGCGGAGACGGCGGTCACGGTCGAGGCCGCGGGTCGCCCGGAGTTTGCGGGCGACCAGCTCCCGGGCCGTCTCCTCCTCCTGCTCGGAGTCGAGCTGTCCCACCGCTTCGTCGATCAGCTCGGCGTCCACCCCCTTGGTGCGCAGCTCCCTGGCGAGGGCACGGCGGGCCAGGCCCCGGCCATGGTGCCGGGATTCCACCCACGCGCCCGCGAAGGCCGCGTCGTCGATCAGGCCGACGTCCTCGAAGCGGGAGAGGACCTCGTCGGCGACCTCGTCCGGGATCTCACGCTTGCGCAACGCGTCCGCGAGCTGCTTGCGGGTGCGCGGTGTTCCGGTGAGCAGGCGCAGGCAGATCGCCCGCGCCCGCTCAGCCGGATCCTGGGGCGACAGCTCCTTCTCGGCCCTCGACGAGTCGGGGCTGTCGCCCGGCCATTCGGTGCGCCTGACCACGGGGTCAGGCCTTGGCGGCCGCGGTCTTGGTCGCCTTGGTGACCTTGGCCGCCGGGGCCGGGACCGACTTCGCCGGCTCGTCGGTGGCCGACGCGCCCGCCGTGCCCGCCGTGTCCGTGCCGGGCTCGGTCGCCTGGGGCTCGGGCCGGACGCCGACGCCCAGCTTCTCCTTGATCTTCTTCTCGATCTCGTTGGCGAGGTCCGGGTTGTCCTTCAGGAAATTGCGGGCGTTCTCCTTGCCCTGGCCGAGCTGGTCGCCCTCGTACGTGTACCAGGCGCCCGCCTTGCGGACGAAGCCGTGCTCGACGCCCATGTCGATCAGACCGCCCTCACGGCTGATGCCCTGGCCGTAGAGGATGTCGAACTCGGCCTGCTTGAACGGCGGCGCGACCTTGTTCTTGACCACCTTGCAGCGGGTGCGGTTGCCGACCGCTTCCGTGCCGTCCTTCAGGGTCTCGATACGGCGGATGTCGATACGCACCGAGGCGTAGAACTTCAGCGCCCGGCCACCGGTCGTGGTCTCCGGCGAGCCGAACATCACGCCGATCTTCTCGCGGAGCTGGTTGATGAAGATCGCCGTGGTCTTGGACTGGTTGAGCGCGCTGGTGATCTTCCGGAGCGCCTGGCTCATCAGACGGGCCTGCAGACCCACGTGCGAGTCGCCCATCTCACCCTCGATCTCCGCACGCGGCACGAGCGCGGCCACGGAGTCGATGACGATCAGGTCGAGCGCCCCGGAGCGGACCAGCATGTCCACGATCTCCAGGGCCTGCTCGCCGTTGTCCGGCTGGGACAGGATCAGGTTGTCGATGTCGACGCCGAGCTTCTTCGCGTACTCCGGGTCGAGGGCGTGCTCGGCGTCCACGAACGCGACCTGACCGCCGGCCTTCTGTGCGTTGGCCACGGCGTGCAGGGTGAGGGTCGTCTTACCGGAGGACTCCGGACCGTACACCTCCACCACGCGCCCGCGGGGCAGCCCGCCGACGCCGAGAGCGACGTCCAGCGCGGTCGACCCGGTCGGGATCACCTCGATGGGCTCGTTCGGCCGCTCGCCGAGGCGCATCACCGCGCCCTTGCCGAATTGCCGTTCAATCTGTGCGAGCGCGGCGTCGAGCGCCTTCTCGCGGTCGGTTCCTGCCATGGGTTCCACCCGATTTGCTTGAGTCGATCGCTTCACGTCAAAGACGCTAACCCCTGCCACTGACAATGGGCCCCGACGTCCCTCCGACCTGTGGATAACTCGGCGGCCCACGCCTCGCCGCCCCCGTGGTTCCGGGGCGGAACCCCATGAGAATGGATGTTCGAATTCGCTGTCAAGCGAGCCACACCGGTCCGTGGCGCCCGCTCGCCATCCCGGCCGCGCACCCCTCCGGACACCCGGTCCGCGCACGCGCCCGCACCCCGGTTGCACGCGGCCGCGAGCCTGCCGGTGGTGACGGCGCTGTTCGCGGTCGGCGGGGCCGTCGGTCTGCTCGCGCTGGCCCCGCACCTCGCGTCCGTGGCCGACTTCACCCCGCCGGTCATGATGCTGGTGGGCCTGGGCGTCGGCATCGACTACGTCTTGCTGGTCTTCTCCCGTTACCGCAGTGAGCCTGCTGGGCGGCGCCGAGCCGGAGAGGGCCACGCGCCTGGCCCTGAACGCGGCCGGGCGCACGGTCTTCTTCGCCGGCTGCACGGCGATCGTGGCGCTGATGGGGCTGGTCGCCCTCGGGCTCGGTTCATGCTGGCCCGTATCCAGGAGGAGTGGGAGCGCACCAAGGACCCGCAGGGCGCGGTACGGGAGGGGCTCGCCGCGACCGGCAAGGTCCTCACCGCGGCGGCGGCCATCATGATCGTGGTGTTCCCGGCGTTCGTCCTGAGCCCGGACCGGATGCTTCAGCAGTTCGGGCTGGGCCTGGCCGTGGCCATCTTCCTGGACGCGCTCGTCATCCGCTGCCTGATCGTCCCGGCGGTCATGCAGTTCCTGGGCCGCGGCGCCTGGTGGCTCCCGTCCCCCCTCGCCCGGTTCCTGCCCGAGCCGGTCCTCGAACGGCCCTGAGCACCCGCCGGAGGGCGGCCTTGGTGCGGGCCGCCCCAGAACGGGCCGGGTGCGGGCCTCAGACGCCGTCCGAGGGCGGTGTCGTCCGTTCCGCCAGTTCCTTCTCCTTCTTGGCGCGCAGGGCCCGCTGCACGCGGGCGAGGACGGCCTCGCCGTGCCGCCGGTGGCCGTGCATACGCGGGTCCTCCGTCACGTCGTACCGCTTCACGTACGCCCCGAGGAACGCCTGCAGGGTGGCGACCGCCGGGATCGCGATGAGCGCCCCGACCGCGCCGAGCAGCGCGGTGCCGGCGACGACCGACCCGAAGGCGACCGCCGGGTGGATGTCGACGGTCTTGGCGGTGAGCTTGGGCTGCAGCACGTAGTTCTCGAACTGCTGGTACACCACCACGAAGACCAGCACCCAGAGCGCGTACCAGGGGTCCTCGGTGAAGGCGATCAGCATCGGAAGGGCGCCCGCCAGGTACGTACCGATGGTGGGGAGGAACTGGGAGACCAGTCCCACCCAGACGGCCAGCGCGGGCGCGTACGGCACGGCCAGGAACTGCAGCAGGACGTAGTGGGCGACGCCGGAGATCAGCGCCATCAGACCGCGCGAGTACAGATAGCCGCCGGTCTTGTCGACGGCGATCTCCCAGGCGCGCAGCACCTCGGCCTGCTTCGCGGGCGGCAGGACCGAGCACAGGGCCCGCCGCAGCCGCGGCCCGTCGGCCGCGAAGTAGAACGAGAACAGGAAGATCGTCAGCAGTTTGAACAACCCGCCGAGCACGGTCGCGGAGATGTCCAGGACCCCACTGGCGCTGTTCTGCACGTACTTCCGCAGCCAGTCGGAGCGCAGCAGGCTGTCCTGGACCTCGACCCGGGAGAGCTCGGTGTGGAAGGTGTGGTTGATCCAGTTGATGAGCGAGTCGAGGTACCGGGGGAAGTCCTCGACCATCTCGATGATCTGACCGGCCAGCATCGAGCCGAGCAGGACGACGAAGCCGACGCCGACCGCCAGGACGGCGAAGAACACCAGGAAGGTGGCGAGCCCGCGGCGCATTCCCCGGGCGGCCATGCGGCCCACGGCCGGCTCGATCGCCAGCGCGAGGAAGAACGCGATCAGGATGTTCAACAGCAGGCCGATGAGCTGGTGGAAGGCCCAACTGCCCAGCTGGAAGCAGGCGTACAGGGCGAGGGCCATGACCATGGCCCTCGGCAGCCAGCGGGGCATGCGGGCGGCGGGGGCCCTGTCGCCGGCCGGCGTGGTCGCGGTCGGCTCCGCGGCCCTGCTCGGCGGCACGGCGGCCGTGTCCATGGCCGGCGACGCGGGTTCGCGCGTCACCGGCTCGGTGGTGCTCGTCTCGGTCTCGTCAGTCGGGGCCACGGGGCAAGTCTCGCCTACGGCTACGACAATCGGCCGGCCAGCCCGGAGATCACCGCCTCACAGTTGTGCCGCACACGGCCGCACCGCGTGGAGCGGTCGCCCCGGCCCGATCACCACTGCCCGGCGGGGCTGCCGCTCACCGGCCCCACCGCACGCACGACACCCACTCCCCCGGCGTCACCGCTTGTCAGCGGGGACGTCCACGGCCGCGCACACCGCGCGCCACACGTCCTTCGCCTCCCACCCCGCGTCCAGCGCCTGGTACACCGTCCGGCCGCCCAGCTCGGACATCACATGGTCCCGAGCGAAGGACTCGGCGTAGACCTCACCGAAGTGGTCCGCCATCCGCTCCCAGAAAATCGTCAACCGCATGCCTCAAGTATCCCGCTCCTGAGAGTGCAGCCCCGTCCACGCCCCTTGCCGAAAGCCCTTTCCGCCCTACGGTCTGAACATGGCTGGAACTCCTCTTTCGCGCGCCGAGCACTTCATCTGGCTGACGGCCCGCGTGCTCGAACAGCGCCGGTTCGCTTACCACTTCCTGGGCGGTGGCGCCGACCCCGTGGAGGCCGCCCTGACCGCGTACGTCAACGAGGACGGGGGGTACGGCCACGCCTTGGAGCCGGATCTGCGCGGACCCGTGAGTCAGCCGCTGCACACCGCGCACGCGCTGCGGGTGCTGGACTCCATCGGCCGCTGCGGCGGGCTGCGCGTGGAGCGCATCTGCCGCTATCTGACGGGGGTGTCCACCCAGGACGGTGCCCTTCCGGCCCTCCACCCCTCCCTCCGGGGCTACCCGGCCGCCCCGTTCATGCCGATCGTGGACGATCCCCCGAGCGAGCTGCTGGCCACCGGCCCGGTGGTCGGTGTGCTCCACCGCAACCAGGTGTGGCACGCGTGGCTGTTCCGCGCCACGGATTTCTGCTGGGCGGCCATCGACGCGCTGGAGAAGTCACACCCGTACGAGATCCAGGCCGCCGTCGCGTTCCTGGACGGTGTTCCGGACCGGAGCCGCGCGGAGGCCGCCGCGGACCGGCTCGGCCGTCTGGTGCGGGACCAGCGGCTGGCCGTGCTGGATCCGGAGCGCGTCGCCGAGTATCCGGTCGCCCCGGGATACGCGCCGGGCGAGCACCACTTTCCGCACGACTACGCGCGCGTGCCGGACTCCCTCGCCCGCCGCTGGTTCACGGACGAGGAGATGGCCCGTTCCCTGGACTTCCTCGAGGGCGACCAGGAGGAGGACGGCGGCTGGCCGGTCAGATGGCGCCAGTGGGCACCGGGCACGGCCCTGGAGTCGCGTCCGATCGTCACGATCGAGGCGCTGCGTACGCTGCGGGCGCACGGCCGCCGGATCGGCGGCTGAGCCGCCGACCGGCGCCGCTCACGGGCGTACGAGGAGGCCGTACCGTCAGCCGCCCACGGCCCGGACGCCCGCCGTCACCACGACGGCGGCGGCGACCACGACCAGGAACGGCGCGCGCAGCACCAGGGCGAGTGCCGCGGCGGCGAGACCGGCCCCCCGGGCGTCCACGACGAGGGCGCTGTTGGTGCTGAACGTCTGCTGTGCGGTCAGCGCGGCCAGCAGGGCGACGGGCAGCAGCGCCGACAGCCGGCGCACCAGCGGCCGTTCCAGTGCCCCTGCGGGCACCAGGAGCCCGACCAGCTTGAGGAGGTAGCAGCCGACCGCGGTCAGGCCGATGGCGAGCCATATGGTCACCGTTCCGTCCCCTTCTTGTCCGTGTTGTTGTGCGCCTTGTCGTAGTACGCGTTCTTGCCGTTGGCTGTGGTTCCGCGGCCCTGGAGCCACAGCACGGCGGGCGCGGCGAGGGCCGCGGCCAGGACCGGCACTCCGGCGGGCAGCACAGGCAGGAGGCCGAGTCCCAGGACGACGGCGATCCCGGCGACCGCCCGCTCGGTGGTCGTCCGCAGCATGGGGGCCAGCAGGGCGAGGAAGACGGCCGGTCCGGCGGCGTCCAGTCCCCAGCTGTCGGTGTCGCCGATGGCCTCGGCGCCCAGTGCCCCGAGGAGCGTGGTCAGGTTCCACAGCACATAGAGGGTGAGCCCGGTGACGGTGAAGCCGATACGGGCTGCCCGCCGGCCGGGCTGGGCGAGCGACACTGCCGCCGTCTCGTCGATGACCCAGTGGGCGGCGAGCGGCCTTACGGACCGTGGCAGGGCCAGGAGCTGTGACAGCCGCAGCCCGTAGAAGGCGTTGCGGGTGCCCAGGAAGAAGGCGCCGGCCGCGGCGGTGAACGGGTTCCCGCCGGCCGCGAGGGCGCCGACGAGCGCGAACTGCGAGGCGCCGGTGAAGACCAGCAGGCTGAGCGCGCAGGTCTGGAGCAGGCTGAGCCCCGCCCCGGCCGAGGTCACGCCGAACGCGAAGCCGGAGAGCCCGACGGCGACGCCCACACCGAGCGCGTCACGGACCACGGCACGGTCGGGCTTGCCCGCGGGCGGTACGCCTGTCCCTTCGAAAGCCGTCTCTTCGAGCGCCGTCCCTTCGAGCGCGGTCTCGTCGCCCGCCGTCCGGTCGCCCGCTGTCCCGTCGCGTGCTGTCCCTCGGAGTGCTGTCCCTGGGAGTGCTGTCTGTTCTGCCACGCCCCGACGCTACGGAGCGGGACGCCCCTCGGTCTTGTACGTTCCTGCACGCTCACGCTGGTAGGCGCCCGGGGGTACCCCCACGATCCGGGTGAAGTGCCGGTTGAGGTGGGGCTGGTCGGTGAAGCCGACGGCGGTGGCTGCAGCGGCCGGCGGCGTGCCGGCCTCCAGCAGGCGGCGGGCGGTACGCACGCGCGCGTTGGTCAGCCAGGTGTGCGGGGGCATGCCGTAGGTGGCCTTGAAGGCGCGCAGCAGGGCGAAGGGGCTGGTGCCGAGCTCCCGCGCCAGCTGTTCCAGGGACGGTGGCTCGACCATGCGCTGCAGGAGGAGCTCCCTGGCCAGGAAGGCCGTGCGGGACCCGGCGGCGAGCGGCCGGCGCCGGGGCAGCGACTGGCCGTGGCGGCGCAGCAGCCGTGCGACGGCCACCCGGAGGAGGCTGTCGGCGGCCAGCGCGTTGCCTTCCTCGGCCGCCCGGTGCACGGCGCGGATGAGCTGGGCCGTGTCCTCGTCCTCGACGATGGTCTCGGCGAAGCCGACGGTGCCACGCAGGGTCGTCTCCTCCTCCGCGATCGCCGCGACGAGCGCCGACGACGGGTAGAGGGTCGCGTAGGACCAGCCTTCGGGCACCCCCGCGTGCGCGGAGTGCGGCACCTCCGGGTTGATCATGACGACGGTGCCGGGGCGGGCCTGGATGGTGCCCTCGGGCATGACGACGTCCTCGACCCCTCGCCGCACGGCGCCGAGGACGAACCCCTCGTGGCTGTGCCGGCTGAAGGAATGGCGCACGTAGCGGGCGCGGAGCAGGTCGAGCCCGGGCACACCCGGGTACTGCCAGTGCCTGGCCCATTCGCCTTCCCGTTCCCGCCCCCGCGTGCTCGTCATTCCTCCATTCTGCGTCCGGCCGCACCACCGCTGACCTCGGCGTCCACGTCCCGGACAGCGCTGCCGCGCCGGATTGTCAGTGGCGGGGTGCACGATGGGGGACATGGCCAGGACTGCGCTCGATTCCTTCTCCCCCGCGACCCGAGGCTGGTTCACGGGGGCCTTCAGCGCGCCCACCGCGGCCCAGGAGGGCGCCTGGCGGGCGATCGGCGAGGGGTCGGACGTCCTGGTCGTCGCCCCGACCGGGTCCGGCAAGACACTGGCGGCGTTTCTCGCCTCGCTCGACCGGCTCGCGTCCACGCCGCCGCCCGCCGACCCGAAGAAGCGCTGCCGGGTGCTGTACGTGTCACCGCTCAAGGCGCTCGCGGTCGACGTGGAGCGCAATCTGCGGAGTCCGCTGACGGGCATCCGGCAGGAGTCCGTCCGCCTCGGCCGGCCCGAGCCGGACGTACGGGTCGGCATCCGTTCCGGCGACACGCCCGCCGCCGAGCGGCGTTCGCTCGCCACCCGGCCGCCGGACATCCTGATCACCACGCCCGAGTCGCTGTTCCTGATGCTGACCTCCGCCACGCGGGACGCGCTCTCCGGCGTGGAGACGGTGATCCTCGACGAGGTGCACGCCGTCGCCGGCACGAAGCGGGGCGCCCATCTCGCGCTGTCCCTGGAGCGGCTCGACGAGCTGCTGCCCCGCCCGGCCCGCCGTATCGGGCTTTCGGCGACGGTCCGCCCGGTGGACGAGGTGGCCCGCTACCTGTCGCCGCAGCGGAGGGTGGAGATCGTCCAGCCCGCGTCCGGCAAGGAGTTCGACCTGTCGGTGGTCGTGCCGGTCGAGGACCTGGGCGAGCTGGGCGGTTCACCGGCCGCGGACGCCGGGGGCAACGCCGACAAGCCGTCGATCTGGCCGCATGTCGAGGAGCGGATCGCCGATCTCGTCCAGGCGCACCGCTCGACGATCGTCTTCGCCAACTCCCGGCGGCTGGCCGAGCGCCTGTGCAACCGGCTCAATGAGATCGCCTATGAGCGGGCCACCGGAGAGGCCCTCCCCGACGACCAGTCCCCCGCCGAGCTGATGGCGCAGTCCGGCGCGGCGAAGGGTGCCCCGCCGCTGCTGGCGAGGGCGCACCACGGTTCGGTCTCCAAGGAGCAGCGGGCCCTGGTCGAGGAGGACCTCAAGGCGGGCCGCCTGCCCGCCGTGGTCGCCACCTCCAGCCTGGAGCTGGGCATCGACATGGGCGCGGTGGACCTGGTCGTCCAGGTCGAGTCGCCGCCGTCGGTGGCCTCGGGACTCCAGCGGGTCGGCCGCGCCGGGCACCAGGTGGGCGCGGTTTCCACGGGCGTGGTGTTCCCCAAGTACCGCGGTGACCTGGTGCAGGCGGCCGTGGTCACCGAGCGCATGCGCAGCGGTTCCATCGAGTCGATGCGGATCCCGGCCAATCCGCTGGACGTGCTGGCCCAGCAGCTGGTCGCCATGGTCGCCCTGGACACCTGGCAGTTCGACGACCTGCTGGCCGTGGTCCGGCGGGCCGCGCCGTTCGCGTCGCTGCCGGAGTCGGCGTTCACCGCCGTCCTGGACATGCTCGCCGGGCGGTATCCGTCCGACGCGTTCGCGGAGCTGCGGCCGCGCGTGGTGTGGGACCGCGTCACGGGCGCGGTCACGGGGCGGCCGGGGGCGCAGCGCCTCGCCGTCACCTCCGGCGGCACGATCCCCGACCGGGGCCTGTTCGGGGTGTTCCTGGCGGGCGCCGACCCCAAGAAGGGCGGCGGGCGGGTCGGCGAGCTCGACGAGGAGATGGTGTACGAGTCGCGCGTCGGTGACGTGTTCACCCTGGGCACCTCCTCGTGGCGCATCGAGGACATCACGCGCGACCGGGTGCTGGTCTCCCCCGCGCCCGGTGTGCCCGGCCGGCTGCCGTTCTGGAAGGGCGACCAGCTGGGCCGTCCGCTGGAGCTGGGCCGTGCGGTGGGCGCGTTCCTGCGCGAAGTGGGCTCGCTGGCACCGGACGACGCGCGGCTGCGGCTGCTGGCGGCGGGCCTGGACGCCTGGGCTGCGGACAACGTCCTGGCATACCTGGAGGAGCAGCGGCAGGCGTGCGGCCATGTGCCCGACGACCGGACGATCCTGGTGGAGCGGTTCCGCGACGAGCTGGGCGACTGGCGCGTCGTGGTGCACTCGCCGTTCGGCGCGCAGGTGCACGCCCCGTGGGCGCTGGCCCTGGGCGCCCGGCTCACCGAGCGGTACGGCATGGACGCCCAGGTCATGCACGCCGACGACGGCATCGTGCTGCGCCTGCCCGATGCCGACCTGATGGGCCTGGACCTGCTCGACCAGGACCCGGCGGCGTCCCCCGGCCTGGAGTACGACAACGACCAGGCGCCGGTCGGCGCCGCCGACGTCCTGTTCGACAAGGGCGAGGTCGACCAGATCGTCACCGACCAGGTCGGCGGCTCGGCCCTGTTCGCGTCCCGCTTCCGGGAGTGCGCCGCCCGCGCCCTGCTGCTGCCGCGCCGCAACCCCGGCAAGCGCACGCCCCTGTGGCAGCAGCGCCAGCGCGCCGCCCAGCTGCTCCAGGTGGCCAGCGAGTTCGGGTCGTTCCCGATCGTCCTGGAAGCGGTCCGTGAGTGCCTCCAGGACGTCTTCGACGTGCCCGGACTGCGGGAGCTGATGGGCGACATCGAGTCACGTCGCGTCCGGCTGGTCGAGGTGACGACCCCCGAGCCGTCCCCCTTCGCCCGCTCGCTCCTGTTCGGCTACGTGGCCCAGTTCCTGTACGAGGGCGACTCCCCGCTCGCCGAGCGGCGGGCCGCCGCCCTGTCCCTGGACTCGCGGCTCCTGGCCGAACTGCTGGGCCAGGCGGAACTGCGCGAGCTGCTGGACGCGGACGTCCTGACCGAGCTGGAGAGCGAGCTCCAATGGCTCACCGAGGACCGCCGGGTCAAGGACGTCGAGGGTGTGGCCGACGTGCTGCGCGTCCTCGGCCCGCTGACCGACACCGAGCTGGTCGAGCGCGGCGCCGACCCTGACTGGCCACGGCACCTGGAGAAGACCCGCCGGGCCATCCGCGTCCGTGTCGCGGGCGCCGACCACTGGGCGGCCGTCGAAGACGCGGGCCGGCTGCGCGACGCGCTGGGCACGGCCCTCCCGGTCGGTGTCCCGGAGGCGTTCACCGAGCCGGTCAAGGACCCCCTCGGCGACCTCCTCGCGCGGTACGCGCGCACGCACGGCCCCTTCACGTCCGCCCAGGCCGCCACCCGGTTCGGTCTCGGCACCGCCGTCACGGACGGTGCCCTTCACCGCTTGGCCGCCGCCGGCCGGTTCGTCCAGGGCGAGTTCCACCCGTCGGGCATCGGCCAGGAGTGGTGCGACGCGGCCGTGCTGCGCCGGCTGCGCCGCCGTTCGCTCGCCGCGCTCCGCCACGAGCTGGAGCCGGTTCCTCCGGCGGCACTCGCCACCTTCCTGCCGCAGTGGCAGCACCTGGGCGGCAGCAGTCTGCGCGGCATCGACGGACTGGCCCGTGCCATCGAACAGCTCCAGGGCGCGCCCGTCCCCGCCTCCGCCCTCGAAAAGCTGGTCCTCCCCTCCCGCGTCACCGGCTACAGCCCCGCCATGCTCGACGAGCTCACCACCACCGGCGAGGTGGTGTGGGCCGGAGCGGGCGCCCTGCCCGGCAAGGACGGCTGGGTCTCGCTCTACTTGGCGGACGCGGCTCCCCTGCTCCTTCCGCAGCCCCACCCGCTGGAGCTCACCGCCCTGCACGAGTCGGTCATGTCCGTCCTCTCCGGCGGGTACGGCCTGTTCTTCCGCCAGATCGCCGACCAGATCCGCGCCACCACCCACCCCGACGCCACGGATCCCCAGCTGGCCGACGCCCTGTGGGACCTGGCCTGGTCCGGCCGGCTCACCAACGACACCCTGGCGCCGCTGCGCTCCCTGCTCGGCTCCGGGCGTACGGCGGGCTCCACCGCCCACCGCGCCAAGCGCACCGTCCCCCGCGGCCGGTACGGCACGCTGACCGCGGCCGCCCGCACCGCTTCCCGCTCCGGCCCGCCCACCGTCAGCGGCCGCTGGTCCCTCCTCCCACCCCCGGAGCCGGAGCCCACCCACCGCGCCCACGCCCTGGCCCGCACCCTGCTGGACCGGCACGGTGTGGTCACGCGCGGCGCGGTGGCCGCGGAGGGCGTGGAGGGCGGCTTCTCGGCGACGTACCGGGTGCTGTCGGCCTTCGAGGACAGCGGCCAGGCCCGCCGCGGCTATGTCGTCGAGGGCCTGGGAGCCGCCCAGTTCGCGATGGACGGCGCCGTCGACCGTCTCCGCGCGGCGGCCACCGCCCGCGACCGCGCCGACTCCGCGACCGCCCCCCGCGCCGTCGTCCTCGCCGCCGCCGACCCGGCCAACGCGTATGGTGCCGCGCTGTCCTGGCCCGAGCCCCCCGCCGACGCCGGGCACAAACCCGGCCGGAAGGCCGGCGCCCTCGTCGTCCTCGTCGACGGCGAGCTCACGCTCTACATGGAGCGCGGGGGCAAGACTCTCCTGTCCTGGCCCACCGAACCGGACGACCCGGCCCTCCAGGCGGCCACCGAAGCCCTCGCGGCAGCCGCCCGCGCGGGTTCCCTCGGCACGGTCACGGTCGAGCGGATCAATGGCGTGGCCGCCCTCATGTCCCCCCTGTCCCGCTCTCTGGAAGCAGCCGGCTTCCACGCGACCCCACGAGGCCTCCGCCTCCGCGCCTGACGCGGCCGCACCCCGGCCGGCCCCGCGCCCGCCCGGAGCCCGGTCAGCCCACCACCCCAGCTACCACCACCCCAGACACCGCCTCAAGCCTCACCACCCCAACCCCCGGATCCGCATCCCCAACCCCCACCGCCACCCGTAGCCGCGCCGCACTCCGCCCCCACCCCCACCGCTTCCCGCATCATGGACGCATGCCCGAAGGAGACACCATCTGGCTGACCGCCCGGCGCCTGCACACCGCACTCGCGGGCAAGCTGCTGACCCGCTCCGACCTGCGGGTCCCGCGCCTGGCGACCGCCGACCTCACCGGGCGGTCCCTGCTCGACGTCACTCCGCGCGGCAAGCACCTCCTCACCCGGATCGAGGGCGGTCTCACCCTCCACTCCCACCTCCAGATGGACGGCTCCTGGCGGGTCTACACGCCCGACGAGCGGTGGAACGGCGGGCCGGGCCACCAGATCAGGGTCATCCTCGGCACCACCACCCACACAGCGGTCGGTTACCGCCTCCCCGTCCTGGACCTGATCCGTACCAGCGACGAACCGTCCGTCGTCGGTCACCTCGGCCCCGATCTCCTGGGGCCGGACTGGGACGCCGAGGAAGCGGTGCGCCGGGTGTGCGCGGACCCCGCCCGTCCCCTCGGCGAAGCGCTGCTGGACCAGCGGAATCTCGCGGGCATCGGCAACGTCTACAAGTGCGAGCTCGCCTTCATGGCACGGGTCACGCCCTGGCTCCTGGTCGGCGACCTGCCCCCGGGCGTCCCCGAGCGGCTGATCGCCACCGCCCACCGTCTTCTGGAGGCGAACAAGGAGCGCTTCGACCGCCGGACGATCCTCACCACCGACCGCCCCGACCGGAAGCTCTACGTCTACGGCCGCAAGAACCAGCCGTGCTACCGCTGCGGCACCGCCGTCCGCCGCAAGGAGGAGACGGGACGGGACCGCATCTCCTACTGGTGTCCGGGCTGCCAGTCCGGCCCGGCTCCCCCTAATTGACGGGCCGTCAGCTCAGTCGTACCGTCCCGGCATGGCCCTCTCGCCGTACGACCTCGCCGGCCGCACCGCGTTCGTCACCGGAGCCGCGAGTGGCATCGGCCGCGCCACCGCCGTCCTGCTCGCGGAGGCGGGCGCCACCGTCCACTGCGCGGACCGTGACGAGCTCGGTCTGCACGAGACCCGGGCCCTCATCGCCCGCCAGGGCGGCACGGCCCACCCGCACGTCTTCGACGTGACCGACCGCGCCGCCCTCCGCGCCGCCGTGGACGGCGTCGGCACGCTCCACGTCATGGCTGCCATCGCGGGCGTCATGCACACCAGCACGGTCCTGGAGACGACGGACGAGGACCTCGATCGCGTATTCGCCGTCAACTTCAAGGGCACCCTGTACGCGTGCCAGGAGGCGGCCCGCTCGATGATCGGGCACGGCGTCGGGGGCTCCATCGTGACGATGGCGTCGGGCGCGGTGGACGCGGCGAGCCCGGGCCTGCTCTGCTACAGCGCCTCGAAGGCCGCCGTGGTCCAACTGACGCGCACCCTGGCCGCCGAGGTGGGGCCGCACGGCGTCCGCGTCAACGTCGTCGCGCCCGGATGGGTCCGTACGCCCATGACACAGCGCCATGCGGCTGACCGGCAACTGGGCTTCGAGGCCGTCATGGTGCGGATGTCCCCGCTCGGCCGGGTGGGTGAGCCGGAGGACATCGCCCGGACGGTCCTCCATCTGGCCTCGGACGCCTCGTCGTTCACGACGGGTCAGATCCTCCGCCCGAACGGCGGCGTAGCCATGCCCTGGTGAGGCGCACGACCCGGGACGACACGCGGGACGATACGCGGGACGGCGCATGGGACGGCCTGGGCGTCGCATGGGACGGCGTGGGCGTCGCATGGGACGGCGTGGGCGTACGCGTCACCGAGACCGTACGGGCCGAAGCCACGTGCACCGGCAGCAGGCTCAGCCCCCAGCCTCCCGCCGCCATGGTCGCCTCGACCGGCCCCGCCTGAGCGGGCGCCAGGACCAGTCTCAGCACCGCCCACCACCACAGCGCGCCCAGCACCAACGCGAGCGCCGGCAGCGCGACCCGTCGCCGTACCATGACCGCCTCCTCCGGTCGACGCTAGTGCGGCCCGATCACATGACGGGAGGGCGTACCGGTGCGCGCCTCCAGCGCACGTGCTCCGGCACACCCTCCTGTCCTGACCATCCCGGCGCCCGGTGACGTTACGGGTTGTCCGCCTGACGGCTCTCCGCCTGGAACATCCACGCGTGCTTTTCCAGGTCGGCCGTCAGCGCGATCAGCAGATCCTGCGTCACCGGGTCGGGCTTGTCGGTCGCCTCGATCCGCTCACGCATCCTCCCGACCACGGTCACCAGCGCCTCGACCATGATCCTCACCGCTTCATCGTCCTTGATCCAGCCCGTCGGCACGTTCTTGATCGCCGTGCTGGACGCGACCGTCGTGGCCCGGCCGTCCGGAGTGACACCCAGCGCCGACGCGCGCTCCGCCATGATGTCGGAGTGCTGGCGGGCGGTGGTCACTACCTCGTCGAGCTGCAGATGAATGGAGCGGAAGCGCGGCCCGACCACGTTCCAGTGCACCTGCTTGGCCACGAGGGACAGGTCCACCGCGTCGACGAGTGCGCCCTGCAGAGCTTCGCCGACCACCTTCAGGTCGGCGTCGGACAGCGGGCTCTTCACGACTGACATTCCGAATCCTCCGTTTCCCGGCGTGCGGCGGGAGCGCACACCCGTCCACCATTGCACATACGACCTGAAACGGGCATTCGGGGTAAACGAAAGCCCCGGTCGGCCATTCGGGTACCCGACCGGGGCTCAGCCCAAAACGTTTGCTCCCAAAACGCGGGAGCCCTAGGCGGCGACGACGTCCACCGCCTCCGCGGGCGCCTTGATGGTCACCCGCTCCGTCGGCACACCCGCCACCGACGTCACGGACACAGAATTGAGCATCGGGCGTACTGGTGCCGGCACCGGCTCACTCGCCGCTGCCGATTCGGCCAGCTCAGCCAGCGAGAGCTCGTCGCTCACCTCTCGCATGAGCTCGGACATCCGTACGTCAAGCGCGTCGCAGATCGCGGAGAGCAGCTCGGAGGAAGCCTCCTTCTGCCCCCGCTCCACCTCGGAGAGATAGCCGAGCGAAACTCGGGCGGACGAGGAGACTTCGCGCAGAGTACGGCCCTGGCGCTGGCGCTGCCGACGCAGCACGTCACCCAACAGGCGACGGAGCAGAATCATCGGTGGCTCCCTCCTCGGACCGTGTAGCCGCATCCTTCACGCCCCACCGTACCGCCTCGCGCTGCGGCCGTGCGGGGAGCGATGACGTGTTCACTCAGGGCTGCAAACATCAGTTCCCCCCGTTCTGTTCCGTATCCTGTGCCCGCGCATTCTCCGAGAGTTCGCCCACGAGCAGTTCCAGCACGCTCCGTACACTCTCTCTACGAATTTCCGCCCGGTCGCCGTTCAATCGCAGTGCGGCGACTTTCCCCGCACCGAGGGGGCCGCCGACCGGCCCACAGACGGCCACGTACACGGTGCCCACCGGCTGTCCGTCCTGCGGTTCGGGCCCCGCGACACCGGTGGTCGCGATCCCCCATCCGGCCTCCAGCCGGGCCCGCACTCCTGCCGCCATCTGCAGCGCAACCTCCGGATCGACGGCTCCGCGCTGGGCGAGCAGGTCCGCGTCGACGCCGAGGAGGTCCTGCTTCAGCGCGGTCGCGTACGCCGTGACCGAGCCCCGGAAGGACTTCGAGGCGCCGGGCACGGAGGTCAGTTCCGCCGCCACCAGGCCACCGGTGAGCGACTCCGCGACAGCGACCGTCTGATTACTCTCCGCAAGGAGGGTCAGAGCGCGCGCTGCCGCGTTCATCGTCCCGGCTCCCTCTCGGAGCGCTCCCGCGCCCGTTCCGCGCGCTCGGCGGCGAGTCCCTGACGTCGCAGGACCACCGCCTGTCGCACATAGTCGAGCCCGGTCACGACCGTCAGCACGACGGCCACCGCCATCACCCAGAAGCGGAGTGTCGCGAGGGGTCCGGTCAGCATCAGAACGTACATACCGACCGCCGTACCCTGCGCCAGCGTCTTCATCTTGCCGCCGCGACTGGCCGGAATGACTCCGTGCCGAATCACCCAGAACCGCATCAGTGTGATCCCGAGCTCCCGGAAGAGGATCACTCCGGTCACCCACCAGGGCAGGTCCCCGAGCGCCGAGAGACAGATCAGCCCGGCGGCCATGATCGCCTTGTCGGCGATCGGATCGGCGATCTTCCCGAAGTCGGTGACCAGGTTGTACGCCCTGGCCAGGTGCCCGTCGAAGATGTCGGTGATCATGGCGACGGCGAACGCCGCCCATGCCCAGGCGCGCCAGGCCGGGTCGTACCCGCCGTCCTGCAGCATGAGCACCACGAAGCCCGGCACCAGGACCAGCCGCACCATGGTGAGGATGTTGGCGATGTTCCACAGGCTGGCCTGATTGACGGCCGCGGCGCCCAGCTTGCCGCCGGGCGCGGGCCTACCCGTACCGCCCGCCGCGGATGCCGGGGCTCCGGTCATCTGCCCGCCTCCTCAAGGCACTGCGCCACCAGGTCGACGCCCTCCGTGCCGACGACCTTGGCCGTGACCATACGGCCGGGCACCAGGCCCTCGGCCGTCGTGAAGACCACCTGGCCGTCGGTCTCCGGCGCCTGGTGCGCGGCGCGCCCGACGGCGCCGTCCCCGTCCGGCGTCTCGTCCACCGACTCGACCAGCACCTCCAGGGTCTCGCCGAGCCGCTCCTCCGCCCGCTGGGCGGTCAGCTCCTCGGCAAGTCGCGACAGGTGCGCGAGCCGCTCGTCGACGATCTCCTGGTCGAGCTTGTTCTCGTACGTGGCGGCTTCCGTGCCGTCCTCGTCCGAGTACCCGAACACGCCGATGGCATCGAGCCGGGCGTGCGTGATGAAGCGTTCCAGCTCCGCGAAGTCCTCCTCGCTCTCGCCGGGGAACCCGACGATGAAGTTGGACCGCACACCGGCCTGCGGAGCCTTGCCGCGGATGGTGTCCAGCAGCTCCAGGAACCGGTCGGTGTCGCCGAAGCGCCGCATGGAGCGCAGCACACCGGGCGCCGAGTGCTGGAAGGACAGATCGAAGTACGGGGCGACCTTCTCCGTCGACGTCAGAACGTCGATGAGTCCGGGACGCATCTCGGCGGGCTGCAGGTAGCTCACGCGAACACGCTCGATCCCGTCGACCGCCGCCAGCTCCGGCAGCAGGGTCTCCAGGAGGCGGATGTCGCCGAGGTCCTTGCCGTACGAGGTGTTGTTCTCGGAGACCAGCATGATCTCCTTCACGCCCTGCTCGGCCAGCCAGCGCGTCTCGCCGAGGACGTCGCTGGGGCGCCGGGACACGAAGGAGCCCCGGAAGGACGGGATGGCGCAGAACGAGCAGCGGCGGTCGCAGCCGGAGGCCAGCTTCACCGAGGCGACCGGGCTGGTGTCGAGCCTGCGGCGCAGCGGGGCGCGCGGCCCGGACGCCGGAGCGACGCCCTCGGGCAGGTCCTCCGGTGCGGGAGCCGGCTCCTGGGAGTGGCCCGGCAGGGCGACCTCGGCGGCGGCGTCCTGCCGCTGCACGGGGCTGAGCGGCAGCAGCTTGCGCCGGTCGCGCGGGGTGTGGGCCTCCACGCTGCCGCCGCTGAGGATGGTCTGGAGGCGGCCGGAGATGTCGGCGTAGTCGTCGAAGCCCAGCACGCCGTCGGCTTCGGGAAGCGCTTCGGCGAGCTCCTTGCCGTACCGCTCGGCCATGCAGCCCACGGCGACGACGGCCTGGGTCCTGCCGTGGTCCTTCAGATCATTGGCTTCGAGCAGGGCGTCGACGGAGTCCTTCTTGGCGGCCTCGACGAAGCCACAGGTGTTGACGACCGCGACATCCGCGTCGGCGGCTTCCTCGACGAGCTCCCAGCCGTCCGCTGCCAAGCGGCCTGCGAGCTCCTCCGAGTCCACCTCGTTACGGGCGCAGCCAAGTGTGACAAGGGCGACGGTACGGCGTTCGGGCATGGACTCAAGACTACTTCGTCCCAGCGACACCCCCACCGCTCAGGGGTCACGCCCGAAGCGCCCCCCACCGCCCCGCTCCCCAAACCACCCGACCCAGTGGTCCGCCCCGGCCCCGCCCGCCCACGGACGGAACCGTCCACCGGCCCCGCCCACCCCGTGGACGGAACCGCCCCACCGGGCCCGACCGACGCCGGGCCCCGCCTCCGGGGCCAAAACCCGACCCCACCGTCCCGGCGCCCCGAGCCCGCCGAACCGCGGCGAGGACCGGACATCCCGCCGACCCGCCGACCCGCCGACCCGACAACCCCACCGTCCGGGCGCCCCGACGCCTCCCACCCGCCGGCTGCCAACCGCCGGCCACCCAGCCGCCGGCCCCAGCCGTCAACCGCCGACCATCAGCAGCGCCAGCCGCCAGCCCCAGCCGTCAGCCGTCAGCCGTCAGCCGTCAGCCGTCAGCCGTCAGCCGTCAGCCGTCAGCCGCCAACGGTCAGCCGACCTGAGGGTCGCCCTTGGTGTAGGTCAGGCGCTCGACCTGGCCGGCCTCGAACTCGTCCTCGACCTTCTTGCCGTTCACGAAGAGCTCGATCGCGCCGGCGTTGCCCAGGATGAGGTCCAGCCGTTCGTCGTCCTGGAACGTCTTGGAGTCACCCTTCAGCAGCAGCCCGTCGAAGAGCAGCTTGCCGTCGCGCGCCTTGGCCGAAATCCAGCTCTTGTCGTCGGTCGCGGTGAGCTTGACCGTCACCTTGTCCTTGGGGACGGCCGCGATGGCGCTCTCCGAGGGCGCGGGCGGCGGGGCGACCGCCTTGGGCGGCTTCGGCTTGCCGGTGGCCTTCTGCGCCGGGGCCGGGCCCTCGGCGACGTTGGTGCTCCGGGAGCCGCCGCCCTCCCCGTTGAACAGGGTGAAGCCCACGAAGCCGATCACCGCGACGATCGCGGCGACCATGGCGGCGGTCCAGTTGGGCCGCCGCCGCTCCGGGCGGATGCGTTCGGCCTCGAACAGCGGAGCGGCGGGCGTCGGGGCCGGGCGGCCACCGTGCGCGGCGTCGTACTGCTCGACCAGGGCCACGGGATCGAGGCCGACCGCACGCGCGAGCGTACGGATATGGCCACGGGCGTACACGTCGCCGCCGCAGCGCGAGAAGTCGTCCTCCTCGATCGCGTGCACGATCGGGATGCGGACGCGCGTGGAGGTGCTGACCTCCTCGACCGTCAGGTCGGCGGCGATGCGTGCCTGCTGGAGCGCACGGCCGATCGAGGGCCGGTCGTCCTCAGGGGTGTCAGGGACATCCGGGACATCCGTGGCGTCGGGGGTCGAAGGCCGGTCGTCTTCGGGGGAGTTGCCGATGGACACGAGGGCGCCTTTCGAGCGTGTAACCACCTGCTGGAGGTTCAGTCTATGGGTGGTACGAAAGGGTGGAGCAACCGGGCGGACGCACTTTGTACGCCATCGGAATGGCGTGCGCCCGAGGGGCGGGACAACTAGTTTCCGCCCGCTCCCTCCAACTTGACGTACAAGAGGGGGAAACGGTTGCTCACGATTCCCTAACGAGTGAGAGTCCTACGAGTCCGACTCCCCACGGATGACAGCGAGTACTCCATCCAGCTCATCCGGTTTGACAAGGACGTCCCGCGCCTTGGAGCCCTCGCTCGGCCCGACGATGTTCCGCGACTCCATCAGGTCCATCAGCCGGCCCGCCTTGGCGAAGCCCACGCGCAGCTTGCGCTGGAGCATCGAGGTGGAGCCGAACTGTGTGGTGACGACCAGCTCGGCGGCCTGGCACAGCAGGTCCAGGTCGTCGCCGATGTCCTCGTCGATCTCCTTCTTCTGCTTCGTACCGACCGTGACGTCGTCCCGGAACACCGGGGCCATCTGGTCCTTGCAGTGCTGTACGACCGCCTGGACCTCTTCCTCGGTGACGAAGGCGCCCTGCATTCGGATGGGTTTGTTGGCCCCCATGGGCAGGAACAGGCCATCGCCCTTGCCGATGAGCTTCTCGGCGCCCGGCTGGTCCAGGATGACCCGGCTGTCGGCGAGGGACGAGGTGGCGAAGGCGAGCCGGGACGGCACGTTCGCCTTGATCAGACCGGTGACGACGTCGACCGACGGCCGCTGGGTGGCCAGCACCAGGTGGATGCCGGCGGCCCGCGCCAGCTGCGTGATGCGGACGATCGCGTCTTCGACGTCCCTCGGCGCGACCATCATCAGGTCGGCCAGCTCGTCGACGATGACGAGCAGGTACGGGTACGGCTGGAGCTCGCGTTCGCTGCCCTCCGGCGGCTTGACCTTCCCGGCCCGTACGGCGGCGTTGAAGTCGTCGATGTGCCGGTACCCGTACGCCGCGAGGTCGTCGTAGCGCAGGTCCATCTCCCGCACGACCCACTGGAGGGCCTCGGCGGCCCGCTTGGGGTTGGTGATGATCGGCGTGATCAGGTGCGGGATTCCCTCGTACGCGGTCAGCTCGACCCGCTTGGGGTCGACCAGCACCATCCGTACGTCCTCGGGGGTCGCCCTTATCATCACCGAGGTGATCAGGCAGTTGATGCACGACGACTTGCCGGAGCCGGTGGCACCGGCGACGAGGATGTGCGGCATCTTCGCCAGGTTGGCCATCACGTAGCCGCCCTCGACGTCCTTGCCGAGCGCGACCAGCATCGGGTGGTCGTCCTCGGCGGCGTCCGCGAGGCGCAGCACGTCGCCGAGGTTGACCATCTCGCGGTCGGTGTTCGGGATCTCGATGCCGACGGCGGACTTGCCGGGGATCGGCGAGATGATCCGTACGTCCGGGCTGGCGACCGCGTACGCGATGTTCTTCGTCAGCGCCGTGATCCGCTCGACCTTCACGGCCGGGCCGAGCTCGACCTCGTACCGGGTGACCGTCGGGCCGCGGGTGAAGCCGGTGACGGCCGCGTCGACCTTGAACTCCGAGAAGACGGTCGTCAGCGACGCGACGATCGCGTCATTGGCCGCGCTGCGCGTCTTGCCGGGCCCGCCGCGCTCCAGCAGGTTCAGCGACGGCAGGGCGTACGTGATGTCCCCGGCGAGCCGGAGCTGCTCGGCACGCGGCGGCAGACCCTCCGGCTCGTCACGGACGGGGGCGGGCTTGGTGAGGTCCGGTACGAGCCCTCCGGGCGTCTCCGCCTCCCGCGCGGGCGGTACGGAGCCGGTGTCACCGCGCTTGGCCGACCGGCCGCCCCGCGCCTCCCGTGCCTCCCGCTCGCGGTCACCGGTCACGTCCCGCGTCAGGTCGGCGACCAGCGGCGAGGGCGGCATGCCGTTGAGCACGGCCCCGTCCAGCGCCGCGGCGGCGGCCGCGGCGACGTCCACGGCGTCCATGGGCCGGTCGAACTCGGGTTCCGCGGGCGCGGCCGCCTTCCGGGGCCGCCTGCGCCGGGTGAGTGCCTCCTCCTCGGCGTCCTCGGGGTCGTACACCCCGGGCTGCGCACCGGCCCGCCGGGACCGGGCGGGCAGGGCATCGCGCCACTGGTCGTCGTACCGCTCGTCGTCCACACCCACCACGCCGGGCGCGGGCTCGACGATGCCCAGCCGCACCCCGAGCGCCCGGAGGCGCTGCGGGATGGCGTTGACGGGTGTGGCCGTGACGACGAGCAGCCCGAAGACGGTGAGCAGCACCAGCATCGGTACGGCGAGGACCTCGCCCATCATGAAGATCAGCGGCTTGGAGGCGCCCCAGCCGATGAGACCGCCCGCGTCCCGTACCGCCTCGCTGCCGAGGTCGCGCCCGGGTGAGCCGCAGGCGATGTGGACCTGGCCGAGCACGCCGATGACGAGCGCGGACAGCCCGATGACGATCCGCCCGTTGGCCTCGGGCTTCTCGGGGTGGAGGATGAGCCGGATGGCGATCGCGCCGATGAGGAGCGGGACGAGCAGGTCGAGCCGGCCGAAGGCGCCGGTCACCAGCATCTCGACCAGGTCGCCGACCGGGCCCTGCAGGTTGGCCCAGGTGCCGGCGGCGACGATCAGCGAGACGCCGAGCAGGAGCAGGGCGAGGCCGTCCTTGCGGTGCGCCGGGTCGAGTCCTTTGGCGCCGCGCCCTATGCCGCGGAACAGGGCGCCGACCGCGTGCGCGAGGCCCAGCCACAGGGCGCGCACCAGCCGGTTGACGCCGGCCGTCGGCGACGATGCCGGTTTGGGCGCGGCCTTCTTCGCGGGTGCCCGCTTGGCGGGCGGCTTCCTGGCGGGCGCCTTCTTCGCGCTCTTCGCGGCGGGCTTGGCCGCCTTCACGGGCACGGTCTTCTTCGCGGGGGGCTTTCCCATGGCCGCCTTCTTGGCCGCGTTCGCAGCACCGGTCGCACGGCCGGCGCGCGGCTGCGCGGTGCCCGCCGTGCCCTGGGAACCCTTGCCGGACGTACGTGAGGCCATGGTGGTGAGGTTACCGGTGTGGGGCGCGGTGGACACGTGTGCCCACCGCTTCACCCGTTCGTGTCGTGCAGGACGTTGCGCAAAGCTGACGGCCGTTCAACCGGGAGGCATCACGCCCGCCTTCCCTGTGGTGAAGGGTCAGTTCTGCGCCGACAGTAGGGTCAGTTCCGTGCCGGCAGCAGGGTCAGTTCTGTGCCGGCAGTGTGGGGGAGCCACCGCTCCCGGTGCCCGGTTCGAGCGCGTCCAGCGCCCTGCGCAGTCCGGTGAGCTTGCGCTCGAGGTGCGCGGCGGTGGCGACGGCGGCGGCGTCCGCCGAGTCGTCGTCGAGTTGCTTGGACAGCGCCTCCGCCTGCTCCTCAACTGCGGCGAGCCGTGCGGACAGTTCCGCCAGGAGGCCGGCGGACTCCTTGACGGCTCCGCCCTGGCCGCCCTCGAGCTGGAGCCGCAGCAGCGCGGCCTGCTCGCGCAGCTGACAGTTCTTCATGTACAGCTCGACGAAGACGGAGACCTTGGCGCGCAGCACCCAGGGGTCGAAGGGCTTGGAGATGTAGTCGACGGCCCCCGCCGCGTACCCCCGGAAGGTGTGGTGCGGGCCGTGGTTGATCGCCGTCAGGAAGATGATCGGGATGTCCCGTGTCCGTTCCCGACGCTTGATGTGCGCGGCGGTCTCGAAACCGTCCATACCTGGCATCTGGACGTCCAGCAGAATGACCGCGAAGTCGTCCGTCAGCAGCGCTTTGAGCGCTTCCTCCCCTGACGATGCCCGCACCAGCGTCTGATCGAGCGCAGAGAGGATGGCCTCCAGCGCCAGCAGATTCTCCGGTCGGTCATCGACCAGGAGGATCTTGGCCTTCTGCACCATGGCCCGTCCTCCTCGCCCCGGCAGTTGGCCGGGCGCCGCCCCAGGGGACGACTCCCTTGCGCCGTCCGTCCTTGTGCCGGTCATGGTAGCCGCACCCCGCCTGTCACCACACCCTGTCACCGCGATGTCACTGTGCACGTAGCAGAAACGCGGTGGGAGACCAGAAGGTTCCCCGAATCCGGCCCTCTCACACGCTTTCGACCACACTCAGTCAGCAACTCGCCAGGTTTTTGCCCTCCTCTGCTCACTCTCCGCTCATCCACTGCTCCATCACCGAGAGCAGATGATCCGGATCCACCGGCTTCGTAACGTAATCGGAAGCGCCCGACTCGATCGCCTTCTCCCGGTCGCCCTTCATCGCCTTCGCGGTGAGCGCGATGATCGGCAGGCCGGCGAACTGCGGCATCCGGCGGATCGCGGTCGTCGTCGCATAGCCGTCCATCTCGGGCATCATGATGTCCATCAGTACGACCGTCACATCGTCGTGCTGCTCCAGGACTTCGATGCCCTCACGGCCGTTCTCCGCGTACAGCACCGACAGCCCGTGCTGCTCCAGCACGCTGGTGAGCGCGAAGACATTGCGGATGTCGTCGTCGACGATCAGCACCTTCTCGCCGTGGAACGCGAAGCTGCGCCTCGGCTCGCTCGCCTCCTGCCCGGCCGCCCCCCACGCCTCGGCAGCCCCCGAGCCACCCGAGGTCCCGGAAGCCCCGGAGGGCGCCGCCGCACCGGCGGGCTGACCGGCCTGACCCGGCTGGCCCGGCAGCGCGGTCCGCTGCTCCGCCGCGCCCAGCGCAGCCCTCCGGCGGTGCCGGAACAGGGCGCCCGCTCCCGAACGACGCTCGGAGTGCTCCGGACCGGCGCCCGAAGCGAGCAGCCCGTGCGCGTCCAGCGCCCCGTCCTCGGCACCCGGGTGGAGGTCGGTCACCGACCCGTGCCCGTAGCCCTGCGGCGGCAGCTCGCTCGGGTGCAGCGGCAGGTACAGCGTGAAGGTGGAGCCGCGGCCCGGCTCGCTCGCCGCGTGGATCTCGCCGCCCAGCAGGCGGGCGATCTCCCGGCTGATCGACAGCCCCAGACCCGTACCGCCGTACTTGCGGCTGGTCGTGCCGTCCGCCTGCTTGAACGCCTCGAAGATCACCCGCATCTTGCTGGCCGCGATGCCGATCCCGGTGTCCGTCACCGAGAAGGCGATCAGGTCACCCTCCGGGTCGCGCAGCGAACCGGCCTCCAGCAGCTGCTCCCGGATCGACTGCGGCACGTCCGCCTTGGCCGGCCGGATCACCAGCTCCACCGCACCGCTGTCGGTGAACTTCACCGCGTTCGACAGCAGGTTCCGCAGCACCTGGAGCAGCCGCTGCTCGTCGGTGTGGAGCGTGGCCGGCAGCTCCGGCGAGACCCGCACCGAGAAGTCGAGTCCCTTCTCGGCGGTCAGCGGCCGGAAGGTCGCCTCCACGTAGTCGACGAGCTGCACCAGCGCGATCCGTGTCGGGCTGACGTCCATCTTGCCCGCCTCGACCTTCGACAGGTCCAGGATGTCGTTGATCAGCTGGAGCAGGTCCGAACCCGCCCCGTGGATCGTCTCGGCGAACTCGACCTGCTTGGGCGACAGGTTCCCGTCCGCGTTGTCCGCGAGCAGCTTCGCCAGGATGAGCAGCGAGTTCAGCGGCGTACGCAGCTCGTGCGACATGTTCGCCAGGAACTCGGACTTGTAGCGCATGGAGACGGCGAGCTGTTCGGCCCGCTCCTCCAGCACCTGCCGCGCCTCTTCGATCTCGGTGTTCTTCACCTCGATGTCGCGGTTCTGCTGCGCCAGCAGCTCGGCCTTCTCCTCCAGTTCGGCGTTGGAGTCCTGAAGCGCCTTCTGGCGGCTCTCCAGTTCGGCCGACCGCTCGCGCAGCTGCTCGGTGAGCTCCTGCGACTGCTTGAGCAGCACCTCGGTCTTGGTGTTGACGCTGATCGTGTTGACGCTCGTGGCGATCATCTCGGCGATCTGGTTGAGGAAGTCCCGCTGGATCTGCGTGAAGGGCTGGAACGACGCCAGCTCGATCACCCCCAGGACCTTCCCCTCGAACAGCACGGGCAGCACGATCACATGCGCCGGGGCCGCCTCACCGAGCCCGGAGGAGATCTTCAGGTAACCCGGCGGTACGTTGACCTGGATGGTCCGCTTCTCCTCGGCCGCCGTACCGATCAGCGTCTCGCCGGGCCGGAACGACGTGGGCATCGCCCCGGACGAGTAGCCGTAGCTCCCGCGCATGACCAGCTCGTACGAGCCGTCCTCGTCCGCCCCGATCTCGTTGCCGCCGCCGGTCGGCATCGCCAGGAAGAACGCGCCGTGCTGCGCCGAGACGACCGGGGTGAGCTCGCTCATGATCAGCGAGGCCACGTCGTCGAGGTCGCGCCGCCCCTGCATCAGACCGGAGATCCGGGCGAGGTTGCCCTTCAGCCAGTCCTGCTCCTCGTTGGCCAGCGTGGTGTCACGCAGGTTGGCGATCATCGTGTTGATGTTGTCCTGGAGGACCTGGATCTCGCCCGCCGCGTCCACATCGATCTTGAGGTTGAGGTCACCCCGGGTCACCGCCGTGGCGACGGCCGCGATGGCACGCACCTGCCGGGTCAGGTTCCCGGCCATCTCGTTCACCGACTCGGTCAGGTCGCGCCACGTGCCGTCGACGTCCCGCACCCGGGCCTGGCCACCGAGGATGCCCTCCGTACCCACCTCGCGGGCGACGCGCGTGACCTCCTCGGCGAACGACGAGAGCTGGTCGACCATCGTGTTGATGGTGTTCTTCAGCTCCTGGATCTCACCGCGGGCGTCGATGTCGATCTTCTTGGTGAGATCGCCCTTGGCGATGGCGGTGGTGACCGTGGCGATCTGGCGCACCTGACCGGTCAGGTTGGACGCCATCGAGTTCACCGACTCGGTCAGGTCCTTCCACGTGCCGGAGACACCCGGCACCCGGGCCTGGCCGCCCAGCTCACCCTCCGTACCCACCTCGCGGGCCACCCGCGTCACCTCGTCGGCGAACGAGGACAGCGTCGTCACCATCGTGTTGACCGTGTCGGCGAGCTCGGCGACCTCGCCGCGCGCCTCCACCGTGACCTTCTTGGTCAGGTCGCCGTTGGCGACGGCCGACGACACCCGCGAGATGTTCCGCACCTGCGAGGTCAGGTTGTTGGCCATCACGTTGACGTTGTCGCTCAGGTCCTTCCAGATGCCGGTCACGCCCCGCACCCGGGCCTGGCCGCCGAGGATGCCCTCGGTACCCACCTCGCGGGCGACTCGCGTCACCTCGTCGGCGAAGTTGGAGAGCTGGTCCACCATCGTGTTGACGGTGGTCACCAGGTCGAGGATCTCGCCCCGGGCGTCGACGGTGATCTTCTTCGACAGATCGCCCTTCGCGACCGCCGTGGTCACCTCGGCGATGTTCCGCACCTGAGAGGTGAGGTTGTTCGCCATCGAGTTGACGGACTGGGTCAGGTCCTTCCAGGTGCCGGAGACGCCCTGCACCTCGGCCTGACCGCCCAGGATGCCCTCGGTACCCACCTCACGGGCCACCCGGGTCACCTGTTCGGCGAAGTTGGACAGCTGGTCCACCATCGTGTTGAGGGTGTTCTTCAGCTCCAGGATCTCGCCGCGCGCGTCCACGTCGATCTTCTGCGACAGGTCACCCCGCGCCACCGCGGTGGCGACCTGGGCGATGTTGCGCACCTGGGCCGTGAGGTTCCCGGCCATGCCGTTCACCGAGTCCGTCAGGTCGCGCCACACACCGGCGACGCCCGGCACCTGCGCCTGCCCGCCGAGCCGCCCGTCCGTGCCCACCTCACGCGCCACCCGGGTCACCTGCTCCGCGAACGCGGAGAGCTGGTCCACCATCGTGTTGATGGTGTTCTTCAGCTCCAGGATCTCGCCGCGCGCGTCCACGTCGATCTTCTGCGACAGGTCACCCCGCGCCACCGCCGTCGTCACCTGCGCGATCTGACGCACCTGCGAAGTGAGGTTGCCGGCCATGAAGTTGACGGAGTCGGTCAGCTCCTTCCACGTACCGGAGACACCCGGTACGCGCGCCTGCCCGCCGAGCCGGCCCTCCGTGCCCACGTCCCGAGCCATCCGCGTCACCTGGTCGGCGAACGACGAGAGCTGCGCCACCATCGTGTTGACGGTGTTCTTCAACTCCAGCATCTCACCCGCGACATCGACGGTGACCTTCTGCGACAGGTCGCCGTTCGCGACCGCCGTCGTCACCTGCGCGATGTCCCGCACCTGACCGGTGAGGTTGCGGAACGCCGTGTTCACCGAGTCGGTGAGGTCCTTCCACGTCCCCGCCGCACCCGGCACCTCCGCCTGGCCGCCCAGCCGGCCCTCGACGCCCACCTCCCGCGCCACACGGGTCACTTCGGAACCGAATGCCGAGAGCTGGTCCACCATCGTGTTGACGGTGTTCTTCAACTCCAGCATCTCACCGGCCACATCGACCGTGACCTTCTGCGACAGATCACCGTTCGCGACCGCCGTCGTCACCTGCGCGATGTCCCGCACCTGCGTCGTCAGGTTCCGGAAGACCGTGTTCACCGAATCGGTCAGGTCTTTCCACGTGCCCGCCGCGCCCGGCACCTGCGCCTGACCGCCCAGCAGCCCCTCGGCGCCGACCTCGCTGGCCACCCGCGTCACCTCGTCGGCGAAGGTACGCAGCGTCTCGGTCATCTGGTTGATCGTGTCGGCCAGCTGCGCCACCTCGCCCCGCGCGCTCACCGTCACCTTCTGTGACAGGTCACCGTTCGCGACCGCCGTCGTCACCTCGGCGATACCCCGCACCTGGGACGTCAGGTTCCCCGCCATCGTGTTGACGGAGTCGGTCAGGTCCTTCCACACACCGGCCACACCCGGCACCTCGGCCTGGCCGCCCAGCTCACCCTCCGTACCCACCTCACGCGCCACCCGCGTGACCTCGGAGGAGAACGACGACAGCTGATCCACCATCGTGTTGACGGTGTTCTTCAGCTGGAGCATCTCGCCGGCCACATGGACGGTGACCTTCCGCGACAGATCCCCCTTCGCGACCGCCGTCGTCACCAGGGCGATGTCCCGCACCTGAGCGGTCAGCCGGTACGCCATGGTGTTGACCGAGTCGGTCAGGTCCTTCCACGAACCCGACATACCGCGCACCTGCGCCTGACCGCCCAGCTTGCCCTCGGTACCGACCTCCAGCGCCACCCGCGTCACCTCGTCGGTGAACGCCGACAACTGGTCGACCAGGTTGTTCACCGTACGGGCGACCTTCAGGAACTCGCCCCGCAGCGGACGCGCCGACCCGTCGGTACCCTCCGAACGCAACTCCATCCGCTGGTCGAGGTCACCCTCCGCCACCGCGGACAGCACCCGCCCGACCTCGGAGACCGGCCGGGTCATGTCGTCCACCAGCGCGTTCGCGGCCTCGATGGCCTGCGCCCACGCGCCCTCGCTGGCCCCGACCTCCAGCCGCTCGGACAGCTTGCCCTCCCGGCCGACCATCCGCCGGACCCGGGACAGCTCACCGGTCAGATGCAGTTTCCGGTCGGCGACCTCATTGAAGACGGCGGAGATCTCCGCCATCACCCCGTCACCGGTCACGGTCAGCCGCTTGCGGAAATTGCCGTCCCGCATCGACACCAGGGCCGCCAGCAGCCGGTCCAGGGCAGCGGCGTCCACCTCGACGGTCCCACCACTCCGGGGCCGCCCGCCCTTCGCGCGCGTGCTACCGCCCCGCGCCGTCACGCCAGACTCCACCGTGTCCCTCCCGAAGGGGTTGACCGTACTGCTCGGGCATTTCCGCTCCCCACTGCCGCTGGAAGCCTTCCCAGTGTTTCACCACGACAGAACCAGGCCATAACAGTTCGGCAGCTTCGCATAACGTCCCCGTCCTCGGGGGACGGAAACAGCGGTGACCACCATCCGCCCGGACAGCGAAGGTAAGTAACCTGGCATCCGGCTGTCCAACCGCCCCGGTCCGCCCGGCAGGGGCGGCGCGACGCTGTGAGACCACCGGGCACCGGGGAGGGGCAGGGCCGATCATGGCAGAGCCGGGCGTCGAGACGCGTACGAGGAGTTCTGTGATCACCGCTCGGGCGGCCGCCACCTTCGAACCCGTGGGACGGTCCGTGGCGACCGCCCGGGCCTTCGTCCGGGACACCCTGCAGGGCTGGGGGTACACCGACGTCGTCGACGACGCCGTGGTCCTGACCAGCGAACTCGTGACGAACGCCGTCATCCACGCCGGCACCGCCGCCGACGTCCTGTGCCTGCGCACGGAGAACGGCGTACGCATCGAGGTCGCCGACCGCTACCCGGAGCGCGAGGTCCCGCTCCAGGGCGCCGGCCTCTCCCTGAGCAACCCGGACAGCGAGAACGGCCGCGGACTGCTCCTGTGCGCCGCCCTGGCCTCCCGCTGGGGCGTGGAGTACTCCCCCACCCGCAAACAGGTCTGGTTCCAGCTCGACCTGCCCGAACGCCCCGTGGGCACCCGCTCCGCGGGCCCCGTCCTGCCGGTCGACCTCCTCCCGGTCGCCGACGACCGGGTCCGCGTCGCCGTCGCCCAGATCGACCGCAGCGGCGCCATCACCGCCTGGAACGAGGACGCCGAGCACCTCTTCGGATACGCCGCCGACCAGGTCGTCGGCAAGCCCCTGGGCGACTTCGCCGCCTGGCCCCACACCCCCGGCATCGGCACCGGCATCGCCGAGGCCCTCCGCCTCTCGCGCTGGGAGGGCAGCTACGGCATCCGCGGCACCGACGGCCGCGTCGTCCCCGTCTACGCCTCCCACCTGCGGGTACGCGACACCAACGGCGAACCGTCCACCGTCTGCCTCCTCGTACGGGACTACGAACGCGCCGTCCTCCAGTCCCCCCAGCGCACCCCGGTCGACTCCAGCAACGAGAGCCGCACCACGGACCCCTTCGAGGTCTTCATCGGCTCCCCCGCCCCCGACGACCTCGACGGCCTCCTGCAGCGCACCGTCGAACGCGCCCGCGACATGCTGGACGGCGACGCCGCCTTCCTCCTCCTCGCCACCGACGACGAGACGGAACTCGAGGTACGGGCCACCACCGGCCTGCCCTCCGCCCGCCAGCGCTTCGCCCGCGTCCCCGTGGAGGCCGCCGGCACCGGCCGCTACTCCTCCGCCCGCATGCCCGCCGTCCATGAGGACCTCTCGGCCGTCCCCGGCGCCGTGCCGCTCCTCAACGGCACCGGCATGCGCTCGGTCGTCACCGTCCCCCTCAAGGTCGAGGGCCGCCTCACCGGCTCCCTCGGTGTCGCCGCCGAAGCCGCGGGCCGGTACTCGAACGAGGAGGCACTCCGTCTCCAGTTCGCCGCCGACCGCATCGCCCTCGCCGTCGAGTCCGCTCGCCTCGGCGAGCTCGAGCGCCTCCGCCGCGGCTCCCTCAGCTTCCTCGTCGAGGCCTCCGACCTGCTCGCCGGCACCCTCGACCGCGACCAGACCCTGGCCCTGATGGCTCAGATGACGGTCCCGACCCTGGCCACCTGGTGCGCCGTCTACACGATCGCCGACCCGACTTCGGAGCCGTACCTCTCGTACGTGCTGCACGAGGACGAGGAGCGCATCGACGGCCTCAAGGCCCTCCTCTCCAAGATCGCCCCGCCCGAGCCGGTCCCGTCCCCCGGTGCCCGCGTCTGGACGGCCCCCGCCGACGCCGCCCACCAGGCGGCCCTGCGCACCTCCATGCGCGAGCTCGGCCTCGCCTCCTCCCCCGTGTCCTCCGGGATCGGTACGACGCTGGCCACGGCCGCCGCGGTCGGCGGGGAGACCGTCGTCCTCCCCCTGGTCGCCCGCAACCGCGTCATCGGCATGCTCACCCTGGGCAAGCCGTCCGACGACCACTTCCGTCAGGAGATCCTGGAGCTCGCCGAGGACCTCTCCCGCCGAGCCGCCCTCGCCCTGGACAACGCCCGCCTGTACTCGGAGCGCATGGCCATCAGCCAGTCCCTCCAGCGCAGCCTGCTGCCCCCGGGTCTGCCCCAGATCGACGGCGTCGAGGTCGACGTGATCTACCGCGCCGCCGGCGAGGGCAACGAGGTCGGCGGCGACTTCTACGACCTCTTCCCCATCCGCGACAACGCGTACGGCTTCGCCATCGGCGACGTCTGCGGTACGGGCCCGGAGGCGGCGGCCGTCACCGGCCTCGCCCGCCACGCCCTGCGCCTTCTCGCCCGTGAGGGCTTCGGCGGCCCCGCGGTCCTGGAGCGCCTGAACGCCGCGATCCTCGACGAGGGCGCCCGCAGCCGCTTCCTCACCCTGCTGTACGGCGAGCTGTGGCCCCAGGAGGACGGCAGCGCCCTCCTCAAGGTCGTCTGCGCCGGCCACCCCCTCCCGCTGCGCCTCCGCCAGGACGGCACGGTGGAGCCGGCCGCCGAGCCGCAGCCGCTCCTCGGCGTCATGGAGGACCTCGAGCTGTACGAGGAGACCGTCACCCTCGACCCGGGCGATGTCCTCCTGTGCGTCACCGACGGCGTCACCGAGCGCCGCGAGGGCAGCCGCATGCTGGGCGACGACGGCCTCGCCGAAGTACTCACCACGTGTACGGGCCTGACGGCCGGCGCGGTCACCGCCCGCATCATGCGCGCGGTCGAACGCTTCGCCGCGGAGCCGCCCTCCGACGACATGGCCATTCTCGCGATGCGCGTCCCGGAGCCTCACACGGATTGAGCACATGGAAAAACGAAGAAGGCCCCCGCCACTAGGGCGGGGGCCTTCTTCATTCTCTGAGCCCCCAAACGGAATCGAACCGTTGACCTTCTCCTTACCATGGAGACGCTCTGCCGACTGAGCTATAGGGGCCGGCCAGTCGCTTCGGGGTTTCCCCCTCGGCAACGGGATAAAGCATACCCCGAACGAGCGGGAATGCCCAACCGGCACTGACGAGCCGACAGGCCCTCAAGGGCCGACCGAGAGAAGCGAACTGATAACCCTTCAGGCACACAAGGCCGTAAACGCAAAAATGCCTCAGTCCCGGACACTATCGTCCGGGGACTGAGGCTAAAAATTGTTCGGCGGCGTCCTACTCTCCCACAGGGTCCCCCCTGCAGTACCATCGGCGCTGAAAGGCTTAGCTTCCGGGTTCGGAATGTAACCGGGCGTTTCCCTAACGCTATGACCACCGAAACACTATGAAGATATCCGAACTACAACCAGCCACCCCAAACGGGGTGTGGGAGTTCGTTACTTCAGAACTAACACAGTGGACGCGAGCAACTGAGGACAAGCCCTCGGCCTATTAGTACCGGTCAACTCCACCCA
>NZ_JBVJAH010000005.1:0-508790 GCF_055590785.1 Streptomyces sp. NPDC041796
CCCCCCCCCCCCCCCCCCCCCCCCCCCCCCCCCCCCCCCCCCCCCCCCCCCCCCCCCCCCCCCCCCCCCCCCCCCCCCCCCCCCCCCCCCCCCCCCTCGGCGGTGACGGGACGTCAGTGTCCGTGCGGGCTACCAGCGATACCAGCGGCCCCGTGCGCCACCGTGACCGGCCGGGCGGACCAGGAAGCCGACCAGCCAGACGACCAGCACGATGGCGGCCACCCACCAGAGCACCTTCAGGGCGAAACCCGCGCCGAAGAGAATCAGGGCGAGAAGAAGAACGAGAAGAAGCGGGACCATGATTATCAACCTCCGAGGCAGCTTGTGCCCGGCATAAAGAAGATCACACGACAGGAATCGATTTTCTTCCCGGGTTTGTTCTGCGGGATTTCGGCAAGACGACAATCCGATCCCGTAGTCGACAGTGTGGGAGTGTGATTCCGATGGCAGCCGACGAGAAGGCGCAGGCCCGGACCGAAAAGGCGAAGGGCAAGGTCAAGGAGACGCTCGGGCGCGCCACGGGTAACGAGCGCATGGAAGCCGAAGGTCGCGCGGAGCAGTCCAAGGGCGATCTGCGGCAGGCGAAGGAGAACGCGAAGGACGCCTTCCGCCGCTGATTTCAGCCGATCCGTCGCCGATCGAAGGCCATGGAGAAATGGCCCGCCCCTTCCGGGGGCGGGCCATTTTCCTGCTTCAGGTGGCCCCGGCCGGGGTGAAACAGGCGGTGATGGTCTTGCCGTGCTCCTGGGCGTGCGCGTGCCAGTGGTCCGACACCGCGTCCACGAGTGCGAGGCCCCGGCCGCCCGGTGACGTGGTGTCGGGGGTGCGCGGGGCCGGCACCCCGCTGCCGTCCTCGTCGTGAACGCTGACGTGCAGACAGCGGCTGTCCCAGGTCAGGACCAGTTGCGCGGAACTGTGGGCGTGCACGTGGGCGTTGGTGATCAGCTCCGACACCGTGAGCAGGACGTCGTCCACCGTTTCGGGGGACTCCTCGGTCCACCCCAGCGACTCCAGGTGCTCACGTGCCCAGAGGCGCCCTGCCCGTACGCCACCCGACACGGGGAAGCACCGTGCCCAGCCCACGGCCCTCATCGACGAGTCGGCCATCGTGTCTCCTTTCCGTCCGGCACCTGCCACCCCCGTGTACCCCCGGAGCGGGAAGGCAACGGTCCGCCGCCGGGCCGCCGATGACCGGGCCGCGCGGGCCTCAGCCGGACGCGGCCGCCCGCAGCCCGGGGAGCGCCTCCGGCAGTGCCTCGCGCCAGTCGCGCAGCGGCGGCAGGTCCGCCTCGCGCCAGCGGGCGTGGCCGAGCACGCTGTACGCCGGGCGCGGCGCCGGGCGGGGAAAGGAGGCGCTCGTGGCCGGGCGGACGCGCGCGGGGTCGGCCCCCAGGAGGCGGAAGGTCTCCCGGGCGAGGTCGTACCAGGTGCCGTCCCCGCTGTTCGTGGCGTGGTAGACGCCCGGGGGCGCGCCCACGAGCCGGACCAGCCGGCCGGCCACGTCGGCGCTCCAGGTGGGCTGGCCGCGCTGGTCGTCGACGACGTCCACCGTGTCGCGGGAAGCCTCCAGCCGCATCATCGTCCGTACGAAGTTGCCGCCGCCCGTCCCGTACAGCCACGCCGTCCGCACCACGTACCCCCGCTCGGGGAGGACTTCCAGGACCGCCCGCTCGCCCGCCAGTTTGGTGCGCCCGTACGCGGTGCGCGGGCCGGGCACCGCGCCCTCGGCGTACGGCACGCGCGCGTGGCCGTCGAAAACGTAGTCGGTCGAGACGTGCACCAGGGCGCAGCCCGCCTCGGCGCACGCCTCCGCGAGGTGCCGCACGGCCGTTCCGTTGACCGCCAGGGCGTCGTCCTCGCGGGTCTCGGCGTCGTCCACCGCCGTCCAGGCGGCGCAGTTGACGACCACGCGGGGGCGCAGTGCCCGCAGCGCGGCCCGGACGGCCTCCCGGTCCGTCACGTCCAGCTCCCGCCGGGTCAGGCCGATCGTGCCGTTCCCCGCGCACCGCAGCACGTCCCGCCCCAGCATCCCCCCGGCGCCCGTCACGACCCAGGTCACAGCGCCGCCCGGTCCAGCAGGGGATGCCACCAGGACCGGTTGGCCTCGTACCAGGCGACCGTCTCCGCCAGCCCCGTCGTGAAGTCCCGGCCCGGCCGGTAGCCCAGCTCGTCGCGGATCTTCGTCCAGTCCACCGAGTAGCGCCGGTCGTGGCCCTTGCGGTCCTCGACGTGGTCCACCCGCGACCAGTCGGCACCGCAGGCGTCGAGCAGCGCGCCGGTGAGCTCACGGTTGGACAGCTCCGTACCGCCGCCGATGTGGTAGACCTCGCCCGCCCGGCCCCGGGTGCGGACGAGTTCGACGGCCCGTACGTGGTCGTCGACGTGCAGCCAGTCCCGGACGTGGGAGCCGTCCCCGTACAGCGGCACCCGGCCGCCGTCCAGCAGCCGGGTGATGAACAGGGGGACGACCTTCTCGGGGAACTGGTGGGGGCCGTAGTTGTTGGAGCAGCGCGTCACACGCACGTCCAGGCCGTGCGTGCGGTGGTAGGACAGGGCGATCAGGTCGGCGGACGCCTTGGTCGCGGCGTAGGGGGAGTTGGGCCGCAGCGGCTGCTCCTCGGTCCAGGAGCCCGCGTCGATCGACCCGTACACCTCGTCCGTGGAGATCTGGACGACGGTGGAGATACGGTTCCGCACGGCCGCGTCCAGCAGGGTCTGCGTGCCCAGCACATTGGTGCGCACGAAGGCGTCGGCGCCGGCGATCGAGCGGTCGACGTGCGACTCGGCGGCGAAGTGGACGATCTGGTCGTGCTCGGAGACCAGTTTGTCGACCAGTTCCCGGTCGCAGACGTCACCGTGGACGAACGCGAAGCCGGGGTGGCTCCGCACCGGGTCCAGGTTCGCGGGGCTGCCCGCGTAGGTGAGCTTGTCCAGGACGGTGACTTCCGTGCCGCCGGGCCCCGAGGGCCCCAGCAGCGTACGGACGTAGGTCGAGCCGATGAAGCCGGCTCCGCCGGTCACCAGGACACGAGGGGCGCTGTTCATGCCGAGATCTGCACCTTGCTGTGATCGCCGAGCACCAGGCGGTGGGCGGCCGGGATGGGCGGGGCGGGGGTGATTTCGACGTTACGGCCGATGAGGGACGCCTCGACACGCCCCACGCCGTGCAGGGACGAGCCGCTGAGCACGATGGAGTACTCGATCTCGCTGTCCGTGACGCGGCAGTTCTCCGCGATGGAGGTGGACGGGCCGATGTAGGAGTTCTCCACGACCGTGCCCGCGCCGATGATGACCGGGCCGACGATCCGCGAGCCGCGCACGGTCGCGCCCCCGCCGATGCGGACGCGGCCGATGATCTCGGTGGCGGTGTCGACGGTTCCCTCGTTGCGCGGGGTGAGGAGCTCCAGGACGGAACGGTTCACCTCCAGCATGTCCGCCACGTTGCCGGTGTCCTTCCAGTAGCCGGAGACCACGGTCGAGGTGACGGTGCGCCGCTCGTCGATGAGCCACTGGATGGCGTCGGTGATCTCCAGTTCGCCGCGCGCGGACGGCTCGATGGAGCGCACCGCCTCGTGCACGGCGGGCGTGAACAGGTAGACCCCGACGAGCGCCAGGTCGCTGCGGGGGTTCCCGGGCTTCTCCTCCAGGCGGGCCACCCGCCCGTCGACGTCGAGCTCGGCGACCCCGAAGGCGCGCGGGTCGGGCACCTTGGTGAGCAGGATGCTGGCGGCGGGGCGGGCGGCGCGGAATTCCTCGACCAGGTCGGTGATCCCGCCGACGATGAAATTGTCCCCGAGGTACATCACGAAGTCGTCGTCGCCGAGGAACTCCCGGGCGATCAGCACGGCGTGGGCGAGTCCGAGCGGGGCGTGCTGGGGGATGTACGTGACGACGAGGCCGAAGCGCGTCCCGTCGCCCACGGCCGCCCGGATCTCCTCGGCGGTGTCGGGGGCGACGATGAGGCCGACCTCGCGGATTCCGGCGGCGGCGATCGATTCGAGTCCGTAGAAGAGCACCGGTTTGTTGGCCACCGGGACGAGCTGTTTGGCGGAGGTGTGCGTAATGGGGCGCAGCCGGGTGCCGGCGCCCCCGGAGAGTACGAGTGCTTTCACTTCACTGCCTGCCTGTCTGCCTCGGCTGACGGGGACAAGGTGCAGGTTGTGAACGAGAGTTGAGCGCCACGAATTACGTGCCTTCGTGGGCCATACGTGTGATTCCGTAAATCCGTTCCGGCGCTATAACGCCCACCCAGTGAACTTCGCTGTGGCTTAAGTGTGTTAATCGGTGCTTCGCTAGGTGTGGTCGGTATTGCTACGTTCGACAACCATGAACGTCCGAATGTCGTCTCTGTCCCGGGACGTACGGAAAGCCCGGATCGTCGTCATCGCCGTCGCGGGGGTCGCGTTCGTGTCGAAAATGGCACTCGCGGCGAACACGCGCGGGCCCGCCGATGTGCGGTTCTTCTGGGGTTTCGCACGGGCCATCGCCCGGACGGACCCGGTACGCATCTACGCGGAGCAGATGCCGTGGCTGCCGGTCTACAACCACCCGCCGCTGGCGAGCTGGATGCTGCTGGGGCTGGAGTGGCTCGCCCAGCAGGGCGTGCCCTGGCGGCCCCTGATCCGCTTCCCCGCGTGTCTCGCCGACTTCCTCACCGTGCTGCTGGTCTTCGCGATCGTGCGCCGGCGGGCGGCCCGGCTGCGTACGGCGGTGCTCTGTGCGACGGGCGCGGCGCTGTGCCCGGTGCTCGTCGCCACCTCCGGCTACCACGGCAACACCGACTCGGTCGCCGTGATGTTCGCGTTCGCCGCCGCGTACCTGCTCGTCGACCGGGGCAGGCCGGTGGCGGCCGGGGTCGCGGCGGTGCTGTGCGTCAGCGTCAAACTCATCCCGGTCGTCGCCGTACCGCTGCTCTTCGCAGCCGCCTGGCGCACCGGGGGCCGCCCCGCCCTGCTGCGGTTCACGGCCGGGTTCACCGCGCTGTTCCTCACCGTGTGGGGGCCGGTCGTCGCCACCGTGCCCGGCGGGCTGAAGGCGAACGTCCTGGAGTACGCGGGCGGCAACTTCAGCTTCTGGGGCATCGTCCGCTTCGCCCGCTGGGCGGACGTCCCCGAGCCGTACGTCCAGCTCCTGCGCGGTGACGGCCACTTCCTGATCGTCGCCGCGATCATGGCTGTGGGCGTCCGGCTGGCGTGGCGGCGTCCGGCCGACACGCCACTGGCCGTGGCCACCACGCTCGGACTGCTGCTGTTGCTGAGCACCGCCTCGGGCGTCCAGTACCTGGCGTGGCCGGCGGCCGGGCTGTTCGTCGTCGGCCTGTGGCAGGGGACGGCGTACGGGATCGTCGTCGGCTCCGTCGCCGCCTCGGTCTACTCCGGGCAGCGCCCGGTGCACTGGACGGACACGGAGATGGCCTTCGGCGCCCTGGGCTGGGCGGTGCTCGCCCTGTGCGTCGCCTCCGCCCTCCACGGGGCCCTGGCCACCCGCCGCCGCCCCGCCCCGCCGACGCCGCTCCCCCCGGCACGCCGAGCCCCCGCAGCCCCCGGCCGGGTGCCCGGCGCGTCCACCGGCTCGCCCGGTGCCCGCACACCCGACCCCGGACCGGTCGGCCCCGCCCCCGCCACACGGCCCGCCCCCGCGCCCACCGGGCCGGCCGCCCCGGTCGCGGGCGCCCCCGCCGAGGGCACCACGGGGGCGGCGCCCGGTGACGCGGGCGTTCCCGCTTCCCCCGCCGACTGACCCGCCCCGAACCCCCGCGAGAGTGGAGAAGCCCGTGACGGAAGGCCAGAGCAGCCGAAGCAGCAGCCCCAGGATCGGGATCCTGGTGGTGGCGTACAACGCGGAAGCGACGCTGGAGAAGACCCTCGACCGGATCCCCGCCGACTTCCGGCCGAGGATCGCCGAGATCCTGATCCTCGACGACGCCAGCCACGACGCGACGTTCACCGCCGGCTGCCGCTGGTCCCAGCTCGACGGGATGCCGCCGACCGTCGTCATGCGGCACACCAAGAACCTCGGCTACGGCGGAAACCAGAAGGCCGGGTACGCCCTCGCCGCCGAGCGGGGGCTGGACATCGTCGTCCTCCTGCACGGCGACGGGCAGTACGCCCCCGAACTGCTGCCCCAGATGGTCGAGCCCCTCGAACGCGGCGAGTGCGAAGCCGTGTTCGGATCACGGATGATGCGGCCCCGCGACGCCCTCCGCGGCGGCATGCCGCTGTACAAGTGGCTCGGCAACCGCGTCCTGACCCGCCTGGAGAACGCGCTGCTCGGCTCGGAGCTGACCGAGTTCCACTCCGGCTACCGGGCCTACACGGTGGATGCCCTGCGCCGCCTGCCCATCGAGCGCAACACCGACGCCTTCGACTTCGACACCCAGATCATCGTGCAGATGGCCGACGCCGGCATGCGCATCCGCGAGATCCCCATCCCCACCTACTACGGCGACGAGATCTGCTACGTCAACGGCATGCGCTACGCCAAGGACGTCGTCAAGGACGTCCTCGAATACCGGCTGGCCAAGAAGGGGTTCGGGACGTGCGGGTGGATCCCCAAGCCCGTCGAGTACCCCTTCAAGGAGGGTGACGGCTCCTCGCACGCCGTCATCCTCGACCGGATGCGCGACCTGCCGCCCGGCCGGGTCCTCGACGTCGGCTGCTCCGGCGGCGCGTTCGCCGAACGCCTGGAGGCCCTCGGCCACACCGTCACCGGCGTCGACTGCGTCGAGGTGGAGGGCGTGACGCAGAAATGCTCCGGCGGCTTCTTCCTCGCCGACCTGGAGGAAGGACTGCCCGAGGGCATCGGCGAGGGGTACGACTACGTCGTCGCGGGTGACGTCATCGAGCACCTCTCCCGCCCCGAACGCCTCCTCTCCGAACTGCGCCGCGTGCTGCGCCCCGACGGCCACGTCCTTCTGTCCGTACCGAACTTCGGCCACTGGTACTCGCGGCTGCGCGTCGTGCTCGGCATCTTCGACTACGACCGGCGCGGCATCCTCGACGAGACGCACCTGCGGTTCTTCAGCCGCGCCAGCCTCCGCCGCACCGTGCGCGCCGCCGGGTACGACGTGCTGTCCATCGGTGCCACCGGGGCGCCCTTCTGGTCCGTGCTCGGCGGCGGACCGGTGTCCAGGGCGCTCGGCAGGGTGTCGAAACTGCTGACCCGTCTCCGGCCCACCCTCTTCGGCTACCAGTACGTCGCACTGCTCACCCCGCATGCGGCGCGGACGATCATCGCTGGGGAGCACATCGATGTCCAGGACATCCTCAACCGTCAGTTCGTCCCGGTGGACTCCTCCACCCACCGCGTCGGCGTGTGAGAGGCGGACGTTGACCCTGCCCAGCCTGACGCTGCTGCTGTTCGCGGTGTTCTCCTCCGCGGCCGGCCAGATCATGCTCAAGCACGGCATGGCGGCCGCCGCCACCGCCGCCGAGAAGGCCGGCGGCTCCCTGGCCGTACGCGCCGCGACCACCCCCTGGGTGGTGCTGGGCCTCGCCGTCTTCGCCCTCTCCGCCGTCGCCTGGATGACCACCCTCGCCCGGGTACCGCTGTCCATCGCGTACCCCTTCAACGCCCTCGGCTATCTGCTGATCGTGCTGGCCGGCTCCACGCTCCTGCACGAGCGGACCTCGGTGTGGACCTGGGCCGGCTCGCTGCTGGTGGTGATCGGCCTGGTGACGGTCTTCCTCGGACAACGGAACTGATCCACCTCGGAAGCTTCAGAAGGACCGAACGCCCATGCCCGCACTCAGCGTCATCGTGTCCGGCCACGCGCCCCACGGCCGGCTCCGCACCTGCCTGGACAGCGTCACCACCCAGACGCCGCCCGACCTCGACATCGTCGTCACCGTCCCCCACACCGACGGCCCCGCACGGGCGCTCGCCGCGTTCCACGAGGTGCGCGACCCGCGCGTCACCGTCGTGCCCGTCGCCCCGGGCGCCCCGGCCGCCACCGCCCGGGCCGCCGCCGCCCGCGCCGCGACCGGGACGTACCTGCAGTTCCTCCACCCCGCCACCGACCGGCTGCCCGACGGCGCCGCGGCCGCGCTCACCGCCCGCCTCGACGCCCACCACGACGTCCGCGAAGCACCGGACGTCCTGCTCCTGGACCACCACCACGCCCACTGGTGGGACGACGCCGTCCCCAGCGGCTCCACCGACCTCCTCGACGGGACCGGCAACCCCGACCCCCTCACCCTCGCCGACCGCCCCGCCCTCCTCGACATCGCGCCCCTCCTCGGCAACCGCCTCATCAACGCCCGGCTCCTGGCCGAGCACCCCGAACTGATCGGCACCGAAGGACACGACGAGCTCTACCTCTCGTACGCCGTCCTCCTCCTCGCCCGGCGGATCACCACCACGACCGCCGTCGGCCTCGTCCGCCACAAGGACCGCCCCAGCCAGCGGCGGGCGGCCGGACCCGAACAGCACTTCGCCGCCTTCGGCCAGTACGAACGCCTCCACCAGCTCGCCCACGCCGCCGCCGCGCCCACCGCCCTGCGCACCAGGCTCTACGACCGGATGGTCGGCGACTACCTGGCCACCCTCGCCCGCCGCGACGAACTGCCGCCCGCGCTGCTCACCGAGTACTTCCGGCGCGCCGCCCGTCACACCGCCCGCTTCCGCCCCGAGGGTCACCACCGGCCCGGCGGCCTCGACGGAGTGCGCCACGCCCTCCTCGGCCGGGGCGCCCACCTCGGCTACCGGCTGCTGCGCATCGCCAACGACAAGCGGCGCGCCGCCCAGGCCGTCGCCGCCACGCGCGCCGAGCGGATCACAGCCGCCCGCACCCGCCACCGCTACCGCAGCAGGCTGCGCCGCGGCATCGACCAAGATCTGGCCGTCTTCTCCGCGTACTGGGGGCGCGGCGTCCACTGCAACCCGGCCGCCATCGCCGCCGAGCTCGCCGAACTGGCCCCCGACATCCACCAGGTGTGGATCGTCGACCCCGACCGCGTCCCGCTGCTGCCCCCCGGCACCGACCACGTCGCCCCCGGCACGCCCCGCTACTGGGACGTCCTCGCCCGCGCCAAGTACCTCGTCAACAACGTCAACTTCCCCAACGGGGTCGTCAAACGCCCCGGAACCGTCCACCTCCAGACGCACCACGGCACCCCCCTCAAACGCATGGGCGTCGACCAGCGCGACCACCCGGCCGCAGCCCAGGGCCTCAACCTCGAAGCCCTGCTGGAACGCGTCGACCGCTGGGACTACAGCCTGTCCTCCAACAGCCACTCCACCGAGACCTGGGAGCGCGCCTACCCCGCCGGCTACCGGTCCCTCGACTACGGCTATCCCCGCAACGACATCCACTACCGCGCCACCGCCGCCGACGTCCGCACCGCCCGCGCCAAGCTCGGGATCGAACCCGGCCGCCGCGCCCTGCTGTACGCCCCCACCCACCGCGACCACCAGCCCAGGGCCCGCTGGACACCCCGCCTCGACCTGCCCCGGCTCGCCGACGACCTCGGGGACGACACCGTCCTGCTCGTACGCGGCCACTACTTCCACGACCGGCTGCCCGGCCCGCGCCACGACCGCGTCCTCGACGTCACCGGCTACGACCCCGTCGAGGAACTCGCCCTGGCCGCCGACGCGCTCATCACCGACTACTCGTCGATCATGTTCGACTACGCCAACCTCGACCGCCCCATCGTCCTGCACACCGACGACTGGGAGACCTACACCGCCACCCGCGGCGTCTACTTCGATATCACCGCCGAACCCCCCGGACACGTCACCCGCAGCCAGGCCGAACTCACCGAGGTCCTTCGGGACGGCACCTGGTGCGACGAGGCGGCGGCGAAACAGCGCCACGACTTCCGGCTGCGGTTCTGCGAGTACGACGACGGACGCGCCGCCGAGCGGGTCGTACGCCGGGTCTTCCTCGGCGAGGGCGAGGAGAGCCTGCCGCCCGTCCTGCCGCTGGAGCGGCGCACCCCCGCCCCCACACCCGAGGAGGCCACCCGCCGATGACCGACCTCCCCGACGTGACCGTCACCGTCATCGTCCACAACGACGCCGAACGGCTGCCGCGCGCCATCGCCTCCGTACGCGCCCAGACCCACCGCGACATCGAGATCGTCATCAGCGACGACCACTCCACCGACGCCACCCCGCAGGTCGCCTCCGACCTGGCAGCCCAGGACGCGCGCATCCGGGTGATCAGGCTGGAGCGCAACAGCGGCGGCTGCGGCGCGCCCCGCAACCGGGCGCTGGAAACCGCCCGCGCGCCGTTCCTGATGTTCCTCGACAGCGACGACGAACTCCCGCCGCGCGCCTGTGAACTGCTGCTCGCCGCCCACGCGGAGGCCGACGTCGACTTCACGATGGGGGCGGTCGAGCGGGTGCGCACCGACACCGGGGACGTCTCACCCTGGATGGCGCACCTGTTCGCCCGGCGCCGGACGGTCCGGGGCATCGCGGACGAACCACGGCTGCTGTTCGAACCGCTGTCGACCAACAAGATGTACCGCAAGGAGTTCCTGGACCGGCACGCCCTGCGCTTCCCCGAGGGCCTCCACTACGAGGACCAGCTCTTCTCCGCCCAGGCCTACACCCTCGCCCGCGCCTTCACCGTCCTCACCGAACCGGTCTACCGCTGGTACATCGCCCCGTACGCCTCCGCGGAGACGGCGACCATCTCCAACCGGCGCCACCTGATCTCCAACGTCCGCGACCGGGTCGCCATCGCACGGCTGATCGACGACTTCCTGGCCGCACAGGGAGTGCCGGACGCGGTACGGGAGGAGAAGGACCACAAGTTCCTCTCCCATGACCTGCGCCTGTACGCCGGTGACCTGCCGCACCGGGAACCGGCGTGGGTCGAGGAGTTCGCGGCGGAGGTCCTGCCGTACCTGGACGGGCTGTCCCCCGCCGCCTTCCGGCGGATGCGGCGTGACGACCGGGTCGTGGTGGGGCTGCTGCGGGAGGGACGCCACGAGGAGGCCCGGCTGGCCGCGCGGGGCCTGGCACACGGCGTCGGACCGCGCCGGACGGTGCGCGACGGGCGGGGGCGTACGTACTGGGGGAGGGAGCTGCCCCGGACGGAGGCCGGGCGGGCCGACCTCGACCTGACGGAGCTGGACCTGGCCGGGTGCCCCTTCGGCTCCGCCCGGTTCCGGCACGAGATCACCCGGGTGGGGCGCGGCGACGACGGCGCCGTGGAGCTGCGCCTGCGCACCTACGACCCGGGGCGGCGCCTTCCGCTCGCCCCGCTGCCGGCGCGCCTGCACGTCTCGCCCGCGGGGCGGCGGCTGACCGTGCCGCTGCGGATGGACCCGGCGGGGCGGGGCGTCTTCGAGGGCGCCGTACGGCTCGACGTGGCCGCCGCGCCGCTGCCCGTGCACGGCTTCCGGGGCGTGCGGCACCCGGTACTGGAGGTCACCGACGGGCGCACGGGCAACACCGGGATCCTGCTCGCGCCCCTGGACCTCACGCCGTTCGAGGTGGCCGGCGCGGGCCGGCACCGCGTCACGGTCGAACCGGAGGGGCGGGACGCGGGGCGGCTGCAACTGCGCTGGCGGCCCGGGGGAGTGGTGGGCCGGCTGTTCGGGCCCGTGGTGCAGCGCGGGCCGGTGAGGCGGGCCGCCAAGGCGCTGCTCGGCACCCGCTAGCGCGGCGGGAGAACGGGACCGCGGCCCCGGCCGCCGCGGCCGCTAGCGGGGTGCCGGGAACAGCACCGCCCCGGCCCCGCCCATCGACGGGGCCGGGCGGCGGTCCTCCAGCGGGATCACGGGCGGCAGAGCGGCCGGGTCCTCGCCCAGGAACAGGTGCCGCACCACGCGCTCGGCCGCGTACCCGTCGTCGTACGGGCAGAAGCGCGCATGGAACGCGGCCCGCAGCTGCGCCGAGCGCGATCCGCGCCAGTGACCGGTGACGAAGATGTCGATCAGCTCGTCCTCGGTGCGGGCGACCGCGCCCGGCGGGAAGGCCCGCAGGTCGAAGTAGGTGCCGCGGGCGGCGTCGTACGCCTCCCAGTCCTCGGTGTGCACCACGATGGGCCGGTCGAGGCCCGCGTAGTCGAACATCAGCGACGAGTAGTCCGTCACCAGCACGTCCGACGCCAGGCACAGCGCCTCGACCGAGGGGTGCCCCGACACGTCGATGATCCTGGGGTTGTCCGCCGCGGCGAAGGGCGAGCCGTAGGTGGGGTGGGGACGGGCCAGGACCACGAACCGGGGACCGAGCGCCAGCACCAGCCGCTCCAGGTCGAGCAGGTGCGGCTGCGGGCGCACGTAGTCGCGGTGCGTGGGGGCGTACAGGATCGCCGTGTGGCCCTCGGGGATGCGCAGCGACTCGCGCAGCAGGGCGACGTCGGAGGCGGTCGCCCGCTGGAAGACGTCATTGCGCGGTGAGCCGAACTCCAGGGTGCGGTAGGCGGCCGGGTAGACCCGCTCCCACACCAGGCTGGAGTGACGGTTGGCGGACACCACGGCGTCCCACTTGTCGATGTTGCGCAGGAGCTGCGGGAAATCCATGCCCCGCCCGGCCGCCGGCCGGTACTGGAGGTCCAGGCCCATGTGCTTGAGCGGCGTGCCGTGCTGGGTCTGGATCAGCAGCTGGCCGCGCCGCTTGACCAGCCGCCGGTCGAAGTTGACGTTGTTGACCAGGTACTTGGAGCGGGCCAGCGCCGTCCAGTACGCGGCCGACCCCGGGCGGATCCTGCGTGTCCCGGTCGGCACGGTGTGGAAGTGCTCGGGCCCGCAGACCCAGGCGGTGCGCACGTGCGGGGCCAGTTCGCGCACCCGCTCCTCGACGGCGGCCGGGCTGCACGCGTAACCCCGGTTCCAGTAGGCGGCGAACACGGCACGGTCCTCGCGCACCGGCAGGCAGAGCTGGATCCGGTAGTGGAGCTGGAGCAGCGCGCCGCGCAGGGCCCGCGCGGCCGTCGACGCGTACCGCCCGGCCCGCTTCTTGAGCGCCCGGGCGGTCATGACCGCCCGGTACGTCCGGTGGCTGCCCAGCCGCACCAGGGCGTGCCGCAGCCGGGTGGTGAACTTGGGCGTGGCGCCCCGCGTGCGGAAGCGGCTGTAGTGGCGGCGGGCGCGGCGGAAGAAATCGGCGCGGGTGCCGCGCGGGAGACGGCCCTGGGCGGAGAACACGGACGTGAAGTGGTCGGCCATGCGCCGGAACAGCACCGGCCGCCAGCGCGCCAGCTCGGGGCGGGCGTCGATGAACGCGAAGACCCGCTCGTACTGCTCGAACAGGTCGAAGTGCCGGGGGCTGGTGGTGCGCAGGATGGACCCGGTGCGGCGCTGGCGGTAGTGGACGCAGACCCGGTCGAGCGTGGCGATCGACTCGGCGGCCATCAACGCCGGGTAAGTCCAGGGGGTGTCCTCGTAGAAGCCGGGCGGGAAGGCGAACCCCTCACGCTCCAGGAACTCCCGCTTGTACGCCTTGTTCCACACCACCATCAGGACCTTCAGCAGCCCCGGCCGCTCGGTCAGCGGGAACGGCGCCGGCCCGGCCTGGGTGAGGTGACTGCGGAACTCGTGGCGCACGGTCTCCCCGGACCAGTAGACGCGGGCGTAGTCGTACACCAGGAGCTCGGGCGAACCGGTCTCCTTCAGGCGGTCGGCGATGGCCTGCAGGGCGCCCGGTACGAAGGTGTCGTCACCGTCCAGGAAGAGGACGTAGTCGCCGCTCGCACGGGCGAGCCCCGCGTTGCGGGCGGGCCCCAGCCCGGTGTTCTCGGGCAGGTGGACGGCGACGACCCGGCGGTCGCGGGCGGCGAACTCGTCGATCACCGCCCCGCAACCGTCGGGCGAACAGTCGTCCACGGCGATCAGTTCCAGATCCTCGAAGGACTGGGAGAGCACCGACTCCAGGCACTCGTGCAGATAGGCCTGGACCTTGTACGCGGGGACGATGACGCTGAACCGGGGCATGGCCCGGGAACGTCGGATGAACCGACCGGGTTACGCCCGCCGTGGCATACGGGGGACCCGGTAGCTCACTTGACCGCACCCGCCATCACACCGGAGACGAACTGCCGCTGGAAGGCGAAGAAGACGGCGAGCGGGATCACCATCGAGACGAACGCCCCGGGCGCCAGGATGTCGACGTTGTTGCCGAACTGCCGCACCTGCTGCTGGAGCGCGACCGTGATGGGCGGCGACTCGGAATCGGCGAAGATCAGCGCCACCAGCATGTCGTTCCACACCCACAGGAACTGGAAGATGCCGAGCGAGGCGATGGCCGGGCCACCGAGCGGCATGACCACCCGGGTGAACAGCCGGATCTCGCCCGCCCCGTCGAGCCGGGCGGCCTCCAGCAGCTCACGCGGGATCTCCGCGAAGAAGTTGCGCAGCAGGAAGATCGCGAACGGCAGGCCGAACGCGACGTGGAACAGCACGACACCGAGCGTCGTCTCGAAGATCCCGACCTCGCCGAACAGCTTGGAGACCGGCACGAGCGCGACCTGCACGGGCACCACCAGCAGCCCGACCACGACCAGGAACCACCAGTCCCGGCCGGGGAACTCCATCCACGCGAAGGCGTACCCGGCGAGCGACCCGATCACCACGACGAGGACCGTCGCGGGCACGGTGATCAGCACGGTGGAGAGGAGCGAGCCGGTGATGGTCTCGTTCTCCAGAATGCTCGCGTAGTTGGCGGTGGTGAGCTGGGCGGGCGCCGTGAACACCGTCCACCAGCCGCTCGCGCTCATGTCGGCGGGATCGCGCAGCGAGGACAGCAGCAGCCCGACCGTCGGCATCAGCCAGAACAGCGCGACGAGGACGAGGAAGACCCGCATGACCCCACCACCGGTCCGGGCGGCGACCCGAGCCGCCACGGAGGGCTTCTTCGGCCGACCGCTCATCGCCGGGCCTCCTTCCGGATGCGGCGGATGTTGAAGAACATCACCGGGATCACCAGCAGCAGGAGCAGGACCGAGATGGCGCTGCCCACGCCGAGGTGCGCGTCCGTGCCGAAGGAGGAGCGGTAGAGCTGCAGCGCGAGCACGTTCGCGTCGTCCTGGACCGAGCCGGGCGCGATGATGTACACGAGGTCGAAGATCTTCAGAACGTTGATCATGAGGGTGACCAGGACGACCGCGAGGACCGGCGCCAGCAGGGGGACCGTCACCCGGCGGAAGACCTGCCACTCACTGGCGCCGTCGACCCGGGCGGCCTCCAGCAGCTCACGCGGAAGGGCCGCCAGGCCGGCCGCGATCAGCACCATGGCGAAGCCCGCCCACATCCAGACGTAACTGCCGATGACGGCCGGGGTGACCAGGGACGGGCCGAGCCAGTCCACACCGTTGTACTGCTCGCGGAAGTTGCTCCCGGGCAGCCGCAGGAGGGCCCCGTCCGCCTCACCGGGCAGGGTGAAGGTGCCGTCGGCACCCGCCGTCGCCGTGGCGACGACCCGGCCGTTCTTGACCGCCTCCACCTTCAGGCCCTTCAGGCCCAGTTCCTCGGTGTCGATGGTGTTGGACGTGCCGCCGCCGCCCCGGGTGAAGTCCAGCCACGCCGTCCCCGTGACCTTGTCACCGGCCGGCTCCGGGGCCTTCGCGGGCTTCGCGTCCTCCGGCATGTCCGGCGCCGCCACGCCGATCAGGGGCAACCGGGCGGGCGCGCCCGCCCGTACCGGCTCCTTGGTGAGGAACGCCCCGCCGCCCGCCGCCCGCAGCGGGTGCACCGGCAGCGGCCGCGCCTTCGGGTAGCTCGCCGACTCGGCGAACGTGTCGTGCACACCCACCCAGACCGCGTTGGCGACCCCGCGGTCCGGGTCCTGCTCGTACACCAGCCGGAAGATGATCCCGGCGGCCAGCATCGAGATCGCCATCGGCATGAAGACGATCAGCTTGAACGCCGTCCCCCACCGCACGCGCTCCGTCAGAACCGCGAAGATCAGACCGAGGGCGGTGGCGACGGTCGGCGCGACCACGACCCAGACGGCGTTGTTCTTGACGGCGGTGAGGATCGTGTCGTCGGTGAAGATCTCGACGTAGTTGTCCAGGCCGGCGAAACCGCTGCCCGCCTGGTCGAAGAAGGACCGGTGGACCGAGTACCCGATCGGGTAGACCACGAGCGCGCCCAGCAGCACCAGCGCGGGCAGCAGGAAGCCGGCCGCGACGAGCCTGCGGGTGCCGGTGACGCTCTTGCGCGAACCCGGGGGCGCCGGCGACGTGGCCGCCGCGCCCCCCGCTGACGGCGCCGCCACGGCGTCAGCTCTTGCCCTGGTACGCCTTGGCCGCGTCGGCCTCCAGCCTCGCCTGCGTCCCCGCGATGTCCTTCGGGTTCTTCAGGAAGTCCTGGAGTGCCTTCCACTCGCCCTTGCCGGGCGTCCCGCCGAACGACTGCGGCATCTGGTCCGACATGTCGAAGCGGAAGTCGTCCCCCGCCGCGATGAGGGCCTTGCCGATGTCGCGCTGGACGTCGTTCGGGTACGCCGCCGGGTCCATCGACTTGTTGGGGGAGATGAAGCCGCCCTCGGCCGCCCAGATCCGTGCCGCGTCGGGCGAGGCGAGGAACGTCAGCAGCGCCTGGGTGGCGGGCTTGCCGGTCAGCGCGACCGCCACGTCGCCGCCGGTCACCACGGGCGGCTCGGAACCCACCGCCGGGAACGGGAACGCCTTCGCGTCCGTACCGATCTTCGCCTCGGTCTGGGCGATGTTGATGGAGACGAAGTCGCCCTCGAACACCATCGCGGCCTTGGGCGCGTCACCGCCGGTGAACGTCTGCGTCACGGACGCCGGGAACTCCGTCTGCAGCGCCCCCGCCGCGCCGCCCGCGATCAGGTTCGGCTTGCCGAAGAGTTCGGCGAGGGTGGTGAGGGCCTGCTTCACGGACGGGTCGGTCCACGGGATCTCGTGCTTGGCCAGCCGGTCATACTTCTCCGGCCCGGCCTGGGAGAGGTAGATGTTCTCGAACCAGTCCGTCAGCGTCCAGCCGTCCGCGCCGCCGACCGAGAAGGGCGTCACGCCGGAGGCGGAGATCGTCTCGGCGGTGGTGAGCAGTTCCTTCCAGGTCTTCGGCTCGGACACCCCCGCGTTCTCGAAGGCCGCGGTGTTGTACCAGATCAGCGACTTGTTGGCGGCCTTGAAGTACACGCCGTACTGGGTGCCCTTCACCGCCCCGAGGTCCTGCCAGCCCTGGGAGTAGTTCTTGGCGAGCTGTGCCTTGGCCTCGGCACCGGCCGGCTTGGCCCACCCCCGCTCCACGGCCTGCTGGAGCGCGCCGACCTGCTGGAGCATGGCGACGTCCGGCGGGGCACCGCCCGCGATCTTCGTACCGATGTAGTTCAGCATCGCGTCCTGCGTCGGTACGTAGGCGACCTCCGCCCCGGTGCGCTTCTCGAACTCGTCGAGGACCTTGGTGAACGCCTGCTGTTCCGGGCCCGTCCACACCGCGACGACCTGGACCTTCTGGCCGTCCAGCTTCGGCAGCCGCACGGTCGCCGCGTCGGACGCGGTGGCCTTGTCCGGCTCCGAGCCGCCCTTGCCGCCGTCGCCGTCACCGCAGCCGGCGAGGGTGAGGGCGCAGACGGCCGCCAGCGCCATGGCGGCCCCGCGTGTCCGGTGCGTCCGGGGTATCCGGCGTATCCCTGGTGTCCTGCGTGTCCGAAGAGTTGTGCGCATCACTGCCCCGTCTCTTCCGTGCGCGTACGCGTCCCGTCCGTCAGGTCTACGCCCGCGGTACGGGGGCCGCAATACCGCCTTCCGTGTCAAGTCGGGGATCGTGATGGGGTCGTGACGTGCCGTCAGGCCGCTGTCACCCGTGCGGTGTCGGCACGAGCGGAGGCAGCGGCGCCGCGTCGACCGAGCGGGCCGCCCGCTCCAGGGCGCTCGCCAGCAGCGCCAGGTCCGTCGGCCCGTTGCCCAGCTCCCGCACCGGGCGGCGGGCCGGCGGATCGCCCATCCGCTCCCACTCCAGTGGCACCACCGTGGGCCGCTGCGTCGCCGTACGGGGGATGCGCCCGGTGACCCGGCCGCCCTGGAACGGCGTCACCCGGCCGTCCGGGTGCCCCAGCCGGCCACGCCCCGGCGACGGGACGTCCGGCCCGGGGGAGACCGGCGGGGCGTCCAGCACCACCCGCAGCCGGGCCTGGTGGGCCAGCTCCGTGTCGGCCGTGCGGTCCGGGCGGGCGGACGTCACCACCAGGTGCACGCCCAGGCGGTGGCCGTCCCGGGCCACGGCCTCCAAAGCCCGCACGACCGACCCGGCGGCGGGACGGCCGGGGCTGCCGAGCGCGGGGGCGACCAGCGCGTCGTAGTCGTCGACCAGGACGACCAGGCGCGGCAGCGGAGGTGGCACCTCGTCCTTGGCGGTCCGGGCGGCGGGACGCAGCCGCAGCGTCCCGGTGGGCGGCGTGTCGGGATCGGTGGGTGGGCCGGCAGGTTCCGCGGGGCGGGTCCGGTCCGTGGTTCGGCGGGGGTCGGCGGGGTTGCTCCGGTCCGTGGAGCGCGTCTGGTCGGCGGGGCGGGTCTGGTCGGCGGGGCGCGTCTGGTCGGTGGGGCGGCGCGGGGCGATCATGCGGTTCGCGACTTCCCGCTGGGTGTGCCACTCGGTGAACTCCTGGCGGCCCAGCAGCTCGGCGCGGCGCTTCAGTTCCGCCCCGAGCGCCTGGGCGAACTCCCGCATCCGCACCGGGTCGGAGGCCACCAGGTGCTCGGTGGCGTGCGGCAGTTCGGTGCAGGGCGCGAGACCCTCGCCGCGTCCGCCGCCCGCGCCGTCCACGAGCAGCAGGCCCAGCCGGTCGGGGCGGGACGCGGCCGCCAGGGACGCGGCGACGGAGCGCAGCAGCTCGGTGCGGCCGCTGCCGGCCGGGCCCTCGATCAGCAGGTGGGGGCCCTCCGTGGTGAGGTCCACGGCCAGGGGCCCGCGAGGGCCGGTGCCCAGCACGGCGGTGCCGTCCGGGGCCGAGGCCCAGCGGGCCATCAGGGACGCGGGTGTCGCCCGGGCCAGCCCCAGCTCGTCCAGCAGCCGGGAGGACGGTGGCAGCGGCACGGCGGTGGCGCGGGGCGCGGCGCCCGGGACACCCCCCGGCGCTTCACCGGCCTCGTCGCGGTCGGCGCGCAGCGGGGCGAGTGCCCGCGCGAACCGCTCGGCCCAAGCGGCCGACACCGCGTCGACCGTGCCCACGGTGCCGTGACCGGCCGGCTGCCCGCCGGCCGTACGCATCAGGCGCAGCGCGGTCGCCACGTCGCCGGACAGCAGCGCGGCGGCTCCGCACTCGCGGAACGCCAGCGACGCGGCGCACGCCGTCTCGTACGTCTCCATGACCGGGGACAGCGGTGAGGCGGCCGGGGTCTCGGCCAGACAGATGAGGTGGATGCCGGCCGCCGCGCCCGCCCCGGCGAGCCGCGCGGTCGTCTCACGCAGTGCGGCGGAGCCGGGGTCTCCGTCGACGATCACGACGGTGTACGTCCCGTACGCCGCGCCGTGCCGCTCGGCGGCCTCCGCCACGGCCTTGCGGTCGGCGCTCGCCCAGCCGGGCCCGAGCGGCCCGTCGTCCAGCCGCCGGGTGAGCTCGGCGGTCCGGGCGGCGGCCTGCTCCCGGTCGTACGCGAGGAGGAGGCGGCAGTCCTGGCCATGCGCGGGGCGCACGTGCGGGAGCCAGCCGAGCCAGCTCCAGTCGCGCTTCCGGTTCGCGCCGCTGATCAGCACGATCTCCAGGTCGGTGGGCGCGTGGAGAGCGGCCAGCTGGGCCACGACGGAGCGGGTCAGGCCGAGGAGCCGTGCGCGCGGCCCGGCGAGGGCGAGCGACCCGGCCTCGCGGAGCCCCACCGTGACGGGCACGGCGGCCAGGTCGGCCCGGTCGGTGGTGCCGAGCCGGACGGCCAGCGCCTCCGGGTGTCCGGGTCCCCGCTCCCACAGGCGCGGTCCCGGGCCGAGCGCGGTGAGCAGCACGGCGGCGGGGTCGGGCCAGGTCTCATGGATGGTTCCGCCCGCGAGGGCCCCGGGGGCGGTCCCCTCCGGCGCGTGCGCCGTCTCGTCGCCCCGCCCGCCCGCGAGCCGCCGCGCCCAGGCCCCTATGCCCCGCTTGCGCGCGGGGCCCGCGGGGGTGGCTTCCGGTCCGCCCGTGGGGGTGCCCCGCGCGGGGGTCACCGGCACGTCGTGGCCCCGGCCCCGTTCGGCGCCCCCGCCCCCGGCACCGCCGCGCGCGATCCGGCGTTCGGCGCCCCCGGCACCGCCCCCGGCCCCCGCACCGGCACCGCCGCGCGCGACTTCCGTGCCCGGCTCCCCGCGCCCGGCCCCCGAACCGCCGGGCCCCGTCACCGCGCCGGAACCGCCTACTGCGGCTGCCGCACCGGCACCGCCGGGCCCGGCCCCCGTCTCCGCTCCGGCTCCCGAGCCGCCCGGCCCGTCGGCGACCGTGCCGGAGGCGGCCGCACCGGGGCCCTGGTGGGACGGCGCGGCGTCGCCGGAGGCGAGGGGTCCCGGCACCGGGACGCGGCCGGCCGAGCCGGGCCGGGCCCCCGGCGCCCCGCCCGCACGGGACACCCGCAGGTGACCCTCGCCGTCGGGCACGGTCGGCAGCGGGGCGCCGTCCACCGCGGGCGGGCCCGCCGTCAGCCGCAGCGACGACTCGCCCAGCCGCAGCAGCGCGCCCGGGGGCAGGCGGACCGGACGGGTGCCGACCTCGGCGCCGTCCAGGGTGGTGCCGTTGGTGGAGCCCAGGTCGGCGACCGTGACCCGGCCGCCGTCGGTGACGGTCACCGCGCAGTGCAGGCGGGACACGTCGGGGTCGTCGAGCGGTACGTCGGCGTCGGCGGAGCGGCCGATGCGGATCTGGCCGGGGTGCAGCAGATGGACCCCTCCCGCGTCCGGCCCGGCCACCACGTGCAGCCGCGCCGGGAGGCCGTCCGGGGCCGCGTGGTCCTCGCCCGGCACCTGGAGCGAGAGCACGGCGCCGTCCACCAGCGGGGGCTCGCCCAGGACACGGCGCTGTACGTCCAGCCGCTCCCCGCCCGCGTACAGCACGACGGCACCCGAGGAGTCGGCGCCCGACACGGCGGCCGCCAGCCCGGAGGCGACGGCGGCCAGCACGGTCCCGGCCGGGGCGGTGACAAGCACGTCACAGGCGCGTCCCGCGGCCTGGCCGCCGGTCGGCGCCGCGAGGACGGTCAGCCGGATCTGCATCGCCGTCAGCGGTCCCTTCTGCGCGGCGCGCCCGGCAGCGGAGGAATGGCCCGTCTCGATCTCCCCCCACCCGCCACGGACGCGTCGTCCGGTCAGGTCGGCACGGACCACGAGGCTCCCGACCCCGCGATGCGCCGTGCTGGGAGGCATCCTCCCACCTGGGACTGACAACGCGTCGCCGACCCAGACATAAATGATCTTGATTGATCATTCCCGCTCGCGAAAACGCCAGCTTGCGCCCACCTTGGAACCGTGTGCCGCGGTGCGAGTCGTGTCACCCTGGCAACCGTGTCCGGTTCGCACGCGTCTTGCAGGGTCGAACGGGACCGGAAGACGACCCGCCGGTCCGGCACCGTCCGGCACTACAGTGGGTCGGACACCCGGGCGGACCCGAGAGGGGGGCTCGGACAGGCAAGGACCACGATCGCAGGGAGCGCATGACGTGCGGCCGGTAGGCAGCAAGTACCTGCTCGAGGAGCCGCTCGGGCGCGGCGCCACGGGCACCGTCTGGCGAGCCCGCCAGCGAGAGACCGCGGGCGCCGAGGCGGCCGTACCCGGTCAGCCCGGCGAGACCGTCGCGATCAAGGTCCTCAAGGAGGAGCTCGCGAACGACGCGGATGTGGTGATGCGCTTCCTCCGGGAGCGCTCCGTCCTCCTCCGCCTGACTCACCCGAACATCGTCCGCACCCGCGACCTCGTCGTCGAGGGGGACCTCCTCGCCCTGGTCATGGACCTGGTCGACGGCCCGGACCTGCACCGTTACATCCGGGAGAACGGCCCGCTCAGCCCGGTCGCGGCCGCCCTCCTGACCGCGCAGATCGCCGACGCGCTCGCCGCGAGCCACGCCGACGGCGTCGTCCACCGCGACCTGAAGCCCGCCAATGTGCTCCTCGCGGAGCGCGACGGCCAGATGCACCCGATGCTCACCGACTTCGGCATCGCGCGTCTCGCGGACAGCCCGAGCCTCACCCGTACGCACGAATTCGTCGGCACGCCCGCCTACGTGGCGCCCGAGTCCGCCGAGGGCCGCCCGCAGACCTCCGCCGTGGACATCTACGGCGCGGGCATCCTGCTGTACGAGCTGGTCACCGGCCGCCCGCCGTTCGCCGGCGGCACCGCGCTGGAGGTCCTGCACCGCCACCTGAGCGAGGAGCCCCGCCGCCCCTCGACCGTGCCGGGCCCGCTGTGGACCGTCATAGAGCGCTGCCTCAGCAAGGACCCCGAGCGCCGTCCCAGCGCCGAGAACCTGGCCCGCGGCCTGCGTGTCGTCGCCTCGGGCATCGGCGTGCACGCCACGCCCGCCCAGATCGAGGCGGCCGAGGGCGTGGGCGCCCTGCTCGCCCCCGACCCGGCGCCGGCGCCGGTCCCGGAAACGCCGGGCGCCGCCGACCCGACCCAGGTCCTGCCGAGCAACGCGGGCCAGTACGACCCGGCCGCCCCCACCAGCGTGATGCCCACCAGCGGCGCCGGGGGCCACGGTCAGGGAGCCGCCGACCCGACCGCGGTCATGCCGCCGGTGCCCCCGAGGCCCGACGGGCAGCCGCAGCCCGAGGAGCCGCACCCGTGGCAGAGCCAGCTGCGCGCCGCCCGGGACCGCAACGAGCAGACGCAGGTCCAGTACCTCGACCCGAGCCAGGACCCCCTGCGCCGCCGCCCGCAGCGCCAGGCGCCCCAGCAGCCGCCCCAGCACCAGCAGCCGCCCCAGCACCAGCAGCGCCCGCCGCAGCAGCCGTACCCCCCGCAGCACCAGCGCCAGCAGCAGCGACCGCCGCAGCGTCAGCAGTACGCGCCGCCGCCGCCCCCGCCGCAGCAGTACGCGCCCCAGCACCACCAGCCCCAGCACCACGCTCCGCAGCACCACCAGCCGCAGCAGCCGCAGCAGCCGGCCCCGCGTCCGCCGCGTGAGCCCCGGCCGCCCCGGCAGCGCAGCGCCAACCCGATGCGCATCCCGGGCCTCGGCTGCCTGAAGGGCTGCCTGTTCACGATCGTGCTGTTCATCGTGGCGGGCTGGCTCATCTGGGAGCTCACCCCGCTCCAGAGCTGGATCGCCGAGGGCAAGAGCTACTGGCAGGCCATCAGCGACGGTGTGTCGGCGGTCTCCGACTGGGTCTCGCGGATCGGCGACAGCTCCGGTTCCTCCACCGGCAACACACCCTCCGGGCAGTAACCCTGTCGATTTGTCGACTTCCGGGGGGTGATTTCCCCCCGGAGGTGAATACCGGCGGCCGAGCCCGCGTAACTTTGTCGGGAACGCCAGCCGCTGAGGGAGCAGTCTTGGCACGGAAGATCGGCAGCCGGTACACGGCCCACCAGATCCTGGGGCGGGGCAGTGCCGGAACGGTGTGGCTCGGCGAGGGCCCGGAGGGCCCCGTCGCCATCAAGCTGTTGCGCGAGGACCTGGCCTCCGACCAGGAACTCGTCGGACGCTTCGTCCAGGAGCGCACCGCCCTGCTCGGGCTGGACCACGCGCGCGTGGTGGCCGTCCGCGACCTCGTCGTCGACGGCAACGACCTCGCCCTCGTCATGGACCTGGTCCGCGGCACCGACCTGCGCACCCGGCTGGACCGCGAGCGCAGGCTCGCCCCCGCGGCGGCCGTCTCGATCGTCGCGGACGTCGCCGAGGCCCTGGCCGCCGCCCATGCCGCCGGGGTCGTCCACCGCGACGTCAAGCCGGAGAACATCCTCCTCGACATGGAGGGCCCGCTCGGTCCCGGCGGCGCCCACCCCGCCCTCCTCACCGACTTCGGCGTCGCCAAGCTGATCGACACCCCCGGCCGCACCAAGTCCACCCGCGTCATCGGCACGCCGGACTACGTGGCCCCCGAGATCGTCGAGGGCCTCCCGCCCCGGGCGTCCGTCGACATCTACGCCCTGGCGACCGTGCTGTACGAGCTGCTGGCGGGCTTCACGCCCTTCGGCGGCGGCCACCCCGGCGCCGTACTGCGCCGCCACGTCACCGAGACCGTCGTCCCGCTCCCCGGCATCCCGGACGAGCTGTGGCAGCTGATCGTCCAGTGCCTGGCGAAGGCCCCCGCGTCCCGGCTGCGTGCCTCCGAGCTCGCCGCCCGCCTCCACGACCTCCTGCCGCTCGTCGCGGGCATGCCGCCGCTCGACGTGGACGAGCCGGACGCCGAGCCCGCCTCGGAGCCGTACGAGGAGGACCCGTACCCGACGATCCCGAACGCCCCGCGCCGGGGCGCCGTCCCGCTGGTGCCGGGCTCCTCCACCGACTCCAACCGGGACACCCACACCTCGATGCGCGTCCCGGCCCCCGACGAGCTCTCCGGCGGCCCCCACGGCACCGCCCGCGCCCCCCGCCCGGCCGGCGGCCGCCGTCCCGGCTCCGCCCGCCACAAGTCCGAAGCCGTCCGCAAGCGCCGCCTCACCCTGGGTATCGCCGCCCTCGCCCTGGTGACCGCGGCCGGGGTGGGCGGCTACGTGGCGACCAGCGAGGACGACCCGGGAGCCCCGCCCCAGGACTCCAAGCAGTCGGCCCCGTCCCAGCCCTAGGACACCGCCTCGGCGGGCACGCTCCCCGGTCCGGCCCGATCCTGGAGAGAGGCCCTCGCCCCGCCTGGGGCCCGGGGTGTCGCGCGCAGCCGTTACGCTGGTGTCGTGGCAGTCGTCGATGTATCCGAAGAGCTGAAGTCCCTCTCCTCGACCATGGGGTCGATCGAGGCCGTCCTGGACCTCGACAGGCTGAGGGCAGACATCGCCGTGCTCGAGGAGCAGGCCGCGGCCCCGTCCCTGTGGGACGACCCGGATGCGGCGCAGAAGATCACGAGCAAGCTTTCGCACCTCCAGGCCGAGGTCCGCAAGACCGAGGCGCTGCGCAGCCGGATCGACGACCTCGCCGTCCTCTTCGAGCTGGCCGAGGAGATGGACGACGCGGACACCCTCGCCGAGGCCGAGGCGGAGCTCGTCTCCGTCCGCAAGGCGCTCGACGAGATGGAGGTCCGCACCCTCCTCTCCGGCGAGTACGACGAGCGCGAGGCGCTGGTCAACATCCGCGCGGAGGCCGGCGGCGTGGACGCCTCCGACTTCGCCGAGCGCCTCCAGCGCATGTACCTGCGCTGGGCCGAGCGGCACGGGTACTCGACGGAGGTCTACGAGACGTCGTACGCGGAGGAGGCCGGCATCAAGTCGACCACCTTCGTCGTCAAGGCCCCGTACGCCTACGGCACGCTCTCGGTCGAGCAGGGCACGCACCGCCTGGTGCGTATCTCCCCGTTCGACAACCAGGGCCGCCGCCAGACGTCCTTCGCGGGCGTCGAGGTGCTGCCGGTCGTCGAGTCGTCCGACCACGTCGAGATCGACGAGTCGGAGCTGCGCATCGACGTCTACCGTGCCTCAGGCCCGGGCGGGCAGGGCGTCAACACCACCGACTCGGCCGTGCGCATCACGCACATCCCGACCGGCATCGTGGTCTCCTGCCAGAACGAGCGCTCCCAGATCCAGAACAAGGCGAGCGCGATGAACGTCCTCCAGGCGAAGCTGCTGGAGCGCCGCCGCCAGGAGGAGCAGGCCAAGATGGACGCCCTCAAGGGCGACGGCGGCAACTCCTGGGGCAACCAGATGCGTTCGTACGTCCTGCACCCGTACCAGATGGTGAAGGACCTCCGTACGGAGTTCGAGGTCGGCAACCCGCAGTCCGTCCTGGACGGCGAGATCGACGGCTTCCTCGAGGCGGGCATCCGCTGGCGGAAGCAGCAGGAGAAGTAACCCCCCGAATTCACCGGGCCTTTCGGCGCCGGGCGGCCCGTCGAGCGGGTGGTCCGGCGCCGTTCCTGTGTGCGGGCGCAATTCGCTGGCGCAAGCAGGCCGTTGGGCTTCACCTCGCTTTGTCGACAAGGAAACTGGCCTATGGCTGGCCGGTGTTCGCCTTTTGCGTCACAGTTGCATCGTTGCAGCCCAGGCAAGTGTGATCATTTCGGGCATCGCACGCGCAACCGCCTTGACGCTTATACGAAAAGTGGGAAAGCTGACGCGCGGCATGCGCATGACTGGGGCGCGTGTGATCGGGGGCAACTGAGTACGACCCCTAGCGTCCGCTGCCCCGAGCGCTGCTCCACCGACGAATCAGCTACTGGGGGTAGCAGGCAGATGACCAAGAAGACGCGGGTCCGCGTGGCGCGGATCGCAGCCGGCGCGGTGATCGCGGCCGGAGCGTCCCTGACCGCGGCGGGCGCCGCCTCGGCGGTCGGCATCGACGTCAACGTCGCCGGTATCGGCGTCCAGGCCGAGGCCGACGAGTCCGGCCTGGAGGTCGGCGCCGTGGGCGGCAACGACACCGTCGGCCAGACCACCGGTGCGACGACCGGCGACCCGGGCACGACCGGTGCGACCACGGGTGACCCGGGCACCACCGGTGCCACCACGGGTGACCCCGGCACCACCGGTGCGACGACCGGCGACCCGGGCACCACCGGTGCCACGACGGGTGACCCGGGCACCACCGGTGCCACCACGGGCGACCCCGGCACCACCGGTGCGACGACCGGCGACCCGGGCACCACCGGTGCCACCACGGGTGACCCCGGCACCACCGGTGCGACCACGGGCGACCCGGGCACCACCGGTGCCACGACGGGCAACCCGGGCACCACCGGTGCGACGACCGGCGACCCGGGCACCACGGGCGGCGGTAACGGTGGCAACAACGGCGCCACCGGCGGCAACGGCGGCACCACCGGCGGTAACGGTGGCAACAACGGCGCCACGGGCGGCAACAACGGCGCCACGGGCGGCAACGGCGGCACCACCGGCGGCAACGGTGGCACGACCGGCGGCGGCGACCAGGGCGGCTCGACCGGTGGCACCGGCACGTCCGGCTCCGCGACCGGCGGCGACGACGCCGGCACCTGCACCGTCGACCTCGACGGTGCCGAGTGCGCCGACAACACCGACACCGACTCCGCCGGCTCGAAGCCGGTCGAGCAGGGTGAGGCCAAGGAGGAGCTCGCCGAGACGGGCGCCGCCGAGACCTCGTTCCTGCTCATCGGTGCCGCGACGATGATCGCCGGCGGCATCGGCTTCCGTATGCTGCCGCGCCTCGTGGGCGGTGGCCGTACGGCCGCGTAAGGGCCGTGGAGCGACGGAAGGGCCCGGGCGGGCCATGATCGGCCGCCCGGGCCCTTCCGCGCGTACGGGGTGCGTACGGCGAAGCCTCTACGCGGTCTGGTGAGCCGCCAGCAGGGCCACCGCCGCAACCAGGATCACCAGAAGCGTCAGCAGAGCGACCGGGCTCAGTCCACCGAAGGGGCCCTCCTGCTGGAGGCGCTCCCGGTTCGCCCGGCAGACGGGGCACCGGCCCTCGCTGACGGGCGCCGCGCAGTTGGCGCACACCAATCGGTCATAGGTCATGCGCTCTCCTCCTCCCGCGCGGCGGAGCCGCAGACGCGGACCGTGCACTGACGCGGACCGTGCACACAGTTCTCTCCGCACAACGCTCGGGGAAACGCATCCGTTCCCCCCTACCACTGTGCCAGCTCCGCAGAGTTTAGGCGCGCCCCGTCGGATTCCCCCCGGTTCGGGCTTCTACCTCACCCGGACAAAAGGTGCAAGGCAGGACGGTGACTGCACGCGGCATCCCCAGTCGCGTATGGTCACGCACACCTATACTCCCTGCCGACCGTGGTGCACCCGTGATCCGATTCGACAACGTCTCCAAGACCTACCCGAAGCAGAACCGCCCCGCGCTCAGGGACGTCTCCCTCGAGATCGAGAAGGGCGAGTTCGTCTTCCTGGTGGGATCCTCCGGCTCCGGAAAGTCCACCTTCCTGCGGCTGGTCCTGCGCGAGGAGCGCGCCAGCCACGGCACGGTGCACGTTCTGGGCAAGGACCTGGCCCGGCTGTCCAACTGGAAGGTGCCGCACATGCGCCGCCAGCTCGGCACCGTCTTCCAGGACTTCCGCCTGCTGCCCAACAAGACCGTCGCGCAGAACGTGGCGTTCGCGCAGGAGGTCATCGGCAAGCCGCGCGGTGAGATCCGCAAGGCCGTCCCGCAGGTCCTCGACCTCGTCGGCCTCGGCGGCAAGGAGGACCGGATGCCCGGCGAGCTGTCCGGTGGTGAGCAGCAGCGGGTCGCCATCGCCCGCGCGTTCGTCAACCGCCCCATGCTGCTGATCGCCGACGAGCCGACCGGCAACCTGGACCCGCAGACCTCCGTCGGCATCATGAAGCTGCTGGACCGGATCAACCGCACCGGCACCACCGTCATCATGGCGACGCACGACCAGAACATCGTCGACCAGATGCGCAAGCGGGTCATCGAGCTGGAGAAGGGCCGTCTCGTACGCGACCAGGCGCGCGGCGTCTACGGCTACCAGCACTGAGCAGCAGCACCCGCAGCACCCCGCAGCAAGGAAAGGCTGAACGCACGCGATGCGCGCCCAGTTCGTACTGTCGGAGATCGGTGTCGGCCTCCGTCGCAATCTCACGATGACCTTCGCCGTCATCGTCTCCGTGGCTCTGTCACTCGCCCTCTTCGGCGGTGCGCTGCTCATGCGCGAGCAGGTCAGCGTGATGAAGGACTTCTGGTACGACAAGGTCAACGTCACGATCTACCTCTGCAACAAGAACGACGCCGCCGCCGGCGGAACGTGCAACAAGGGCGCGGTCACCGCCCAGCAGAAGAAGGAGATCGAGGCCGACCTCAAGAAGCTGGACAACATCGTGGAGAAGGTCCACCACGAGACGGCGGACGAGGCGTACAAGCACTACAAGGAGCAGTACGGCGACACGGCCATCGCCAGCATCATCACGCCCGACCAGATGCAGGAGTCGTACCGGGTCAAGCTGAAGGACCCGGAGAAGTACAAGGTCGTGGCGACCGCGTTCGCGGGGCGGGCCGGTGTGCACTCCGTGCAGGACCAGCGCCAGACGCTGGAGAACCTGTTCCAGATGATGCGGGGCATGAACGTCGCCGCCCTGTGCGTCATGGCGCTGATGCTGGTGATCGCGCTGATGCTGATCGTCAACACGGTGCGCGTCTCGGCCTTCAGCCGGCGCCGTGAGACGGGCATCATGCGGCTGGTCGGCGCGTCCAGCTTCTACATCCAGATGCCGTTCATCATGGAGGCCGCGGTCGCGGGTCTGCTGGGCGGTGTCGTCGCCTGCGGGATGCTGCTGGTCGGCCGGTACTTCATGATCGACGCGGGGCTCAACCTCGCCGAGAGCATGCCGCTGGTCAACTTCATCGGCTGGGACGCGGTGATAACGGTGCTGCCGCTCGTCGTGGTCATCGGTCTGTTGATGCCCTCCCTTGCGGCCGCCATCGCGCTGCGCAAGTACCTGAAGGTGTGACGATTGCCCCTGGCGCCGTACGGTCAACAACCGTACGGCGCCATTTCCTTGTCCTAGAGTGGGCGCCATGCTGGGCCCCGAGTTCTGTACCCGGCCCCGCGGGCTTCGCAGCCGCGGGGCGGCCCTGACTTTCGTCTTCGCCTCCGTCCTCGTCACCGCCGCGGTGACCAACTGCCTCCCCCAGGACGGGCAGAGCCCGCCCGAGCGGTCCGTCTCCCGGGCCGCCCCCGTCGCCGGTGCCGGACGTGGCGAGGTCGACCGGCGGGAACTGGCCCGCGCGGCGGCCGAGGCCATGGCGGACGGCAAGTCCGGCGCCAAGGCGGCCCAGGAGGTCGTCAGCCGCAGCGGCGACCGCTGGGGCGCCGTCTACGACCGGCGCGAGTACGAGGAGTTCGAGCAGGCCCTCGACGGGCGGTACACCGGGGTCGGCCTGTCCGCCCGCCGCACCGCCGACGGCCGGATCGAGGTCGCCCGTGTCCAGGGCGGCGGACCGGCGGACCGGGCGGGCGTGAGGGCCGGCGACCTGATCCGCACCGTCGACGGCCGCCCCGTGGACGGCCGCTCCGCCGCCGAGGTCGTCGCACTGCTCCGCGGCGAGGGTGCCCCGCCCGGCTCGACGGTCGCCGTCGGGGTGCAGCGCGGCACGCGCGCGTGGAGCGAGACGCTGCGGCGCGCCAGCCTCGCCACCGAGGACGTGACCGTGCAGCGGCTGGACGACGGCGCGTTGAGGATCCGCGTCGCGGCGTTCACCAAGGGCACCGGCAAGCGCGTACGGGACGCGGTCCTGGGCGCGCCCAAGGAGGCCGGGGTCCTGCTCGACCTGCGGGGCAACGGCGGCGGCCTGGTCACCGAGGCGGTCACGGCGGCCTCCGCGTTCCTCGACGGCGGCCTGGTCGCCACGTACGACGTGCACGGCAGGGAACGGGCGCTGTACGCGCAGTCCGGCGGCGACACCGGCAGGCCCCTGGTGGCACTGGTCGACGGCGGCACCATGAGCGCGGCCGAGCTGCTCGCCGGGGCCCTGAAGGACCGTGGCCGCGCGGTGACCGTCGGTAGCAGGACGTTCGGCAAGGGCTCGGTGCAGATGCCGAGCCGGCTGCCCGGCGGGTCGGTCGCCGAGCTGACCGTCGGCCACTACCGCACCCCGGCGGGGCACAGCGTCGACGGCCGGGGCATCACCCCCGACCTGGTGGCCGCGGACCGTGCCGAGGAGCGGGCGCGGACGGTATTGAGTGGCCTCGGGGGCGCCTCTTAGTGCGAAAATGGCGGCACTATGGCCAAGGAAAAGAACACAGGGCGCAAACTGATCGCGCAGAACAAGAAGGCGCGGCACGACTACACCATCATCGACACCTACGAGTGCGGGCTGGTGCTGACCGGTACCGAGGTGAAGTCGCTGCGCCAGGGGCGGGCCTCGCTGGTGGACGGGTTCGTCCAGATCGACGGCAACGAAGCCTGGCTGCACAACGTCCACGTACCGGAGTACGCACAGGGGACGTGGACCAACCACAGCGCCCGCCGCAAGCGGAAGCTGCTGATGCACCGGTACGAGATCGACAAGCTGGAGTCCAAGTCCCAGGAGACGGGTCACACCATCGTGCCCCTGTCGCTGTACTTCAAGGACGGCCGGGCGAAGGTCGAGATCGCGCTGGCGAAGGGCAAGAAGGAGTACGACAAGCGCCAGACGCTGCGGGAGAAGCAGGACCGCCGCGAGGCGGAGCGGGTGATCTCGGCGGTGAAGCGCCGCGAGCGGGCCTGACGGCCGGGACCGACCGGGCCTGACGGGTCACCCCGCGCCCGGCCCGCCCGGAATAGGCTGGCACCGTCGGGCGTTGGTCACGTACGATGGCACCTGCCCCTCACGGAAGGGGCACGCCCCCTCGGGGGCAGGGTTTGAAAAGTCAACATGGGGATGATCGGTTTCGACAGCGGATGTCGAAGCAGGGGAAGCGTGTCGAGGAAGCGGCAATGATCTCGTAAACCATATGTCGCAAAAAATAATCGCCAACACCAAGCGCGATTCCTTCGCCCTCGCTGCCTAAGTAGCGAGCTTGCGAAGTGTCAGCCCGGGGCTGTTCCCGACCCGGATCCTGGCATCAGCTAGGGAACTAAACCTCTAGGCCCGGTCACGGGGTGTAGAGGGAAATCAAACAGTGACTGAGCCCGTCGGAGACTTGTCCGCGTGATCTCCGGGGCCGAGAAAATCGCAGCGGACTGCACACGGAGAAGCCCTGATTCTGCACCGTTGGACGCGGGTTCGATTCCCGCCATCTCCACGAGCGGTACCTCCGGGGGCATGCCCCCGGACCCGTCACCCCATGTGGGCGAAGGCCCGGCAGCCGTCACGGCAGCCGGGCCTTCGTCGTACCCGCACCCGCCGCCAGGACGAGGGCGAGGGCCGCCGCCGTGACGGGCACGGTGTAGCCGAAGCCGGCGCCCGCGTGCTCCACCGCCCAGCCGCCGGTCGCCGAGCCCGCCGCGATGCCGCCGAGCAGGGCGGTGACGGCGAGCGTCATGCCCTCGTTGAGCTGCGCCGCGGGCGTCAGGCGCTGGACCAGCGTCATGCCCGTCACCATGGTCGGGGCGGTCGCCATGCCCGCGAGCAGCAGGGCACCCGCCAGCGTCAGCAGCGAGCCCGAGCCGGTCGCCGCGAGCAGCGGCAGCGACATCAGGGCGGTCATCGCGGCGAGGCAGCCGATCAGCCGGCGCCGCACGCCGCCCTTGGGGGCCGCCACCGACCCGTACACCAGACCCGCCGCGCCCGATCCGGCCGCCTGGAGCGCCAGCAGCGCGCCGGCCGCCGGGCCGTCCACGTACGCGAGGGTGACGACCTCCATCGACCCGAAGACGGCGCCCGTCGCCAGGAACACCACCAGCAGAGCGGGCATGCCGGGCGTACGGAGGGGTGTGCGCGCCCGGCCGGTGCGCGGCGAGACGGGCGGCTCGGTGGCGCGCTGTGCCGCGAAGACCAGCACGCCGGTGAACAGCAGGACCGCCCCGACCAGGGTGCCGGCCTCCGGGAACAGGGCCGCGCACAGGAACGCGGCGAGAACCGGGCCGAGCATGAAGCACAGTTCGTCGACGGCCTGCTCGAAGGCGTTCGCGGTGTGGACGGCGGCCGGGTCGCCCCGGTGGAGGTGCGCCCAGCGGGCGCGGGACATGCCGCCGGTGTTGGGCGTGGTCGCGGTCGCGGCGTACGCGGCGAACAGCGTCCAGGCGGGCGCGTGGTGGTGCACGCACAGCAGCAGGGCCAGCGACCCGAGCACGGCCACCACCGTGGCGGGTACGGCGACCCGCGCCTGCCCGTACCGGTCGACCAGCCGCGCCGTGAACGGTGCCACCAGCGCGGTCGCGGCGAGCCCGGTGGCGGTGACGGCGCCGGCCAGGGCGTAGGAGCCGTACGCGCCGGCGATCATGATGACCGCGCTGACGCTGAACATCCCCATGGGAAGGCGCGCGACGAGGTTCCCGGCGGTGAAGGCCCGGGCGCCCGGCGTCGCGAACAGGCGGCGGTAGGACGCGAGCGCCCCACGCGGCTCACGGCCGGGCCGCGGGGCGCGGGGCTCCTGGTAGCGGGGGGTGAGGACGAGGGACTCGGAGGTGAGGGCGAGCAGCGGGGTGCTCCTGGTCTGCGGCATGCGTTCAGCCTCGCCTCGGGGTGCGCCGCCGGTCCAACACCTCGTGAGGGCCCATTGACGCATCCTCGTTGTAAATTCTGCGCGTGGCCCATGACATCGAACCCCGGCTCCTGCGCGCCTTCGTGGCCGTGGCCGACGAGCTGCACTTCACCCGTGCCGCCGCCCGGCTGTACGTCGCCCAGCAGGCACTCAGCCGGGACATCCGGCGTCTGGAGCGGGAGTTGGGCGCCGAGCTGTTCACCCGGACCACCCGGCAGGTGGCGCTCACGGTGGACGGGGAGCGGCTGCTGCCGTACGCGCAGGCGGTGCTGGCGGCGTACGACGAGCTGGGCGCCGCCTTCGCCGACGGGGCGCGGCCCCTGCTGGTGGATCTCAACACCGACGGCTTGATCAGTGGCCGGGTGCTGGCGCGCGCCCGTGAACTGGCCCCCGAGTGCGAGCTGATGGCCCGCTACGAGAGCGGGCTGACCGGGGCGGCCGCCGAGATCGTCGCCGGACGGCTCGACGTGTCCTTCGGGCGGTTCGCCGGGCTTGCGCCCTCCCTGCGCGCCCGGCTGTCGGCCCAGCCCGTGCGGTACGAGCCGTTGGGCGTGCTGCTGCCGGAGGACCACCCGCTGACCGCCCGGCCCGTGGTGGAGCTGGGCGCGCTCGCCGGGGAGTCGGTGTACGCGGGCGCCGGCAACCCCGGCACCAGGGAGTGGACGGACCTGGCGGAGCGGCTCTTCGCGGGGCGCGGCATCCATGTGGCCCCGCCGGCGCCGGTGGCGATCGGGTTCGAGGAGTTCCGCCGGGTCATGTCCAAAACCCGTACGCCCGTCCTGGTCACCGTGGAGTTTCCGGCCATGCCCGGGAGCGTGCTTCGGCCACTGGTCGACCCGGTACCGCTGTCACCGGTGTCACTGGTGTGGCGCAAGGGACTGAAACACCCGGGTGTCGAGGCACTGCGTACGGCGGCGACCGCGTTGGCGGGGGAGGAGGGGTGGCTCAAGAAGCCCGCCGGAGCCTGGCTTCCGGAGGGTGATTTGACGCACATGTGCCCGAATGAATGAACCATAAGCTCTGTTGTCACAGGCGTGCGCTACATTCATGGTCCGGGTGCAGTGTGTGGGGGCGCTCCGACAGGGTGGGGGCCCGGTCCGGTGCGAGTACCCAGATGGTCCGTGTGCGCACCCTTGGTCCGTTCAGTGGGGGATGTGCGTACAAAAATGGACAATTGGCGAGAAAGTGCCTGGGATGGGCGCCAGAATGAGCCATTCGACAGCACCGTTCAGCTCGACAGTCTGAGCGAATTCGACGCGTTCGGCCGGCGGGGCGACGGTGCGGGGCTTCAGCCCGACGGCCAGGCCCGCCAGGCCGCCGCCCCCGGCCACCAGGCCGACGGTCACGGCTACCAGCCGGACGGCATCGGACCCCACGCCGATGATCACGGCTACCAGCCCGACGCTCCCGGACACCTCGCCGACGGCTCCGGGTACGCGGCCGACGTGGCCGCTCGCTTTCCCCAGCAGCGCGACGGCCACGGCTACAAGAACGGTGCTCTCCCCTCCGCCGAGGACGAGACCATCGCCTACCGGGCCGACAGCCTCGGCCTGGACACCGCAGGCCCGTACGCCGGCGGCGCGACCGCGGTCATTCCGACTCCGGCGGCAGGCGCCGGTCCGGAGTTCCAGACCGCCGAGCTCCCCGCCGTCACCACGGCCATACCGGCGGGCGCGTCCGTGCCCGGACCGTCCGGCCCCTCCGCGTCGCCGTCGGCCCCGGCGGACCACGAGCCCTCCGACGGGCCGGTGTTCGTCGACGAGAGCGGCCGCCGCAGCAAGAAGTTCCGCCGCCTGGGCTGGGTGCTCGCCACCGCCTGCGCGGTGTACGCCATCACCCTCGTCGTCTCCGTGATGGGCGGCAATTCCGCCGCCCCCTGGCTGCTCATACCCGGCCCCGCCGACGAGAAGAAGACCGAGACCACCCAGGTCGAGCCCGCGCCCAGCACCACCGACGCGCCCAAGGACGACACCCCCGGCGCCGTACCCGGCGCCCCGGCTCCCACCGACTCCACGGGCGCGGTCATTCCGCAGCCCGTCGACGGCGGCACGCAAGGCGTGCCCACCACCCCCCGCCCGGGCGCGTCGTCCGCGCCGGACACCACCCCCAGCCAGGGGGCCGTCGGAGGCACCGGCGTCGACGAGAAGCCCGTCGACCGGCCCACTCCCGTCCGTCCCACCGACGGTGGCACCACCCAGCAGCCGCCGCCCGTCACTCCGCCCGAGACGCCGGATCCGGACCCGACGGACCCCGAGACGCCCCCGACGGAAGAAGAACCCACCGACCCGCCGGTCGGAGAGAGCGGCGGCCAGCAGATGGCCGCGGAAGGCGCACAGTAAATGACTTCCCCCGGCAGGCGGCGCGCGCAGAAGCAGAAGCGTGTCCGCCGGCGCAGGCTGCCCATGCGCTATCTGCTGCCGTCCCTCTTCCTGGTCGCGCTCCTCGCGATGCTGATGCTGCGCGGCTACGTCCACAGCGAGATCCTCGCCGACCACCGCGTACGCCCCCCGGTCTCCTACGACCAGGTGCCCGAGCACATCCTCAAGGGCGGCCCGGTGATCGACGCGCGCGACAAGAGCGCCCCCAAGGCGCTGAGCGTGCCCGACCGCAAGCTCGTCCTGACCTTCGACGACGGCCCGGACCCGGTCTGGACGCCGCGCGTCCTGGACAAGCTGAAGGAGTACGACGCCCACGGCGTCTTCTTCGTCACCGGCACCATGGCCTCGCGCCACCCGGACCTGGTCGAGCGGATGGTGAAGGAGGGCCACGAGGTCGGCCTGCACACCTTCAACCACCCCGACCTGTCCTTCCAGACCAAGAACCGCATCGACTGGGAGCTGTCCCAGAACCAGCTGGCGATCGCCGGTGCCGCCGGAGTGCGCACCTCGCTCTTCCGCCCGCCGTACTCGTCCTTCTCCAGCGCCCTCGACAACGAGGCCTGGCCCGTCACCCAGTACATCGGCGAGCGCGGCTACATCACCGCCTTCAACAACACCGACTCCGAGGACTGGAAGCGCCCAGGCGCCGACGCGATCATCAAGCGCTCCACGCCCAAGGGCACCCAGGGCGCGATCGTGCTGATGCACGACTCCGGTGGTGACCGCTCCCAGACCGTCGAGGCCCTCGACCGCTTCCTGCCGCAGATGCAGAAGCGCGGGTACGAGTTCACCGTCCTCACCGAGGCCCTCGGCGCGCCCAGCGCCCACACCCCGGTCACCGGTTTCGAGCTGTGGAAGGGCCGGGCCTGGGTCACCGCCGTCGCCGTCTCCGAGAACACCACCACCGTGCTCGTCGGCGGTCTCGCCATCATCGGCGTCCTCGTCATCGCCCGCTTCGGCCTGATGCTCGTGCTGTCCTTCGCGCACGCCCGCAAGGTGCGCCGGCGCGGGTTCACCTGGGGCGCGCCCGTCACCGAACCGGTGACGGTGCTGGTCCCCGCGTACAACGAGAAGGAGTGCATCGAGAACACGGTGCGCTCGCTGATGGCCAGCGACCATCCCATCGAGGTCATCGTCATCGACGACGGCTCGACGGACGGCACCGCCGACATCGTCGAGAACATGTGGCTGCCCAACGTCCGCGTGGTGCGGCAGGTCAACTCCGGCAAGCCCGAGGCGCTCAACAACGGCATCCGGCACGCGCGGTACGACATCATCGTGATGATGGACGGCGACACGGTCTTCGAACCGTCCACCGTCCGCGAGCTGGTGCAGCCCTTCGGCGACCCGCGCGTCGGCGCGGTCGCGGGCAACGCCAAGGTCGGCAACCGCGACTCGCTCATCGGGGCCTGGCAGCACATCGAGTACGTGATGGGCTTCAATCTCGACCGCCGTATGTACGACCTGCTGGGCTGCATGCCCACCATCCCGGGCGCGGTCGGCGCGTTCCGCCGCGACGCCCTGGACCGGGTCGGCGGCATGAGCGAGGACACCCTCGCCGAGGACACCGACATCACCATGGCCATGCACCGCGACGGCTGGCGCGTGGTCTACGCGGAGAAGGCCCGCGCCTGGACCGAGGCGCCGGAGTCCGTTCAGCAGCTCTGGTCCCAGCGCTACCGCTGGTCGTACGGCACGATGCAGGCCATCTGGAAGCACCGCCGCGCGATCATCGAGCGCGGCCCGTCCGGTCGCTTCGGCCGGGTCGGCCTGCCGCTGGTGTCGCTGTTCATGGTGCTCTTCCCGCTGCTGGCCCCGCTCATCGACGTGTTCCTGCTGTACGGCCTGATCTTCGGGCCCACCGGCCAGACCGTCGTCGCCTGGCTCGGCGTCCTCGCCATCCAGGCCGTATGCGCCGCGTACGCCTTCCGGCTCGACCGCGAGCGCATGGTCCACCTCATATCGCTGCCTCTCCAGCAGCTCCTGTACCGGCAGCTCATGTACGTGGTGCTGCTCCAGTCCTGGATCACCGCTCTCACCGGCGGCCGGCTGCGCTGGCAGAAGCTGCGCCGGACCGGTGTGGTGGAGGCGCCCGGCTCCATACCGAGCCAGCGGCGCAGCGGTGACGATCGGAGTCCTGTCGCATGACGACCCCTACGAACCGCCCGCCGGGCGACGGTTCCGACTGGTTCGGCACCCCGGCCCCGTCCGCTCACAGCGACGGCCGCGGTACGCCGGGCGACGCGCCCTTCCCGGGTGTGGGCCCGCTCGGTTCCGGCGCCGACGCGTTCGGCGGTCCGGGCCGAGTCCGCCCCGACGCCCACGCCCAGGGTCCCGGCCCGTACGGCACGGACGGGTACGGCACAGGCGCCACCGCGCCGGCGGGCCACGGTTCCGACGCGTACGGCACCGGCACCGCGCAGACGGGCCACGGCGCTGACGGGTACGGCACCGGCACCGCGCCCGCCCCGTACGGCGCGGACCCCTACGGCACAGGCACAGGCACCGATGCCTTCGGCACCGGCTCCATGGGCGCCGCCCCGGTGACGCACGGCGTCGCCGTCGGCGCCCGTTCAGGAGGGGCCGGACCGGGCCTGGTCGACGACCCGTTCGCCGAGCCGCTCGCCCCGCCCTCCGGCGGCCCGGACGCGCGGCCTGACGAGCCGGGGGACACCGGCACGACGACCGCGCTCGAGACGACCGGCGGCGTGCCGCGCGCGCGGCACAAGGCGCCCGTGGCGGGCGGCCCCGCTCCGGCGGCCGCGAGGCCCGGACGTGACCGCTACCTGGACCTGCTGCGCGCCATCGCGCTGGTCCGTGTGATCGTCTACCACATCTTCGGCTGGGCCTGGCTGACCGTCCTCTTCCCGTCCATGGGCGTGATGTTCGCGCTCGCCGGTTCGCTGATGGCGCGCTCGCTGTCGCGGCCCGCGTGGGGCGTGATCCGGGGGCGTATCCGACGGCTGCTGCCGCCCATGTGGGCGTTCTCCCTCACCGTCGTACCGATCATGCTCTACTTCGGCTGGAAGCCGCTGAAGGAAGAGGGCCTGTGGTGGTTCGCCAAGCTGGCCACCTACATCTTCCCGATCGGCGCCCCGCCGTTCCCCTGGCACAGCGGGAGCCAGTCCGGTCTGCTGGAGGACACCTGGGCCGTTCAGGCCGCCGGTCCCCTCTGGTACATCCGTGCCTACCTGTGGTTCGTGATCGCCTCGCCGCTGCTGCTGTGGGCGTTCCGCAAGGCGCCGTGGGCGACGCTGCTCGCGCCGCTCGGGCTCACCGCGATCGTCGGCTCCGGCCTGATCAAGATCCCCGGCGAGACCGGCAACGCGATCACCGACTTCGCCTGCTACGGCTCCTGCTGGGTGCTGGGCTTCGCGCACAACGAGGGCCTGTTCCAGAAGGTCCCCCGGTACATCTCGGTCTCCGTGTCCGCGCTGATCATGTCCTTCGGACTGTGGTGGGCGTCCGGTCACCTCGGCCCCGACGGCTGGGACCTCAACGACATCCCGCTCGCCCAGGCCACCTGGTCGTTCGGCTTCTGCGTGATCCTGCTCCAGTACTCGCCGTCCTGGAAGGAACTGCCGGGCAAGCTGGCCGGGTGGGACACCCTGGTGACCCTCGCCAACAACCGGGCCGTGACGATCTACCTCTGGCACAACCTGCTGATCATGGCCACGATCCCGATCATCGACCTGTTGTGGAAGATCCCGGGTGTCTGGCCGACGTATTCCGGCTATCTGGAGAGCGCGTACACCGTGCTCATGCTGATCGTCGTCTTCCCGCTCATCGGCCTGATGATCATGGCCGTGGGATGGCTGGAGGACGTCGCCGCCAAGCGGAAGCCCAGGCTCTGGCCCAACGGCGCCCCGAAGAAGGCGCGCCGCTCACAGTGAGCCCGAGCCTCGGGTGAGAGCAAGGTTTCAGCCCGGTCACGTCATATGACCGGGCTGAAACGCATCCTCCCTAGCGTCGGTCCTGACGGGATTCAGGCTGACAGCAGTGGAGGTACGCGATGAGCGGCCGGTGGATCGAGCAGTGGGACCCTGAGGACGAGACCTTCTGGCGGGAGAAGGGTGAGCGCATCGCCAAGCGCAACCTCCTCTTCTCCGTCCTTTCCGAGCACATCGGGTTCTCCATCTGGACGCTGTGGTCCGTGATGGTCCTGTTCATGGGACCGGAGTACGGCATCGACCCGGCCGGCAAGTTCTCCCTCATCGCGGTGGCGACGCTCGTGGGAGCCCTGATCCGGGTGCCCTACACCTTCGCCGTCGCCCGCTTCGGCGGACGCAACTGGACCATCTTCAGCGCGCTGCTGCTCCTGCTGCCCACGGGCGCCGCGTACGCCGTGATGGAGCCCGGCACGTCGTACACCACCTTCCTGCTCGTCGCCGCGCTCACCGGCGTCGGCGGCGGCAACTTCGCCTCGTCGATGACGAACATCAACGCCTTCTTCCCGCTCCACAAGAAGGGCTGGGCCCTCGGACTGAACGCGGGCGGCGGCAACATCGGCGTCCCCGTCGTCCAGCTCGTCGGCCTGCTCGTCATCGGTACGGCGGGCGCGGCCCAGCCGCGGGTCGTGCTCGGGATCTACATCCCGCTGATCGTGATCGCCGCCGTGTGCGCCGCGCTCTACATGGACAACCTGGTGCCCGTGAAGAACGACACCGGCGCCGTCAAGGAGGCCGTCAAGGACGCCCACACCTGGATCATGGCGTTCCTCTACATCGGCACCTTCGGCTCGTTCATCGGCTACAGCTTCGCCTTCGGCCTCGTCCTCCAGACCCAGTTCGGGCGTACGCCGCTCCAGGCCGCGTCCCTCACCTTCATCGGCCCGCTGCTCGGCTCCCTGATCCGCCCGCTCGGCGGCTCCCTCGCCGACAAGCACGGCGGCGCCCGCATCACGCTGTGGACCTTCGTCGCCATGGCCGCCGCGACCGGGGTGGTCGTCTACGCCTCCGTCATCGAGTCGCTCGCCGTCTTCCTCGTCGGCTTCATCGCCCTGTTCGTACTCAGCGGGCTCGGCAACGGCTCCACCTTCAAGATGATCCCCGCCATCTTCCAGGCCAAGGCACACGCCTCCGGACTGGAGGGCGAGGCGGCCGACGCGTACGGACGCCGGCTCTCCGGGGCGGCGATCGGACTGATCGGCGCGGTCGGCGCGATCGGCGGGCTCGCCATCAACCTCGCCTTCCGGCAGTCCTTCCTGACCGCCGGCACCGGCACCGCCGCCTTCGTCGCCTTCCTCCTCTTCTACGCGGCGTGCCTCACCGTCACCTGGGCGGTATACCTTCGCCGCCCGGTCGAGATCCCCGCCAAGCGGCAGCTCAGCTACTCCGAGGTGTGACGAGCGTGGCACTCCGAGACGCCGTACGTAACGGGGGAGAAACCCCGGTGAACCGAGACCGACACGGATCCTTGCCAGTCTCTGGTGTCATGCACGAGCAAGAGCATGGTTCCCACGGCCCACTGGCCGGGTTCACCGTCGGCGTCACCGCGGCCCGCCGCGCGGACGAGCTGGGCGCGCTGCTGGAACGGCGCGGCGCGGCCGTCCAGCACGCCCCGGCGCTGCGGATCGTGCCCCTCGCCGACGACGCGGAGCTCCTCGACGCCACCAAGAGCCTCGTCAGCCACGCCCCGGACATCGTGGTCGCCACGACGGCGATCGGCTTCCGGGGCTGGCTGGAGGCGGCCGACGGCTGGGGGCACGGCGAGGAACTCCTCGACCGGCTGCGGGGTGCGCAGGTCCTCGCCCGCGGCCCCAAGGTCAAGGGAGCGGTCCGGGCGGCCGGGCTGACGGAGGAGTGGTCGCCCGCCTCCGACTCCATGGCCGAGGTCCTGGAGCGGCTCCTCGGCCAGGACGTCACCGGCCGGCGCATCGCGCTCCAACTGCACGGCGAGCCGCTGCCCGGCTTCGTCGAGGCGCTGCGGGACGCGGGCGCCGAGGTCGTGGTCGTCCCCGTCTACCGGTGGATGCCGCCCGAGGACCTGGCGCCCCTGGACCGGCTCATCGACGCCACGGTCTCCCGGTCGCTGGACGCGGTCACCTTCACCAGCGCCCCGGCGGGCGCCTCGCTGCTGGCCCGCGCCCAGGACCGGGGCCTGCTGCCCGAACTGCTCGACGCGCTGCGCCACAACGTGCTGGCCGCCTGCGTCGGGCCGGTCACCGCCCTGCCGCTCCAGGCACACGGCATCGACACCGTCCAGCCGGCCCGTTTCCGGCTCGGCCCCCTGGTCCAGTTGCTGTGCCAGGAGCTGCCCGGGCGGGCGCGGACCCTCCCGGTCGCCGGGCGCCGCATCGAGATCCGGGGCCACGCCGTCCTGGTCGACGGCGATCTGCGTCCCGTGCCGCCGGCGGGCATGTCGCTGCTCCACTCGCTGGCCCGCCGCCCCGGCTGGGTCGTCTCCCGCGCCGACCTGCTGCGCGCCCTGCCGGGCGCGGGCCGCGACGAGCACGCCGTGGAGACCGCGATGGCCCGCCTCCGTTCGGCCCTGGGCGCCCCCAAGCTGATCCAGACGGTCGTCAAGCGGGGCTACCGCCTGGCCCTGGACCCGGGCGCCGACGCCAAGTACGCCGACGCGTAGGCCCCGGCGGGGCGTTCTACGGTACGGGGATGACCCTCTCCGTCCGCCCCGCCGGCCCCGCCGACGCGCCCGCCCTGGCCGAAGCCCTCGTGCGCAACCGGGCCCACATGCGGCCCTGGGAGCCGCACCGCCCCGAGACGTACTACACCGCCGACGCCCAGGCCGCCCGGCTGTCCGCCGCCGGGAGCCGTTCCTGGGCCGTCGTCGACGGCGAGCGGATCATCGGGCTCGCCACCCTCTCCGGAATCGCCCTCGGGCCGTTCCGCAGCGCCCACCTCGGCTACTGGGTCGACGGCGGGTACACCGGCCGCGGGCTGGCCACCCGGCTCGTCGGGGAGGTGTGCCGGGCCGCGCGCGAGGAGCTGGGCCTGCACCGCGTCGAGGCCGGCACCGTCGTCGAGAACGCCGCCTCCCAACGCGTATTGCTCAAGAGCGGCTTCGAGGCGATCGGCACCGCCCCGCGCTATCTGCACATCGACGGCTCCTGGCGCGATCACCGCCTGTACCAGCGGATCCTGCACGACGATCCGCCCCCGCTCGGGTAGGCGGGGTTCCCGACACGGCTACGGAGGGGCACCCTGGGGCGCATGGTGGCATGGCGGTTCCACTCCGGGCGGCTCTGCCTGGACCTGATGGCCCAGCCGCCGTCCGACGCCGGGCGGCTCGCACAGTGGCTCCACGCCGCCGGACTCGTGCCGGCGGGGACACCGCTCGACGGGGTCGACGCACGGTGGGCGGAACGCTTCGCCGAACTGGCGGCCGACATCGACCAATTGGTACGGGACGAACTCGCCGGCCACGGCGGGTACGCCGGTCCCCGCCTCGACCACCTCAACGCCCTCGCCGCCGCCCCGCCCCCCGCACCTCGCGCCGTACGCGGTGAAGCGGGCGGCCTCGTACGGGCCCTTGCCGCACCGCCCGACTGCGGCGCCCTCCTGGCGGCCGTCGCCCGTGACGCGGTCGACCTGCTCACCGACCCCGGCACCCGCGCCCGGCTGCGCCAGTGCGAGGGGGACGGCTGCCGCCGTGTGTATCTCGACACATCCCGGGGGCACCGACGCCGCTGGTGCTCCAGCGAGATGTGCGGCAACAGGGAGCGTGTTGCACGCCACCGGGCGCGTACGCACGGGTAGTTACGAAACTTCCTGAGAAAAAAATCTCCCCGCGTTGAGTAAACCTTCCCGCCCCCCACGTAGTGATGGGGGACAGCGAGTCAGATCAAGGTCTCGACCGGGAGGTTCCAGGTGCGCAAGGATGCCGCCGTGGCCGATGACCGTCGGGGGACGCATCGCGCCCGGCACAGAGCGGTGCCCGCACGCACCCAACCGGACGCCCCGGACGAAGAGTTGATGCGTGCTCTCTACCGTGAACACGCCGGGCCCCTGCTCGCCTATGTACTGCGCCTCGTCGCCGGCGACCGCCAGCGCGCCGAGGACGTCGTACAGGAGACGCTCATCCGTGCCTGGAAGAACGCCGGTCAGCTCAATCGGGCGACCGGCTCTGTCCGACCCTGGCTGGTGACGGTCGCCCGGCGCATCGTCATCGACGGCCACCGCAGCCGGCAAGCCCGGCCGCAGGAGGTCGATCCGTCGCCGCTCGAGGTCATGCCCGCGGAGGACGAGATCGACAAGGCGTTGTGGCTGATGACGCTCTCTGATGCGCTCGACGATTTGACCCCGGCTCACCGGGAAGTCTTGGTCGAGACGTATTTCAAGGGGCGTACGGTCAACGAGGCTGCCGAAATCCTCGGCATACCCAGCGGGACCGTGCGGTCCCGCGTGTTCTACGCACTGCGTTCCATGAAGCTCGCGCTGGAGGAGAGGGGGATCTCGGCATGACGTCGCACCACGCTCCACAGGGGAACGAGTCGGTGCACGACGCAGTCGGCGCGTATGTGCTCGGCATTCTGGACGGCGCCGAAGCCACCGCCTTCGAAGCGCATCTGGCGGGCTGCGACCTGTGCGCCCACCACCTGGAGGAGTTCTCCGGGATGGAGCCGATGCTGGCCATGCTCGCCGAGGCCCCGGGCCCGGCGTCGCGGCCCGTCGTGCTCCCGATGCCCGAACGGCCCGGGGCGCCGGGCGCCCCACCGGCACCGATGCTCGACCGCCTGGTCGACGAAGTCGCGCTCAAGCGCGCCCAGCGCCGCCGCCGCAGCCGATTCCTGGTCGCGGCGGCCGCCGCACTGATCATCGCCGGTCCGGCGACCGCGTTCGTCGCCACCTCCGGCGACGACCCGACCAACCGGACCAACCAGGCGCTCGACCCGCACCCCACCAGTCCCGCCGAGGACGCCTTCTTCAACCACATGGCCGAGAAGGTCCAGCACACGGACGCGTCGACCAAGGTCAGCGCCACCGTCGGCATGGAGAAGAAGGCCTGGGGCACGCACACGGTCCTGGAGCTGAAGAACGTCAAGGGCCCGCTGAAGTGCAACCTGATCGCCGTCTCCAAGACCGGCCAGGAGGAGGTCGTCACGTCCTGGGCGGTCCCGAAGTGGGGTTACGGCATCCCGGGCAGCACCCATGAGACGGGCAAGAACCCCTTGTACGTCCACGGAGGCGCCGCCATGGACCGGAACGACATCGATCACTTCGAGGTCCGCACGTTCGACGGAGAGCGCCTGGTGGAGGTCCCCGCGGCCACCGCCTGACACATCCCCCTTCCGTGGCGTACGCTCGACGGCTGCCCAGCACGTCAGAAGGGGGCCTCGGTGGCCGCGCAGGAAGCCGACCGTGGTGTCGATTCGATCCGCGATCGGGAGATCGGTGTCGAACAGGACCACCTGGACCAGGTGTACCGCCGCCTCGAGGAGAAGATCCACGAGGCGGAGTTCCTGATGAACGACGCCGCCAAGCGCGGCCAGGTCGGTACGCCCGGCGCGCTCGCCGAGCGGGACGCCCAGGTGTTCCGGGCCGGTATCCACCTCAACCGGCTCAACAACGAGTACGAGGACTTCCTCTTCGGCCGGATCGACCTGCTGTACGGCAAGGACGGCAAGAAGGGCCCCGACGGCGCGTACACCTCCGTCGAGCCCGCCGACGACGCCGTACGCCCGGACGGCACCGCCGACATCGGGGAGACCCTCCACATCGGCCGCATCGGCGTCCTCGACTCCGACTACGCGCCGCTCGTCATCGACTGGCGTGCCCCGGCCGCCGCGCCGTTCTACCGCTCCACCCCGGTCGAGCCCGGCCGGGTGGTGCGCCGCCGGGTCATCCGCTCGCGGGGCCGCAAGGTCCTCGGCGTCGAGGACGACCTGATGCGCCCCGAGCTGAAGGCCCGCCTGGACAGCGAGGACCTGGCGGTGATCGGCGACGGTGCCCTGATGGCCGCCCTCGGGCAGGCCCGCAGCCACACCATGCGTGACATCGTCTCCTCCATCCAGGCGGAGCAGGACCTGGTCATCCGCGCGCCCGCCGCCTCCGTCACGTACGTCGAGGGCGGCCCCGGCACCGGCAAGACCGCTGTCGCGCTGCACCGCGCGGCCTACCTGCTCTACCAGGACCGGCGCAGATACGCGGGCGGCATCCTGATCGTCTCGCCGACCCCCCTGCTGGTCGCCTACACCGAGGGCGTCCTGCCGTCCCTGGGCGAGGAGGGCCAGGTGGCGATCCGCGCGGTCGGCAGCCTGGTCGACGGGGCGGAGGCCACGGCGTACGACGAGCCGGCCGTCGCCCGCGTCAAGGGCTCCTCCCGGATGCGGGCGGTGCTGCGCAAGGCCGTGCGGGGCGCCCTCGAACTGGGCGACGCGCCCGAGCGGCTGCGGGTGGTGGCCTTCGGGCGGCGCCTGGAGCTGGAGGGCGAGGAGCTGACCCGCGTCCGGCACGCCGCCCTCGGCGGCACGGCGCCGGTCAACCTGCTGCGCCCGAGGGCGCGCAAGCTGCTGCTGGACGCCCTGTACGCCAAGTCGGGCGCGGCGTCGCGGCACCCGGGCGACCCGGAGCTGGCCGCCGAACTGCGCTCCTCGTTCGACGAGGACGTGACCACCGAGGACAGCTTCATCGCGTTCCTCGACGCCTGGTGGCCCGAGCTCACGCCCCGACGCGTCCTCGCGGCGATGGCCGACGAGAAGCGGCTGAGCCGCTGGGGCCGCCGGGTGCTGAACCCGGGCGAGGTGCGGCGCCTGGCCCGCTCGCTGAGGCGCGACGAGCTCTCCGTCCACGACGTGGCCCTGCTGGACGAGCTCCAGACCCTGCTCGGTGCCCCGGCGCGCCCGCGCAAGAAGCGGGAGCTGGACCCGCTGGACCAGCTCACCGGGCTGGAGGAGCTGATGCCGGTACGGGAGGAGACCCAGCGGGAGCGGGCGGAGCGGCTGGCCCAGGAGCGCACCGAGTACGCCCACGTCATCGTCGACGAGGCGCAGGACCTCACGCCCATGCAGTGGCGGATGGTCGGCCGGCGCGGGCGGCACGCCACCTGGACGGTGGTGGGCGACCCGGCCCAGTCGTCGTGGTCGGTGCCGGACGAGGCGGCCGAGGCGCGCGACGAGGCGCTGGGCACCCGGCCGCGCCGGCGCTTCGAGCTGACCGTGAACTACCGGAACCCGGCCGAGATCGCGGAGCTCGCCTCGAAGGTGCTGGCCCTCGCCATGCCGGGCATGGAGGCACCCCGGGCGGTCCGTTCCACGGGCGTGGAGCCCCGCTTCGTCCCCGTCGAGGACGGGGACCTGTTCGAGGTCGTACGGGAGGAGGCGCGGCGGCTGCTGGACCGGGTGGACGGCACGGTGGGCGTCGTGGTCGCGATGAACCGGCGGGAGCAGGCGGCGCGCCGGCTGGCCGGCCTGGGCGACCGGGTGGTGGCGCTGGGCAGCCTGGAGGCGAAGGGTCTGGAGTACGACGCCACGGTCGTCGTCTCGCCCGCCGAGATCGCCGACGAGTCACCGGCCGGCCTGCGGGTGCTGTACGTGGCGCTCACCCGTGCGACCCAGCAGCTGACGGTGGTCTCGGGCCGCCGCGACGACCCGGACGCGGAGGGTGTGCCGGACCTGCTCCGGGACTGAATTCCGAGTCGGCGGGCGCGGGGGGAATCACTTACCGGGACGGTTTGTTAGCCTGGGTGTGGCACCGGCTCGATCCAAGCCCCCGGGCCCAACCTTCGTCGCTACGAGCGACCACTTGCCGCGAGGCGAGCATGGCGGGTCGGTGCCACTCAAGTCGTACACAGCAGGTCCGTGTCATCCTCCGATGGCGCGGACCTGCTGTCGTTTGTCCGTTGGGGCTTTCGCCAGTACCAGGTTCTCTCGTATGGTGGAAAACAGTTTCCGAAACTGTCACGACCGAAACGACCGCTATTACCTGCTACTCGCAGGTAGGTGCGACCATCGGAGGGCTCCGCCCGGCCACCCGCCGGGGCGGCGCGGCAACGAACCAGGGAAAGCAGAGGAACACGGCCATGGCAACGGCGCCCAGCGTCTCGTACTCGATGACGGTCCGGCTGGAGGTGCCCGCGAGCGGAACAGCGGTCTCCCAGCTCACCACGGCTGTGGAATCCTCCGGCGGCTCGGTCACCGGCCTCGACGTGACCGCGTCCGGTCACGAGAAGCTCCGGATCGACGTCACCATCGCCGCCAGCTCCACCGCACACGCCGACGAGATCGTCGAGAAGCTGCGCGGCATCGAGGGCGTCGTCCTGGGCAAGGTCTCCGACCGTACGTTCCTGATGCACCTCGGCGGCAAGATCGAGATGGCGTCCAAGCACCCCATCCGCAACCGTGACGACCTCTCCATGGTCTACACGCCCGGTGTGGCCCGCGTCTGCATGGCGATCGCCGAGAACCCCGAGGACGCCCGCCGCCTCACCATCAAGCGCAATTCCGTCGCAGTTGTGACGGACGGCTCCGCCGTGCTGGGTCTCGGCAACATCGGCCCCAAGGCCGCGCTGCCGGTCATGGAGGGCAAGGCGGCCCTCTTCAAGCGGTTCGCCGGCATCGACGCCTGGCCCATCTGCCTCGACACCCAGGACTCCGACGCCATCGTCGAGATCGTCAAGGCGATCGCCCCCGGCTTCGCCGGCATCAACCTCGAGGACATCTCCGCGCCCCGCTGCTTCGAGATCGAGGCCAGGCTGCGCGAGGCCCTCGACATCCCGGTCTTCCATGACGACCAGCACGGCACCGCGATCGTCGTCCTCGCCGCCCTGACCAACGCGCTCCGCGTGGTGAGCAAGGCCATCGGTGACGTACGGGTCGTCATGTCCGGCGCCGGAGCGGCCGGTACGGCCATCCTCAAGCTGCTCATCGCGGCGGGCGTCAAGCACGCCGTCGTCGCCGACATCCACGGTGTCGTCCACGCGGGCCGCGAGGACCTCGTCTCCGCCGACCCCGAGTCGCCGCTGCGCTGGATCGCCGACAACACCAACCCCGAGGGCGTCACCGGCACCCTCAAGGAGGCCGTGCGCGGCGCCGACGTCTTCATCGGCGTCTCCGCCCCGAACGTCCTGTCCGGCGACGACGTGGCGGCCATGGCGGACGGCGCGATCGTGTTCGCGCTCGCGAACCCGGACCCCGAGGTGGAGCCCGCAATCGCCCGTCAGACGGCGGCAGTTGTGGCCACCGGACGGTCCGACTTCCCCAACCAGATCAACAACGTACTGGTCTTCCCGGGCGTCTTCCGCGGCCTGCTCGACGCCCAGTCGCGTACGGTCAACACGGAGATGATGCTGGCGGCGGCGGCCGCCCTCGCGAACGTCGTCACCGAGGACGAGCTGAACCCGAACTACATCATCCCGTCGGTGTTCAACGACAAGGTCGCGGGCGCCGTCGCGGGCGCGGTGCGCGACGCCGCCAAGGCCGCCGGCGCCGGTGTGACGGCGCCCACGTCCGCCTGACCTCCGGCGCGTCGCGAGTCCCGGGGCCGTAAAGCCGCCTTTAGGGTGGCGGTTCGGCTCCGGGGAGTCCCGGCACAGTCGACTCAACGTCACCACGGCGGGGCTGTGGCGCTTTTCGTGTGACTCCGGAGGGTGCCGGATTGGCTTTCCCGCCGCTGGTGGGGGCAGGATGCGTATTCGGGCGCGAGGGTCTGACAGCAGACCCGGGTCCGGGGACTGTCCAAGGGCCCTGGCAGCATCGGCTTCGCTGTGCCCAATATGCGGCTTCGCCGCGTGGCACGCCTCAACAGCAAGAAGAACACGGGAGTACAACATGAACCGCAGTGAGCTGGTGGCCGCCCTGGCCGACCGCGCCGAGGTGACCCGCAAGGACGCCGACGCCGTGCTGGCCGCGCTCGCCGAGACCGTCGGTGAGGTCGTCGCCAAGGGCGACGAGAAGGTCACCATCCCCGGCTTCCTGACCTTCGAGCGCACCCACCGTGCCGCTCGCACCGCTCGTAACCCGCAGACCGGCGACCCGATCAACATCCCGGCCGGCTACAGCGTGAAGGTCTCCGCGGGCTCCAAGCTCAAGGAAGCCGCCAAGGGCAAGTAAGTCCCCAGGGCGCGTTGAGAAGGGCGGTCACCCCTCGGGGGGTGACCGCCCTTTCGCACGCCCTCCCACGAGCCCCTCGCACGCCCTCCCACGAGCCCCTCGCAGCCCCCCACGAGCTCCGCGAGCGCGGGACGGCGTGGGGAGGCGCCCGTGGACGTCCGGAGAGCCGTGCGGGCGGCGTACACGGTCCGTACACGGCCGGGACAGGCCCCGTACAAGCCCCGTACAAGCCCCGTACGCGCCCGTACGGGCCCGGGAACGGCCGACGGCCCCTCGCCAGGGGCGAGGGGCCGTCGGAACGGCTTACGGGGCGTCAGACGATCGCGCTGCCCGGGAGTTCGACCTTCGCGCCGAGCTCCACGAGCTTCTCCATGAAGTTCTCGTAGCCACGGTTGATCAGGTCGATGCCGTGCACCCGCGACGTGCCCTGCGCCGCCAGGGCCGCGATCAGGTACGAGAAGCCGCCGCGCAGGTCCGGGATGACCAGGTCCGCGCCCTGGAGTTTCGTCGGGCCCGACACGACCGCCGAGTGCAGGAAGTTGCGCTGCCCGAAGCGGCAGTCCGAGCCGCCCAGGCACTCCCGGTACAGCTGGATGTGCGCGCCCATCTGGTTCAGCGCGGAGGTGAACCCGAGCCGCGACTCGTACACCGTCTCGTGGACGATGGACAGGCCCGCCGCCTGCGTCAGGGCGACCACCAGCGGCTGCTGCCAGTCGGTCTGGAAGCCGGGGTGCACGTCCGTCTCCAGGGCGATCGCGTTGAGCGCGCCGCCCGGGTGCCAGAAGCGGATGCCCTCGTCGTCGATCTCGAAGGCGCCGCCCACCTTCCGGAAGGTGTTGAGGAACGTCATCATCGAGCGCTGCTGCGCGCCGCGCACATAGATGTTGCCCTCGGTCGCCAGCGCCGCGCTCGCCCAGGAGGCCGCCTCCAGGCGGTCGGGGAGGGCCCGGTGGGTGTAGCCGCCCAGCTTGTCGACACCGGTGATCCGGATGGTCCGGTCGGTGTCCATGGAGATGATCGCGCCCATCTTCTGCAGTACGCAGATGAGGTCCTCGATCTCCGGCTCCACCGCCGCGTTCGACAGCTCCGTGACGCCCTCCGCCAGCACGGCCGTCAGCAGCACCTGCTCAGTCGAGCCGACCGAGGGGTACGGCAGCCGGATCTTCGTGCCGCGCAGCCGCTGCGGGGCCTCCAGGTACTGGCCGTCGGCCCGCTTCTCGATCGTCGCGCCGAACTGACGCAGGACGTCGAAGTGGAAGTCGATGGGCCGTCCGCCGATGTCGCAGCCGCCCAGGCCCGGGATGAAGGCGTGGCCGAGGCGGTGCAGCAGCGGGCCGCAGAACAGGATCGGGATGCGCGACGAGCCCGCGTGGGCGTCGATGTCGGCGACGTTGGCGGACTCGACGTGCGTCGGGTCCAGGACCAGCTCGCCCGGCTCCTCGCCGGGGCGCACGGTCACGCCGTGGAGCTGGAGCAGTCCGCGGACGACGCGGACGTCACGGATGTCGGGCACATTGCGCAGTCGGCTCGGCTCGCTGCCGAGCAGGGCGGCGACCATCGCCTTGGGCACGAGGTTCTTCGCGCCGCGGACGCGGATCTCGCCCTCCAGCGGGGTTCCGCCGTGGACAAGCAGTACATCGTCTGTGCCGGTCATGAATCTCGCGTTCCGGAGAGGTCGGGCAGGGGGCCAGGGAAAAGGGTAAGGGGGCGGAGTGGCCTTCTTGGTAGCCCAAGGACGCCAGTCAGATGTAATGAATTCGGCACAACACCCTCTGTCCTCCACTCCTTGCGGACGGTTACGGTCCGCTTTCGGCCAGGACCGAGTTCGGACGCCGTGTGAGCAGCGGACCGGTCCCGGGGGCCGCCACTCGGCCGCTCACCCCCCGCGAAGGGCCGAGATGCGGGATCATGTCTGGCATGACCGAGGTGTCCTCGCTCACAGGACGGCTTCTTGTGGCGACTCCCGCGCTGACGGACCCGAATTTCGACCGCGCGGTGGTGCTGCTGCTCGATCACGACGACGAGGGCTCCCTCGGCGTCGTCCTCAACCGCCCGACACCTGTCGGTGTCGGCGACATCCTCGAAGGCTGGGCCCCGCTGGCCGGTGAGCCGGGCGTGGTGTTCCAGGGCGGGCCGGTCTCCCTCGACGCGGCGCTCGGACTCGCCGTCATCCCTGGTGACGAGGGTCCGCTGGGCTGGCGGCGGGTGTACGGCGCCATCGGGCTCGTCGACCTGGAGACCCCGCCGGAGCTGCTGGCCGCCGCGCTGGGCAGCCTGCGGATCTTCGCCGGGTACGCGGGGTGGGGGCCGGGGCAACTGGAGGACGAGCTCGCCGAGGGCGCCTGGTTCGTCGTGGACTCCGAGCCGGGGGACGTCTCGTCGCCGCGCCCCGAGAGCCTGTGGCGGGACGTGCTGAGGCGCCAGCGCAGTGAGCTCGCCATGATCGCCACGTACCCGGACGATCCCTCGCTGAACTGAGCGTGTCGGCCTTTACGGCGGCTTTCGGCCATGTGCCGGGGCCGCCCGCCCACCGGCCACGCGCGTGACGCGCTTCACACGGGTGCGTGAGAGCCCGTGGGGCCTCGCTCCCGGGACGGCGGTGACGTGAGTACCCTTGGAGCTCATGAGCACTCTTGAGCCCGAGCGCGGGGCAGGTACGGGGACCCTCGTAGAGCCGACGCCACAGGTGTCGCACGGCGACGGCGACCACGAGCGCTACGCCCACTATGTCCAGAAGGACAAGATCATGGCGAGCGCCCTCGACGGCACTCCCGTGGTGGCGCTGTGCGGGAAGGTCTGGGTACCGGGGCGCGACCCCAAGAAGTACCCGGTCTGCCCGATGTGCAAGGAGATCTACGAGTCCATGGGCGCCGGCGGCGACAAGGACAAGGGCGGCAAGGACAAGAAGTAACGCCCGGCCCGGCCCGCCGGGCCTGACGGGCGATGGCCCCCGGGGTGCGCACGCGGTGCGCGCCCCGGGGGCCTTTGTCGTGCGATCACGGAGTGGTCGAGACCTCTTGTGAGGGTCCCGAGCCCGTTCTACCCTCCTGAGTGTTGTGCAGCACGAAACGACCGTTGCGCATGCTGCAACGTCATCGGAGGGGATCCGCCGTGAAGCTTCCTGCCCGACTCGTCGCTCCGATCGTCGTCCTCGCGATGGCGGCATGCGCCCCGCAGACCTCCGGCACCGGTGACAAGGAGGACGAGAAGACCGGCACGCTGCGCGTCTGGCTCTTCCAGGAGGTCAACAACAAGCCCAAGGAACAGGTCGTCGACGCCGCCGTCGCCGCCTTCGAGAAGCGCCACCACGGCACCGACGTGCGGGTCGAGTACATCCCCGTCGACACCCGGGCACAGCGCATCAAGGCAGCCTTCAACGACCCGGCGAGCGCGCCGGACGTCATCGAGTACGGCAACACCGACACCGCCGGGTACGTCAAGGACGGCGGACTCGCCGACATCAGCGCCGAGTTCGGTGCGTGGGCGGAGGCCGAGGACACCGACCCGACCGCGCGGGCCTCGGTCACCGTGGACGGGAAGGTGTACGGCGCGCCGCTGTTCGTCGGCGTACGGGCCCTGTACTACCGCACCGACGTGTTCCGGGAGTTGGGCCTCACCCCGCCCCGGACCCAGGCCGAACTGATCGCGACCGCGAAGAAGATCCGCAGGGCGAAGCCGGAGCTGTACGGCATCGCCGTCGGCGGCGCGTACACCTACGGCGCGCTGCCCTTCCTGTGGGCGCACGGCGGCGAACTCGCCACCCGGAACGGCGGTTCGTACACCTCGGCCGTCGACAGCGCCGCCGCACGCAAGGGCATCGCCGCGTACACCTCCCTCTTCGGGTCCGACAACTGCCCGGCCGCCAAGTGCGCCTCCATGGGCGGCAACGCGACGGTCACCGCCTTCGCCTCGGGCAAGGCCGCGATGGCGATCGGCGGCGACTTCAGCCACGCGGCGGTGGAGGCGGGTGAGGCGAAGGGCAGGTACGCGGTCGTCCCGCTGCCCGGCGTGACGGCGGGATCGATCGCTCCGGCGTTCGCGGGCGGCAACAACGTCGGCGTACTGAAGAGCAGTTCGCACCGCACGCTGGCGGTGGACCTGATGAAGTCCCTGGCGGGCAAGGACGCCCAGCGCAAGCTGTTCGACGCGATGGGCTTCCTGCCGACCTACACGGACGTACGGGCGGAGGCGGCGAAGAAGCAGCCCTTCGTGAAACCGTTCATCGCCACCCTGTCGGCCGGCACCAAGTTCGTCCCCGCCTCCCCGGCCTGGGGGCAGGTGGACGCCTCGCTGGTCCTGCCGACGATGTTCCAGGAGATCGTGAGCGGTCGCAAAGACGTGGCGACCGCGTCGGCCGACGCGGCCCGGAAGATGAACGCGGCCTTCGCCTCTGCGGCGGGCTGACGCGATGACGCACGACACCACGAACCCCGGGCGGCCCGGCCCCGGGCCGGCCCCCGCCGGAACGGGTGCGCCGAGCGCGCCGACCCCCGGACCGGACGCGCCCGGACTTCCGGCGCCCGAGCCGGACGCGCCCGAACCGGCCGCCCCCGGACCGGCCGCGCCCGGGCTTCCGGCGCGCGAGCCGTCGGGTGGTGCGGCGCCGGGGGCTTCGGGAGCCGGGGGTCACGCCTCCGGTGCGGCCGGTTCCGGGCGCGGCGCGCCCGGGAAGCGTGGCGGTTGGGGCGGGCGGTCCGCGGAACGCCGGGCGGTGCCGGGGCGGTACGGGGGCTGGATCCCGTGGATGTACCTCGCGCCCGCTCTCGTCGTGCTCGGCGGTCTCCTGGTCCATCCCGTCTACCAGTTGGGCCTCATCTCGTTCCTGGAGTACACCCAGGCCCAGGTCAGCGGCGGCGAACCCACCTCCTTCCAGGGCCTGGGCAACTACGCCGCGCTCTTCCGCGACCCGCAGTTCCGGCAGGTCCTCCTGGCCACCGTGCTCTTCGCCGCCGCGTGCGTCGCCGCCACCCTGGCCGTCGGGTGCGCCCTCGCCGTCCTGCTCACCCGGATCCGTGCCGTGCCGCGCCTGGTACTCATGCTCGCCGCGCTCGGGGCCTGGGCGACACCCGCCATCACGGGGTCAACCGTCTGGGTGTTCCTCTTCGACCCGGACTTCGGCCCCGTCAACAAGCTGCTCGGCCTCGGCGACTTCTCCTGGACGTACGGGCGCCTCAGCGCCTTCGCCCTCGTCCTGTTCGAAGTCGTCTGGTGCTCGTTTCCCTTCGTGATGGTCACCGTCTACGCGGGCATCAAGGCCGTGCCCGCCGAGGTCCTGGAGGCCGCCGCCCTCGACGGTGCCTCCCAGTGGCGCACCTGGCGCTCCGTCACCGCGCCGATGCTGCGGCCCGTCCTCGTCGTCGTCACCATTCAGTCGATCATCTGGGACTTCAAGGTCTTCACACAGATCTATGTGATGACGAACGGCGGCGGCATCGCCGGCCAGAACCTCGTCCTGAACGTCTACGCGTACCAGAAGGCCTTCGCGTCCTCCCAGTACAGCCTGGGCTCGGCGATCGGCGTCGTCATGCTGCTGATCCTGCTCGCGGTCACGCTGGTGTACCTGCGCCTGCTGCGTCGCCAGGGAGAAGAACTGTGATCCGATCCCACCGCCCGTGGCGCCTCGCCGCCGAGGCCACCGCCCTCCTCGTCGCGGCCGTCGTCGCCTTCCCCCTCTACTGGATGGTCCTCTCCGCCCTGAAGCCGGCGGGGGAGATCCAGTCCGTGAACCCCCGCCCCTGGACCCTCTCCCCGTCCCTGGACTCCTTCCGCCGTGTCTTCGAACAGCAGGACTTCGGGCGCTACTTCCTCAACAGCCTGCTGGTGGCCGGCACCGTCGTCGTCGCCTCCGCCCTCATCGCCTTCCTCGCGGCGACGGCCGTCACCCGGTTCCGCTTCCGGTTCCGTACGACGCTGCTCGTGATGTTCCTGATCGCGCAAATGGTGCCGATCGAGGCCCTGACCATCCCGCTGTTCTTCCTCATGCGGGACTTCGGCCTGCTGAACACCCTCGGCTCGCTGATCCTGCCGCACATCGCGTTCTCCCTCCCCTTCGCGATCTGGATGCTGCGGGGCTTCGTCAAGGCCGTCCCGGAGGCGCTGGAGGAGGCCGCGTACATCGACGGCGCGAGCCGCGCACGGTTCCTGTGGCAGATCCTCTTCCCGCTGGTCCTCCCCGGGCTCGTGGCGACCAGCGTCTTCTCCTTCATCTCGACCTGGAACGACTTCCTGTTCGCGAAGTCCTTCCTCATCAGCGACACCTCCCAGTCGACCCTCCCCATGGCGCTGCTCGTCTTCTTCAAGCCCGACGAGAACGACTGGGGCGGCATCATGGCCGCGTCGACGGTGATGACCATCCCGGTGCTGGTCTTCTTCGTACTCGTGCAACGCCGCCTGGTGTCCGGGCTCGGCGGCGCGGTGAAGGACTGACCCCCATGGACTCCCCGGACCTGATCCCCGCCCCTTCCGCATTCCGGTGGGTGCCGCCCCCCGGACACCACCGCCTCGGCACGGAGACGCGACTGGAAGCCCACCCGGGCACGGAGGGCGTCGCGAGATGGCTGCGCTCCACCGTCGGAGCCGCCACCGGCCTTCCGTTCCCGGACGGGAACGCCGACGACAACCGTGTCGTGCTGAGCATCGACCCCGCGCTGCCGGCCGAGGGTTACCGCGTCGTCGTCGACGGCTACGCCAGCCGCATCCACGGCGGCACCGCCGCGGGCGTCTTCTGGGGAGCCCAGACCTTCCGTCAACTGCTCGGCCCGGAAGCCTTCCGGCGCGCGCCCATCGACCGGGGGCGGGAGTGGAACGTCCCGGCGGTCGTCGTCGAGGACGCACCCCGCTTCCCCTGGCGCGGTGTCATGCTCGACGTCGCCCGCCACTTCCTCCCCAAGGGCGACGTCCTCCGCTACCTGGACCTGCTCGCCGCCCACAAGCTCAACGTCCTGCACCTGCACCTCACCGACGACCAGGGCTGGCGCGTCGAGATCAAGCGCCACCCCCGGCTCACCGAGGTCGGCGCCTGGCGCGCGCGGACCAAGTGGGGGCACCGGGCTTCGGAGCTCTGGGACGACAGGCCGCACGGCGGCTACTACACCCAGGACGACATTCGCGAGATCGTCGCCTACGCCGCCGAGCGGCATATCCGTGTCGTCCCGGAGATCGACGTGCCCGGCCACTCGCAGGCGGCCATCGCCGCGTACCCGGAACTCGGCAACACCGACGTCATCGACACGACCTCCCTCACCGTCTGGGACACCTGGGGCGTCAACCCGAACGTACTCGCCCCCACTGACAACACCCTCCGCTTCTACGAGGGCGTCCTGGAGGAGGTCCTCGATCTCTTCCCGGTGGAGACGTCACCGTTCGTCCACCTGGGCGGCGACGAGTGCCCCAAGGACCAGTGGAGGGCCTCCCCGGCCGCCCGGGCGCGCATGGCGGAACTCGGGCTCGGCGACGAGGACGGGCTCCAGGCGTGGTTCGTCCGGCACTTCGACCACTGGCTGGCGGAGCGGGGCCGCCGCCTGATCGGGTGGGACGAGATCCTGGAGGGCGGCCTCGCGCCCGGCGCGGCCGTGTCCTCCTGGCGCGGGTACGCCGGCGGTGTCGCCGCCGCCGAGGCGGGCCACGACGTCGTCATGTGCCCCGAACAGCACGTGTACCTGGACCACCGGCAGGACGGCGGCCCCGACGAGCCGGTGCCCATCGGATACGTACGCACCCTGGAGGACGTCTACCGCTTCGAACCCGTACCGCCGGGACTGCCCCCAAAGGCCGCCGCGCACATCATCGGCACCCAGGCGAATGTCTGGACCGAGGCCATGGAGACCCCCGCGCGCGTCGACTACCAGGTCTTCCCCCGCCTCGCCGCCTTCGCCGAGGTCGCCTGGTCCACCCGGCTCCCCGCGGCCCCCGCCGAGCGCGACTACGCGGACTTCGAGCGCCGAATGGGCGCCCACTACCGGCGCCTTGACGCGCTGGGTGTCGGCTACCGCCCGCCCGGCGGACCGCTGCCGTGGCAGAAGCGCCCGGGAGTGGTCGGACGCCCGATCGAGGGGGCGCCCCCGAACGTGTGAGCCCGGCGGAAGGCGCACGCCCCCGCGCCCCGCGCCTGGGACCGTGGAGGGCCGCCCGGAATAAGTCGTACAAGGACGCCGATGTCGCCGAGAAGTGGCAATCCGCGCGTGCCGCCAATGGCATGGCAAAACGGTCCATCTCGCAGGTCACGGGAGGTCCGGGGCGGATGCGTGCTTCGCGGACCCTCGCGTCGACCGGCCCGGAAGATGTGCCAGAGTTGCCACGTCGGGGCTGTGAGCACGTACGGTACGGCAACACAGGCGGGACAGCCGGGACAGCCGGGAGACCGGGAAGGGGCAGCTGGGTTGACCACGCACGCACCGCAGGCGGCGCAGTCCGTGACGCTGCCGGCCACGCTCGGCGAGGCCGTGGCGGCGCTCAGCGCCATGCCCGCCGCCGTGCCCGTGGCGGGCGGTACGGACTTGATGGCGGCCGTCAACAAGGGCCAGTTGCGCCCCGCCGGCCTCGTCGGCCTCGGCCGCATCAACGAGATCCGGGGCTGGCAGTACCAGGACGGCCACGCCCTGCTGGGCGCCGGCCTCACCCACGCGCGCATGGGCCGCCCCGACTTCGCGGCGCTCATCCCCGCGCTCGCCGCGGCCGCCCGCGCGGCCGGCCCGCCCCAGATCCGCAACGCGGGCACCCTGGGCGGCAACATCGTCAGCGCCGCGCCCACCGGCGACTCCCTGCCCGTGCTGGCCGCCCTGGAGGCGGACCTGGTCGTGGCGGGCCCGGGCGGTACCCGCGAGGTGCCGGTGACGCACCTGCTGGCGGGCCGGGAGCTGCTCGGCCCGGCCGAGCTGATCGGCTTCGTCCGCGTACCACTCCTGCACGCCCCGCAGGTGTTCCTGAAGGCCACCGGCCGGACCGGCCCCGGGCGGGCCACCGCCTCGGTCGCGGTCGTCCTGGACCCGGCGCGGCGCGGCGTGCGCTGCGCGATCGGGGCGATCGCCCCGATGCCGCTGCGGCCGCTGGAGGCGGAGCGCTGGATCGCGTCGCTGATCGACTGGGACGGCGACCGCGGGCTGGCTCCGGAGGCGCTCACGGCGTTCGGCGAGTACGTCGCCGCCGCCTGCATCCCGGACCCGCCGGGCGAGGAACAGCTGCCGCCCGCCGTACTGCACCTGCGGCGCACGGTCGCCGCGCTGGCCCGACGGGCACTGGGGAGGGCGCTGTCGTGACCACCGACGAGAACGACGACCGGCAGGGGCAGGGCGGCTGGCAGCCGACGCCCCAGGGCGAGTACGACGGCGACGCGACCGCCTTCGTCCAGTTGCCGCCGGACATGGCGTCCCACGGCGCCCCGCTGGAGGCCCCCGGGCACGGCTACGTGCCGCCGGAGGCCTGGGCGGCGCACGACCCGAACGCGACGGCGCAGTGGAACTTCCAGGCGGCGGCGCCCGCGCCCTCGGAGCTGACCGGGCAGTGGACGATTCCGGTCGCCCAGGGGGATCTTCCAGACGAATCGGGCGAGTTCACCACGTCGGCGCTGGCCTCGCAGTGGACGAGCGGCAACCCCCCGGCCACCCTGCCGGGCGGCGCCCCCGCGCCCTGGGCCACGCCGGAGCCGCAGCCCGCCCAGGAACCGGCCCACGAGGCCCCCGAACCGGAACAGGAACCGCAGCCGGAAGCGGAACCCGAGACGCGTCCGGAGCCGCCGACGGCCCAGGAGCCGCACCCGGAGCCGCACCAGGACCAGCCGGTCCAGGAACCGGCCCACGAGGCGACGCCCCCCGGACACGCCACGGACAGCGACGAGCACCCGCACGTCTCGTACGTGCTGCGCGTCAACGGCACCGACCGCCCCGTCACCGACGCGTGGATCGGCGAGTCCCTGCTGTACGTGCTGCGCGAACGGCTCGGCCTCGCCGGCGCCAAGGACGGCTGCTCGCAGGGCGAGTGCGGCGCCTGCAACGTCCAGGTCGACGGCCGCCTCGTCGCCTCCTGCCTGGTGCCCGCGGCGACCGCGGCCGGCAGCGAGGTGCGGACGGTCGAGGGGCTGGCCACGGACGGCGAGCCGTCGGACGTCCAGCGCGCCCTCGCCGCGTGCGGAGCCGTCCAGTGCGGCTTCTGCATCCCCGGCATGGCGATGACGGTGCACGACCTCCTCGAGGGCAACCACGCCCCCAGCGAGCTGGAGACCCGCCAGGCGCTCTGCGGCAACCTCTGCCGGTGCACCGGCTACCGCGGCGTCCTCGACGCCGTACGGGAGGTCGTCGCCGAGCGCGCCGCCGGAGCGGCCGCCGCCGCGGAGGCGGCCGGATCGGCCGGGCCCGCCGAGGAAGGCGGCCCCCAGGCCCGCATCCCGCACCAGATCCCCCACCCGCACGACGGAGGCATGGCGTGAGCAACGACGCGGCCACCGCCATCCCGGCGGTCGAAGGCCCCCAGGGGCCCCAGCAGGAGACGCCGACCCACGGGCTCGGCGCGTCCCTGCCGCCCGCCGACGCCCGCGCAAAGACGGAGGGCACCTTCCCCTACGCCTCCGACCTGTGGGCCGAGGGACTGCTGTGGGCGGCCGTCCTCCGCTCCCCGCACGCGCACGCGCGCGTGGTCTCGATCGACACCACGGCCGCAGCCGACATGCCCGGCGTCCGGGTCGTGGTGACCCACGCGGACGTGCCCGGCGAGGCGACGTACGGCCGCACGGTCGCCGACCGCCCGGTCTTCGCCTCCGACCTCGTACGCCACCACGGCGAGGCCATCGCCGCGGTCGCGGCCGACCACCCCGACACGGCCCGCCTGGCCGCCGCGGCCATCGCCGTCGAGTACGAGGTCCTCGACCCGGTCACCGACCCGGAGAAGGCCTTCGCCGCCCCGCCCCTCCACCCGGACGGCAACCTCATCCGCCACATCCCGCTGCGCTACGGCGACCCCGACGCCACCGGCGAGGTCATCGTGGAGGGCCTCTACCGCATCGGCCGCCAGGACCCGGCGCCCATCGGTGCCGAGGCCGGGCTCGCCGTGCCCCGCCCCGACGGCGGCGTCGACATCTACACCGCCTCCACCGACCCGCACACCGACCGCGACCTGGCCGCCGCCTGCTTCGGCCTCGCCCCCGAACAGGTCAAGGTCGTCGTCACCGGCGTCCCCGGCGCCACCGGCGACCGGGAGGACCCCGGCTTCCAGATCCCGCTCGGCCTGCTCGCCCTCCGCACCGGCTGCCCCGTCAAACTGGCCGCCACCCGCGAGGAGTCCTTCCTCGGGCACGCCCACCGCCACCCCACCCTGCTGCGCTACCGCCACCACGCGGACGCGGAGGGCCGCCTGGTCAAGGTCGAGGCGCAGATCCTCCTGGACGCGGGCGCCTACGCCGAGGCGTCCTCCGAGTCGCTCGCCGCCGCCGTCGCCTTCGCCTGCGGCCCGTACGTCGTCCCGCACGCTTTCGTCGAGGGCTGGGCCGTGCGCACCAACAACCCGCCCTCCGGCCACGTCCGCGGCGAGGGCGCGATGCAGGTCTGCGCCGCCTACGAGGCGCAGATGGACAAGCTCGCCGCCCGCCTCGGCCTGGACCCCGCGGAACTGCGCCTGCGCAACGCCCTGGCCACCGGTGACATCCTGCCGACCGGCCAGACGGTCACCTGCCCCGCTCCGGTCGCCGAACTCCTCCAGGCCGTGCGCGACTTCCCCCTCCCCGCCCTGCCCAAGGACTCGCCGGAGGACGGCTGGCTGCTCCCCGGCGGCCCGGAGGGCGCGGGCGAGCCCGGCGCGGTGCGCCGGGGCGTCGGCTACGCGCTCGGCATGGTCCACATGCTGGGGGCCGAGGGCACCGACGAGGTCTCCACCGCCACGGTCAAGGTCCACGACGGTGTCGCGACCGTCATCTGCGCGGCCGTCGAGACCGGCCAGGGCTTCTCCACCCTCGCCCGCCAGATCGTCCAGGACACCCTCGGCATCGACGAGGTCCACGTCGCCTCCGTCGATACCGACCAGCCCCCCGCGGGCCCGGCGACCCACGGCCGCCACACCTGGGTCTCGGGCGGCGCCGTCGAGCGGGCCGCCAAGATGGTGCGCACCCAGCTCCTCCAGCCGCTGGCCCACAAGTTCGGCATGTCGACCGAGCTGCTGCAGATCACCGACGGCAAGATCACCTCCTACGACGGCGTGCTGTCCACCACCGTCATGGAGGCCATGGACGGCAAGGAGCTGTGGGCCACCGCCCAGTGCCGCCCCCACCCCACCGAACCCCTCGACGACGCCGGCCAGGGCGATGCCTTCGTGGGCCTCGCCTTCTGTGCCATCCGCGCGGTGGTGGACGTGGACATCGAGCTCGGCTCCATCCGCGTGGTCGAGATGGCCGTCGCCCAGGACGTCGGCCGGGTCCTCAACCCCGCCCAGCTCGCCACCCGCATCGAGGCGGGCGTCACCCAGGGCGTCGGGGCGGCCCTCACCGAGAACCTCCGCACCGCCCGCGGCCTGGTCCGCCACCCGGACCTCACCGGCTACGCGCTCCCCACCTCCCTGGACGCCCCCGACATCCGCATCGTCAAACTCGTCGAGGAACGCGACGTGGTCGCCCCGTTCGGGGCCAAGGCCGCCAGCGCGGTCCCGGTGGTCACCTCCCCGGCCGCGGTGGCCTCCGCGGTCCGCTCCGCCACCGGCCGTCCCGTCAACCGCCTCCCCATCCGCCCCCAAGCGGCGGTCGCCGCGCCCTAGGGCGTGTCCCGGACGTGGTGCGGTTGGGCCCGAACTCACCGCGCGCACCGGGCTCGTACGGACGCGGCCCCGGTACGTCGTGGTCCTCGGGCGACGGCCGTCCGCGCCTCGCCGCGCGCGGGGCGAGGCGGGGGAGGGGTACGGCGGCGGCCGGCCGCCCGGGCCGCTGGGCCGGGGCTGCGCGAGGAGAGACCGTGGCGGGATTCGAACCCGCGTCACCAGAGTTGCAGTCTGGCCCCTGAGCCTCTCGGGCACACGGTCGGGGTGGTGGTGCTCCGGTACGACCGTAGGGTGCCCGCTCACGGCGTCGGAAGGGACGCAACACGACTGCCACACGGTGTTCATGGACGTACGACCAAGGGCCGAGGACCGACCCGCCTCCGGACAGGGGCGAAGTGCGGGAATGCCTCTTACGGTGAGTCCATGACCGCTTCGGGGAGCAGCCGCACAGGAATACCCACCGCCGGGCCGAGGAAGCCCGGCGGTGTGCTGGACCGGGAGCACCGCGCGCTCAGCGTCGGCATCGTCTCCGTCGTGATGCTGATCGCCTTCGAGGCGACCGCCGTCGGAACGGCGATGCCGGTCGCCGCGCGGGAGCTGCACGGCGTTCCGCTGTACGCCTTCGCCTTCTCCGCGTACTTCACCACCAGCCTCTTCGCGATGGTGCTGTCCGGGCAGTGGTCCGACCGCGCGGGGCCGCTCGCGCCGGTCACCGCCGGGATCGCCGCGTTCGGGGCGGGTCTGCTGATGTCGGGGACGGCCGGGGCGATGTGGCTGTTCATCCTCGGGCGGGCCGTGCAGGGGCTGGGCGGCGGACTGGTGATCGTGGGGCTGTACGTGGTCGTCAGCCGGGCGTACGCGGAGCGGCTGCGGCCCGCGATCATGGCGGCGTTCGCCGCCGGGTGGGTGATCCCGTCGGTCGTCGGGCCCCTCGCCGCGGGGACGGTGACCGAGGGGCTGGGGTGGCGGTGGGTGTTCATCGGCATCCCCGTGCTGGTCGTCCTGCCGCTGGCGCTCGCCCTGCCGGCGATACGGCGGACGGCGTCCGGGCCGGCCGGCCCCGGGGCGCCGAGGGTGCCGTTCGACGGGCGGCGCATCCGGCTGGCGCTGGGGATCTCCCTGGGCGCGGGCCTGTTGCAGTACGCGGGGCAGGACCTGCGGTGGGCGTCGCTGGTCCCGGCGGTGGCCGGAGCGGCGCTGCTCGTGCCCGCCGCGCTGGGGCTGCTGCCCCCCGGCACCTACCGGGCGGCGCGCGGGCTGCCGTCGGTGGTGCTGCTGCGGGGGCTGGCGGCGGGGGCGTTCATCTCGGCCGAGTCGTTCGTGCCGCTGATGCTGGTCACGGAACGGGGCCTGAGCCCCACGGCGGCCGGGCTGTCGCTGGCGGTGGGCGGCGCGACCTGGGCACTGGGCTCGTACGTCCAGTCGAGGCCGCGCGTGGAGCCGTACCGCGAGCGGCTGATGGTGCTCGGGATGCTGCTGGTCGCCGCGGCCATCGCGACCGCGCCGAGCGTGCTGCTCCACTCCGTGCCGGTGTGGACCGTCGGTGTCGCCTGGGGCTTCGGCTGCTTCGGCATGGGCATGGTCATCGCCTCGACGAGCGTGCTGCTGCTGAAGCTCTCGGCGCCGGAGGAGGCGGGATCGAACTCGGCGGCCCTCCAGATCTCCGACGGGCTCTCCAACGTGGTGCTCCTCACCGTCGGCGGCGCCGCCTTCGCCGCGCTGGGCGGGGGATCGGCGGCCGGGCACGCGGCGGCAGGCGGCGGCTCGCACCCGATGGCCTTCGCGGCGGTGTTCCTGCCGATGGCGGCGGTCGGGCTCGTGGGGGCGTGGGTGGCGGCGAGGCTGCGTGGGACCGAGCGGGCGGTGCCCCATGGACGCCCCAGGTGAGGCGGACGAGGTGGGGTTCATCGCTCGGGGCCCGCGCGACCCGGTCATGTGACCCGTGTCTCAACCGTCCCTGGTCCGGCGCCGTCCCGGCGGGGACGGCGCCGGCCCACCGGTAGGGTGGCCCGGTTGTCGTACGTACCGCCGAGAGACCGAGTCGGAGACCGTGACCACTACCGCCTCCCATCACCTCTCACCCGCCTTCCCCGGACGCGCCCCGTGGGGCACCGCCAACAAGCTGCGTGCCTGGCAGCAGGCAGCGATGGAGAAGTACATCCAGGAGCAGCCGCGTGACTTCCTCGCGGTCGCGACTCCCGGCGCCGGTAAGACCACCTTCGCGCTCACGCTCGCTTCCTGGCTGCTGCACCACCATGTCGTGCAGCAGGTCACCGTGGTCGCGCCGACCGAGCACCTGAAGAAGCAGTGGGCGGCCGCCGCCGCGCGGATAGGCATCAAGCTGGACCCGGACTACAGCGCGGGGCCGCTGAGCAAGGAGTACCACGGCGTCGCGGTCACCTACGCCGGTGTCGGCGTACGGCCCATGCTGCACCGCAACCGCAGCGAACAGCGCAAGACGCTCGTCATCCTCGACGAGATCCACCACGCCGGTGACTCCAAGTCCTGGGGCGAGGCCTGCCTGGAGGCGTTCGAACCGGCGACGCGGCGCCTCGCGCTCACCGGTACGCCGTTCCGGTCCGACACCAATCCCATCCCTTTCGTCACGTACGAGGAGGGCAACGACGGCATCCGGCGGTCATCCGCCGACTACACGTACGGATACGGCAACGCGCTCGGCGACGGCGTCGTCCGGCCGGTCATCTTCCTCAGCTACAGCGGCAACATGCGCTGGCGCACCAAGGCCGGTGACGAGGTCGCGGCCAAGCTCGGCGAGCCGATGACCAAGGACGCGATCTCGCAGGCCTGGCGCACCGCCCTCGACCCGCGCGGCGACTGGATGCCGAACGTGCTGCGCGCCGCCGACCAGCGGCTCACCGAGGTCAGGAAGGGCATCCCCGACGCGGGCGGCCTGGTCATCGCCTCCGACCAGGACTCGGCGCGCGCGTACGCCAAGCTGATCCGCGAGATCACCGGGACGAAGGCGACGGTCGTCCTCTCCGACGACGCGGGCGCGTCGAAGCGGATCGACGAGTTCAGCGAGGGCGACGACCGCTGGATGGTCGCCGTCCGGATGGTGTCCGAGGGCGTCGACGTCCCGCGCCTCGCGGTCGGCGTGTACGCGACGACGATCTCGACACCGCTGTTCTTCGCGCAGGCCGTGGGCCGTTTCGTACGTTCCCGCAGGCGCGGCGAGACCGCGTCCGTGTTCCTTCCCACGATCCCGAACCTGCTGACGTTCGCGAACGAGATGGAGGTCGAGCGCGACCACGCCCTCGACAAGCCGAAGAAGGACGGAGCCGACGAGGATCCGTACGCCGAGTCCGAGAAGGAGATGGACGAGGCCAACAAGCAGCAGGACGAGGACACCGGCGAGCAGGACATGCTGCCCTTCGAGGCGCTGGAGTCCGACGCCGTCTTCGACCGGGTGCTCTACGACGGCGCCGAGTTCGGCATGCAGGCCCACCCGGGAAGCGCGGAGGAGCAGGACTACCTCGGCATCCCCGGACTGCTGGAGCCCGACCAGGTGCAGCTTCTGCTGCGCAAGCGGCAGGCGCGCCAGATCGCGCACAGCCGGCAGAAGCCCGCCGAGGAGGCCGACCTCCTGGAGCTTCCGGCCGAGCGGCGGCCCGTCGTTTCGCACAAGGAGCTGCTGGAGCTGCGCAAACAGCTCAACACGATGGTCGGTGCGTACGTCCACCAGAGCGGCAAGCCGCACGGTGTCATCCACACCGAGCTGCGCCGGGTGTGCGGCGGGCCGCCGAGCGCGGAGGCCACGGCCGGGCAGATCCGGGAGCGGATCAAGAAGGTCCAGGAGTGGGCCACACGCATGCGTTGAACACCGCTCGGTCAGGCGGAGTGCGCGATACGTCCATACCGGGACGAAATTTCCGTACAGCAATCGCTTACGCCCGGATTCTGGACGAGGGCTTCCGCTGAGCGGAGTGGCTCGCTACTGTCCCGGCAATCGCAATGCAACGCCCCGTGGCAACGCCGCCGCGGAGCGCAGCCGGTGTGCCATGGCCTGCCGGCGGCCTCTCCGTGCGTCGCCGATGGGACCGGTGGCGCGTCCGCCCTTGAGAGTGTCCGCCGTCACTCACTCCGAAGGAGAGGGCGTCGTGACCGCGGAAACTTCCCAGACGCTCGACCGAGGACTGCGCGTCCTCAAGCTGCTCGCCGACACCGATCACGGGCTGACCGTCACCGAGTTGTCCAACAAACTCGGCGTCAACAGGACCGTCGTCTACCGTCTGCTCGCCACGCTCGAACAGCACGCCCTGGTACGCCGTGACCTGGGCGGTCGCGCCCGTGTAGGCCTCGGCGTGCTGCGGCTGGGCCGCCAGGTGCACCCCCTGGTGCGTGAGGCCGCGCTGCCCGCGCTGCGGGCGCTGGCCGAGGACATCGGGGCCACCGCCCACCTGACCCTGGTCGACGGGGCGGAGGCGCTCGCCGTCGCGGTCGTCGAACCGACCTGGACGGACTACCACGTGGCCTACCGGGCAGGATTCCGCCACCCGCTCGACCGGGGCGCGGCCGGCCGCGCGATACTCGCCGCCCGGCAGGGCGCGCTGAGCGAGCCGGGCTACACGCTCACGCACGGCGAACTGGAGGCGGGTGCGAGCGGCGCGGCGGCCCCGCTGCTCGGGGTGACCGGCGTCGAGGGCAGCGTCGGCGTCGTCATGCTCGCGGACGCGGTACCGGAACGAGTCGGCCCCCGTGTCGTCGACGCCGCCCGCGAGGTCGCGGACGCTCTGCGCTGACGCGGGCGCCCCATGGGCGGGGTGGGTGTCCGCGCCGGGGTGGCGCCCCGTGCCGGGCCGCCCCGGGGCGGCCCGGCGGAGGCGGGTGTGGGTGGCCGATAGATTGGCGGCGTGCTCTCCAGTCTCACGCGTCCCCGTGCTCTCGCCCTGTGCGCCCTTCCCGTCGTCGCGCTGCTCGTCGTCGCCGGGTTCGCGCCCCTGCCGTTCACCCTCGCCCAGCCGGGGTCGACCAGCGACGTGCTCGGGGAGCACAAGGGCCGTCAGGTGATCACCATCTCCGGCGTACCCGTGCGCCCGACCGAGGGTGAGCTGCGCATGACGACCATCGTGGCCACCGGCCCGCGCACCGACGTCGACCTCGGTGACGTCGTCGACGCCTGGTTCCGCGGCGACCGCGCCGTACTGCCGCACGACTCCGTGTACCCGGCCGGCAAGTCCGACGCCGAGATCGAGAAGCGCAACATCGGCCAGATGCGGGAGTCCCAGAACAGCGCCGTCCAGGCCGCCCTCGACTACCTCGGCAAGAGCCCCGAGCAGGTGAAGGTCGACCTGCAGCTGGCCGACGTCGGCGGCCCCAGCGCCGGGCTGTTCTTCGCGCTCGGGATCGTCGACAAGATCGAGGGCGACGGCCGGGGCGGCGACCTGACCGGCGGGCGCACCATCGCCGGTACCGGAACGGTCACCGCCGACGGCACGGTCGGAGCCGTGGGCGGGGTGTCCCTCAAGACGCAGGCCGCCCACCGCGACGGCGCGTCCGTCTTCCTCGTACCGAAGGCCGAGTGCGCCGACGCCCAGGCCGAGAAGCCGGAAGGGCTGCGGCTCGTCCCCGTCACCACGCTCAAGGACGCGGTGTCGTCGCTGCGGGCTCTGGAGCAGGGGAAGAAGGTCCCGAGCTGCTGACCGCCGCCGGGCGGTCCATCTCCCGCCACGAGGGGAAGACCACCGGGGTCAGCGTCGCCACGAAGTACAGGCCGCCGACCGCCAGCAGCGTCTGTACGAGACCCGCCTGCTCCACCAGGTAGCCCGCGCCCACCCCGCCCAGCGGCATGGTCATCAGCGCCCCGGCCGTCGTCACCCCCGCGACCCGGCTGCGCAGCGCGTCCGGGACGCGCTCGTACAGCACGGTCGTCAGGATCGGGTTGAGCGTCCCCGAGCCCAGCCCGCCGATCGCCGCGGTCATCACCAGCGGCCACACGCTGTCCGTCATCGCCGCCATGACGAACGGCGGCGCCCCGCTGACCAGGAAGGCGATCGTGAACACCGTCCGCCGCCGCCATCGGTGCCCCACCGCCGCGTACAGCAGGGCACCCAGCAGCGCGCAGCCGCCCCACACCGCCGAGACCAGGCCGATCGCGGCCGCGCCGCCCAGGTTTCGCTGGGCGTGCACGGGCAGGAGCACCGCGCTCCAGCCCTGGCTCAGGCCATTGGTGACCATCACCATCAGCGTGATGCCCAGCAGCAGCCGGGAGCCCAGTACGAAGGCGTACCCCTCGCGCAGCTCCGTCCGGTAGCGCGCCATCGAGACGGGCGCGGCGTCCCGCCGCGGCTCGGCGGCCTTCACCCCGCGTACGCCACCGAAGACCAGCAGCGCGGAGAGCCCGAAGGTCGCCGCGTCCAGCAGCAGGACCGTTTCGGCACCCACCAGTGCGATCAGTACGCCCGCGATGGCGGCCCCCGTCATCCGTGCCCCTCGCGACACCGCGTCGAACAGGCTGGCCGCCCGCGTGAGAGTGGTCCCTGCCCGTTCGGCGAGGTCCGGTACGAGGACGTGCCGAGCCGTTTCGCCGGGGGCGTGGAACAGTCCGGTGACGCCCATCAGCGTGCACAGCACCCAGAAGTCGAGCCGCCCCGCGTAGTGCAGGAGGGGGATCGCGGCCAGCGCGAGCGCGCAGACCAGGTCCGAGGTGATGCTGACGCGCCGGCGGCCGATCCGGTCGATGACCGGCCCGCCGACGATCGCCGACACGACGACGGGCAGAGTGGCGCAGAAGGCGACGAGCCCCGCCTTGCCGGGACTGCCCGTGGTCTGCAGCGCGAACCACGGGACGCCGATGAGGGTCAGTGAATTGCCGCTGATGGATATCGCGTTGGCCGCCAGCACGGTGGCGAGCGGCCCCCGCCGGTGCCCGGTCATGCGAGACGGGCGGTGCGTGGGGGAGCGGAGACGAGGCGGAGGCCCACCTCGACGAGCGTCCAGCCGACGCGTGCGCGCAGGGGGCGCCGGGGGGCCGGCCGCCGGGGAGCGAGGTCCCTTAACTCGGCGGCACGCAGCTCGTGGAGACGCAGGTGGAGGTACGGGTGCATGGCGGTCATCGGTCCTTTCGGTCGCTCTTCTGCGGGAAGGCGTGCAGGTGGAGACGTACGTCCTCGGCGCCCTCGCCCGGCTCCTCATGGAGGTAGCTGTCGACGACCGCGTGCAGCTCCCTGGTCAGCTCGCCCAGCTGCCGGGGGTCGAGGCGCAGGCGGAAGTCGCTCAGGTCCGCGCTCTTGGCCCAGTCGGCCTGCCAGTCGCGCATGGTGCCGAGCCAGGTGGACACCTCGTGGGCGTGCATGGTGGCGACCTCGTGGAGGAAGGTGCTCATGGCGCCCCGGACCTCGGGGTTCTCGTCGTCGTACAGCGCCTCGTCCACGGACACGCCCCGGGCGACGGACCGCCACCAGCGCTCGCGCCCCTTGCCGCGGTCGGGGTCGTCCTCGACGAAGCCGTACGCGGCGAGCTGGCGCAGGTGGTAGCTGGTGGCGCCGCTGGACTCGCCGAGCCGGTCGGCCAGTTGCGAGGCGGTGGCCGGGCCGTTCTGGCGCAGGGCGGACAGCAGGCGCATCCGCAGGGGGTGGGCCAGCCCGCGCAGCGAGCGGGGGTCGAGGCGGTGGGTCGGCATCTTCTCGGGCTCCGGCATGCCTGCAGCCTAAGCGTGCAAAGGAGTCCTTGCAAGCATTCCTTTGCAACTGGTTCTTTGTATACCGCGAGCCACTCCTCCGCGGGCTACTCCTCCGCGGCCTGCTCCACCAGCGGGATGATCCGCAGCGGCACCGGGTTCTCCATGACGATCGCCGTGGAGGCCCGCACGATGCCCTCGAAGCCGACGACCCGGTCGATCACCCGCTGGAGATCCGCGTTCGAACGGGCCACCAGCCGGCACAGCATGTCGCCGTGACCGGTCGTCGTGTGCAGCTCCAGGACCTCCGGTACGCCCGCCAGGTGCTCCCGTACGTCGGCGCCCTGCCCCTGCTTGATCTCCAGCGTCGCGAACGCGGTCACCGGATACCCCAGCGCCGCCGGGTCCACCTCCGGCCCGAAGCCCCGGATGACCCCGTTCGACTGGAGCCGGTCGAGCCGGGCCTGCACCGTGCCGCGCGCCACGCCCAGCCGGCGCGAGGCCTCCAGGACGCCTATGCGCGGCTCACGCGCCAACAGGGCGATGAGCCTGCCGTCCAGATGATCGATCGCCACGACGCCTCCCGGATGGTCATCCTGTACACAACGCCCGACCATCGTGCCTGCTGGCTGTACAGATTGCCCAGCTGCCGTCGTAACTATTGCGCACCTTGCAGAACGGAGAGAGCCTGCCGCCATGACTGAGACCATCTCCCACACCCCCGACACCGCCCGGCAGGCCGACCCCTTCCCGGTGAAGGGAATGGACGCGGTCGTCTTCGCCGTCGGCAATGCCAAGCAGGCCGCGCACTACTACTCCACGGCCTTCGGCATGAAGCTGGTCGCCTACTCCGGACCGGAGAACGGCAACCGCGAGACCGCCAGTTACGTCCTGACCAACGGCGCCGCGCGCTTCGTGCTCACCTCCGTCATCAAGGCGTCCACCGACTGGGGCCACTTCCTCGCGGAGCACGTCGCCGAGCACGGCGACGGCGTCGTCGACCTCGCCATCGAGGTGCCCGACGCCCGCAAGGCGTACGCCTACGCCGTCGAGCAGGGCGCGACCGGCCTCACCGAGCCGTACGAGCTCAAGGACGAGCACGGCACCGTCGTGCTCGCCGCCATCGCCACGTACGGCAAGACCCGCCACACCCTCGTCGACCGCTCCGGCTACGACGGCCCGTACCTCCCCGGCTTCGTCGCCGCCAAGCCGATCGTCGAGCCGCCCGCCAAGCGCACCTTCCAGGCCATCGACCACTGCGTGGGCAACGTCGAGCTCGGCAGGATGAACGAGTGGGTGGCCTTCTACAACAAGGTCATGGGCTTCACCAACATGAAGGAGTTCGTGGGCGACGACATCGCCACCGAGTACTCCGCGCTCATGTCCAAGGTCGTCGCGGACGGCACCAAGAAGGTCAAGTTCCCGATCAACGAGCCGGCGATCGCGAAGAAGAAGTCGCAGATCGACGAGTACCTGGAGTTCTACGGCGGCCCCGGCGTCCAGCACATCGCCCTCGCCACCAACGACATCGTCGCGACGGTCCGCACGATGCGGGCGGGCGGCGTCCAGTTCCTCGACGTCCCGGACTCGTACTACGACACGCTCGGCGAGTGGGTCGGTGACACGCGCGTCCCGATCGACGAGCTGCGCGAGCTGAAGATCCTCGCCGACCGCGACGAGGACGGCTACCTGCTGCAGATCTTCACCAAGCCGGTCCAGGACCGGCCGACGGTGTTCTTCGAACTGATCGAGCGGCACGGGTCGATGGGCTTCGGCAAGGGCAACTTCAAGGCGCTCTTCGAGGCGATCGAGCGCGAGCAGGCCAAGCGCGGCAACCTGTAGCGCTCCGCCCTTCCGCGGGGACGACCCCGCGAGGCCCCGCACGGCCGTCGCGCCGCTGCGGGGCAGGACTTGGCGCCCGGCCGCCCGGTACGGGGGGCCGGGCGGCCGAGCGCCGGACAGGGGCCGGTGACCTCCGTGGGGCGCCCGAGCCGGACAGGGGCCGGACGCCCCGCGGGGGACTGCGGTGCGGCGCCCATCGGCACGGCGGCGTTCCGCGCCTCACCGCCCCGGAGACGGCGGCGGTGAAGCCGATGCCGGCGCCGCCCCGGAGGAGGACACGCTCGGCGACGCCGCACCCTCCGGCCGCCGCGGCTTGCGCGACTGCGGCTGCTGACGCTCCGAGTCCCGGGGCGGCGGCGACCAGACGCGCGACGACCCCGACCGCTTCCGGGGCTCCGGCTCCTCGCCGTACACGTTCCTCGGCCCGCCCGCCGGAGGCTCCCCCAGCGCGGCCAGCGCCCGGCGGGCCCTCGGCGCCAGCAGGGGCGAGAAGTGCGGGTTGACGCGCAGCGCCTCGGCGAGGTGCCGCCGCGCCGGACCCCACTTCCCCAGCTCCCGCTCGATCTGGCCCCGGTGGTACGCGAACAGCGCGCTGCGCAGCCCCTGTTCGGTGGCCCGCCGGGCGTACGGAAGCGCCTCCTCCGGCTTCCCCGCCCGGTACAGCGCCCAGCCGAGCGCGTCGGCGACGTGCACCGACCGGTGCCCCTTCGCCCACTCGGCGCGCAGCCTCCTCGAAGCGGCGTCCGGGCTGCCGTGGTCGGCCTCGTACCGGGCGAGCACGAGCGCCGCGTTCACCCCGTGCGTGCCGGCCTCCGTGGCCCGAACCCGCAGCACCTCGTACTGCGTGTGCGCGTCCCCGTCCCGGCCCAGCGACTCGTACAACTCGCCCGCCTCCAGGGCGTACTGGGGCGACGGCAGCGCCTCCAGGGCGGCCCCGTAGTCCCGCAGCGCCTCGTCCGTCCGCCCGAGCGCCGCCAGGGCACGCGCCCGCCCGGCCAGCGACGGGGCGTGGCCGGGCACGAGCCGCAGGGCCGGTTCGTAGGAGGTGAGGGCCTCGGCGGGCTCGCCGCGCTCCCACGCGAGGTCGCCGAGCCGCGCCAGGCACGCCGCCTTCTCCGCCGGGGTGGCGGCCAGCGCCACCGCGTCGTACGCGAGCGCGGAGGCGTCCTCGCGCCAGCCCTTGTCCCGGTACACCAGCGAGGCGCGGGACAGCGCCGGGGCCCCCACCCGCAGCGCCCGCAGCCGCTCCACGGCCCGCCCGGCGGACACGTAGTCGCCGAGCCCGCTGTAGGCGTCGATCAGCACGGGGTAGGCCTGCCAGCGGCGCGGCGCGCGGTCGCGCACCGCCTCGCCCCACTTCCGGGCCGCCCGGAAGTCGCCCCGGGCGTTGGCCAGCGCGCCCATGCCGAGCTGGGCGTCGACATTCCCCCTGCCGGCGGGCAGCACGGCCAGGGACCGCTTCAGCGCCTTCTCGGCCCGTACGTACGAGGCGGTGTCGCCGCTGCGCACCCCCCGCTCCACGTACGCGCCGCCCAGCTCCGCCCAGGACGCGTCGTCGCGCGGGTGGGCGCGCAGCCACCGCTCGCGGTCGCCGATCAGCGCGGCCAGCTCGGGCAGCGACGCCTGCGCGCCCGCGTGCGCCGCCGACACGGCCCGCGCCACGGCACCGGGAGCGGGCGCCGGAGCACCGTCGCCGCCCCCGAGGCCGCCGGACACGAACAGCACGGCCGCACCGGCCAGCACCGCACCCGCGCCCACACCTAGGACGATCCGTGGGACCCGTTCCGTCTTCATGCCGTCACTGTGCGACACACGGTGCGTCAATACGACGAGCCACCCGGCACACCCCGAGCCGATCCCCCGGCGGGTTCACACCGATGGCCCCGGATGCCAGGCTGGGATCATGGACGACCTGCTGACCCGCCTCCGGGCCGGCCTCCCGGCGGAGGCCCTCCTGACGGACCCGGACGTCACCGCCTCCTACGCCCACGACATGGCGAGCTTCTGCGACGCCGGATCGCCCGCCGTGGTCGTCCTGCCGAGCACCGTCGAGCAGGTCCAGCACATCATGCGCACGGCGACGGACCTGCGCGTCCCGGTCGTCCCGCAGGGCGCCCGCACGGGCCTGTCGGGTGCGGCGAACGCGTCCGACGGCTGCATCGTGCTGTCCCTGACCAGGATGGACCGGATCCTGGAGATCAGCCCGGTCGACCGGATCGCGGTCGTCGAGCCGGGGGTCGTGAACGCCGTCCTGTCCCGCGCGGTCGGCGAACACGGCCTGTACTACCCGCCGGACCCCTCCAGCTGGGAGATGTGCACCATCGGCGGCAACATCGGCACCGCCTCCGGCGGACTGTGCTGCGTCAAGTACGGCGTGACCGCCGAGTACGTCCTGGGCCTGGACGTCGTCCTCGCCGACGGGCGTCTGCTGTCCACCGGCCGCCGCACGGCCAAGGGCGTCGCCGGGTACGACCTGACGCGGCTGTTCGTCGGCTCCGAGGGCACCCTCGGCATCGTCGTACGGGCCGTCCTGGCGCTGCGCCCGCGGCCGCCGCAACAACTGGTACTGGCGGCGGAGTTCCCGTCGGCGGCGGCCGCGTGCGAGGCCGTGTGCGCGGTCATGGAAAGGGGCCACACCCCGTCCCTCCTCGAACTCATGGACCGTACGACCGTGCGGGCGGTCAACCGGCTCGGCCGGATGGGCCTGCCCGAGTCCACCGAGGCCCTGCTGCTCGCCGCCTTCGACACCCCCGATCCCGCCGCCGACCTGGCAGCCGTGGGAGAGCTGTGCACGGCCGCCGGAGCCACGCAGGTCGTACCGGCCGAGGACGCGGCCGAGTCGGAGATGCTGCTGAAGGCCCGCCGGATGTCACTGACCGCCCTGGAGGCCGTCAAGTCCGCGACGATGATCGACGACGTGTGCGTACCGCGCTCGCGGCTGGGCGCGATGATCGACGGCACGGCCGCCATCGCGGCCGAGTACGACCTCACCATCGGCGTCTGCGCGCACGCGGGCGACGGCAACACCCACCCCGTCGTCTGCTTCGACCACACCGACCCCGACGAGTCGCGGCGCGCCCGTGAGTCGTTCGACGAGATCATGGCGCTCGGCCTGGCGCTCGGCGGCACCATCACGGGCGAACACGGCGTCGGCGTACTGAAGAAGGAGTGGCTGGCCCGGGAACTGGGCCCGGTGGGGCTGGAGTTGCAGCGAGGGATCAAGCGAACCTTCGATCCGCTCGGCATCCTCAACCCCGGCAAGCTCTTCTGAGGCTTCCGCCCTAGGACCCATGCCCGATGGTCCGGACGCGGCGCTCCGCATAGCGTGAAGGGACCGACGAAGGAGGAGCCGTGTCCGCACGCCTTGACCACACCATCGTCCGCAGCCGCGAGCGCTTCGCCGCCGCCCGCTTCCTCACGGAACTCATCGACGCGCCCGAGCCGAAGCCCTTCGGCCCCTTCGCGAGCGTTCCGCTGGAGGGCGGCGTCACCCTCGACTACATCGACGACGACGCGCCCCGGATCGTCCCGCAGCACCTCGCGTTCCTCGTCGCGGAGGACGAGTTCGACGAGATCTTCGGCCGGATCCGGGAGCGCGAACTGCCGTACTGGGCCGACCCGTACCACCACGAGCCGCAGCGGATCAACCACCATCACGGGGGCCGCGGTGTGTACATCGACGACCCCGACGGCCACTCGATCGAATTCATCACGCACACGTACGTGACCGACTGACCGGCCCGTCACGCGAGCAGCTCGGCCAGCCCGTCGTCCAGGCCGAGCGTCTGCGACTCCGAGCCGGGCGGCACCGCGCGCAGTGTCCGCTCCAGCCACGCGGACACCTGCGCGGCGGGGGCCTCCAGCAGCGCGTCGCCGTCGGGGGACGACAGCGCCATCAGCACGACGGCCTTCCCGTCGAGCGTGGTGGGCCAGATCCGCACGTCACCGTGGCCGCACGGCCGGAAGACGCCCTCGACCAGCAACTCGCGGGCGAAGGTCCAGTGCACGGGGTGGTCCGAGCCGACGTGGAAGGTGATGTGCACGGCGTACGGGTCGTCCGTGCGGTAGGTCAGCCGGGCCGGGACGGGGACGCTGCGCTCGGGCGACAGCACCAGGACGAGCTCCAGTTCGCGTTCGACGACGGTGAGCTGCATGGGTCGGTTCCCTTCTCTCCGGTACGGACCCCGGAGCGGGCCCGTACCGGATGAGAGGCGCCTTCCCGGCTCTCATGACGCGACTTTCGGAAATGGGTTTCTCTTACTTTCCGTAACACACATGTGACCGCTTCGTGGTCGTTGTGGACGGACCGGTTCGGGGGTGCTCGGCGGTCTGGTAGATGTGGTGCCTTGAATTGAGGCCTCGAGGAGATACGGGACCACGGTGATGAGCGCCCCAACCCCGGCAACCGGCGACGGCAGCCCCACGCCTGGCTACTACCCCGATCCGTCCATCCCCGGATATATCCGGTTCTGGAACGGTGCCGCCTGGGTGCCGGGGACGAGCCGCCCCGCGCCCAAGGACGGTGAGGCGATGCCGACGCCACCGGGCCAGGCCGCGGCGGCCCCCGCCGCCCCCGCGCCCACACCTTCGGTGGAGGAGACCGGGCCGGTCTTCTTCGACGAGGAGGGGCCGTTCGCCGAGAGCCGTCCGGAACCGGAACCCGCATCCGTGTGGCAGGCGGACGCCTCGCGCCAGACCGGGTTCGGCGGCGACCGCGACCGCCGGGTCTCCTGGGGAGCCGAGGCGGGCCAGGACCCGCGCAGCCCGGCGACCGCCGCCCCCGACCCGACGGGCGGCGCGCTGCCCGGCGTACGGAGCGTGGAACCGGAACCCGCGAAGGCGGCCGCCCCGGAGGGCACCGTCACCATCCGGGCGGTCAAGCCGAAGCAGCCGCAGCCCGAGCAGCCCGCCGACGGCACGATGACCATCCGGGCCCTGAAGCCGGACGCCCCGCACACCCCACAGGTCCCGGCCCAGCCGCAGCAGCCCCAGCCGGTCACCCCGGCGCCCGCCGCCGCGCAGTCGCAGCCCGCCCCGGCCCCGGCCGCCGCCGCCCCGCCCGACGCGACCGCCGCTCCCGGCACCCCCGTCACCCACGGCCCCGGCGGCGGTGCCGCGTCCTGGGCCCAGCAGGTGCACCAGCTCGCCCGGCCCGCCCAGCCGGAGGCCCACGCCCCGGCCCAGGCGCAGGACGCGGGCCCCCAGCCCGTCCTGCCGTGGAAGCCGCCGGTCAACGACCCGTTCCTGGCCGCCGCCCAGGCCCAGGCCGCCGCACGCCCGGCCGCCCTCGGCAAGCGGTTCGCGGCCCGGCTGATCGACACCCTGGTCCTCGGGGCGGCCGTCGCCGCCGTCGCCGTGCCGTTCGTCTCCAAGGCGCTCGACCACATCGACGGCAAGATCCAGCAGGCCAAGCGGTCCGGTGAGACGGTCACGGTCTGGCTGGTGGACGGGACCACGTCGACGTACTTCGGCATCGCCCTGGCCGCCCTGCTGGTGCTGGGCGTGCTGTACGAGGCGGTGCCGACCGCCAAGTGGGGCCGTACGCTCGGCAAGAAGCTGACGGGCCTCGAAGTGCGGGACATCGAGTCCCACGAGCCCCCGGCGTTCGGTGCGGCGCTGCGCCGCTGGCTGGTCTACGGCGTGCTGGGCATCCTGGTGATCGGCGTGGTCAACGTCCTGTGGGCCCTGATCGACCGCCCGTGGCGTCAGTGCTGGCACGACAAGGCCGCCCACACCTTTGTGGCGGGCCGCAGCGGGTAGCCCGAACGGCCGGTGATCGTTTGCGGGGCCCCGCCGGGCGGGATGCACTGCCCCCATGAGCAATGAACCGCCGGCGCCCGGTCAGCAGCCCCCCGGGGACGACCCGTTCCGCAAGAAGCCGCAGGACGAGGGCTCCCAGCCGCCGCCCGCGCCGCCGCCTCCGCCCTCGGGCGGCGGCGGCCCGTACGGGGGACAGGGACCGTACAGCGGCGGCGGCCCGTACGACGGTGGTCCCGGTGGTCCCGGCGGCCCGTACGGCGGTGGTCCCGGAGGTCCCTACGGCGGTGGGCCGGGCGATCCCGGCGGCCCTTACGGCGGGGGCGGGCCGTACGGCGGTGGACCCTACGGCTACGGCGGCAGCGATCCGCTCGCCGGGATGCCGCCGCTCGCCGACTCCGGCAGGCGCGTCCTGGCCCGGATCATCGACTGGCTCATCGTCGCCGTGCCGCTCGCGCTCATCGCGTTGCCGTTCGACATCTACGACAGGGTGGCCGACCAGTCGGACTTCGAGGACGTATGGCGGGCGGACTACGGCAACCGGTGGATCTTCCAGCTCATCGCGATCGCCGCGTACATCGGCTACGACACGCTGATGACGGCGAAGAACCGCGGTCAGACGGTCGGTAAACGGCTGATGGGCATGCGGGTGGCGATGCTCAACGACGGCAGTGTGCCGAGCGTGCCCGCCGCGCTCACCCGGGCCGTCGTGCTGTGGCTGCCCCAACTGGTGTGCTGCCCGTGTCTGTGGCCGCTGCTCCTGCTGATCCTCATCCTGGTCGACAAGCCGTACAAGCAGGGCCTGCACGACAAGGCGGGCAAGACGGTCGTGGTGTCAACGACGCAGTGAGTGCTCCCTGCGCTCCGCCGGGGCGGGCGGGCGTGCGTCCTCGTACGCCGCACGGCGTGCGGCCGGTGCCGGCAGGGTCATCGCGACCAGCAGGCCGAGCGCGAGCGCGGCGACCCCGATCAGTGCGACACCCAGTCCGGTGGTGGTGCGGGACAGCAGCAGCATGGCGACGGTCGCGAAGACGACGGTGGCCGAACCGTAGGCGAGCTGTGCGGCGGTCGGACGCGGCATGGCGGGTTCCGTCCTCGAAGCAGTGGAGCACCGGATGGGGTTCACGCAACTCGGTCGCACTGACTTTTGACTCTACGACGGTGGATGCCCGGAAGGAACCGGCAGTAAGCGTGACCTAACCCACGGTACCGGTGCACCGGGGGCGCACGGAATCACGGCCTATGCCGTATGGCCTGAAGTCGGCGCCCGTTGACGCGATCCGCAGGGGAGGACCGTTCCACGTGACGTACTTCAGAGGTGTGCTGAGCGCCGTCGCCGTGCTGGCCGTTCTGGCGGGGACACCGGCCGTCGCTTCCGCCACCACCGCCCCCGTGGACGACGACGCCGCGCACGGCACCGCCGAGGGGAAGCACGACGGGCACGTCATCGACGGGCCCTTCAGCGCGCGGCAGCGGCAGCAGCGGCAGGTGGCGCTGGAGCAGGTGCTGAGCGGGCGGGCGAAGGTGGAGCGGCGCGGCGGCTCGAAGGTCGTGAAGCTCGGGGACCGCAAGTACGTCGAGCTGGGCCGGGAGCGTACGGACAAGATCTTCACGATCCTGGTCGAGTTCGGGGACAAGGTCGACGACACCACGATGTACGACCCGGACGGGCCGGGCGGTCCGAAGCCGCCGGTCGTCAAGTACGGCGGTACGCCGGGTCCGCTGCACAACCGGATCCCCGAGCCGGACCGTACGACGGACAACTCCACCGCCTGGCGCGCCGACTACGACCGTGAGCACTACCGGCGGCTGTACTTCGGCGAGGGCGACGGGGTGGAGTCGCTGAAGACGTACTACGAGAAGACCTCCTCCGGGCGGTATTCGGTGGAGGGGGAGGTCTCGGACTGGGTGAGGGTCGAGTACAACGAGGCGCGGTACGGCTCGAACTACTGCGGGGGCAACAACTGCCCCAGCGTGGAGGACCTGGTCTTCGACGGGGTGGCCGCCTGGGTGGCCGACCAGAGGGCCCGGGGCCGGACGGACGCCCAGATCAGGGCGCAGGTGGCGCGGTTCGACGAGTGGGACCGTACGGACCACGACAACGACGGCGATTTCGAGGAGCCCGACGGTTACATCGACCACTTCCAGATCGTGCACGCGGGCGAGGACGGTTCGGCCGGCGGCGGCGCGCAGGGGCCCGACGCGCTGTGGGCGCACCGGGGGTACGCGTACAGCAGGGACGACGGCGACACCGGTCCGGCGGGGTTCAGGGCGGGGGGTGTGGCCATCGGCGACACCGGCGTCTGGGTGGGCGACTACACGATGCAGCCGGAGAACGGCGGGCTGGGCGTCTTCGCCCACGAATACGCCCATGACCTGGGGCTGCCCGACCTGTACGACACCAACAACGTGGCGGGGGTGGAGAACTCGGTGGGCTTCTGGTCGCTGATGTCGTCCGGTTCGTGGCTCGGTACCGGCAAGGACGTGATCGGCGATCTGCCGGGGGACATGACGGCCTGGGACAAGCTCCAGCTCGGCTGGCTCAACTACGAGCGGGGAGAGGCGGCGACGGCGTCGACGCACCGGCTGGGTGTCTCCGCGTACAACACCGATCTGCCGCAGGCGCTGGTCGTGGAACTGCCGGAGAAGACGGTGACCACGCCGGTGGTGAAGCCGGCCGGCGGGGTGGGGCAGTGGTGGAGCGACCACGGTGACGGTCTGTCGCACACACTGACCCGGACGGTCGACCTGACCGACCGGTCCTCCGCGTCGCTGCGGCTCGACGGCTGGTGGGACATCGAGAAGGACTACGACTACCTGTACACGCAGGTCTCCACGGACGGCGGGGAGAGCTGGAAGGCGGTCGACGGCACGGCCGACGGTGAGGCGATCACCCGCGACGGCGGCGACAAGCCGGCCCTGACGGGTGTCTCGGAGACGTACCGGAAGCTGGTCTACCCGTTGGACGCGTACGCCGGGCGGCGGATCGTCGTCCGCTTCCGCTACAAGACGGACGGCGGTGTGGCCGGCAAGGGGTTCGCGGCGGACAACATCACCGTGCGGGCGGACGGCGCCACGCTGTTCACAGACGACGCCGAGGGTGACGGCGGCGGGTGGACGGCGCGGGGGTTCACGCGCGTGGGGGAGTCGGTCACCGGCGACTACCCGCAGTACTACATCGCGGAGAACCGGCAGTACGTGTCGTACGACAGGACGCTGCAGACGGGCCCGTACCACTTCGGCTTTCCCCGGCCCCGGGACAACTGGGTGGAGCACTACGCCTACCGGCCGGGCGTGATGATCTGGCAGTGGGACACCTCACAGCGGGACAACAATGTCACGGACCACCCGGGGGAGGGCCTTCTGCTGCCGGTGGACGCCCACCCGGAGCCGATGGCCTGGCCCGACGGCACGCTGATGTCCAACAAGATCACCCCCTACGACGCGGCGTTCAGCCGCTATCCGGCGCCGGGCTTCACCCTGCACAAGCGGGGGGTACCGCACGAGGTCAAGCCACATGCGGGCAATCCGGTCTTCGACGACCACAAGGGTGTGTACTGGTACGCCGTCAATCAGTTCGGCGGTGTGCGGACCACGGACACCAACACCCGGATCACCGTGGCCGGCCAGCCGTCGAACGGCTCGTCGGTCACCGTGAACGTGGGCCCGTCGGCGGGGTGACCGGACCGCTTCCGCTGTTCGCAATCCGGATCGGGCTGTTCACATAGAGCACTTGGCCTGTGCAAGTCAAGGTCTGTCTTTTCGCGTCATTCTCCGGTCGAATGTCGTCACTTGTGGCGCGACACCGCACGCGGATAACACATCGACCCCCCATCCGCGGTTCGCGGGCGCGGGGAGGACAAGATCAAGTGACCAGCAGACGACGGGCTTTCAGAGCCTCAGCGGTGATCGTGGCGCTGGCCGCCACCGCCGCGACGGCCTCGGCCTTCACGACGGCCCAGGCCGACAACCGCCCCACCAACGGCATCGAGCGCCATGACCCGGCCCCGGGCGCGCACGACGCGGGGCACGGTGCCCCCGGGCACGACCACGCCGCCAAGGTCGACCACGACCTCGACGGCCCGTTCAGCAAGCAGCAGGCCCAGGCGCGCGAGGCGGCGCTGGAGCAGGTGCTGGCAGGCGACCTCACGGTGGAGCGCAGGGGTGCCTCCAAGGTCGTCAAGCTCGACGACAAGAAGTACGTCGAGCTGGGCCGCGAGAAGACCGACAAGATCTTCACGATCCTGGTCGAGTTCGGCGACAAGGTCGACGACACCACGCTCATCGACCGCGCGGACGACGGCGACGACCACACGCTGAAGCCGAAGTTCGGCGGCACGCCCGGCCCGCTGCACAACCGGATAGCCGAGCCGGACCGTTCGAAGGACAACTCGACGGCCTGGCAGAAGGACTACAACCAGCAGCACTTCCAGGACCTGTACTTCGGCACCGGCAAGGACAAGAAGACCGGTCAGCAGAAGCAGTCCCTGAAGACCTACTACGAGAAGACCTCCTCCGGCCGCTACTCGGTCGACGGCGCGGTCTCCGACTGGGTCAAGGTCGAGTACAACGAGGCCCGTTACGGCTCGAACTACTGCGGCAACAGCAACTGCTCCAACGTGTGGGACGCCGTCCGCGACGGTGTGACCGCCTGGACCGCGCAGCAGAAGGCGGCGGGCAAGACCGACGCCGAGATCAAGGCGCAGCTCGCCCAGTACGACCAGTGGGACCGCTACGACTTCGACGCCGACGGCAACTTCAACGAGGCCGACGGCTACATCGACCACTTCCAGATCGTCCACGCCGGTGAGGACGAGTCCGCGGGCGGCGGCGCCCAGGGCGGCGACGCGCTGTGGGCCCACCGCTGGTACGCGTACGGCACCGACGCCGGCAAGACCGGTCCGGCCCACAACAAGGCCGGCGGTACGCAGATCGGCGACACCGGCATCTGGGTCGGCGACTACACGATGCAGCCGGAGAACGGCGGCCTCGGTGTCTTCGCCCACGAGTACGGCCACGACCTGGGCCTGCCGGACCTCTACGACACCTCCGGCAAGGCGGGCGCCGAGAACTCGACCGGCTTCTGGTCCCTGATGTCGTCCGGCTCCTGGCTCGGCACCGGCAAGAACGAGATCGGCGACCTGCCCGGTGACATGACCGCCTGGGACAAGCTGAGGCTGGGCTGGCTCAACTACGAGAAGGCCAAGGCCGCCACGAAGTCCAAGCACACGCTGGGCGTCGCGGAGTACAACACCAAGAACCCGCAGGCGCTGGTCGTCGAGCTGCCGAAGAAGAAGGTCACCACCCCGGTCGTCAAGCCGGCCGAGGGCTCCAAGCAGTGGTGGAGCGACATGGGTGACGACCTCAAGAACACCCTCACCCGCTCCGTCGACCTCACCGGCAAGACCAAGGCCGAGCTGACGCTCGACGGCTGGTGGGACATCGAGCAGGACTACGACTACCTCTACACCGAGGTGTCGACCGACGGCGGCAAGAGCTGGACGGCGCTGGCCGGCACCGCGAACGGCAAGGCCATCCCGGCCGACGCCAGCGGCGCCCCGTCGCTGACCGGTGTCTCCGGCGCCTGGCAGAAACTGGCCTTCCCGCTCGACGCGTACGCCGGGAAGAAGTTCGACCTCCGCTTCCGCTACCAGACCGACGGCGGCGCGGGCGGCAAGGGCTTCACCGCCGACGCCATCACCCTGACGGCCGACGGCGCGGCGGTCCTGACGGACAACGCCGAGGGTGACGACAACGGCTGGACCCCGAAGGGCTTCTCCCGGATCGGTGAGTCCTTCACCAACGAGTACGACCAGTACTACATCGCCGAGAACCGCCAGTACGTCTCGTACGACAAGACCCTGAAGGTCGGCCCGTACAACTTCGGCTTCGCGGCGCCGATGGACAGCTGGGTGGAGCACTACCCGTACCAGACCGGTCTGCTGGTCTGGCAGTGGGACACCTCCCAGAAGGACAACAACACCGCCGTCCACCCGGGCCAGGGCCTGATCCTGCCGGTCGACGCGCACGCCACGCCCACGAAGTGGGCCGACGGCACGCTGATGCGCAACCGCATCCAAGCCTACGACTCGCCGTTCAGCCTCTACCGGACGAACGGCCTGACGCTGCACAAGGCCGGTGTCGAGGCCAAGGTCGCGTCGCAGGCCGGCGTCCCGGTCTTCGACGACCGCAAGGGCGTCTACTGGTACGAGTCGAACCCGCGTGCGGGCGTCAAGGTAACTGACACCAACACCAAGATCGCGATCGTCAAGCAGCCGAAGAACGGCCAGACGATCACCGTCCAGGTGGGTCCGTCCACGAAGTAGTCGCTGTTTCAGCAGGTCAGAGCATGATCGGCCGTCGCCCCCTAGCGGGCGGCGGCCGATTCTGTTTAGGTGCGTGGTGACCCATTCTTATTGACACACCATCTCACGGGGGAGTGGTTCAGCATGCCCGGTGGAGGTTTCACCAAGTTGCCCGGCGGCAAGGTCGTGGTCGCCCTCAGCCTGCCGAGCCCGGTGGGCGACGGCTCCACGGTCCGCGTCCTGGTCCACGCCGCCAACCGCGCCCGCGCCCTGACCCGGCTGCGGAACCTCGGCCTCCGCGCGGTCTACCTGCGAGGCAACACCCACCCGCCCACACCGGACGAGATCACCGCGGTGCTCCACCACCCCGACGGCCTGCTCTGGCGCACGGTCCCTGAGTCCCACACCGAGCTCTGGCACCCCATCCGCGCCCTGCTGCCCCAGGCCCGCGCCTGGGGCGCCCCCAGCGCGTCCTAGCCGCCCGGGGCCTCAGACGACGGGCTTGCCGGTGAGCTCGACGCCCGCGGCGCGGAGGTCCTCCAGGGCCCGCTCGGTGGTCTCCTCCGCGACCCCGGCCGTCAGGTCGAGCAGCACCTGGGTGCGGAAGCCCTCACGGGCCGCGTCCAGGGCGGTGGCGCGGACACAGTGGTCGGTGGCGATGCCCACCACGTCCACCTCCGTGACCTCCCGCTCCCGCAGCCAGTCGGCCAGCCGGACGTCGTTCTCGTCGGTGCCTTCGAAGCCGCTGTACGCCGCCGCGTAGGCGCCCTTGTCGAACACCGCGTCGATCGCGCCCGAGGCGACCGCCGGTGCGAAGTTCGGGTGGAAGCCCACTCCCTCCGTACCGGCCACGCAGTGCCTCGGCCAGGAGTTCACGTAGTCCGGCCGGTCGGAGAAGTGGTCGCCCGGGTCGACGTGGTGGTCGCGGGTGGCCACCACGTGCTGGTAGACGGCACCGGCCGCCTCGCCCACCAGGTCCGTGATGGCGGCGGCGACGTCCGCGCCCCCCGTCACGGCGAGGCTGCCGCCCTCGCAGAAGTCGTTCTGTACGTCGACGACGATCAGTGCGCGGTGCATGGCGGTTGTCCTTCGTGGGGGAGCGGTCGGTCGGGTGTACGCGCGTGGTTCCGGGGATGGGTTCGAGCCTAGAGACTTACGCGGTCCGGCGGGAGGGGGCCTCCCTTCCCGCCCGGGCCGGTCTCAGACGTACTCCGTGGGGATGACGGCCTCACCCCGTGACAGCTGGATCGCCGACATCGGCAACCCCGCCAGTGCCGCCATGTGCCGCTCCCGCGCCGCGTCCAGCGGCTCACGGGCCACCACGTCGCCGCCCTTGACCAGCTGCGTCAGCAGTTGCCGGTCCGCGAGCTCCGACGGGACCGGGCCGGTGCCCACGACCTCCGCCTCGGCCACCCCGTCCGCGTCGACCCGCCGCGCCGCCCACTTGCGGCCACCGACGGACATCTTGCCGCCCAGCGACTTCTTGGCCACCGAGCGCAGCGGCGCCTTCGGGTCTCCGGACTCGGCACGGGCGACCAGCTTGTAGACCATCGAGCAGGTCGGGTGACCGCTGCCGGTCACGAGCTGCGTACCGACGCCGTACGCGTCGACCGGCGCCGCCGCGAGCGACGCGATCGCGTACTCGTCCAGGTCCGAGGTGACGACGATCCTGGTGTCGCGCGCCCCCAGCTCGTCGAGCTGCTGGCGCACCCGGTGGGCGACCAGCAGCAGGTCACCGGAGTCGATGCGCACCGCGCCCAGTTCCGGACCGGCGACCTCCACGGCGGTGCGCACCGCCTCGGCCACGTCGTAGGTGTCGACGAGCAGCGTCGTACCGCGGCCCAGCGACTCGACCTGCGCGCGGAAGGCGTCGCGCTCGGTGTCGTGCAGGAGGGTGAAGGCGTGCGCGGACGTGCCGACCGTGGGGATGCCGTAGCGGAAGCCCGCGGCCAGGTCCGAGGTGGAGGAGAAACCGCCCACGTACGCGGCGCGGGCGGCGGCGACCGCGGACAGCTCGTGGGTGCGCCGGGCCCCCATCTCGATCAGCAGCCGGTCACCGGCGGCGGCCGACATCCGGGAGGCGGCGGCCGCGATCGCCGAGTCGTGGTTGAGGATCGACAGGATCACGGTCTCCAGCAGGACGCACTCGGCGAAGGTGCCCTCGACCCGGAGAATCGGCGAGCCGGGGAAGTACACCTCGCCCTCGGGGTAGCCCCAGATGTCGCCGCTGAAGCGGTAGTCCGCGAGCCAGGCGAGCGTCGGCTCGTCGACGATGCCCCGCTCGCGCAGGAAACCGAGGACGCCCGCGTCGAAGCGGAAGTTCTCCACGGCGTCCAGCACACGGCCGGTGCCGGCCACGACGCCGTAGCGCCGCCCCTCGGGCAGCCGCCGGGTGAACACCTCGAAGACCGACCGCCGGTCGGCCGTGCCGCCCCGCAGCGCCGCCTGGAGCATGGTCAGCTCGTACTGGTCGGTGAAGAGCGCGGTAGACGGCACGTCCACCGGCAGCCCAAGATCCGCAGCATTCATACGACGATGCTACCCCGAATACTCGTCAGAGTGACGATTTCCCCTCGGCTCCGTACGAGCCCCGTTTGTGCGACCCCCCACCCTCAGTGGCAGCATTGGCTAAGTGAGTGTTGCTCCCGCAGAGATCGAACGCACCGAAGCGGCCGAAGAGGGTTTCGCCGTCACCGAACCCGACGTGCCCTGGGTGACGATCGTCCACAACGATCCGGTCAACCTCATGAGCTATGTCACCTACGTCTTCCAGGCGTACTTCGGCTACTCCAAGGACAAGGCGCACAAGCTGATGCTGGACGTGCACCACAAGGGCAGGGCCGTCGTCTCCAGCGGCACCCGTGAGGAGATGGAACGGGACGTGCAGGCGATGCACGGCTACGGGCTGTGGGCGACCCTCTCCCAGGACCGCGGCTGATGAGCGGGCACTTCGAGGCGCTGCCGGGCGGTGGCGCGGCCGTCCCGCTCGACGAGGTCGAGATCTCCATCCTCCGCTCCCTGGCCGTCCAGCTCCTGGAGCTGATCGGCCCCGGCGAGACGTCCCCCAAGGGGGAGGACCCGCTGGCCGAGCTGTTCCGCGAGGGCCCCAGCGAGCCGCCGGCCGACCCCGCGCTGGCCCGCCTCTTCCCCAACGCGTACGAGGACGGCGACGAGAAGCTGCGCGAGGCGTCCGCCGAATTCCGCCGCTACACCGAGAACGACCTGCGCGACCGCAAGCGCGCGGACGCCCTCGCCGTCGTACGGAGCCTGGACACGCTCGACGTCGCGGGCGGGGGTGGCGCGGTCCTGAAGCTCACGGCCGACGAGGCCCGCCACTGGCTCGGCGCGCTCAACGATCTGCGGCTGACCATCGGCACCCGGCTGGAGGTCAGGGACGACGACGAGAACGAGGTGCTGTACCGGCTGCCGGACTCCGACCCGCGCAAGCCGATGGTCATGGCGTACCTCTGGCTGGGCGCCCTCCAGGAGACGCTCGTCGAGACCCTCATGTGACCTTCGTTCGCTCAGCGGACGCTCAAATCCGTATAACGATCGGATCACCAGCACACCCTGAGTTATGGGTGTCTGTGTCATTTGTCCGCTTCTTACTGTGCGGTGCGCCACAATCCCGCTCGTCGATCACGGTTGCGACCGTGATAAATCTTCACGACCGCCCGGGGACGCCACCCCTGTTCCCGGGGGCGCTCAGGCCGGCGGACCGCCGGCGGCACTCCATCCATATCCGGGGGGATCAGGACCTGATCCGCAGTCACGCGCAGTCCAGTGCGCGATCGACGCGGATCAGCGTGGAGAAAGGCGCACCAACCATGACCTCAGTGCAGGTCGACAAGCAGCACGACGGCAGTGAGGCCGCGGAGTCCGCGTCCGGCGAGGGCTATCAGCGGGGCCTCGGAGCCCGTCAGATCCAGATGATCGCGATCGGCGGAGCCATCGGCACCGGGCTGTTCCTCGGCGCGGGCAAGGCCATCTCCAAGGCCGGACCGAGCCTCATCCTGGCGTACGCCATCGCCGGCCTCGTCATCTTCTTCATCATGCGGGCGCTGGGCGAGCTGCTCATGTACCGCCCCGTCTCGGGCTCCTTCGCGGAGTACGCCCGTGAGTTCGTCGGCCCCTTCGCCGGCTTCGTCACCGGCTGGACGTACTGGCTCTTCTGGGTCGTCACCGGCATCACCGAGGTCACCGCGGCCGCCACGTACATGACGTACTGGTGGGACATCCCCCAGTGGGTCTCCGCCCTCATCTTCACGATCATCCTGTACGGCGCGAACCTCATCTCCGTGAAGCTCTTCGGTGAGCTGGAGTTCTGGTTCTCGATGATCAAGGTCACCGCCATCATCGGCATGATCCTGATCTGCGCCGGCATCCTCACCATCGGCTTCTCCGACGCCGGCGACACCGCGTCCATGACCATGCTGTGGTCCGAGGGCGGCTTCTTCCCCAAGGGCATCGGCGGCACGCTGATGACGCTCCAGATCGTGATGTTCGCCTTCCTCGCGGTCGAGCTGGTCGGCGTCACCGCCGGCGAGTCGAAGGACCCGAAGGTCACCCTGCCGAAGGCCATCAACACCGTCCCGTGGCGCATCGCCGTCTTCTACGTCGGCGCGCTGATCATGATCCTGTCGGTCGTGCCGTGGACGCACTTCAAGCCGGGCGTCTCGCCGTTCGTCGCCGCCTTCGAGCAGATGGGCCTCGGCATCGGCGCCGCGATCGTGAACTTCGTGGTACTGACGGCCGCCCTGTCCTCCTGCAACTCGGGCATGTACTCCACCGGCCGCATGCTGCGCGACCTCGCGCTCAACGGCCAGGGCCCCAAGGTCTTCACCAAGCTGACGAGGTCCGGCACCCCGCTGATCGGCCTCACCTTCTCGGCGGCGCTGATGCTCGTGGGCGTGTGGATCAACTACGTCGCCCCCGGCAAGGCCTTCGAGTACGTCGTCTCCTTCGCCACCATCTCCGGCATGTGGGCCTGGATCATGATCCTGGTCTCGCAGATCCGCTACCGGGCCGCCGTCAAGCGCGGTGAGGCCCCGGAGTCGGAGTTCAAGGCCCCCGGCGCGCCGTACACGAGCTGGTTCGCCCTGCTGTTCATCGGCATGGTCATCGTGATGATGGGCATCGACGAGGGTGCGCGGGTCTCCCTGTACTGCGCCCCGCTGTGGGCCCTGCTGCTCGGCGTCTCCTACCTGGTCCTGAAGTCCCGGAACCCGGAGAGCGCCTCCTTCAAGCGGTAGTCTCCCGGTGGCTTGTCCACCATGTGGGCCCGCCCGTACCAGCACTCGGTACGGGCGGGCCCATCTGCTTATCCTGATGCCCATGCTGACCATCACACGGGCTCTGTACGACCAGATCGTCGCGCACGCGCGCGAGGACCACCCGGACGAGGCCTGCGGCGTGGTCGCGGGACCGGCCGGCTCCGGGCGCCCGGAGCGCTTCATCCCGATGCTCAACGCCGCCCGCTCGCCCACGTTCTACGAGTTCGACTCGGGCGACCTGCTGAAGCTCTACCGCGAGATGGACGACCGCGACGAGGAACCCGTCGTCATCTACCACTCGCACACCGCGACCGAGGCCTACCCGTCCCGTACGGACGTCTCGTACGCCAACGAGCCCGGAGCGCACTACGTCCTCGTCTCCACGGCGGACACGGACGACGCCGGACCGTTCCAGTTCCGCTCGTACCGGATCGTGGACGGCGAGATCACCGAGGAAGAGGTGCAGGTCGTCGAGGCGTACTGAGTGCTGGTCCCGCATGACGGATGGAAAACGTCCAGAATGCGGGATCACACTCCGAAGGGCGGACCGGGAATCGATACGATGACCGCATGGTTTCCATCGACGTGAGCGAACAGACGCCGGGCACCGTGCTGCTCGTGGCGCGGCTGCACGTCGACCTCTGCCGCCTCGCCAGCGCGATCTGTCCGCGCTGTGCCGCCGCTTGAGCGCCACCACCGGCACGTCCTGGTACGCCCCGGCACCGCCCGGTACCGACCCGGTACCAGTCGCGCCGCCTCCGCACTTGTGCGCGCAGCCGTCCGCGTGCGCACGCAGCACCGCCCGCCCCCTTCCCGCCTCCCTGCTGACACAGCCCTTCCGACAGGAGCCCACGCCATGGCCATCGAGGTCCGCATCCCGACCATCCTCCGCACCCACACCGGCGGCGCCAAGGCCGTCGAGGGCAGCGGGGACACCCTCGCCGACCTCTTCGCCGACCTCGAGACCCGGTACGCCGGCATCCAGGAACGCATCGTCGACGGCGGAGAGCTGCGCCGCTTCGTGAACGTCTACCTGAACGACGAGGACGTCCGCTTCCTCGAAGGCATCAACACCAAGCTGTCGGACGGCGACAACGTCACGATCCTCCCGGCCGTGGCCGGCGGAATGCGCTGATGCGTTACGACTCGCCGCTCGCCGCCGTCGGCAACACCCCGCTGGTCCGGCTGCCGCGTCTGTCCCCCTCGGCGGACGTCCGCATCTGGGCCAAGCTGGAGGACCGTAATCCGACCGGATCGATCAAGGACCGTCCGGCCCTGCACATGATCGAGCAGGCCGAGAAGGACGGCCGGCTCACGCCCGGCTGCACCATCCTCGAACCCACCAGCGGCAACACGGGCATCTCGCTCGCGATGGCGGCCCGGCTCAAGGGCTACCGCATCGTGTGCGTCATGCCCGAGAACACCTCCCAGGAGCGGCGCGAGCTGCTCACGATGTGGGGCGCCGAGATCATCCCCTCCCCCGCGGCCGGCGGCTCCAACACGGCCGTGCGGGTCGCCAAGGAGCTCGCCGCGGAGCACCCCGACTGGGTGATGCTCTACCAGTACGGCAACCCCGGCAACGCGGGCGCGCACTACGCCACGACGGGGCCGGAGATCCTGGCCGACCTCCCGTCCGTGACCCACTTCGTGGCCGGGCTCGGGACGACGGGCACGCTGATGGGCGTCGGCCGCTTCCTGCGCGAGCACAAGCCGGACGTGAAGATCGTCGCCGCCGAACCGCGGTACGACGACCTGGTGTACGGGCTGCGGAACCTCGACGAGGGGTTCGTCCCCGAGCTGTACGACGCCTCCGTCCTCACGACCCGCTTCTCCGTCGGCTCGGCCGACGCGGTGACCCGCACGAGGGAGCTGCTCCAGCAGGAGGGCATCTTCGCGGGCGTCTCGACGGGCGCGGCGCTGCACGCGGCGATCGGGGTCGGGAAGAAGGCGGTCAAGGCGGGCGAGAGCGCGGACATCGTGTTCGTCGTGGCCGACGGCGGCTGGAAGTACCTGTCGACGGGCGTCTACACGGCCCCGACGACCGAAGCGGCCATCGAAACGCTCCAGGGCCAGCTCTGGGCGTAGCGCCGCCCTTGCGGCTCGGTGGGCTTCCGGTTGGAGTGGGGCGGCGCCCTTTCGCGGTGCCCCGGGACGGGGCCTGTTAACGGTGCCGACGTGGGCGGTGCCCGTCCGGCGGCCGGTGCCGGTGGGTGGGGGTGTGGCCCCTCCGGGCTCACCTCCTCGCGGTCGGCGGCCCTGGGTTCGTCCGGCAGGGAGCCGTCTCGGCGCCGCCAACCTCCCCCACAAGTGGGGGGACCCCCAGCGGGGGCGACCCTGCACGGCCCCACCCCGGCCGTCGGTTCGGTGCGGCTTGTCATGCCTCGCGGCGCGAAGCCGCCGCGCGGAAGGGGCGGGGCGGGCGCGGCCCCCGGTCAGGCGGAGAGGTGCCGGACCCGGTCCCAGACCAACGGGTCCACCCGGCTCGCGCGGCGGCGGAAGTGCCAGAGCGGTACGTCCCTGAGCTCGTCGGTCTCCAGGAAGCTCGGGCGGCCCCGCGCGTCGCCCACGGCGCCGGGGCGCAGGGCGATCACGCCCGGGCGTTCGTCCCGGTACCGGCTGGTGATCTTGACGACGAGCGCCGTGTCGCCGCGTACCGCCAGGACCAGGCACGGGCGGTCCTTGGAGCCGGGGCCGTCCTCGTAGGGGACGTCCGCCCACCAGATCTCCCCCGGCCGGGGGCGGGCCTTCGGCGTCCCGCCCGGCCGGGCCGGCGGGCGCGTCCGGCCACCCGGACGGCGGGCGCGGCCCGTCGCGTCGGACACCGCCGCGACCAGCGCGATCACCACGACGGCGCCGAGCGCCAGCCACCAGGACGTGTCCATGGAACGGACGCTACCCGCCCGAACCGGTGACAGCGCGGGTGAGTTCGACCACAAGGGGCCACTGCGGAGGAGCGACCCGGCGCGCCGCGCCTTACGCTCGGTAAACCGCACGACCTCCCCTGTCAGCGCCTGCCCGGCTCCCGTCCTCGGAGGTTCACGCTCCATGAAGCTCACCGTCGTCGGCTGCTCGGGGTCGTTCCCGTCCGCGGAATCGGCCTGTTCGAGCTACCTCGTAGAGGCCGACGGCTTCCGGCTGCTCCTCGACATGGGCAATGGCGCCCTGGGCGAGTTGCAGCGCCACATCGGTCTGTACGACCTGGACGCGATCTTCCTCAGTCACCTGCACGCCGATCACTGCATCGACATGTGCGGGTACTTCGTCGCGCGCTACTACCGCCACGAGGGCGGCCGCTGCCCCGCCATCCCCGTCTACGCGCCGGACGGCGCCGAGCAGCGGCTGACGACGGCGTACGCGGACACGCCGTCCGACAAGTCGATGAGCGAGGTGTTCGACTTCCACACGCTCAAGTCCGGCTCTTTCGACATCGGCCCGTTCCGGGTGCGCACGGAGAAGGTCTGCCACCCCGTCGAGGCCTACGGGATCCGGGTGGAGCACGGGGGGAAGGCCCTCGTGTACTCGGGTGACACGGGTGTCTGTGCCGAACTGGACACGCTGGCGGCGGGGGCCGACCTGTTCCTGTGCGAGGCGTCGTTCACGTACGGCAAGGAGGACATCCCCGGGCTGCACCTGAACGGCCGTGAGGCGGGCGCGCACGCCGCCCGGGCGGGCGCGGGGCGGCTGGTGCTCACGCACATCCCGCCGTGGACGGACGGCGAGCGGAACCTGGCGGACGCGCGGGCGGTCTACGACGGGCCGTCGGAACTGGCGCACGCGGGCGCGGTCTACGAGGTGTGACAAAGGCCCCCGGGTGACCGGGGGCCTTTCTCGTGGAGGTGCTTACTTGGCTTCGGCCTTCTGGAGCTCGGCCAGCTCCTCGTCGGACTCGCGGCCCGGCGTCGGGAGGTTGAACTTGGTGATCGCGAAGCGGAAGACCACGTAGTAGACCGCCGCGAAGCACAGGCCCACCAGGGCCAGACCCCACGGGTTGGACGCGATGCCCAGGTTCAGCAGGAAGTCGATGGCGCCGGCGGAGAAACCGAAGCCGTCCTTCATGCCGAGCGCCCAGGTCAGCGCCATGGAGACACCGGTCAGCACCGCGTGGACCGCGTACAGCACCGGCGCGATGAACATGAACGTGAACTCGATCGGCTCGGTGACACCGGTGACGAAGGAGGTCAGCGCGAGGGAGAACATCATGCCGCCGACGACCTTGCGGCGCTCGGGGCGGGCGCAGTGGACGATCGCGAGGCACGCGGCGGGGAGGGCGAACATCATGATCGGGAAGAAGCCGGTCATGAACTGTCCGGCGGTCGGGTCGCCGGCCAGGAAGCGGGCGATGTCGCCGCTCTTGCCCTCGTACTCGCCGGCCTGGAGCCAGGGGAAGGAGTTCAGCAGGTGGTGCATGCCGACCGGGATCAGCGCGCGGTTGGCGACACCGAAGATGCCCGCGCCCACGGCGCCGGAGCCGACGAGCCACTCACCGAAGTTGTGCAGGCCCGCACCGAGCCAGGGCCAGATCAGGCCGAAGAGGATGCCCGCGATCAGGCCGGCGAAGGCGGAGAGGATCGGGACCAGGCGGCGGCCGCCGAAGAAGCCCAGCCAGTCGGGCAGCTTGGTGCGGTAGAAGCGCTGGTAGAGCAGCGCCACGATGATGCCCATGACCACGCCGCCGAGCACCTTGGCGTCGACCGCCTGCTCGACCATGACGATCTTGCCGTCGACGATGGCTTCCTTCTTCGGCAGGCTGCTGTCGGTGAAGGTGCCCAGCACGCTCTTGAAGACGAGGTAGCCGACGACCGCGGCCAGCGCGGTGGAGCCGTCGGACTTCTTGGCGAAGCCGATCGCGATACCGACGGCGAAGAGCAGCGCCATGTTGTCCAGCAGGGCGCCACCGCCCGCGGCCATATAGCCCGCGATCTTGGTGATGAACGTCGGGAACGACTCACGGCCGAGCATGTCCGGCTGGCCGAAACGCACCAGGAGCGCCGCGGCCGGCAGCACGGCGACCGGCAGCATGAGGCTGCGGCCGATGCGCTGCAGGACGGCCATCGCGCCGGCGCCCTTCTTCTTCTCCGCCTCGGGGGCGGTGGCGGTGGACATCAGGTTCCTCCAGGTGGGCAAGGCGCCGCCCGGGGACATTGATGTCTAATGGGGGACGGCGGCGTCTCGGGAAACGCGGCGCAACACCGCGTGGTCTACACCATTAAGTGGTGTAGACCTGTTGTAGCACGGTGAGGGTTAGATAAGGAACTTGCGATTTGATAACGCCGAAGGGGCCCCTATCGCGGGGCCCCTTCGGCGTGATCGGGCGGCTACGGCTTGGTGACGTCCGTCTCCGCCTCTTCGGGCTCGCGCCCCGGTGTCTTGAGGTCGAATTTCGTGATCGCGAAGCGGAAGATCGCGTAATAGACCACCGCGAAGACGAGACCGATCGGAATGATCAGCCACGGCTTCGTCGCCAGGCCCCAGTTGATCACGTAGTCGATCAGGCCCGCCGAGAAGCTGAAGCCGTCCTTGACGCCGAAGGCCCAGGTCACCGCCATCGAGACACCGGTCAGCAGGGCGTGGACGACGTACAGCACGGGTGCGATGAAGAGGAACGAGTACTCGATCGGCTCGGTGATCCCCGTGACGAAGGACGTGAGGGCCACCGAGAGCATCAGGCCGCCGACCTCCTTGCGGCGGTGCGGCTTGGCGCAGTGGGTGATGGCCAGCGCGGCGGCGGGGAGCGCGAACATCATGATGGGGAAGAAGCCGGTGGTGAACTGCCCCGCGTCGGGGTCGCCCGCGAGGAACATGCTGATGTCGCCGTGCACGACGGTGCCGTCCGGTTTGGTGTACGTGCCGAACTGGAACCAGACGGGCACGTTCAGGAACTGGTGCAGCCCGATCACCAGCAGCGCGCGGTTGGCGACGCCGAAGAGGCCGGCGCCCCAGGATCCCAGGCCCACGAGCCAGTCGCTGAAGTCCTCCAGGGCGTCGCCGACGGGGGGCCAGATGAACAGGCACACCACGGCGAAGGCGATCGCGACGAACGACATGATGATCGGGACGAGCCGGCGGCCGTTGAAGAAGCCCAGCCAGTCGACCAGCCTGGTGCGGTGGAACCGCTGCCAGAAGTAGGCGGTCAGCAGGCCCATGACGATGCCGCCGAAGACGCCGGGATTCTGGTACGTGTACGCCACGAAGGTGTCGTCCGCGCCCAGGCAGCCGCCGTTAACGTCCGTGGTGCCCGGCGGGCAGTCCTTGGGGAAGGCGCGCAGCACGCCCCGGTAGACCAGGAAGCCCGTCACCGCGGCGAGCGCGGTGGAGCCGTCCGCCTTCTTGGCCATGCCGATCGCGACGCCGACGCAGAACAGGAGCGGCAGGCCGAGGTCCGCGTCCAGCAGGGCGCCGCCCGCGCCCGCGATCACCTTGGCCACGTCGTTCCAGCCCAGCCCGTCGGCGCCGAAGACGTCGGGCTGGCCCAGGCGGTTGAGGATGCCCGCGGCGGGCAGCACGGCGATGGGGAGCTGGAGGCTGCGGCCCATCTTCTGCAAGCCCTGGAAGACGCCGGTCCACCGCCGGGGCTTCGGTGCGGGCTTGGGCGCGGCCGCGCTCTCGGAGCTCATCGGCGTCCTCCCGGAAGACTGGTGTAGACCAGTTGCGATATCGTAGGCGCTGGTGATCGTCATCCTTCGGTACAACCGGGTAATGCGCCCGCGAAGATGGGCCAACCGTGCGTTACCGTGACGAAAGACCTAGGTGGGCCGAGCAGCGCTCAGTGCTCCGAAACGGCTCTTGGACGCAGGGAGAAAGACATGGCCAGCAAGGCTGAGAAGATCGTCGCCGGGCTCGGTGGCATCGACAACATCGAAGAGGTCGAGGGCTGCATCACCCGCCTGCGCACCGAGGTCGCCGATCCCGCCCTGGTCGACGAGGCCGCGCTGAAGGCCGCCGGCGCCCACGGCGTCGTCAAGATGGGCAGCGCGATCCAGGTCGTTATCGGCACCGACGCCGACCCGATCGCCGCGGAGATTGAAGACATGATGTGAGCGGACGCCCACAGCGCACCGCTCACCCGTGAGGGGCCCGTTCCGGTACCGGAACGGGCCCCTCGCACATGGGCGACTAGGCTCGTGCCATGTCTCGAATCGACGGCCGCACCCCCGAACAGCTCCGCCCGGTCACCATCGAACGCGGATGGAGCAAGCACGCCGAGGGCTCCGTCCTCATCTCCTTCGGCGACACCAAGGTCTTCTGCACCGCCTCCGTCACCGAGGGCGTCCCCCGCTGGCGCAAGGGCAGCGGCGAAGGGTGGGTCACCGCCGAGTACTCGATGCTGCCGCGCTCCACCAACACCCGCGGCGACCGCGAGTCCGTACGCGGCAAGATCGGCGGCCGCACGCATGAGATCTCCCGGCTCATCGGCCGCTCACTGCGCGCCGTCATCGACTACAAGGCCCTCGGCGAGAACACCATCGTCCTCGACTGCGACGTCCTCCAGGCCGACGGCGGCACCCGCACCGCCGCCATCACCGGCGCGTACGTCGCCCTCGCCGACGCCGTCGCCTGGGCGCAGGGCAAGAAGCTCGTGAAGGCCGGCCGCAAGCCGCTCACGGGCACCGTCGCCGCCGTGTCCGTCGGCATCGTCGACGGCACACCGCTGCTCGACCTCTGCTACGAGGAGGACGTGCGCGCCGAGACCGACATGAACGTGGTGTGCACCGGCGACGGCCGCTTCGTCGAGGTCCAGGGCACCGCCGAGGCCGAGCCCTTCGACCGCAAGGAGCTCAACGCCCTCCTCGACCTCGCCACCGGAGGCTGCGCCGACCTCGCCGCCCTCCAGCGCGACGCCCTCGGCATCACGCTCCAGGACAACCCCTAGCAACCGTGGACGCCCCCGGGGCGTCCACCAGTACGGGCGTACGGGCCGAACCGTACGCCCGTCCGCAGCCCTCGGGAGGACCCGTTCCATGCGCCGTCGCCGTACCGCCGCTCTCGCCGCCGCCACCGCAGTGCTCGCCCTCACCGGAGCGGTCGGCTGCGGCGCGCTCGACAAGGCCATGGACTGCGTCCAGGCCGCCGACTCCATCGCCACCAGCGTCGACAAGCTGAGCCAGGCCGTCTCCAGCGCGACGAACGACCCGACCCGGATGAACGAGTCCCTCGACGAGATCGACAAGGAACTCGACAGCCTCAAGGACAAGACGGACAACGCCGACCTGTCCAAGGCCGTCGACGACCTCGGCAAGGGCGTCGACAGTGTCCGCACCGCCGTCCAGAACGGCGACACGACCCCCGACATCAAGCCGGTCACGGACGCGGCCACCGAGATCGGCAAGGTCTGTACCCCGTAGATACTGGGCCCATGACCCGCCTGATCCTCGCCACCCGCAACGCCGGGAAGATCACCGAACTGCACGCCATCCTCGCCGACGCAGGGCTCGACCACGAGCTCGTCGGCGCGGACGCCTACCCGGACATCCCCGACGTCAAGGAGACCGGCGTCACCTTCGCCGAGAACGCCCTCCTCAAGGCCCACGCCCTCGCCCGTGCCACCGGACTGCCCGCCATCGCCGACGACTCCGGCCTCTGTGTCGACGTCCTCGGCGGAGCGCCCGGCATCTTCTCGGCGCGCTGGGCTGGCCGACACGGAGACGACCGGGCGAACCTCGGGCTCCTGCTGGCCCAGCTCTCCGACATCGCCCCCGAGCACCGGGGCGCCCACTTCGCCTGTGCGGCCGCGCTCGCCCTCCCCGACGGCACCGAACGCGTCGTGGAAGGCCGTCTCCGCGGCACCCTCCGCCACACCCCGGCCGGCACCGGAGGCTTCGGCTACGACCCGATCCTCCAGCCGGACGGCGACACCCGGACATGCGCGGAGCTGACGGCGGCGGAGAAGAACGCCATCAGTCACCGCGGCCAGGCCTTCCGTGCCCTGGTGCCGGTCATCCGTGAACTGGTCGGCTGACGGGCCCGCTCACGCCGAAGGGCGCCCCCGGGGTACAGGGGGCGGCCCTTCGCGGTGATGTGCGGCCGGAGGGACTCGAACCCTCACGGGTGTTACCCCACTGGGACCTAAACCCAGCGTGACTGCCAATTCCACCACGGCCGCGTGCGCGCCCCCATCGTAGTGGGCGGCCCGTGGCCGCCGGGCGCCGCCGTCAGAACCTGGGCCCCGGGGCCCGGGCCCGAACCGGTTCCGCCGCCTCCTCCTCCGTACCGACCGACGGCGGTGAGCCCGCGAGGGGCTGACGGGCCGTCTCCTTCGTGCAGGCGACCGCGACGACGCCGGGTACGTCGGCGGGGCGGGGCTGGTGACGGCACTGACCGCCGTGCTGGGGGGCGTCCATGGAGGCCTGGGGCCGGCGGGTCCGGTTCCGTGGCGGGGCCGCTGGGCCTGGTGGGGAACCGAAGCCCCAGGCGCTGGGACTTCGCTCACACGGCCGTCAGATGCCGAGGTCCTTGATGATCTTGGCTACGTGGCCGGTCGCCTTCACGTTGTACAGCGCCCGCTCGACCTTGCCCTCCCCGTCCACGACGACCGTCGAGCGGATCACACCCGTCACCGTCTTGCCGTAGAGCTTCTTCTCGCCGAAGGCACCGTAGGCCTCCAGGGTCTCCTTGGAGGGGTCGCCGACCAGCGTGACCTTCAGGTCCTCCTTCTCACGGAACTTCGCCAGCTTCTCCGGCTTGTCCGGCGAGATCCCGATCACGTCGTAGCCCGCGTCGGCGAGCACGTCCAGGTTGTCGGTGAAGTCGCACGCCTGCTTGGTGCAGCCGGGCGTCAGCGCGGCCGGGTAGAAGTACACGATGACCTTGCGGCCCCGGTAGTCGGCCAGGGACACGTCCTTGCCGTCCGCGTCGGGCAGGGTGAAGGCGGGGGCGGTGTCGCCGGGCTGCAGTCGCTCGCTCATGATCTCTCTCCTGACTCGGACGTATGCGTTCAGAGCCTAATGGGGGTCTGGGACAGTCACCGGGCCCCCGAGCTGACAGACTGTCCACCACGGATTTGGACGGACCTACGGAGGCAGCGCGGTGTCGGAAGCCAGGACCCCTGCGCAGATCGAGGCGGACATCGTCCGCCGACGCGAGCAGCTCGCCGTCACTCTCGACGAGATCGGCGTGCGTATGCACCCGAAGACGATCATCGGGGACGCGAAGGCCAAGGTGGCGTCGACGGTCGACCAGACCGCCGGACGCGCCTTCGTCACCGTGAACCGCGTGGTGACCGATGTGAAGGGACGGTTCGTCTCGGAGGACGGCGCACCGCGCCTGGAGCGGGTGGTGCCGGTGGCCCTCCTCGCCGTCGGCGTGGTCGGGCTGCTCGCCCTGGGCGCCCGGAGGCGCAAGGACTGACACGAGTCGTGCCCCTCTGGCGTGCGGGACGCGCCGGGGCAGGTAGGTTCGTGGCGTGAGCGAGAACACCCACGACAAGCTGCCCATCCGGATGCTGCACGACCGGGTGCTGGTCCGCACCGACACGCCCGAGGGTGAGAGGCGTTCGGGCGGCGGCATCCTCATCCCGGCGACCGCCGCCGTCGGCCGCCGGCTCGCCTGGGCCGAGGTGGTCGCGGTCGGTCAGAACGTACGGACCGTGGAGACCGGGGACCGGGTGCTGTACGACCCCGAGGACCGCGCCGAGGTCGAGGTGCGGGGCGTGGCGTACGTACTGATGAGGGAACGCGACCTGCACGCGGTCGCGGCGGACAGGTTCGGCGGGTCGGAGGACTCGACCGGTCTGTACCTGTAGGGCGGCTTCGGTCCGAAGCGCGTGCGGAAAAGGCCTGGTGGCGGACGTCACCAGGCCTTTGTGCGTCTCTTTGCTAGCGTGGAAGGACCCCGACGAGACGCGCCGTACCGGGTTTCCGCAAAGACGACGCACCCCTTGTTCGTACGTTCTCGCGTCTCGGAGGTGCCGTCATGGCCTGGGTCCTGCTGATCGTCGCCGGTCTGCTCGAAGTGGGCTGGTCGATCGGGATGAAGTACACGGACGGTTTCACCCGGCTGTGGCCGAGCCTCCTCACCGGTATCGGGATCGTGGCCAGCATGGCCCTGCTCTCCCAGGCCGCGAAGACCCTCCCGATCGGTACCGCGTACGGCGTGTGGGTCGGCATCGGCGCCGCCGGTGCGGCAGTCGTCGGCATGGTGGTGCTGGGCGAACCGGCGACGGCCGCGCGGATCTTCTTCGTCTGCCTGCTGCTGGTCGCGGTGGTGGGCCTGAAGGCCACCTCCGGCCACTAGCGGGGTACCGCCGACCGGCGCGGCCTGTGCGTGCCCGGGCCGCGCCGATCCGTCCGTGCCGCCAGGCCCTGCGTGCCGTCTACCGGACCCGGGCGGGGCCGCCGGGCGGGCCGGCGGGCATGCCGGGCACCTGCCCGGTGGCCGTAACGCCGTCCGGGCCGGGCGCCGGGGCACCGCCGGTCGCCCGGCCCGGGCGGGCGGCCTCCTGCGTACCGCCGGTGCCGTGCGCCCCGCCGGATCCGCGCGGGCCCCGGAACCCGTCGTACCCGTCGTACCCCTCCCGGCCGCGGCCCGCCTCCGTGCCCTCGTGCTCCCAGCCGCCCGGGTCCTCGGGGTCCATCGAGCCGGAGGGATCCGGTTTCTCCAGCTCCTCCTCGACGCCGTCGGCCAGCACCAGGTCGAACTCCCGCACCTCGCTGTCCTCCAGCGCCGCCCGGGTGTACTGGCCCCAGATCTCCGCGGGCGCCCCGCCGCCGTTCATGCGCTCCAGTCCCAGCGCCCCGTACAGCGGTTTCTGCGCTCCGGTGTCCGGGTCCTGGCCCATCACCGTGATCACGGTCGCCAGGTCCGGCGTGTAGCCGGCGAACCAGGCCGCCTTGTCGTCCTCCGCCGTGCCGGTCTTGCCCGCGGCCGGGCGCCCGGCCGCCTGCGCGGCGGTGCCGGTGCCGCCCTCGATGACGCTGCGCAGCATGGCCGTCGTCGTGTCGGCGGCCTCCCGGCTGATCACTTGCTTGCTCTCGCCGGCGGGCAGGGGCAGCGCTTTGCCGTCCTTCTCGATCTTCTCCACCAGGGCGTAGGTGCCGTGTTTGCCGTGGTTGGCGAGGGTGGCATACGCCTCCGCCATGTCCAGCACGCTCGCGGTCGCGGGACCGAGCGCGATGGAGGGGGAGGGGTTCAGGTCGGGCGTGTCGGCGGGCAGGCCCAGGTCGATGGCGGTCTGCTCCACCTTGGCCGGGCCGACGTCGACGGCCAGCTGGGCGTACACGGCGTTGACGGACTTGTCGGTGGCGGTGCGGACGGTGATGGGGCCGTAGTTCACGTCGTCCTCGTTGGCCGGGGCGTACGGGCTGCCGGTCCAGCCCTGCACCTGGCGTTTGTTGGTGCCGTCGTAGCGGGTGTGGGGCGAGATGCGGTCGCCGTTCTGGGTGACGGAGGCGTGGTGGACGGCGGCGGCGAACACGAACGGCTTGAAGGTGGAGCCGACCTGGTAGTCGCGGCGGGTCGCGTTGTTGACGAACTGCCGGGTGTAGTCGACGCCGCCGTACATGGCGACGACCTTGCTGGTGGCCGGGTCGATGGACACGCCGCCGACCCGTACGTACCGGTCCGTCTCATTGCCGTTGTCGAGGCGGGCCGTGACCTGCTCGTGGACGGCTTGGGCGAGGGACTCCTGCTTGTGCTGCTCCAGGGTGGTGGTGATGCGGAAGCCGCCCTGCGCGAGGGACTTCCTGTCGATGACGTGGTGGTCGGTGAGGTAGTCCTCGACGGCCTGGACGATGTAGCCGCGCTGGCCGGAGAGGCCGGTGGTGGCCGTGGCCTCCTCGGGGTCGGGGAAGGCGGTGGCGGCGCGGGCGGCGGGGCTGAGCCACTTCTCCTTGACCATGGCGTCCAGTACGTAGTTCCAGCGCCCGATCGCCTTGGCGCGGTTCTCGGGGCGGCCGGTGACGTCATAGGCGCTGGGGGCGTTGAGGAGGACGGCGAGGTAGGCGCCCTGAGCGGTCGTCAGGTCCTGGGCGTCCCGGCCGTAGTAGGCGCGGGCGGCGGCCTGGATCCCGTAGGCGTTGCGGCCGTAGAAGCTGGTGTTGAGGTACCCCTGGAAGATGTCGTCCTTGGTCTTCTCCCGGTCGAGTTTGATCGAGATGAAGAACTCCTTCACCTTTCGGACGAGGGTCCGTTCCTGGCCGAGGTAGTAGTTCTTGACGTACTGCTGGGTGATGGTGGAGCCGCCCTGGGTGCCCTTGCCGGTGAGGGTGTTCCAGGTGGCACGCAGCATCGCCTCCGGGTCGACGCCGGGCTGGGAGTAGAAGTCCCGGTCCTCGGCGGCGAGTACGGCGTGCTGAACGCCGGCGGGGACCTGGGAGAGGCGGACGTTCTCGCGGTTGACGTCACCCTTCTGGGCGAGCGGGGTGCCGTCGCGGTACAGGAACACGTTGGACTGGGCCGTGGCGGCGGCGTTGGCGCGCGGGATGTCGACGAGGTGGTAACCGGCGAAGAAGCCGCCGATCAGCAGCAGGGCGAGGAAGAGGAATCCGCCGAGGACCATCCGCCAGGTGGGCAGGAGCCGCCGCCAGCCGGTGCGCTTCTTGCGCCTGGGGCTGCGGTCGGGGGTGGCGGGGGCTTCGGGTGGCGGCCCGGCGACGGTCGGGTCGCGGGGCTCCCAGCCTGGCTGCGGTGGCTCGTCGCTCATGTTCTCCGGCCTGTTTCGTCCGATATGGGGCGTTTTGTGTAGCCCCTTCATAGTGCACGGCACACCCGCCCAACCCCGGCAACGGCAGCCGAAAACCGCTCGCGGGCACGGATGGCGGCGGACTAGGCTCCTCGGCTTTGGTGTGTGCCGACGGGGGAGGGGTGCGGACATGCGGCTGTACGCGGCCGTGGCGGCGGGTGGGTTCCGGCGCTATGCGACGTACCGGGTGGCGACCGCCGCCGGGGTGTTCACCAACACCGTCTTCGGTTTCATCCTGGCGTACACCTACATGGCCCTCTGGGGCGAGCGGCCCGGTCTCGGCGGCTACGACATGGCCGAGGCGCTCACCTATGTGTGGATCGGCCAGGCACTGCTGGCGACCTGCGGGCTCATGGGCGGCGGGTTCGAGGACGAGCTGATCGAGCGCATCAAGACGGGGGACATCGCCGTCGACCTCTACCGCCCGGCCGACCTTCAGCTCTGGTGGCTGTCGGTCGCCCTCGGCCGGTCGGCCTTCCAGCTACTGGGCCGCGGGGTGGCGCCCATGGCCGTCGGGGCGCTCGCCTTCGACCTCGCCCTGCCCGAACATCCGCTGACCTGGCTCGCCTTCCTGGTGTCGGTGGCGCTGGGCGTGGTGGTCAGCTTCGCGGTCTGGTTCCTGGTGGCGCTGAGCGCGTTCTGGCTGATGGACGGGGCCGGGGTGGTGCAGGTGGCCTGGCTGTCGGGGACGTTCTTCTCCGGGATGCTGCTGCCCCTGACCGTCTTCCCCGGCGCGCTGGGCGAGGTGGCGCGCGCGCTGCCGTGGGCGTCGCTGCTCCAGCTCCCGGCGGATGTGTTCCTGGAGAAGCGGACGGGGTGGGAGCTGATGGGGACGTACGCGTTCCAGGCGGGCTGGGCGGTGGCGCTGCTGGCGGCGGGCCGGGCGCTCCAGGCGGCGGCGACCCGGCGGGTGGTGGTCCAGGGTGGGTGAGCTGGGTGCGGGGCTGCGCGCGTACGGGCTGATCGCCGCGATGTGGGTGCGGTCGACGATGACGTACCGCTTCTCCTTCGCGATGACGCTGCTGTCCAACTTCACCGCGACCGCGTTCGACTTCGTGGTCATCCTGCTGATGTTCAGCCAGGTGGAGGGGCTCGGCGGCTTCTCCTTCGCCGAGGTCGCCTTCCTGTACGGGACGACCGGCACCGCCTTCGGGCTGGCGGACCTGGTGCTCGGTCAGGTGCAGCGGCTGGGGCGGCGGGTGCGGGACGGGACGCTGGACACGCTGCTGGTACGGCCGGTGCCGGTGCTGGCGCAGGTGGCGGCCGACCGGTTCGCGCTGCGCCGGATGGGACGGGTGGTGCAGGGGCTGATCGTGCTGGTCTGGTCGCTGGTGCTCCTCGACGTGGCGTGGACGCCGCTGAAGGTGGCGCTGGTGCCCGTGATGGTGGTGAGCGGATGGCTGATCTTCTCGGCGGTGATGGTGGTGGGCGCGGCGTTCCAGTTCTGGGCGCAGGACGGCTCGGAGGTCGCCAACGCGTTCACCTACGGCGGGAACACCCTCCTGCAGTACCCGCCCGTGATCTTCGCGCAGGACCTGGTGCGCGGAGTGGTCTACGTGGTGCCGCTGGCCTTCGTGAACTGGGTCCCGGCGCTGTACGTCCTGGGGCGCGAGGCACCGGCGGGGCTCCCGGGATGGGCGGTGTTCGCGTCACCGGTGGTGGCGGCGGTGTTCTGGATGGTGGCGGGGCTGGCATGGCGGGTGGGGATTCGTTCGTACCGGAGCACGGGGAGCTGAGTTTCTCTTGGACACCGATTTCATCGCACTGGACGGCGTCGAGAAGGTCTTCGACGTACGCCGCAAGACCGGCCGCTTCCGGCGCGAGAGGCACCAGGTCCGGGCGGTCGACGGGATCAGCTTCCGCGTCCCGCGCGGCGAGATGGTCGGCTACATCGGGCCCAACGGGGCGGGCAAGTCGACCACCATCAAGATGCTGACCGGCATCCTCACCCCCAGCGGCGGCCGGCTCCGGGTCGTGGGCATCGACCCCTCCCGGGACCGCACCCGGCTGGCTCGCCGCATCGGCGTGGTGTTCGGGCAGCGTACGACGCTGTGGTGGGACCTGCCGCTGCGGGACTCGTACCGCCTGGTCCACCGCATGTACCGGATCCCGGACGCCCGCTTCCGCGAGAACCTGGAGCGGTGCGTCGAACTGCTCGACCTGGCCGAACTGCTGGAGGTGCCGGTCCGTCAGCTCTCGCTGGGGCAGCGGATGCGCGGCGACATCGCGGCGGCGCTGCTGCACGACCCCGAGGTCCTCTACCTGGACGAGCCGACGATCGGCCTGGACGTCATCTCCAAGGCCAAGGTGCGGGACTTCCTCCGGGACCTGAACGCCGAGCGCGGGACGACGGTGCTCCTCACCACCCACGACCTGACCGACATCGAGCAGCTCTGCAAGCGCGTGATGGTCATCGACCACGGGCGACTGATGTACGACGGGCCCCTGGGCGGTCTGCACGAGGTGGGCGAGAGCGAGCGGACGCTCGTGGTGGACCTGGAGCGGGAACTGCCGCCGATCGCCGCGGACGGAGCCCGGGTGGTGAAGGTGGACGGGCCCCGGCAGTGGCTGGCCTTCCCGGCGGCCCGGTCGGCGGCGCCGCTCGTGGCGCGGATCGCGGCCGAGTACCCGCTGGTAGACCTGTCGGTGCGGGAACCGGACATCGAGACGGTGATCGCCAAGATGTACGCGGAACGATCCACGGGCCACTGACAGCCCCCCGCACTACTCTGTTCGTATGACGAACGAACTGCCGGAGATGCGGGCCTCGGACGCCGAGCGTGAGCGCGTGGCGGAGCGGCTGCGGGACGCGGTCGCGGAGGGCCGCCTCGACATGGCCGAGTTCGAGGAGCGTCTCGACCGCGCGTACAAGGCGCGTACCCACGGCGAGTTGACCCCCCTGCTGCGCGACCTCCCGGCGACCACGGCCCCGGCGTCCGTGGAGACCGGTGACCCGGCCTGGCCCGCCCGGATCGGCAGGCCGGCCACGTCCAAGGGCGCCTTCGCCTTCTGGAGCGGCTTCGGGCGGCGCGGCAAGTGGAGCGTCGCCCGCAACTTCACGGCCGCCGTGCTCCAGGGCGGCGGTGACATCGACCTGCGGGAGGCGGACTTCGAGGACCGCGAGGTCGTCATCCGCTGCTTCGCCGTCATGGGCGGCATCCAGGTGGTCGTCCCGCCCGAGCTGCACGTCGAGGTCACCGGCTTCGGCTTCATGGGCGGCTTCGACGACCGCGGCGCGGGCGAGGGCACGCCCGGCTCGCCCCGCGTGCGGATCACCGGGTTCGCGCTGATGGGCGGCGTGGACGTGAAGCGCAAGGAGCGGAAGGCGGCCCGCAAGCAGCTGCGGAAGTGACCGGCGGGGGGAGCGGGGACGGCGGGGCCGGGCGGGGGGCGGCGGGCTTGCGGGTTCCCGGCATTCCGGGTGCACCGGGGTTTCGCGCGGGGTGGCGCTTTTGCGCGGGGACGGCGGGGCCGGGCGGGGGCCGGCGGGCTTGCGGGTTCCCGGCATTCCGGGTGCATCGGGGTTTTCGCGCGGGGTGGCGCTTTTGCGCGGGGACGGCGCCGGGAACTCGCCATGCGGCTGAGGAGTACCTGAGATAGGGACTTAGGTACGCATGCGCGTGGACGGGTGGAGCCGGATGAACCAAACGAAGACGTCACTGGTCGCCTTCTCGTACACGGCCGCGGACGAGGAGAAGCGGCGGGGCGTACGCCGGATGAAACTCACGGCGACCGCCCTGCTGCTCCTGGTGGCCGTCATCTACGTGCTCGCCACCTGGGCCCGCAATGCCGGCGCGACCGGCTGGCCCGGCTACGTCGCCGCGGCCGCCGAGGCGGGCATGGTCGGCGCGCTGGCGGACTGGTTCGCGGTGACGGCGCTGTTCCGCCGGCCGATGGGGCTGCCCATTCCGCACACGGCGATCATCCCGACCAAGAAGGACCAGCTGGGCGTTTCGCTCGGTGCGTTCGTCGGCGAGAACTTCCTCTCCGAGGGCGTCCTGCGCGCCCGGCTCCACGCCCTCGGCATCGGCGGCCGCCTCGGCACCTGGCTGGCCGAACCCGCGCACGCCGACCGGGTGACGGCCGAGCTGGCCACGGCGCTGCGCGGCGCGCTCACCGTGCTGCGGGACGCCGACGTCCAGGCGGTGGTGGGCGAGGCGATCACGCGGCGCGCCGAGGCGGTGGAGATCGCGCCCGGGGTCGGCAAGACCCTGGAGAGGGTCGTCGCCGACGGGGCGCACCACGGGGCGGTCGACCTCATCTGCAACCGCGCCCACGACTGGCTGATCCTGCACTCCGACTCGATCATGGACGCGGTGCAGGGCGGGGCTCCCGGCTGGACGCCCCGCTTCGTGGACCGGAAGGTCGGTGAGCGCGTCTACAAGGAGCTGCTCCGGTTCGTCACCGAGATGCGTGACATGCCCGCCCACCCGGCGCGCGGCGCGCTGGACCGGTTCCTCACCGACTTCGCGGCCGACCTCCAGGGCGACACGGACACCCGGGCGCGGGTGGAGCGCCTGAAGTCCGACCTGGTGGCCCGCCCGGAGGTGCAGGACATCATCGCCTCGGCCTGGGCCTCCGTACGCGCCATGATCATCTCTGCGGCGGAGGACGAGCAGAGCGAGCTCCGCCTGCGTGCCCGCGCCTCCCTCATCTCGCTCGGCACCCGGCTGGCCACCGACAGCCGCCTCCAGGCCAAGGTGGACGGCTGGGTCGAGGACGCGGCGGTGTACGTCGTCACCACGTACCGCGCCGAGATCACCTCGCTGATCAGCGAGACGGTCGCGAGCTGGGACGCCGACCAGACGTCCAGGAAGATCGAGGCCCACATCGGGCGTGACCTGCAGTTCATCCGCATCAACGGCACGGTGGTCGGCGCCTTGGCGGGCCTGCTGATCTACACGATCTCCCACGCGGTGGGCGGCTGACCGCCGGGTCCCTGCGTGGTCCGGTCTCGGCCGGGGCCGGCGGTAGCGGTTTGGGTCCGGCCCGGCTCTCGCGGCCCGGTCCTGCCCGTGTGTCGGCCTGTCGCGGCCCGGTCTCGGCCTGGGGTCCCGGCTGTCGCGGCCGGGGCCCGCCCGTCGCGGGCCGGTCTCCTGCCTGGGTCCGGGCTCGTCTCGGCCCGGGGCGCCCGGTCCACGCCCGTCCTCGCGGCGTTCCTCCGCCTGGGGCGTGCCGGGCGAGGGACCGGCCCCTGCCCGACCGGTCACCCGCCCAGCCACTGTGGGGAGGTGCTGTCTTATACGTACGCCATCGCGCGTGTGTTCAATCCCGTCTCAGTCGTGGAACAGCGACCGGACACGGGTGATCCGCAGGACCTTGTCGACATGCTTGGACGTCTCCCGCAGGGTCACCCGCCGGTCCACCCGGGAGGCCTGCTTGTGCGCCGCGATCAGGGCGCCGACGCCGGAAGCGCTGAAGAAGGTCACGCCCGCCATGTCCAGGCGCACGTCGGTGGGATGGTCGGTCAGCAGCCTCAGCAGGCAGTCGCGCAGATGTCCGGACGTGCCGAAGTCGACGTCTCCGGTGACGGCGAGCGTGACGGGACCGCCGGCGGGCGTGTGGATGGCGAGGCTGATGCTGGTGTGGGACACGCGTTCCACGATCCGGCGTCGCGGACCGCACGACATCCTGCCGCAGCAGTCATTCCCGTACATTCCGGATACATCTCGGGGAGTACGAACACGGCCGCCGGGCGCCGGGCCGGGCGGCCCGGGCGGGGGCACCGGCCTGGGGCTTCGGGGCATGAAGGAGCGCGTGGAGGCGGCGGGCGGCACACTGGAAGCCGGGCCGCTGCCGGCGGGATCGCCGGGCTTCCGTGTGACGGCATCGGTGCCGACGGAGGCGTCATGACGATTCGCGTACTCCTGGCGGACGACCAGCTGCTCGTCCGCGCGGGCTTCCGGGCGCTGATCGACTCCGAGCCCGACCTGGAGGTGGTCGGCGAGGCGGCCGACGGACGGCCCGCCGTCGCCCTCACCCGCTCCCTCCAGCCCGACCTGGTCCTGATGGACATCCGGATGCCGGAGCAGGACGGCATCGCCGCGACGGAAGCGATCTGCGCGGACCCCGAGCTCGCCGACGCCAAGGTCGTCGTCCTCACGACCTTCGGCCACGACGACTACGTCCTCGGCGCGCTGCGGGCCGGGGCGAGCGGGTTCCTGATGAAGGACACCGCCCCGGCCGAGTTCCTGGCCGCCCTCCGCACCGCCTCGTCGGGCGACAGCCTGCTGCTCCCGTACACCACCCGCCACCTCATCGAGGCGTCCGTCCGAGCCCCGACCCGCCCGGACATGCCACCGAGCTGGTGCTCTCCCCGCTGACGGCCAAGACCCACGTCAGTCGCATCCTCACCAAACTCGGCGCCCGCGACCGCGCCCAGCTGGTCATCACCGCCTACGAAAGCGGCCTCGTCCAGCCGGGCGACGACCCCTCGCTCACCGGCTCCTACGACTGACCGCCCACGACGCCGCCGCCATGCCCCCGGCCACCGAGAACACCGCCGGCCACGCCCCCACCTTCTTCGCCAGCGGATGCGACCCGGCGAACGCCGCGACGTACGCCGCCGTCAGCCCCGCGGCCGCCATCCCCCCACTGCGCTGCTTCCACTCCCGCGCCGCCACGGCCCCCGCGGCCGCCAACGCCACCCCACCGAGCGGCCGCTTCTTCGTCCACCGTGCCACGGCGTACCCCCCGACGAGCCCACTCGCCGCCACGGCTGTTGCCGGAATCCTGGCCATCTTTCGCTGTCCTGCCTTCCGCACGCGTGTTCCTGCCTTGCCCCGAGGCTAACGCGGGGGACGGGGACGGTTGCGGCGGGTTCGGACGAACACCCCTGCGCTCAGGGCCAGTGCGGTGCCCAGCACCAGGGCGCCATAGGTGCGGTCCGACATGGAGCGCGCCACATCGTCCGGGAGAAGGAGCGTTCCTCCCGTCACCAGGAGTGCCGCGCCCATGGAGCACAGCGTGCCGATCAGCAACCAGCGCAGAAGCCGAGCCTGGGGAGAGGTGAGGAGGCGTTGAGCCATGATCTGAACCACCTGTCACTTGGTCATGTAGTGGCACTGGGAGGCACGCTGCGAACCGTCCGGAGAAGTCCGCGCACGCCTTGCCGTAGTGCTTCAACGTGCGCTTCCTCGTGTCGACACGGCCGGCGGAGTCCCAACCGTCGCGTGCGTGCGGCGCCCCACCACGGCTGACCTGGTACTCCCGGCCGTTGGTGTGCATGTACCGCGTACCGCCGGTCGAGGCGCCACCGGCCTCCACCCGCTCCACCGCATCGTGATGATCCGACGACAATATGTAACCGACCGGCGTGCTGCAGGAGCCTTACTGCCACCATCCCGTAACGGCGTGACCGCCCACGGATAGGCCCGCCTTCCTCCCGGGCACGAACCGCGCATGCCGACCCCCATCCCGCCGCAGCTCTTCGCCACCGACCCGCTGGTCGTCGCCCAGGACGGAGTCGCCACGGTCCACCAGCTCATGGACCTGGGCTGCGCCTCCTCCGTGATCGCCGCCCATTGCCGCCCACCCGGCCCATGGCGCCGCCTCCTGCCCCGGGTGATCGCCCTCCAGACCACCGCCCCCACCCCACGACAGCGCCTGCGCGGCGCTCTCCTGTACGCGGGTCCCGGCGCCCTCCTCACCGGCCCGGCCGCCCTCGCCCTGTACGGCGTGACCTCCGTACCCGCCCCCGAGGTCGACGTCCTGGTCACCCACCGCGCCGCCCCACGAGGCCACTCCTACGTCCGCGTACGCCTCACCATCCGCCCCGCCCCCCGCGTCCCGGTCGCCGGACTCGCCTGCGCACCTCTGCCCCGGGCGGTCATGGACACCATCCCGTCCCTCGCCACCGAGGCCGCGGTCACCACACTGCTGACGGAGGTCACCGAACGAGGGCTCTGCCACCGCGACGACCTCATGGCCGAGGCCAGGTCGGCTCAACTGCCGGGCATTCAGGAGGCGATGGTGATGATGCGACATGCGGAGGAACACTGATCCCTGGGCACAGGGCGGTGGCCAGCGCAAGCGGCCGGTGCAGCGGGGCGGTCCGTGGTCGCGGCGGCGCCGGCCCTCACCACCGGGCCCCGGAGTGAACGGCACTGACTCCTTGCGGGCGGAGTTCTCGTACTCAGAACGAGCGGCGGGCTGCGGCCAGCACCACCCCGGCGTCCTCATACTGACGCTGCTCGTGCAAGGCGGCCGTGATGGTAAGAACGGCTCGGACTTCCCGCTCGGCGGCCGTCCTCAGAAGGGTCTCCACTGCCTGCTCCAGGCCTGCCGCCCGACAAGAGGCGATGACGCCCGGGAACTCGTGCGCCGGCACAGTGCTCGCCGTATTCCTCAACATCATGTACGCGTCCCAATCGCGTCCCGCGGCGAAGTGCCGACGAATTTCCTCGGCCTCCACAGCCCACGGCATGGTGCTGGAATCCCTTGCGGGGTGCCGGTCCCCCACCCGAGGGGGGACCGGCACCGCAGCGCGTGCCGCCGCAACGAGAACTTTGCGCCGTCCCCCGTACAGACGGACGCGTCGCTGGAGGCGGCGGCGCGGGCTCGTGAGCCTGGAAGCCGGCTGCTCCTCTGCTTCCGCGGACGGTTCGGCGCTTGCGATGCCCGCGCCGACACGGACCGCGCACCGCTCACGGAGCGCCAGCTCGAACATGCTGTGTACATCGGCCCGCGAATAGGGCAACGAGCGCTGTGCTGCCTGAGCCTGCCGCTCCACGGTGGTGTATACGCGGTCCAGAGCCTCCCTGTCCTTGGGAAGCCGGTGGCCGCACAGGTAGCTGGAGAGTGTCGTCGCGGGCACGCGGGACTTAGCCGCTATCCGGTTCTGGGCCAGGCTGACGCTCTCCACAGTCTTGCTCAGTGCAGACGCGAATTCGGCGTGCGCGGGGAGCAACTCAGGTCGAGCGGCTCGTCGCCGTGTCGTTTTCCCGGTCACTGGCATGGACCCCCGTACTGACTCACTGACAGAGGGTCAATTCTCGCGCCGGGCACTGGCAAGGGGTAGGGGCAAGGAGCGGTGTGATCTACGCGGTGCCGCGTACTACGCGGTGCCACAAATGCCCTGTCGGGACTGGATTTCGGGGTCTGCGACAGGCAATCGTTGAAGGACGCCGCCCGGCCAGCCATCTGGCTCCGAGGCGACGCCTTTCCGGAATCTGACGTTAGGGGAACGCGATGGATCTGCCCGCGTGGACGGATGGCAAGCTCGGCACGATGAAGCGTGCCGCCCTGTGGCTCGTCACCGTGGTGGGGGAGGGGAACGTCTTCACCAAGGAAGACGTCAAGGCGGCCTTCCCGGGTGTCAGCCAGGCCGACCGTCGTGTGCGTGACCTGCGGGACCACGGCTGGCAGATCGACACCAACCGCGAGGACGCGTCCCTCGGGCAGCACGAGCAGCGCTTCGTCCGGCGGGGCGAGCCCGTCTGGGAACCGGGCAAGGGGTCCCGGCCCAGTACGTCGATCACGCAGACGCAGAGGCGTGACGTACTCGCCAAGGACGGTCACTTCTGCCGCTCGTGCGGTATCACGCCGGGCGAAACCTACGCCGGCACCTACGAGTCGGCGCAGCTGGACATCGCCCGGCGTGTGGTGCAGCACCCGGACGGCAGTGAGCGGACTGAACTGGTGGCGGAGTGCAACCGCTGCAGGGTGGGCGGCCGTGGCAAGCCCGCGGACTTGGCCGCCGTCCTGTCGGCAATCGCCGGCCTTGGCAGCCTCGAGCGCAAGGTGCTCGCCGAGTGGGTCGCCGACGACCGGCGCGAATTCAGCACCGTGGAGCGGCTCTGGGCGGACTACCGGACGCTCCCGGAGGAGTCGCGCGCGCAGGTGCGTAAGGTTCTCGCACCGCCGGCCGGCTGATCACCTCAGTCCTCGTGCTTGTACGGAGGCCGACCCGTCGTCGGCCTCCGTGGCGAACACCCACCACCACGTCGTATGTAGGAGCAAGCCTGTGACCAAGGACTTCGGCCGGCCTCCGCTGGCTGCGGAGAATCGCACGCTCGTTGAGCAGCGGCTCAAGGAGGCCACGAGCGGCAAGGGAGTCGCCGAAACCCTGACTATCGAGTGGCGTACACAACCCCTGAGTGTTGAGGTCATCGATATGCCGGTGGACTCGCTCTACTACAATCCGGGCACCCACCGGATCAGGGCGCAGCGCAGCCACGACCCTCAGCGGGACCTGCTGCTGGACGAGGACGCGTGGCGTCCCGACAGCCAGGACTACCTGCACTACCTGCTGCAGGCGCAGCCGGCGGACCCGTCGAAGCGCGACCCTGACTTCGATGCCCTGAAGGACAGCCTGCGCGAGTTCAAGCAGAACGAGCCGGGTCTCATCACCCGTGACGGCATCCTCGTTAATGGCAACACCCGGCGGGCTGCGCTCAAGGAGCTTGGCGTCACCAACATGCGGGTCGGTGTCCTGCCTGAATCCTGCACGTGGGATGACATCAACGCCGTCGAGCTCTCCTTGCAGCTCCGGCCCGACCGCCGGCGTGACTACTCGTACATCAACCGGCTCCTCGCCATTGAGGAGCAGCACCTTCTGGGCAAGCAGCTTGCTGACATCGCACGGGACTTCCATATCCGGGTAAGCACCTGTGAGCAGGACCTGTGGATCCTGTCCTGCCTCCGGGACCTCATCGAAAGGTCACGGGATGGTGGGGCGGAACTCCGGCTGCTGGACTTCGAGAAGCAGCAGGAAAAGCTGCGCGAGCTGCACCGCCGGTACGTCAAGGAAGCCGGCGTCAGCCGTGATAGCGCGGAGCTCCTCAAGGAATCGCGGCTAGTGGCTATCGTGCTCAACTTCTCGAAGACTGACGTCCGGCTCATCGAGCCCGACTTCAGGGCCCGGTACCTGGAACAGCGTCTTCCGCAGGAACTGAAGACAACGCCTGGCGCCACGTCAGCTGTGGTGATCCCGGGCCTCAACCGCTCCGTCGCATCGGCTGCGCCGCAGGTGGCGGAGGCGAAGGCGCTTACCGACTTGGTTCTGCGGGCCAAGGCGGTTGAATCGGCGGAGAGCGAGAACCTTTCCGAGCGCGGCACTACCGCCTCGAAAATCTTTTCCGCAGCTCACGAAGCGATGGAGTCCGCTCTGGAACCGGCAGGCAAGGACGCGCGCATCCGTAAGCGTAAGCAGGCTGCGCCGGACCGGCTGGCCGATGCTTGCCAGGACATTGAGCAGTGCGTTACTGACCTCGTCCTCGCCAGGGCGTCCCGCAGCCTCGACGAGGAGGCCTTCGACGAGGCGGTCATAAAACTCCGGACCACACTGGGCAAGCTCGCGCATGAGTCGGCTCGCAGCATCAACGCTCCGGGCGACGGTGTGTCGTGGCTTCTGGAAGCAGTCCGCCAGGGGGACGCGTGACCGTCACGGGAGAACCGTCTTTGCGTATCTCGTTCGATGTCACGCGTACGAGAGCCGTGATCCGGGCCGCACCTGGACTGGAGGGGGACTTCGCCAAGCTTGCCGGGTACTACCCGGCAGCGGGGCAGCGGACGCTCCTGTCCCTGGAGGTCGACCTTGATGACTTCCTGACCGGGCTGGAAGCACTGGGCAGCTGGCCGCACGCGGAGACGGTCAGCTGGGAGGAGGAACTCGCCGCACTCGTGGGCGGAGTCCTGGATGACGCCGAGGCGGCTCAGAGCCGCCTCCTCGATCCGGACGTGCCGGCTCCTGTCGATCCGGACGGCGTCCCTGGACTTCTTGGAGAGGCGTGGAGGGCCGACCTCACCGATTTCCAGCGGCGGGACATCGCCCATCTGCTGTCTATGCGGCACGGAGCCAATTTCTCCGTTCCGGGTGCCGGCAAGACGCGGGTAGGGCTTGCCCTGTTCGCCGCGATGCGGGCTCGGGGTGAGGTGCGCCGCGCACTCGTCGTAAGCCCCAAGTCGGCATACGAGTCATGGCTCTATGAGAACCAGGTCTGCTTCAGTGAGCCCCTCGCTGCCACCGTCATGGAAAAGACTCCGCATCCCGCCGCCGAACTCCTGATCATCAACTACGAGCGGTTGGACCGATCACTGGGAGCGCTGGCCGCCTGGCTCCGGGCCGCGCCGTCCATGCTCATCCTGGACGAGGCGCACCGGATGAAGCTCGGAGCACAGGGCATCTACGGCAGCGCGTGCATGGCCCTCGGTCCGCTCTCCCGTCGCCGTCTCATCCTCACCGGAACACCGGCCCCGAACGGCGCGCGGGATCTGGAAAACCTGCTCTCCTTCGTCTGGCCGGGGCACGGGCGTCGTGTCGTGACTCAGGCCGTGGCTGGGGGAGACCTCGCTCACGCCAGCAGTGTCCTGCGCCCCTTGTTCACCCGGACAACGAAGCGGGAGCTCGGGCTGCCGCCCTTCGAAACGCGGATCCGCCGTGTGGAGATGGATCCGCTGCACCGTGAGGTGTATGACGCGCTCGTCGGCCGCTACACCGCCCGGGCGGAGGCGTCGCGATCGGACTTCGATGCCCTTGGGAAGGCGATGCTGCGGCTGCTTATGGCTGCGACCAGCCCTGCCCTGCTAGTGGAAGGCGAGAGCCGGTACGCGCCGCTGGTGTACCGGGTCCCGCCGCTTGAGGTCCCCCAGACAGACTCGCTGTACTCACTGCTGCGGGACTTGCCGGACTACGAGCTCTCGCCCAAGTACAAGGAAGCGCTCAGCATTGTCGCCGAGAACGCGGCTGCGGGACGCAAGACGCTCGTGTGGACGACGTTCGTACGCAGTCTCACCACCATGGAAAGACTGTTCAGCGCTTACCAGCCGGCCGTCGTCCATGGTGGATCCCCTGACCGGGAAGAGCAGATAAGAAGGTTTCGGGAGGACCCGGACTGCCACGTACTCCTGTCCAATCCCGCTACCCTTGGTGAAGGGATCAGTCTGCATCACGTGTGTCACGACGCTGTCTATGTTGACCGTGACTTCATGGCGGGACGCTTCCTCCAGAGCCTCGACCGCATTCACCGCCTGGGACTTGCTCCGGATACGGAGACGCGGGTCACCGTCCTCGCAGCAGAAGGAACCATTGACGAGGTTGTGGCCCTGCGCTTGGAGGAGAAGCTCGAATTCATGGGACGGATTCTGGACGACCCGTCCGTACAGCAGCTCGCTGATCTGGAGGAGGAGCCGTCCTTGGCGGCGGGGATGGACATGGCCGACGTGCGGGCGCTGCTGAACCACCTGGATGCACGTGTCGCCGGGTGAGGGGACACGCAGGGCGGCGCTCCGGTGGCTGGAGCACCTGCAGGTGTCGGAGGTCAGCCGGGTTCGGGCTCTGTTCACTCATCACCCGGACTACGCTGACCTGACACCCGTCCAGTACGCCGAAGGCCTGGTCTGGCTTCGCCGGTCCGGTCTGCTTACCAGTGCGGATCAGCCTGTCGTGTGCGTCAGGGACCGCGAGCTTCTGGACGGGGATGGAAAGACGCGGGTAGCCCAGGTTCTCTGGGATCCGGCCGCACAGGCCGTGAACCGGGAGACCGGCACCGCGGGTGAGTTCGCAGTGCTCCAGTTGCTGCGGGACTGCGGGGCGGTGGACGTACGCCACGTAGCAGCGCTTTCGGACGCCTACGGTTACGACATAGAAGCGGTGCCGGCCTGCGGCGGAGACACAGCTCACATAGAGGTCAAGACGACTACCGACCCGACTCGTCTCGTTATCCACCTCAGTCGGCATGAGTACGAGGTGATGTGCGACGACCCCCAATGGCTCATGGCAGCGGTGCTGCTGGGAACGGACGGCAGCGCCCTGAACCTCGCCACGGTCAGCCGTGAATGGCTGCGGCGTGCGGCCCCTCAGGACAGGGACGGCAATGTCAGCTGGGAGTCTGCCCGGTTTCTGGTGCCGGCTCACACACTGGCACGGGGCATCGAGGGACGCCAGGACTGCTGGCTGGTACCCGCACACGCGGCCCCCCACCTCCCCGTCTGGGGATGGTCGGCTGCGGAGGTGACGCGGCTGGCGTGACGGAGCGCCGTCGCGGCGGTCGCGTCGATGACCAGTCCCGGATGATCAGAGTGAGGGGTACCAGCGCATCCAGCGAGGCGTGCACCGGGCACCCGTTCAAGGGATCCGTGCAGGTGAGCGCCTCCGTCCTCGCCGCCGCCGAACCGGAGCGGTGTCCACCCGGATGATCACGGCAGGCGAGGTGTGAGGAAGTGGCAGAGCGCCGGGCACCATGGGGAACCGGTTGCGGGGAGTGATGCGCTGCTTGCCGTGTGCCTGTTGTCGGTGCGAGATGCGACACTTGCGTGTCTGATAACCCCGCCCCTGGAGGAGCCCATGGCAACCGCCGACCGCCGCCTGACCTCGATTGAGATCTGTGCGGGAGCCGGTGGGCAAGCGGTAGGGCTCCACCAGGCCGGATTCCGCCACCTCGCGCTGGTGGAGATCGACAAGCATGCTGCTGCGACGCTGAGGCACAACATCCAGAACCGGCCGGAGTGGGCCTGGGAGAAGGAGCACTGCCTCATCCGAGAGGCAGACGTGAAGGACTTCCGGCCGCTCGATGAGGTGTCGGCTCCTGACGCCCACACGAAGGCGATGCCAGCCGCCTCGGACCCGGTGGAACGGATCAAGCCGGGGCAGCTCGATCTCCTTGCTGGCGGAGTGCCGTGTCCGCCGTTCTCCGCGGCCGGAAAGCAGCTCGGCCGGGAAGACGATCGTGATCTGTTCCCGACGATGCTTGATCTTGTGGAGCAGCTCCAGCCGCGTGCGGTCATGATCGAGAACGTGCGCGGGCTGGTCGAACCCGAGCGAAAGTTCCGCTACTACCGCAACCACATCAAGAACCGCCTCCGGAAGGCTGGCTACGTGATCTGCGGCTGGCGGGTCCTGGAAGCCCGGGACTTCGGCGTCCCTCAGCTCCGGCCGCGAGCCATCCTGGTTGCTATCCGTGAGGACGAGTACCGCGGCTTCGACTGGCCGGAGCCGCAGGGAAAAATCGTGACAGTGGCGGAGAAGCTGAGGCCCTCCATGGAGCGCAGGCTGGGGAAGGACTCCGACCGTTTCACCAGGTGGCTCGAAAGGGCAGAGCTTGGAACCGTCGCTCCCACCCTCGTGGGCGGATCGAAGAAGCACGGTGGCGCGGATCTCGGCCCCACGCGCGCAAAGAAGGCCTGGGCGGCACTCGGGGTCGACGCCATGGGCGTGGCCAACGACGAGGACAAGATGACCGATCCCGACCGTGATCTTGGCAACCCGAAGGCCGGGCGGGGGCCCAAGCTCACCGTTGAGCAGGCAGCACTCATTCAGGGGTTCCCGGAGGAGTGGGAATTCGCCGGGGGTGGCAAAACAGCCCGTTACCGGCAGGTTGGCAACGCCTTCCCGCCGCCTGTGGCAGCGGCAGTGGGCGAATGCATCAAGGAAGCCCTGTCCCGTACCGGACCGCTGCACGAGGACCCCAGCCCGGAATTCGAGCCCGAGGACGACCCGTCACTCGTTGCCCCCGAGCTTCCCCTCCAGCAGGCGCTTCCGACGATCGAGGACGACGCGGAGAACAGTGCTCGCGCACTCCTCAGCTGACTCGTGCTCCCAGAAACGCAGAACCGTCCAGCCTGCTTCGGCTAGACGGCGGTCGGTGTCGCGGTCGCGGGCCATGTTGCCCGCGACCTTGCCCGACCAGTAGCCGGGGTTCGTCTTCGGCGGGACGTAGTGCTCCGGGCAGCCGTGCCAGTAGCAACCGTCGATGAAGACGGCGACCTTGGTGGGACGGAAAACGATGTCCGCTGTCCTGCGCAAGTTGGGCAGCGGCTTCGCCGCCACCCTGTAGCGAAGCCCCTGGGCGTGCAGGAGACGGCGGAGCACTCGCTCGGGTGTGGTGTCCCGGCTCCGGATCGCCTGCATGTTCCGGCGCCTGCCGGCAGACGACGCCCAGGACCCTTCTGGGGGAACCCAGGGCTCGGGGTCATTCACCTGCGTACTCCCGCGCTGTTCGTGCGTGCTTGGTGACGGCCTCAGACGTCCCGCTGGCGCTGAGCCCTCCTGCGTGCTCTCTCCAGTCTGGCTATAGCGGCCTGAGGCCCTTCTTCCGGCCAGGGCTCCCAGTGTTGCAGGGTGTAGAAAGACCGGACCCTGCGCCCCTCCTTCCGCCTGAAAGGCGGTGGGATCTTCCAGCCTAGTGATCGCAGCTCACGCAGGCGCCTCGTCGGATCGCCAAGGTTCTCCTCCCTGGCGACCAGCACTATCAGCTCTATGGGGACCGGTTGTCCCGCCATGGCTTTGAGCAGCTCGCCGATGCGGAGGTGGACCTCGGGCAAACTCATGGACGCCCGCAAGGCCCCGGCGTGCTCGTCATGATCTGCGAACAGAGCCTGCTTGGCGTGGTTGTCCTCGACACACAGGGGCTGGAGGTTGTCCGTGTCATTCGAACCACCGAGGTCTAGTGGCACCTTGTGATCAATGACAAGTTTGATTCCGTCCTCCGCGGGTGACCGGCCACAAGCCGCACAGCGGTAGCCGTACGCGTGAAGGGTGAGGGCCCGGTCCGCAGCCTTGATGGTCTTCCGGGCGGTCCGCTCATCCGCGTCCGGCCTCCAGCCGAGGAGCGGGTAGGCGAACCTGTTTCTCCTCCCCGGCACTGGGGTCGCGGGTACGTCAAAGTACGTCCGCAGGGAACGCAGCCTCCTGTCGGTCTGCAAGTTCACCGTGCCCGTCAGGAGAGCGACGCGCTTCCTGATCTCGCCCATCTCAAGTGGGGCGTCACGGGCTTGGTACAGCACCTGGTACACGGCTCGTGTCTCCACGTCCGGGACCAGGTCTGCCAGCTCCTTGCTCCCGGGCGGCGGCAATGGGCGTCGATCGTGCTGCTCTGACATGTCGCCCCCTAGCGTGTGTTGACGATCGCCTCGTCGGCAACGGACGAGTCAATGGTGCGGAAGCGGACCAGCGGAGCATCCGCGGCCTGAGGGTCGACAGCGGAAATGAAAGAGGCTGCGATCACAAGCTTGCCGGGGTCGACGCGTCCGGCCGAACCACCGGGTGCCGCCTTCCCCTGGTCCCCTTCGAGCACCGGGTAAAGCAGGACCGCTCCCCGCCGGGGCTGGTGCAGCTGGGTGGCGAGAGGGTCGTCATCGACAAGAGGCAGGGCACCTGCGATCCGCTCAGCGGACTGGCGGTGAGCCACGCCGGAGATGCGGTTGAACACGCCGCGGATCCTGCTGCGCCGTACGAGGCTGAGCGGATCGCAACCGAGAACGCTGCCGGTCAAGGACGTGGCCGCAGTCGTCTGAGGAGCGATGACAACCCAGTCATCCGTCCCGCATCCCGACGGTGAAGGGTCCCGGAGGTACTGCAGGTGAGGCGCGAAGAGGTCGGGCCTGCCCCAGACGAGGTCTCCCAAGATCCGCAGCAGCTGAGAATGCGGAATGACGCATGTCTTGACCGGGTACGCCGTGTAGCTGCCCCGGTCATTGGCGGGCAGGTGGACGAAGGGCATCTGCGCCTGGCTGAGACTGGTGAGAACGGGCAGCCATAGCTCAGTGTTGTGCCGCAGGTCAGAGCTGCTCTCCGGGTATGCCGTCGGCTCCACCCACTCACCCGGCGTGCGGATTTCCACCAGCTGCGCATTGAACATCTTGTTCCGGGCTGCAGGCCTGATCCAGGGCAGATGCTGGGAGACGAGCGGAGGCACTTCTCTCGGTGTCACCTGAGGAACACCGTGTACAAGCTGGCTGTACGTCGCGAGTTGCGAGCGGAATGCCTCTTCGTCGCGGCAGATCGCCTCGAAGGCCTCATACAGATCCACGGTCTTCTTACCGGTCAGAGGCACTTCGCGGCCGATGAAGAGCCGCACCAAGTCCCGGTAGCCGGGGCGGAAGCCGAACCAGCGGCCCATTTGCATCAGCGTGTCCGCTTGAGCGGTGGTGCGGAGGTAGTACGTGATAGTCAGGCCCTCGACGGTGAACCCACGAGACAGCTTGGTGCCGCCCACGAGGATCTTCCACACGTGGGGGGTCCGGTCGAAGTCCAGGTCGATCTGCTGGAAGTAGCGGTCTGTGTCACCGTTCACCACGATGACCGGATTACCGCCCGAATTGATGAGCTGGCGTGCTCTCGATACGTACGGTTTCAGGGCGGCGTATGAGTCAGGCAGGGGCAGTTCCTCGTCGGCGTAGCGCTGGAAGTCGGAGATGAAAAGTTCCTCGAGGCGGCGGTGGCCTTCGGGGCCGGTGTAACCCGCCTGGTGCCACAAGGAGTTGATGCGCAGCGCAAGGTCCGCTTGGTCGTCGATACGGACGGATTCGTGCACGAGCATGGTGTGGTGGCGGAATGGCCCCTCTGGCACGCCGTGGTCCACCCGGAACAGCTTGAGCGCCCCGGTGAGGAGGAAGGCGTCGATCGCCTCCTGCAGGCGGTCTCCCGTGTCTTCATAGATGCCGCGCACATGCGTTTCCTCGGCCTGGCCGGCAGGGTCGTCCAGGTCATGGAAATCTTGTACACCCATGTAGCCGGACGGCCGGGGAAGGGAGATGAGGAAGTCGCGCGGGAAGATGTCCTCGCCGTCGCCGGGGTCGACGAAGACGTTAGCGAACGGCGTCGCGGTGTAGCCAACGTACTGGGCGCGCGGCAGGAGCTGCAGCAGCTCGGAGATGAGCCCGTTGATGGCCGTGCGGGAGACCTTACCGGCCTCCCACTTCTTGGGGTCGACCGTGTTGACCGAAGCCTGGTCCGACTCGTCATCGATGATCAGCGCCGGAATTTCGTGCAGGATCGACCCGATCTTCTTCAGGTCTTTAACCAGCTTCGTCAAGACGGATTTGTTCTTCTTGACGACCATGACCCGGGCCGCGGCATGGTGCAGATTCTCCGGGTGATGCAAGGGAAGTGTGCGGTGCTGCTTTTCGAACTCAAGGGCGCGAATTCCATTGAGCAGTGACTTGTAGTCGTCATCTCGGGTAGTGAGCCGCTCGATGTCGAAGGCACCCAGTGCGGACGGGCGCGCGCCATGTGCGAGGAACTTGCCGGGCCAGTCCTCGTCGTCCTGGTAGTCGATATCGACCAGGGCGTTCACATCATGCGGGTCGGCTCCGCGCAGGATGTTCTCCTGGCCGATAAGCTCCATGTCGAGGCGGCGCTGGGTCTGGCTGCGCAGCAGGTTCAGGGTCCCGCCGAGAATGATGACGAGGCGATAGCCGGCGTCGATGGCCTTGGCGGTAACGCCCGTGAAGTTGGCTGTCTTGCCCGATTGTACGTACCCGACGACTAGGCCCCGGGCGCCGTAAGCCTCAGCCCGGGTGGGGTCCGACAGGCGTTCCACCACCGCGTGTGAGGCTTCGTCCAGGGAAGAGACAGCCGCATCGCTCCATCCTTTACGGCGCAGAACGTCCTCATACGCCGTCCAGTAGAAGGAACGGTTCGCAGCAGATTCCCGTGAATACCAGGGAGCGAAATCTCGGCTGATGACCACAGCGCCCTGTTCCGCGGTTACAGGGGCGACACTGTCCAGCGCCTTCCGCAGGTCGATGCCGAAGCCAAGCCGGTCGTAGACCTCGGCCCGCCGCTCGGGTGTACGCGCGGGCGCCTCGGCCCAGGCGGCGTGCTCTTCGAAGTCCCAGGCCGTAAGGCTCCGGTGCCAGAGCGCCGTCAGTTCGTCAGCGGTTGTGGCGGTCACCAGACGGTCCCGGAAGGGAAGGAGGATGGAGTCCTCCGGCTCTTCGGACTCGGACAGCGCGAGCGCCAGCTTCGCGAACGGCCTGGGACCGCGGCGCATCGCTGCCAGCACGTCACCATGCAGGTTGAGTACTTCGTCAGACATGGCAGAGCTCCTCAACGGCCGTTCTCGTGACGTGTGATTTCGCAGCTCACAGCTGAGAGCAAGACGCTGTTCCACAGGGCCATCTCATCGTCGCGCTGCGCGCTGGAGCGGCCCATGCGGAAATTCTTCTCGAGCATCAGGTACAGCAAGCCCTTGAGTACGGGAGCATCGTTGGACCCTGCGCGCCGGTCGCCGTTGAAGGCCTGCCGGTACTCGCTGTTGAGCCGTACCACGTGCTCCTCGCGGTCAATGTCGAAGAAGACGTGTGCCGGCAGGGTTTCCCACCGGAAAGTGATCGGATCCTCACCCTCCAGCTGGGGCAGCTCGTCCCGTAGCGTGCGCTTCAGCTTGGGGTCGATGCCCTTGCCCGGAGGAACGACCTCCTTGCGGTGCACCTCCGTGGAACGGCGGGCGGCGTCGCGGTAGGTCGATTCGGCTGCGGCCAGGTACTCGGTGAAGGTGTTGCCATCGGCGTCGGCGGCCTTCTCCAGTCCCCGGGCGAAGGCCGGCGTCACGTTCACGCCATCCTTCTTGACCGTTAGGGAGAAGACGCCGTTCCGCTGCGGCGGCAGGTCGATGGCCACACGGGCCAGATTGTGGTGAGTCTCGCCGCTCCGGGTGCCGTTCCAGCCTCCTGCCTGAACCAGCCGGTCGTTGCGGTAAATGTAGAAACCCTGGCGCTCGGCGAGCGGCCCGATGCCCCGGTACGAGACGAGCGGGGACTTGGGGGGCCAGATGTGGGCCGTCAGCTGGAGTTCGCCCACTCCCTCGACCGGCGCTGTGAACTGCCGCGGGAAGCCCGGGCGTCCAGGGACGCGATACCCGAACGGGTCGATCGCCTCCACACCCCGGTGGTCGAGCTCGTCCCTGGTCTGCACGTCCTCTACGACGATGTCGATGTGGAAGCCGCCGCGGTTCAGAAACCGGTGAAGGTAGAGCCCCAGGTGTGTTTCGAGACGCTCAATGGTCTCGTTGAGGAAGCGATCAGTCTGTCCGGCGGTGATGGTCTCGAAAGACCGCACACCGTCCCAGCGCACGATGGTGCCGTGCCAGCCGATGACTCCGTCGTAACGGTCGACCAGATCCTGGCAGTACTTGGCGTCAACGATGTCACAGCTGAAGTCCGCCTGGGCTCGCGCCGTGAGCCAGCGGCGGCCGGCCGAGGGGCTGCGCTTCGTACGGCTGATGACGGTGAGGGCGTTTGCGTGTGAGAGCGAAGCCGCCTTCAGGCCAGCACCGAAGTGGCCCAGCGAGCGGTCCGCGTACTCCTGCTGGCCACCTACGGTCATCGCTACGTCGAGCTGCTGCTCGTTCATGCCCCGGCCATCGTCGATGACGAGGAGGGAAACAAGACGGTCCGCGTCCCGCAGGAAACTGACGACGACATTGCGTGCGCCAGCGTCTATGGAGTTGTCGATGAGGTCCGCGATCGCGGCCTCGAAGCCGTAGCCCTGATGCGTCAGGGATTCGACATAACGGGCCGCTGGCGGGAGCCGCTTGCTGCCGCTGGTGGGGACGTCGTACTGCCAGTCGGCGCCGGGCTCGTAGGGCATAAGGCTTCCTCGCACACAGGGAACATGACTGGGCCGGGGCGCGGGGCGGGAAGTGGCCAGTCGGGTAACTAGGTCAAGTGTGAAAATACTGCAGGTGAGTGTAGGGGCACAGAGAGTCCCCTCATGGGGTGAAGAATTGAATGAAGCCCCTCACCAGGGCATCGGCGCTTAGCCGTTGTCGCAGCCCACGCCGTCGTTGTCGCGGTCGAGGTGGCGGCCGTAGCCGGGGTCTCCGCGGCGGACCGGGGTGGCGCCGGCGGCGCGGGCGTCGGCGCAGTTGCTGTAGTAGACGTCGCTGCCGGTGTCGTCGCTTCCGCCGCCGTACGTGTCGGCGGTGACCGTGACCGTCGCCGTCGCCGTGGCGGTCTCGGTGACCTTGACCGTGACCGTGGGGGCGGGGGCCGGGGCGGATGTGGGGGTCGCGGTGATCGTGGCGGTGGCCGTGGTGGTGATGGTGGCGGCCGGGGCGGCCTTGGTGGCCGGCTCGGGGGTGTCCTCGGCGCTCACGGCTCCGCAGCCCGTGCCGATCAGTACGAGCAGCAGGCCGCCCGCCCAGACGCGCTTCATGCGGTACAGGGGGCGGGCGGCGGATGGCTGCTGGTAGGGGTTGCTCATGGCACACGTCTCCCTCTCACACAGGGACTGGAGCTGCGTGGGGGAACAGGGAGCCAGTCGGCGGCAGTAGTCAATTGTGAAACTACTGCATGCACAAGGTGAAGAGGAGGGGAACAGTCCAATTCCCGAACGGTCAGATCTGGGCCGTGCCGTGGCAGTCGCCGTACTTCGTGCCCGAGCCGCACCAGCAGGGGGACGTGCGGGCGGGGGGCCAGGGGGTGGCGCGGCCGCGGGCGGCGAGCGTGGTGGCGTACTGGGGGAGGAGCGCCGCGTTGGAGGGGGACGTGGACTCCGAGGCCGCGAAGGCCTCGTACGAGGGGACCGTGCCCTGGACGATGCCCAGGTTCGGGGTGCCCGCTGCGGCGAGTTCGCGGAGGGACGCCTCGAGGTCGGTGAGGTGGGCCTCGTGGGTCGGGTACTCGGACTCCAGCTCCGGGTAGGCGGCGAGGAGCTCGGTCAGCTCGTCGGCCGGCCAGAGCAGAACCGCGACCGGGAACGGGCGGGACAGGGCCGTGCGGTACGAGCCGAGTTCGCTGCGCAGGCGTGTGATCTCCGCCTGGAGCTCGGCCGGGTCGGAGGAGCCGAGGGACCACAGGCGCTTGGGGTCGTGCAGCTCGTCCAGCGGGACGGTGCCCCGGTGGAGGCGGTCGGCCAGGACGTCCCAGTCGTCGTGGCGCAGCGCGAGCAGGCGGCGCACCCGGTGCCGGCCCAGGAGGAGCGACTGGCTCGGGTAAGGGACCTCGTCGTCGGGCGAGGGGAGCAGGGTGGTGACCGCGGTGGTGAAGGTCGCCTCGGAGGCTTCCAGCTCGTCGTGGGCCTCCAGCGTCTCCGCGACGATCTCCCACGCCGCCGGGCCGGAGGGCGGGGTGGCGCGGATGCCGTCGATGATGGCGCGGGCCTCGGCCTCGTGGCCGTACTCCCACAGGTTGGCCGCCTTCAGGGCCTTGATCAGGTGCGGGTTCTGAGGGGCCGGTGTCGCGGCCAGGAGGTCGTCGTACAGCGTCGTCGCCCGAGTGCGGGCGCCGGCCAGCTCCAGGTGGGCGGCCGCCCGCAGCAGCAGCGGTTCGCGGTCCTCGGGGTACCGCGCCGCGGTGCGCAGCAGACGCTCGGCTTCGGTGATGTGATCGGCAGGCGTGTCGGGGCGCATGGGTGACACCGTACTGCTGTGCGGCGGCTCTGGTGGGTTGGCGGGCGAGCACCTATGGTGCCGCCGTGCGCGAGCGGATACCGGTGGTGGTACGGCAGCGGCGGCGCGGGTGGCGCGGGGCGTTCGCCCGTGGGGTGTGGGCGGCGGGTGAGCTCGCGGTCACGGCCGGGGTGGTGCTCCTGCTCCTCGTGGTCCATCAGTTCTGGTGGACCAACGAGCAGGCCCGCGCCGGTGCGCGGCGCCAGGTGCACGCCCTGGAGCGGGAGTGGGCGGTGACCAGGGAGCCGCACGAGCCGGGGGACACCGTCGCTCCGTCGCCCACCGGCCGGGCCGAGTCGGGCGGGGCCGAGCCAGGGGCCGCACCGCCGCACGTCACCCCGCCGCCCACCGCGCCCGGGCCGCCGAGCCCCGCGGTCCGGCAGGGCGGCCCCGCGTACGCCATCCTCCGCGTCCCCGCCCTCCGCCTGACCGTGCCCGTCGCCCGCGGCATCGCCAAGCGCGGCGTCCTCGACCAGGGGTACGTGGGCCACTACCCCGGCACCGCCCAGCCCGGCCGGGCCGGGAACTTCGCCCTCGCCGGGCACCGCAACACCCACGGCGAGCCCTTCCGGTACGTCAACCGGCTCCGGAAGGGGGACGAGATCGTCGTGGAGACGCGCAGCGCGGTCTACACGTACGCGGTCGACCGCACGCTGCCGCGGACCTCGCCCCGCGACACCGCCGTCATCGCCCCCGTACCCAAGGGGTACGACGAGCCCGGCTACTACGTGACCCTCACTACATGCACCCCCGAGTACAGTTCGGCGTACCGGCTCGTCGTGTGGGGGAAACTTCTTTCGATGCGGCCACGTTGAGTCGGGGAGAGGAAGGGGGGCGATCATGAGCGGTCTTGTCGCGCGGCTGGCGCGCTGCGGCCTGCTCGGCTTCCTGCTGTTCCTCTTCTCCGAGGGCCTGTACGCCGAGGGCGGCGCCCTTTCCGCCGCCGTGGCGCTCGCCGCCGTCGGCTCCGAGCTCCTCGCGTGCGCCGTCATCGCCGCGCGCCGCGTGCCCGCCGTGCCGCCGACACGGGTGCGCACGGCCATCCGCGACCGTGAGCGGCGCACCGCGTTCCTGCCCCAGCGCGATCCCGACGCCTCCGGGCGCCGGCGACCCCGGGCGCCCGGCCGTCTCGTCGCGACGGCCGCGTAGGGGTTCTTCTTCAAGGCTTGGCCCCACGCGGTTCCGTCCTGCCGAAATCCCCGATTTCCGGTACGACGAGACCCCCGGAGGGCTCCTTCCCATGTCCGTTTTCGCCTCGCTGGTCGAGCAGCTCGCCGCGCTGCTCCAGCCCCTGTTCCACGGCTCCGCCACCGCCGCCGCCATCGTCGTGTTCACCCTGCTCGTGCGCCTCGCCGTGCACCCGCTGTCCCGGGCCGCCGCACGCGGGCAGAAGGCGCGTACGCGGCTGGCGCCGCGGGTCGCCGAGCTGCGCAAGAAGCACGCCAAGGACCCCGAGCGGTTGCAGCGGGCGGTGCTGGAGCTGCACGCCGAGGAGAAGGTGTCGCCGCTGGCCGGGTGCCTGCCGAGCCTCCTCCAGGCGCCCGCTTTCCTCCTGATGTACCACCTGTTCTCGGGCGGGACGATGGCCGGGCACTCCTTGTTCACCGCGCCGCTCGGCGGGCGCTGGACGGACGCCCTGGGTGCCGGAGGCGTCTTCGGGGCCGCCGGGCTGGTGTACGTGACGCTGTTCGTGATCGTCGCCGCCCTGGCCACGTACACGTACCGGCGTACGAAGGGGCAGATGACGGAGCTGGGCGAAGGCATGGCCGGTGGCCTGGGAGCCGGGGTGGGGAAGGTGATGCCGCTGCTGTCCTTCGCCACGCTCATCACCGTCGCCGTGGTGCCGCTCGCGGCCGCGCTCTACGTCGTCACGAGCACGGCGTGGACCGCCGCCGAGCGGGCCTACCTCTACCGCGAGCCGTCCACGCTGTGAACGGGGTCTTGCGGGGTGATCCGATGTCTTGGAGGATCGACCAATCCTCCGATGGCCGCACTCCATCGGCCGGGGCATCCCTCGACCACAAGGAGAAGACCATGAAGCTGCTGCGCGTCGGGACGGCGGGCGCCGAACGCCCCGCGCTGCTCGACCAGGACGGGGTCCTGCGGGACCTGTCGGCGGTGGTTCCGGACATCGACGGGAGCCTGCTCTCCGACGCCTCCGCGCTCGACCGGGTCAGGGCCGCCGCCGGCGCCGGTGTGCTGCCCGCGCTCGACCCGGCCGGGCTGCGGATCGGGCCGCCGGTGGCGCGGATCGGCAAGGTCGTGTGCATCGGGCTGAACTACCACGACCACGCCGCCGAGACGGGCCAGGCGACCCCCGCCGAGCCGGTCGTCTTCCTCAAGGCCCCCGACACGGTCGTCGGGCCGGACGACACGGTGCTCGTGCCGCGCGGCAGCCGCAAGACGGACTGGGAGGTCGAACTCGCGGTAGTCATCGGACGTACAGCCCGCTATGTGGACTCGGCGGAGGCGGCGCTCACGCATGTCGCCGGGTACGCGGTCGCCCATGACGTCTCGGAGCGCGAGTTCCAGATCGAGCGGGGCGGCACCTGGGACAAGGGCAAGAACTGCGAGACGTTCAACCCGCTCGGGCCCTGGCTGGTGACGGCCGACGAGGTGCCGGACCCGCAGGCGCTGTCGCTGAAGCTGTGGGTGAACGGTGAGCTGAAGCAGGACGGCTCCACGTCCGACCAGATCTTCCCCGTGGGGGAAGTGGTGCGGTACGTCAGCCAGTTCATGACCCTGTACCCCGGTGACGTCATCAACACCGGTACCCCGGCGGGGGTGGCCATGGGGCAGGCGGAGCCGAAGCCGTTCCTGCGGGCCGGGGACGTCGTGGAGCTGGAGGTCGAGGGGCTCGGCCGGCAGCGTCAGGAGCTGAAGGACGCCTGACCGCGGGCGTGGAGGAAGGGCGGGCCACCCCTCGGGGGAGGGGGGTGGCCCGCCGGCTCATCGGGCGCTGATCAGGCGCTCCAGCGCCTCGACCACCAGCGCGTGGTCCTCCAGCTGCGGCAGGCCCGAGACGGTGACCGTGCCGATGACGCCCGCGCCCGTGACCGTGACGGGGAACGAGCCGCCGTGGGCCGCGTAGCGGTCCGGGTCCAGCCGGGAGTCCGTGTCGAAGGACTTGCCCTTGGCTCGGAAGCGGGTGCCGACCAGGAGGGAGCTCTCGGCGTACCGCTCGACGACGCGGCGCTTACGGTCGATCCAGGCGTCGTTGTCCGCGCTCGACCCGGGCAGGGCGGCGTGGAAGAGCTGCTGGCCGCCGCGCCGGATGTCGATGGCCACCGGGGCGTTCCGCTCGCGGGCCAGGCCGACCAGGAGTGTGCCGAGCGTCCAGGCGTCGTCGTACGTGAAGTGGGGGAGGGCCAGGCGGGCCTCCTCCTCCTCCAGCTCGGCGACGGTCGGGGCGGTCGTCGCCGCGGTGGACGCGGGGGACGCGGTGGACGCCGTGGACACGGTGGAAGTGGTGGTCGTGGAGGTCACAGGGTCACCGCCACACCGTCGCGGGCCGAGCGGCGCGCCGCCTCCAGCACGTCCAGCGCCGCCGCCGCCTCATGGGCGGTGACCGGCGGGGGCGTACCGTCGCGCAGGGCGGCGGCGACCGAGGCGTAGTAGGCCGGGTAGTCGCCCGGCAGCGACGGGACCGGGGTGCCGCCTCCGGTCCGCGGGGACTCCCCGGCACCCAGAGCGCCCCACATCGACTCGGGCTCGTCGCCCCACCCGGGGCCGGGGCGCCCGCCCTCGCGCAGCGACGCCTCCTGCGGGTCCAGGCCGTACTTGACGTACCCCGCCCGCGAGCCGAGCACCCGGAAGCGCGGGCCCAACTGGGCGGCGGTGGCGCTCACGTACAGGTGGGAGCGGACCCCGTTGGCGTGCGTGAGCGCGATGAACGTGTCGTCGTCCGCCTCGGCGCCCTCGCGGCGTACGTCGGCCTCGGCGTACACCCGCACCGCGGGTCCGAACAGCACCAGCGCCTGGTCGACGACGTGGCTGCCCAGGTCGTACAGCAGCCCGCCGAACTCCTCCGGCGAGCCCGACTCGCGCCAGCCGCCCTTGAGCTGGGGCCGCCACCGCTCGAAGCGGGACTCGAAGCGCTGTACGTCGCCGAGGTCGCCGCGCTCGATCAGCGAGCGGAGGGTGAGGAAGTCGTTGTCCCAGCGGCGGTTCTGGAAGACGGAGAGGAGCAGGCCGCGCGCCTCGGCGAGGGCGGCGAGCCCGCGCGCCTCGGCGGCCGTACCGGCGACCGGCTTGTCGACGACGACCGGCAGACCGGCCTCGAGGGCGGCGGTCGCGAGCGGGACGTGCGTCTTGTTGGGCGAGGCGATCACGATCAGGTCGAGCTCGCCGGGGCGGGACCACAGCTCGTCCACGGACGCGGCGACGCGGACGCCCGGGAACGCGTCACGGGCCTGCTGCTGGCGCTCCGGGGCGGACGTGACGACCGTGTCGAGGGTCAGGCCCTCGGTCGCGGCGATCAGCGGGGCGTGGAAGACGGAGCCCGCCAGGCCGTAGCCCACGAGTCCGACGCGCAGCGTTCCACTCGGTCCAGTCATGACCGCCACTTAAGCAACGCTGTTGCCAAAGTGCAAGCGGGCGCGACAATGGGACGGTGAACAGCGATACGGGTGTGAACCTGCCGGCCCTCCGCAGCCACAACGCCGCCCTCCTGCTCGGCCTGCTGCGCGAGGCGGGCGAGGACGGGGCCAGCCGGCTGGAACTGGCCGAGCGGACCGGGCTCACCCCGCAGGCCGTGAGCAAGATCACCGCCCGGCTGCGGGAGGAGGGACTCGCGGCCGAAGCGGGGCGGCGCGCCTCCACCGGCGGCAAGCCGCGCACCGTCCTGCGGCTCGTCCCCGGAGCCGTCCACGCCGTGGGCCTGCACCTGGACCGGGACGAGCTCACCGCCGTGCTCGTCGACCTGTCGGGGGTCGTCGTGGCGTCGAGCGTCGTCCCGCTGGACCTGGGGGCGGGAGCCGAGGTGGTCATGGAGGTGGCCGCCGGCGAGGTCGCCGCGCTCACCAGCCGGCCGGTCCTCGGGGTGGGCGTCGCCATGCCCGGGCCGCTCGACCACGCGGCGGGCGTGCCGCACCGGGTGACCGGCTTCCCCGAGTGGGACGGCTTCCCCCTGCGCGACGCGCTCGCCCGGCGGCTCGGGTTGCCCGTGGTGCTCGACAAGGACACGAACGCGGCGGCGCTGAGCCTCGCCCTCAGCGGGGCGGGCGGTGACTCGTTCGCGTACCTCCATCTCGGTACGGGGCTGGGCGCGGGGCTCGTCCTCGGCGGCGCCGTGTACCGGGGCGCGCGGACGGGCGCGGGGGAGTTCGGGCACCAGACCGTCCAGCTCGACGGCCCGGTCTGCGGGTGCGGCGGGCGTGGCTGCCTGGAAGCGTTGTGCCTGGCCGCCGTCGCGCGGGGCGACCTCGCCGAGGCGGCCCGGGTGCTGGGCGCCGGGGCGGCCAACCTCGTCAAACTCCTCGACATCGACCACGTGCTGCTGGGCGGCCGGGTGGTGACCGGCGCGGTGGAGCCCTTCGTCCGGGGCGTGCGCGCCGTCCTGGAGGAGCGCGCCCAGCGCGCGGGCGACCCCGCGGTGCCCGTGACTCTCGCGGACGGCACGCCCCACCCGGTCGCGGAGGGCGCCGCGCAACTGGTCCTGGCCCCGGTGTTCGGCCGCTAGGCGGCGACGGAGGCAGCGGGTGGCGGGCCCCCGGGTTCGGCCCCACGTGCGGCCTCGCCTCTGGCCTCCGGGTTCGGCCCCCCGCGTTCGGCCGCGCGCGTTCGCCCCCCGCGTTCGGCCGCGCGCCGGGCCCCGCATTGGGCCGATCGGGCGCATCGGCGGTGCCGTTCGGCGGGACGTGGCCGCCGCGCCGGTGTGTCGGGGTGCGGGCGTGGGACGTTCTCGGGGCACGACCGTCCACCCGCCGCCAAAGGTTCCCCATGCGATTGCGCAACGCCACCGCCCTCGGCGCCACCGTCGCCGTCGCCGTCCTCGCACTCACCGCCGCGGCACCTCCCGTGCCCGCCGCGGCACCGGGGGCAGCCGTGACGGCACCCCACGCGCCGACCGCACCGCAGGGCCCTGCCGCGGCACCTCACGTGCCGGTCGCCGCACCCGCGGCACCAGGGGCAGCCGTGACGGCACCCCACTCGCTGACCGCACCCCACGCCCCCGCCGCCGCACCCCACGCCCCCGCCGCGGCGGAGCCGCCCCACGCGCCGCCCGCTCCCGAGGACGGCACCGCGGCCTTCGAGGCGGCTGCCCCCGACCGCCAGCCCTCCTGCGGGAACGCCTCCGCCGCCGCCTTCCCGATCCGCACGCGCATCTCCGGCGGCCCCACGGCCTACCGTCCCGGCGGCGGCTTCCACACCTGGAACGTGGAGCTGACCAACACCACCACCGAGCCCTGCGCCAACATCCACCCCGTCATCGTCTTCACCGACCGCGCCCGCGCCCTCCGCCCCGGCCAGATCCAGCTCGAGTTCTACGACAGCGCCGGGAAGGGCCGCCAGCACCCCGTCACCGTCGAGTCGAGCGAGGAGCACGAACTCGTCGGCGTCCTGGACGACGACGCGGCCGAGGACGGCGGTGACCGTTTCCGCGGCTTCGCCGTCCCGCCCGGCCGGACCGTCACCGTGCCGGTCCGGCTCGCCTTCACCTCCGACGCCCGGCCCGACACGATCACCGCCAACGCCGCCGTCGTCCAGCGGCGCGGCGACGACGGCGACTGGGTGGGCGAGTCCGCCGACTACCGGTTCACCCTCGTGAACGAGGAGCCCGCCAGCGAGTTCGCCGAGGAACTGCCCAGGACCGGCCGGAACGTCCTGATCATCGCCGGTGCCTCCGTCCTCGCCTTCCTCCTGGGCGCCGGGACGCTGTCCCTCGCGGGGCGGCTGCGCGGCCGCAAGGGCTGAGGGGCAGGCGCTGCCCACTGAGCGCGACCTGTGGTGCGTTACGAAGTCTCGCGCGAGGCCGTACGCCCCAGGCCCTCCGCGAGCTGTTGCCGGAGGGCCGGCTGCGCCGGCAGGGACGCGGCACGGTCGTCGCCGGGCCCGAACTGGAGCAGCCGCTGTCGCTCGCCGGCCGCACCGAGGGCGTACGCCGCCAGGGCCGCCGCCCCGGCCGCAACCTCCTCGGTCTCGACCGCTTCCCCTGCCCCGCCGCGCTCGCCGCCGAACCCGGTGAGCCCGTCCGGCACATGGAGCGTGTGCTGCTCGCCGACGACGGCGGGTCGGCCCGGAGAGCACGTACGTCACCGAGGCCCGAGTGCCGCGCGAACAACTGGTACTGGACGATCGACGGGGTGAAGATCACCGCATCGTGATCAGGCCCTGCCCGGCCGGCCATGCCGGGCTCGCGTGCCCTGGCACGCACATCTGCTGCGTTGTCGTCGGTCGCCAATGTCCCCCGTAGCCCTTCGGGCACGGGAGGTGCCCCCACCGCAGTGGCTCCCTCCTCCGCCCTGCATCTGCACGCACCGGACCCCGCTCCCTGACCCGGTCTGCCCGGCCGGGCAGGGCCTACCCTGGGGGCGTCGCCACAGCGTTGTCGCGGCGCCCCCAGCACGCATGCACGTATCCGTACGGCAGGAGTCCCGCCCGTGGCAGAGCGCAAGCCGATCGAATCCTGGCTCACCGACATGGACGGTGTCCTCATCCACGAGGGCGTCCCCATTCCCGGCGCCGACGCCTTCATCAAGAAGCTGCGGGATGCGGAGAGGCCCTTCCTGGTCCTCACCAACAACTCCATCTACACCGCCCGCGACCTGCACGCCCGCCTGGCCCGGATGGGCCTGGACGTGCCGGTGGAGAACATCTGGACCTCCGCCCTGGCCACCGCCCAGTTCCTGGACGACCAGCGGCCCGGCGGCACGGCGTACGTCATCGGTGAGGCGGGGCTCACCACCGCGCTCCACGACATCGGCTACATCCTCACCGACCACGACCCCGACTACGTGGTCCTGGGCGAGACCCGCACCTACAGCTTCGAGTCCCTCACCAAGGCGATCCGGCTGATCAACGGCGGAGCCAGGTTCATCTGCACCAACCCCGACGAGACCGGCCCGTCCGCCGAGGGCCCGCTGCCCGCCACCGGGTCGGTCGCCGCGCTGATCACCAAGGCCACCGGCAAGGACCCGTACTTCGCGGGCAAGCCCAACCCGCTGATGATGCGCACGGGGCTGAACGCCATCGGCGCCCACTCCGAGACCAGCGCCATGATCGGCGACCGGATGGACACCGACGTGCTGGCCGGCCTGGAAGCGGGTATGGAGACGTTCCTGGTCCTCACCGGCCTCACCACCCCCGCCGATGTGGACCGCTACCCCTTCCGCCCCTCCACGGTCGTCGACTCGATCGCCGATCTGGTGGATCGCGTCTGAACCTTCTCCGGTCCCTTCCCGGGCCCATCGGCCCAGGTCAGGACCGCCCGACCGGGTGAAAGACGGGGTGGATGCCGTCCCTGTGCGGATGCGGGAACCGCCGAACGGGGTGAATCTTCAGAGCAGGAGGTTCACGATGCGTTCAGCTCTGTTTGCTCTCCGTGCCGCGGGGACGGCCACCGCCCTCGTCCTGTCGGCCGGGGCAGCCGCGTACGCCGGTGACGGTGAGGAGCACCGGGACGGCGAGAAGCACCGGCAGAAGGTCACGGCCCTGGTGGTCCCGGCCACCATCAAGCCCGGCGGGGACGTGGACATCCAGGTCCACGGCTGCCACGGAAGACACGGCTCGGTCAGGTCGAAGGCGTTCGTCGCGGACGCCGAGCTGTCCGGCCGCGAGGGCAGGGGCGGGCCGCTGTACGGGGACACCACCGTCAAGTCCCACCTCGACTCCGGCTCCTACCCGCTCACCGTCCACTGCGGCGGGCGGAACCACCACGACGCCGGCACCGTCCACGTCACCCACCACACGCCGCCCAGCCCCGTCGCCCCGGTCAGCGCCGGCGGCGGAGGCGCGGCGGAGCTGGCCGCCGACGCGTCCCGCGGCGGGGCGGAGGAACAGGGGCCCAGCACCTCGCACACCGTGATCGGCCTCGTGCTGGCGGGCGTCGCGGCGGTCGCCGTCGCGTTCCGCAGCACGCGCCGCCGGCGCCGTACCCGCGCGGACTGACCATGTCCTCCGCATCGCACCCCGCCGGACACGGCCGGCTGCTCACCGGCGTGGCCTGGGCCCTGTTGCTGCTGGGCCTGTGGCTGTGGGGCAAGGACATCACGTCCGGCCCCGGTGGCCTGTCCGCTCCCACCACCGGAGACGTCGCCGCCGTCGGCCGTCCCCTGGGTGTTCCGCTGCCGCCGGCCCGCCCGCCGATGGGGCCCGCCACGCCCGAGCGCCTGGAGGTCCCGTCGCTCGGGATCACCGCCCCGGTCACGCCGCGGGGCCTGGACAGGACCGGCGCGATAGACCCGCCCCCGTACGGGACGGCGCACACCGTCGGCTGGTTCGGCGACGGGGCGAAGCCGGGCACGGACGGCGCCGCGCTGTTCGTCGGCCACGTCGACACCGAGACGAAACCCGCCGTCTTCTACGGCCTGAGCTCCGCCCGCCCCGGCGAGCGGATCGTGGTGACCCGGACGGACGGCTCGGTCGCCGAGTTCACCATCGACGACGTGCAGGTCTTCGCCCGGCACGAGTTCGACCCGAAGAAGGCGTACGGGCAGCGGCAACCGGGCCGCCCCGAACTGCGCCTGATCACCTGCGGCGGCACCTTCGACCGCGAGGCGGGCACCTACACGGCGAACGTCGTCGTCTCCGCGTACCTGACCGGCGGCAGGTGACGGACCACCTGGACCGGCCGACGGCCCTCCCCCCCGGCCGTACCGGGGTCCCCCCATCCCCCGACCGTCGACCGGGCCGGCCCTCGACCACGGGAGCCCGGGCCGCGGGAGGAACCCGGCGTCACGCGGGAGGCCGGGGCCGGTCCGGCAGCCCGCGCTCACGCAGAACGCCGCCCGGGCCCGATCCAGACCGCCCTCGTGGCTTTCCGGACACGTGTGTCAGGATGGATTCGACCGGGTTGTCCGGGAGGGGGCGCCTGGGGGGTGGCCCCGCACAGAGTGCACCCAAGGGGGAGTGGATGTACGGCAGTTGCACCGGGCGTGCCCGCGTGAGGGCGGCCACGGTGGGGGCGGTGGGCGCCGTGGCGGCATTGCTGCTGGCGGGCTGCACCTCCCCCGACGCCGGCGGCGGCGGGAAGCCGGAGGCCGTGCCGGGCGTGAGCCAGCAGCCGAAGGCGACCGATCCGTTCTGGGTCAATCCCGGCAGCAAGGCGGCCCAGCAGGTCGCCGGCTACCTGCGCGACGGCAGGACCGAGGACGCCGAACTCATCAAGAAGATCGCCTCCCAGCCGGTGGGCGAATGGGTCGGCACGGAGCAGCCGGAGGAGGACGCCCGCGGCTTCACCGAAGCCGCCGCGAAGGCCGACCGGGACGCCGTGCTGGTCCTCTACAACATCCCGCACCGCGACTGCGGCCAGCACTCCGCGGGCGGTGCCGCCGACGGCGACGCGTACCGCGCCTGGCTGGACAAGGTCGCCAAGGGCATCGGCGACCGGCGGGCCACGGTGATCGTGGAACCGGACGCCGTGATGCACATGGTGGACGGCTGTACCGAGGACCAGTACCACGAGGAGCGGTACGACCTGCTCAAGGGCGCCGTCAAGCGGCTGAAGCAGCTCCCGAACACCAAGGTGTACCTGGACGCGGGCAACGCCGGCTGGGGCAAGCCGGACCAGATCTTCGAGCCGCTGAAGTGGGCGGGCGTCGAGGAGGCCGACGGCTTCGCGGTGAACGTGGCCAACTTCCAGACCACCGAGGCCAGCAAGGAGTACGGCAAGAAGGTCTCGAAGAAGGTCGGCGGCAAGCCGTTCGTCATCGACACCAGCCGCAACGGCAACGGCCCCTACACCAAGGGCGACCCGGCCGAGAACTGGTGCAACCCGCCGGGCCGCGCCCTCGGCGAGACGCCCACCACCAAGACGGGTGACCCGCTGGTCGACGCGTATCTGTGGATCAAGCGCCCGGGCGAGTCGGACGGCGACTGCAAGGGTGGCCCGAAGGCGGGAGACTGGTTCCCGGAGTATGCCCTCGAACTGGCCCGCAACACGAAGTAGCGGCACCACGGCAGCACACGTACGACGAAGGGGCGCCCCCGCCGGGGGCGCCCCTTCGCGTCGTGACCGGGTGCTACGGCACCTCGACCCATACCGCCTCGGACGGCGTGCCCTTGTCGTCGGTGACGAAGAGCATGTACCAGCCGGAGGGGACCAGGGCGCGGTTCTTCGGCACGGTGACCTCGATGCCGTCGGCCGTCTTCTTCATGTCCAGCGCGATGGAGCGCTGGTCGACGTCGGTGACGTGTGTGACGGCGCTCGGCCGCATCAGCTTCGCCGTCTTGATCTTCGCGGCGTCCGGGGTCTTGAAGACGCCGCTCTGCCCGCGCTTGATCTTCGCCGGGCCTCCGGTGACCTCGGGCTTGGAGTCACGGAAGAGGTAGGGCGGGGTGTAGATCTCGATGCGCTGCTCGAAGACGCCCGGCTTGGTGTTGGCCTTGTCGGCGAAGAGCGAGTCCGAGCCGAAGATCATTACCCGGCCGTCGGGCAGCAGCACCGAGCCGGAGTGGTAGTTGCGGCCCACCTGCGGGTCGGCGACGCGCGTGTACGTCCCCGTCTTCGGGTCGTACGTCCGCGCCTCCAGCACGTTGGAGTCGCTGCGGCCCCGGTAGTCCTCCGAGCCGCCGGTGACCAGGACCGTGTCGTCGGGCATCAGCGAGGCGCTCGGGTAGCGGGTGCCCTTGTCCAGGGAGGCGCCGTCCTTGAAGCGCGGGTTGGGCTCCTTGAGGTCGACCAGCCGGGACTTCTCGCTGGACTCCTGCGACTCGCCGACACCACCACCGCCGATGACCATGAACCGCTGGTCCTGGGCGGGCGGCAGCATGACCGTCGCGGACGTCTCCATCCGGTCCGCGTCGCTCAGGCCCGGGATCTTGTCGAACTTGTTGGTCTCCAGGTCCCAGACGCCCGGCTCACGGCCGACGTCGGCCGGTCCGTACCCGGCGTTGGAACCGGAGTAGAACAGCTTGCCGTTGTCCATCAGGAAGATCGCCGGGTACGTCGGGAAGCGGCGCTCGATCCCGGTGTACTCCCACTTCTTGGTCTTCGGGTCGTAGATCTCGTCCTTGCCGGGGACGATCTGCCCGATCTCGTCGAGGCCGGACAGGGCGAGGACCTTGCCGTCCTTGAGCGTGGTGAGCGTCGGGTACCAGCGCGCCTCGTTCATCGGGTCGACCTTGATGTACTTCTCGGCGACCGGGTCGAACTCGAAGGCGTCCCTGATGCCCTGGAAGTCCTTCTTGTCGAGGGCGAGCTTCTGCGCCATGCCGTAGACGTTGCGGGCGTCCTTGCCCTTCAGGCCCTCGACCTTGTAATTGTCCTCGGTGCCGGTCTCGAACTCCTTGCCGGACTCCTCGGCCTCGACGTAGATCCGGCCGAGGCCCGGCTGGGTGCGCAGGAAGCGGCCGGTGGTCTTGTCGAAGACCTTCTCGGCCTTCTCCACCAGGACGGGGTCCTTGGAGACGAACGTCTTCCCGTTCGCCTTGCCGGTGAACTTCGTCCCGGCGGGCAGGGTGATCGGCTTGTCCGGGTCCTCGTTGTGGACGATCATCAGGCCGCCGGCCTTGGTGACGTCCCCCTTGAGCTTCTCGTACCGCTTGGTGCCGCCGGCGATGAGCAGCTTGCCGTCGGGGAGCTGTGTGTGCCCGGCGCAGAACATGTCCTTCGGCGTGGGGATCATCTTGAACTTGTTCGTCTTCGGGTCCCACAGGACCGACTCGAACTTGTTCGCGTCGAAGTTCTTCTGGTTGTTGCCGGAGCCCGCGACCAGCAGCACCTTGCCGGTGTGCAGCAGCGCCGCGTGGATGGTGTTGATCCGGAACTCGGAGGGGACGTCGAGGAAGTCCCAGTGGCCGTTGGCGGCCTTGTACTCCGGCTTGTTGATCGTGTAGTCGTGGTACTTCTCCGAGCCGTACCGGTACAGGGCCGGCCCGTTGAACCCGGCGACCACCGCAACCACCGCCGTGCCTATCAGTATGCGACGGGCGCGGTTCCTCCGGTGGTTCGGCCGGACGGGCAGGCTGCTCATTTGTTACGTCCCCCAAGGGCGATCTGCATGGTGTCGTTCTGCTCGGCCCAGCTCGGCTTGGCCTGCGGCGCGTGGTCCACCACCGGCGCGGGCGGCTGCGGCGGCGTGCTGTGCCGGCCGTGGCGCTTCTTCTTCTCCTGGCGCAGCATGTGCCGCCAGACGAAGATCGGCGTCGCGGTGATCAGTGTGGCGAACGACGCCCAGATGATCATCGCGGGGTGGGAGTTCCCGAAGACGAAACCGGCGGCCATGGACCCGCCGAAGATGGCGATGAAGTACCAGTGGTACCGGAAGGTGGCGAACCACCTGTCCGGGCTCGCCGAGTCGCCCTTGGGCGTGACCACGAACTTGCTCTTGCGGCGCAGGGCGGAGTCGATCAGCGCCTTGGCGTAGAGCGGCGCGGACAGCGCGGACATCACCATGCCGGCCACACCGCCCGAGCCCTCCGGCTCGTGCGGGGAGACGTTGTGCCGGCGGTTCCAGACGTAGAGGCCGATCTGCAGCGCGGAGGCGTTGCCGTAGAGCATCAGCCAGACGGTCGGGTCGATGTTCACACCCGAGGCGCCCAGGCCCAGGAACAGCGCGCAACTCAGGGCCGCGAGGATCCAGTTCAGGGCGGACATCGGGTAGAAGATGATCATCATCGTGTAGTTGAAGAGCTTGCTCGGCGGCAGCGAGTACCAGCCCTTCCAGTACTGCTTGAGGATCGTCTCGTACGTTCCTCGCGACCAGCGCATCTGCTGGGTGAAGAAGTCCGTCCAGGCGCTGGGCCCCTCACCGACCGCGAGCACGTCCGGGGTGTAGACCGAGCGCCACTTGTTGCCCGTCGCCGGGTTCTTGTGGCGGTGGATCTCGAAGCCCGTGGCCATGTCCTCGGTGATCGAGTCGTACAGACCGCCGATCTGCTTGAGGGCCTTGATGCGCACGGCGTTCGACGTGCCGACGAACATCGGCGCGCCGTAGCGGTTGCCGGCGCGCTGGATCAGCGCGTGGAACAGGAACTGCTGCGACTCGGCCGCCTTGGTGACGAAGTTGTCGTAGTTGCCGTAGACCTGCGGGCCGATGACGAAGCCGATGTCCGGGTCCCGGAAGAAGCCGAGCATGCGCTCCAGGTAGTTGGGCAGCGGCACGTGGTCGGTGTCGACCGAGGCGAAGAAGTCGTAGTTGTCACCGTGCGCGTCCAGCCAGGCGTTGTAGTTGCCGTGCTTGGTCTTGGCGCGGTGCGGTCCGGACGGCTGGTTCCACTTCGCGATGCCCTTGCGGGAGAAGTGGTGCACGCCCAGGCGCTCACAGACGGCCTTGACCTCGGGGTCGTTGCCCTCGTCGAGCAGCCAGACGTGCATCAGGCCGCGGTGCCGGATCTTGACGGCGGCCTCCAGCGTCTTCGTCACCATCTCCAGGGGCTCCTTGCCCGGGACGAAGGAGGTGAGGAAGGCGACCCGGGTGCCGGACTCCGGCACGACCGGGACGGGGTCGCGGGCGACCAGCGTCGCGTGCGCGTTCGACAGGACGTTCATGCAGCGGAAGAACTCGATCAGACCGATCGAGACGAGCATCACGATGTCGAGGGCCGGCAGCCAGTCGAACGCGGGGTAGTCGCGCTCGGTCCAGTGCGACGGCTGGAGCAGCCAGACCAGCAGCACCAGCGACAGCACCGGGGCGGCGGCGAGCATCAGCGCGACCCGTATGCGGTGCGGCTCCTGCGAGATCAAGGAGCGGTACTGCACCTTGTACGGCTTGTTCGGGTCGGGCTGGGTGAGGGGCCCGGCGAGTCGGCTGTAGTGCTCGTAGTCGTAGCGCGGCAGCGGCTTGGCGGCGGCGCGCTGCCGCGCCCCACCGGTCCGGAGCTGCGGGGGAACCCGGAGCTGTGTGGTTTGGGACGGGTCGTTGTCCTGCCGGGCGCCGGTCGGCGTCGACGTCATGAGTCTTCCCCCCGCACGCATGTACTGGCTGCGTGATTGGTCGTGTCGTTTCCGTCCGGAGCGCGCGGTCCCCCTGGGCCGGCGTGTCCCGACGCATCAGTGGCAGGCCACCATCCCCGTAGACAGGGAAAGACGACCTTCCGGTTGCATGATGCCTGTCACGGCATCCCGTGTGTGAACGGGGCCCCCACCCCGCGGTTCCCGCAACCGGAGCATCCCCCGAAACTGCTGCCAACTGCACGAACCCCCTGCCCCATTGAGGGCATGGGTTCCAGGATAGGGTCTACGGCCGCCTCGCTTGATCGCAAGGGTGAAACGGACTGTTTACCGGGCATACGCGTGCTTTGGGTGACTCTCGGGAGTGGTGGCACGACTGAGGCCCCCTCACCCGTGGTGAGGGGGCCTCAGTCTCGCGTGCGCCGCCAGGGACTCGAACCCCGGACCCGCTGATTAAGAGTCAGCTGCTCTAACCAACTGAGCTAGCGGCGCCTGCTGACCTGCATGACTTTACCCGATGTCCGGGGGTGGTCCGGACCGTCGGGGGCCTCTCCCGTCGATCATTGGGGCCGCCCCCGGCCTGTCGGCTCGCCGATTTTTCCCTTCCAACCGTCAAAATGCGACATGTCGGGACAGTTGAGACACTGGCGCCCGTACCGCAGCACCGGAAGAACCTGGAGGGGATCCGCATGGCCGCCGTACCGGTCTTCGAGGAGTACGAGCCCGCCACCGACTGTCCCTGTGCCGGCTGCGCCCGGCAGCGGCGCGAGACGGCCCTCCGCCTCGCCCTGAGGGCCGGCGGCCACCCCGCCGCCCACGGCGCGCGCCGCGCGCTGGTCCTGTTCACCGCCGCCGGGGTGGCCCTCGGCGGCGGAGCCGGAACCGGCGCGACCGCCGTCACCCACCCGGCGGGCCCCACGGGGCCGATGGGGCCCGTCGGACCCACGGGCTCCGCCGGGCCCATGGCGTCCTCCGCTCCCGGCCGTGACCGGGACGACCCGGACGCCTCCACCCCCCAGGGCGGCACCGGGCCGCTGCACGGGCGGCCGCACGCCGGGCCGACGGGCGGTCACGCCTCCGCCCCCTCGCTGCGCCGGTCCACCCGCGCCGAGATCATCAACCGCGCCAAGCGCTGGGTCGCCGCGAAGGTCCCCTACTCCATGGAGAAGTACTGGACGGACGGGTACCGCCAGGACTGCTCGGGCTTCGTCTCGATGGCCTGGAACCTCGCCGGCAACGAATGGACCGGATCCCTCGACCGGTTCGGCACCCGGCTGGACCGCTCCGAGCTCCAGCCCGGCGACATCCTGCTCTTCCACAACCCGGCCGACCCCAACCGGGGCTCGCACGTCACCATCTTCGGCGGCTGGACCGACTACACGCACACCTCCTACACCGCCTACGAGCAGACCCGGCCGCACGCCCGCAGGCTGGCCACGCCGATGGCGTACTGGGACAACTCCAGCCGTTACGTCGCCTACCGCTACAAGGGACTGAGCGGCGGGACCCTCGGCAACCCCGGCGGCCCGGGAGTCTCCGTCGCGTACCCCGGCTCGGCGTCCTTCGGGCCGGGAGCGAACAACCGGCACGTCACACGGCTCGGGCGGATGCTCGTCGAGCGGGGCGGCAAGCGGTTCTACCGCTCGGGGCCCGGTCCGCGCTGGACCGAGGCGGACCGGAGGGCGACGCAGGCCTTCCAGCGGGCGCAGGGCTGGACCGGGCGGGAGGCGGACGGGCTGCCGGGGCCGGACACCTGGAGGCTGCTGGTGAGCGGGCAGGGCCGTGACATCCCCCCAGGCCCCGGCGCGACCGCCTCGGCGCCCGTGTTCCCCGGCCGTGCGTACTTCCGGCCCGGCCAATCCGGCCGGCACGTCGAGCTGCTCGGGCGCCAGTTGGTGAAGCGCGGCTTCGGCGCCCACTACCGGGCCGGGCCCGGTCCGCGCTGGACCGAGGCGGACCGGCGCAACGTCGAGGCGTTCCAGCGCGCCCAGGGCTGGCGCGGCGCCGCCGCCAACGGCTACCCGGGTCCCGAGACCTGGCGGCGGCTTTTCCGATGACCGACCACGAGGAGGCAGGGTTGAGTACGGCGACGCCGGAGGGTGGCGGGACGACGACCGGTCGGCGTGTGCCGGTCATCGGGAACGAGACCACCGGGCAGATCCCGGTGCACCTGCTGTTCCGCGACGACGAGAAGGCGGACCCGGGGGCGGTGGCCACCGGACCGGTCGCCGTCGTGCGGGACCGGACGCCCGGCGACCCGCGCCCTGCCGGACCGGCCGCCCCGGCGGGCATGGGCGCACCGGCGGCCCCGGGCGCCTCGCGCGCGGTGAGGGTGCCCGCACCGGCGCGGCGGCCCGGGCCGGCGGCCGACCCCGAGCTGGTGGAGCGGCCCGGGCCGGTGCTGCCCGGGTGGGCCGGGGTGGTGACCGGGGCGGTCGCGCTGGCCGGGTGCGCGGCGCTGCTGTGGTGGGTCGGGGCGGTGCCCAGGTCGGTGACCGGCATGCTGGGGCTGCCGCCCCGCCCGTACAACGGCATCCCGCTCGGCGTCTGGGCGGTGCTGGCGCTGGGTGTGCTGGTGGTGCTCTTCTCCTTCGGCGGTCTGGCCCGGGGGAGGGTCGGGTACGCGTGGGTCCTCACGCTCTTCGGCGACTACCGGGGCAGTGTGCGGCGCACGGGGCTCATGTGGGTGAGCCCGTTGCTGCTGCGCCGCCGCGTCGACGTACGGCTGCGGCACTGGCGCAGCGAGCCGCTGCCGGCGGTGGACGCGAACGGCACCGCGCTGCGGGTCGTGGTGCTGGTGGTGTGGCGGATCCGGGACACGGTGCGGGCGGCGCTCGGGGTGGCGGACCACGAGCAGTACCTGCGCGAGCAGGTCGAGTCGGCGATGGCTCGGGTGTTGTCGCAGCTACCGGCCGACGCGTTCCACGAGGACGCCCCGACACTGCGCGACGCCGAGGTGGTGGGGGAGGCGCTGACGCGGATGCTGTCGGCGGAGTGCGCCCCGGTCGGGATCGACGTCTTCTCGGCCCAGCCGACCCGGATCGAGTACGCGCCGGAGATCGCGGCCGCGATGCAGCGGCGCCGGGTGGCGGCGATCGACGCCAAGCACCGGGACACGGTGCTCACGTCGGTGGTGGACGCGGTGGACGACATGGTCCACCGGCTGACCACGCGTGGTCTGGTCGAGCTGGACGACTACGACCGCAAGGCGCTGGTCAAGGACCTGACGGTGGCCTTCTACACGGGCAGGAGTGGTCCGGTCGAAGGTCCGTGATTGGTATGGACATGTTCAACTGACGTCCATACATTGGAACTTGGTCTAGACCGGATCCCCTTACGCGTGCAGCACGCTCATGGCACTTCCCCCACGTCCACCTGGAGCAACAGCATGCGACACAAGATAGGCACGGCCGTGGTGGCCCTCGGCGTGGCCGGGGCCTCCCTCCTGGCCACCAGCAGCGCCAGCAGCCACGGCTACACCGACTCGCCCATCAGCCGCCAGAAGCTCTGCGCCAACGGCACCGTGACCAACTGCGGCAACATCCAGTGGGAGCCGCAGTCCGTCGAGGGCCCCAAGGGCTTCCCGGCCGGCGGTCCCGCCGACGGCAGGATCTGCGCGGGCGGCAACGGGCAGTTCGCCCAGCTCGACGACCCGCGCGGCGGCAACTGGCCCGCCACCAGGGTGACCGGTGGTCAGAGCTACACCTTCCGCTGGCAGTTCACCGCCCGGCACCGCACCACCGACTTCAAGTACTACATCACCAAGAACGGCTGGAACCGCACCGCGCCGCTCACCCGCGCGGCCCTGGACCCCCAGCCGTTCCTGACCGTCCCGTACAACGCCCAGCAGCCGCCGTCCACGCTCACGCACCAGGGCACCATCCCGAGCGGGAAGACCGGCAAGCACCTGATCCTGGCCGTCTGGACGATCGCGGACACGGCGAACGCCTTCTACGCCTGCTCCGACGTGCAGTTCTGACGACCGGACAGGGCCGACCGCCGTTCGGCTGGTAGGGCCTGCCATACCCCGCGTACCCCCGCTGGGGCCATGGTGGCGCCGTGAGCCCGGCGCCTACCGTGATCTCCATGGATCCCCGTACGCCCTGGCAGGCCCTGACCAGGGGTGACCATCCGCGCGGCGGCCGGCCCTGGCGGTCGGCCGGCTATCTGGCGAGCGGCGTGCTCGTCGGCGTGGCCGTGCTGGCCGTCCTGCTGGTGCTGGCCGTCTCCTCCCTGCTGCTCGTCGGCGTCCCGCTCCTGCTGCTCGCCGGGGTCGCCCTCGGGGGCGTCGAGCGGTGGCGGCTGCGGCTCGTCGACCCCGACCCGGCCGCCGACCCCCACCGGACCCCCGACGAGCCGGGGCTCCTGGCCTGGCTGAGGGTCCGGATGGGCGAGCGGGCCACCTGGCGGGAGCTGGCGTACGCGCTGCTGCACGGCTGTGTGCTCTGGCCCCTGGAGCTGCTCACCCTCGTCGTGACCCTGGGCACACCGCTCGCCCTCATGGCCACGCCCGTGCTGCTGGCCCTGGACGGGCACGAGGTGCGGGTGCTGAAGGGCCCGCTGGTCACCACCTATCCGGTCGCCTTCGCGGCCGCCCTGTGCGGGCTGCTCCTGCTGCCCGCCCTGCTGTATCCGCTCGGCGCCCTGGCCGGAGCCCGCGCCGCGCTGGCACGTGGGCTGCTCACCCCGCGCGACTCCGAGCTCCGGCACCGCATCGGCGAGGTCACCCGCTCCCGTGCCCGGCTGGTCGCCGCCTTCGAGGCCGAGCGCCGCCGCATCGAGCGGGACCTGCACGACGGCGCCCAGCAGCGGCTGGTCGCCCTCACCATGACCCTCGGCCTCGCCCGGCTGGACGCCCCGCCGGGCCCCCTCGCCGACCAGCTCGCGCAGGCGCACGAGGAGGCCGGCCGGGTCCTCACCGAACTGCGCGAGCTGATCCACGGCATCCACCCGCAGGTCCTCGTCGACTACGGCCTGGGCGCCGCCCTGACCGACGCCGCCGACCGGTCGGCCGTCCCCGTGGACACCGACGTGGACCTGCCGCGCCTTCCGCCGCCGGTCGAGAGCGCCGGGTACTTCGCGGTCTGCGAGGCGCTGGCCAACATCGGCAAGCACAGCGGCGCCGCCCACGCCCGGCTCACCGCCCGGCACACCGGCGCGCTGCTCCGTATAGAGGTGGAGGACGACGGCACCGGCGGCGCGGATCCCACCGATGGCACCGGTCTGACCGGCTTGGCCGACCGTATCGCCGTACTCGATGGCAGACTGGCGATCATCAGCCCGAAGGGCGGGCCGACCGTGCTGCGAGTGGAGATCCCGTGCCGAGCCCTCTGCGGATAGTCCTGGCCGAGGACAGTGTGCTGCTGCGCGAGGGGCTGACCGGGCTCCTCGCCCGCTTCGGCCACGAGGTCGTCGCGGCGGTCGGCGACGCCGCCGCCATGCAGGGCGCGGTCGCCGAACACGATCCGGACATCGTGGTCACCGACGTCCGGATGCCCCCCGGGTTCCGTGACGAGGGGCTCCGTGCCGCCGTGGCGCTGCGCGCCGAGCGCCCCGCGCTGCCGGTGCTGGTCCTCAGCCAGTACGTCCAGCGCGCGTACGCCGCCGAGCTGCTGGAGTCGGGCGACGGCACCGGCGTCGGCTACCTGCTCAAGGACCGGATCGGCCAGGTCGAGGAGTTCCTGGACGCCCTGACCCGGGTCGCCGCGGGCGGCACGGTCGTCGACCCGGAGGTCGTACGCCAGCTGCTGCGCCGCCACCGCGATCCGCTGGCGGCGCTGACCCCGCGTGAGCGCGAGGTTCTCGCCCTGGTGGCGGAGGGTCACTCGAACGGGGCGATCGCCCGGCGGCTGACGGTGACCGAGGCGGCGGTCGGCAAGCACATCGGCAACATCCTGGGGAAGCTGAACCTCCCCCCGGCCGACGACACCCACCGCAGGGTCCTCGCGGTCCTGGCGTTCCTCCGCGCCTGACCACGGCGTCGTGACCACGGCGTCGTGACCACGGAGGCGCGAACGCAAGAAAGCCCCTCGCTTCCGCGAGGGGCTTTCTCCGTCTGTGCGCCGCCAGGGACTCGAACCCCGGACCCGCTGATTAAGAGTCAGCTGCTCTAACCAACTGAGCTAGCGGCGCCTGCTGACAGAGTTAATACTACCTGGTCCGAGGGGTGCTCCTGACCACAGGGCCGTGAGCTGAGTCACATCCGGGCTCAGCAGGTTTAGAGTGCCAGCGAGAGCACCACCGGGGCCGCCCTGCGGTTCAGTGCGTCCGCCGCAGAGCGCAGCCGGTGCGCGTGCTCGATCGGCAGCGAGAGAGCCAGGCAGCCGACCGCCGATCCGGCCGTCAGCGGTACCGCCGCGCAGACCGTGCCCACGGCGTACTCCTGGAGGTCGAGTACCGGGACGGTCGGCGGCTGGCTGTCCAGCTTGGAGAACAGCACCTTCTCGCTGGTGATCGTCCGCGAGGTGAGCCGCGCGATCTTGTGGCGGGAGAGGTGGTCCCGGCGGCCGTTCTGGTCGAGCTGCGTCAGCAGGCACTTGCCGACCGCGCTGGCGTGGGCCGCCGAGCGGAAGTCGACCCACTCATTGACCTTGGGCGTGTGCGGGCCGTCGGCCATCTGGGTGATCTTGACCTCGCCGTCGATGTACCGGCTGATGTAGACGGCCGCACCGACCGAGTCGCGCAGCTCGGTGAGGGTCTCCTGGAGCTTGTTCTCCAGGGCCTCGCGGCGTGTGGCGCCGGAGCCCAGCAGGACCAGGGAGTCGCCCACGACATAGGCGCCGTCGCTGACCTGCTCCACGTACCCCTCGCGGCGCAGCATCAGCAGGAGCGGGGTCAGATGGCCGGCCGGTAGCCCCGTCTCGCGTGCGATCTGGACGTCGGTCACCCCGCCACCGTGCCTGGAGATCGTTTCAAGAACACGCAGGGCGTACTGCACCGAATGGAACGGCGCGGTCGGCTCGGGCTTCAGCGCCACGGTTTCCCCCTACCAGGTTGTGACCGCAAGCTTCCGTACCACGATAGCGGCCAAGAGCCGTTTCGTGGGCTCCCGTTGACAAGAAACTGTCCCGCCCCATGCGCATACGCTGGGGCGGGACACTGGGGCATATGCCCCCGGCAAACTTCTGGCCGGTAATGAAAGGTCAGAGCACCGCACCGAGGAAGTCGCGCGTACGTTCGTGCTCCGGGGCGGAGAAGATTTTCTCCGGCGAGCCGGACTCGATCACCTTCCCCGAATCGAACATGAAGACCTCGTCGGAGATGTCCCGGGCGAAGTTCATCTCATGGGTGACGCAGAGCATGGTGATGTCCCTGCTCCTGGCGATGTCGCGCAGCAGGTCCAGCACACCGGCCACCAGCTCCGGGTCGAGCGCCGAGGTCACCTCGTCCAGCAGCAGCACCTTCGGCCGCATCGCCAGCGCGCGGGCGATCGCCACGCGTTGCTGCTGGCCGCCGGAGAGCTGGGCGGGTCTGGCGTCGCACTTCTCGGCCAGCCCCACCAGATCCAGCAGCTCCCGGGCACGCTGCTCGGCCTCGTCCTTGTCCAGGCCGAGGACCCGCACGGGCGCTTCGGTGATGTTGCGGAGCACGGACATGTTGGGGAAGAGGTTGAACTGCTGGAAGACCATGCCGATCCCCTTGCGCACCTCGCGCCGCTGCTTCTCGTCGGCCGGGAAGAGCCGGCCGCCGTTCACCTGGATGGTTCCCGAGTCCGGGCGTTCCAGGGTCATCAGCATCCGCAGGATCGTGGTCTTGCCGGAGCCGGACGGCCCGATGAGGGTGACGTGCTTGCCCTCCTCGACCGAGAAGCAGAGGTCGTCCAGGACGGTGTTCTCGCCGAAGCGCTTGCTGACGTTCTCGAAACGGATGAGTTCACTTGACAAGGCGGCGCTCCAGGGACCGTACGAAGAGGGAAGCCGGGTAGGCGACGAGGACGAAGGCGACACCGACGACCGTGAGCGGCTCGGTGTACTGGAAGGTGGACGCGCTCTCCAGGCGGGACTGCTGCAGGAGTTCCAGCACGCTGATCCCGGCCAGCAGCGGGGTGTCCTTCAGCATCGCGATGACGTAGTTCCCGAGCGCCGGCGCGATCCGGCGCAGCGCCTGCGGCAGGACGACCGCGAACCAGGTCCGGTGCGTGGGCAGGCTCAGCGCGGTGGCCGCCTCCCACTGCCCGGCCGGCACGGCGTCGATTCCGGCCCGGTACACCTGCGCGGTGTACGTCGAGTAGTGCAGCCCGATGGCGAGGGTGCCGGTGGTCAGCGCCGAGAACTGCACGCCCCATTCCGGCAGGACGAAGAAGAGGAAGAACAGCTGCACCAGCAGCGGCGTGTTGCGGATGAACTCGGTCACCACGTGGACCGGCCACCGCACGAGACGGCTCGGCGCCCGGAAGCCGGCCGCCCACACCAGCCCCAGGGTGAACGAGATCAGCGAGCCGAGCACCAGCACCTGAAGGGTGACCAGCAGCCCGTCCCAGAAGCGCGGCATGAAGTCCGCGACCGCGGACCAGTCCCAGGTCACTTGACCACCACCCCCAGGTTGGCCTTGGTCTTCCGTTCGAGGGCCTTCATGGAGCGGGTGATGACGAACGCGATCACGAAGTAGATCACCAGGATGACGGAGTAGATCTGCGCGCTCTCCTGGGTGGCCAGGCGCACCAGGTACGCGGCGAAGGACACGTCACCGACCCCGAGGAGCGACACCAGCGCCGTGCCCTTGAGCAGCTCGACGAGCAGGTTGCAGAAGCTGGGGATCATCTCGGGCACCGCCTGCGGCAGCACCACCAGCCGCATCCGCTGCCAGGGCGTGAAGCTGAGCGCGATGCCCGCCTCCCGCTGCGCCCGGGGGACGGAGTTGAGGGCGCCGCGCACGATCTCGGCGCCGTACGCCCCGTACGACAGGCCCAGGGCGAGCACCGCCGCCCACATCGGCACCAGTTGCCAGCCCAGGAGCGGCGGCACTACGAAGAACAGCCAGAACATCAGGATCAGGGCCGACGTGCCCCGGAAGACCTCCGTGTACGTGCCCGCCAGGAACCGGACGAACAGGGAGCGGTGGGTGCGGGCCATCCCGACGGTGAAGGCGACCAGTGCGCCGAGCGCCGCGCTGTAGACGAGGAGCTGGATGGTGATCCAGATGCCGGGGAGTACCCAGTTCTGCCAGAGTCCGGCGGTCATCGGCACAGCTCCTCGGCGGTGAGGGTGGTCATCTCGGCCTCCGTGAAGCCGAAGGGCCGCAGGACGCGGAAGAGCTCACCGCTCTTCTTCATCTTGTGGATCTCGGTGTTGAAGGCGTCGCGCAGATCCGTGTCGGTCGGGCGGAAGGCGAATCCACCGCCGTCGACCTTCTTCTTGCCGTCGACGACCGCCGCGAAGGGCGCGGTCGCCTCCGCCCTGGTGCTCTTCCTGACCACCTCACGGACCGTCAGGGCCGTTCCGGCGAAGACGTCGACGCGGCCGGACTCGACGGCGTTCAGCCCGGCCACCTGGTCCTGGAGAATGACGATGTCCTTCTCGGGGTACCCGGCCGCCACGGCGTAGTCGATCTCGGCGTACCCGGTTCCGGTGGCGAACCTGGCCTTGGCGCGCACCACGTCCTCGTACGACCGGAGGTTCTTGGGGTTGCCCTTGCGGACGATGAAGGAGTCCAGCATCTGGTACTCGGGGTCGGAGAAGATGACCTGCTCGCAGCGCTCCTTGTTGATGTACATCCCGGCCGAGACGACGTCGAACTGCTGGGAGTTCAGGCCGGGTATGAGGGAGGCGAAGTCGGTGGCGACGGGCTGGACGCGGCCGATGCCGAGCCGCTGGAAGACCACCTTGGCCAGTTCCGGTGCCTCACCGGTGAATTCGCCCTGCTCGTCGACGTACCCGTAGGGCACTTCACCGGCGATGCCGAGGCGCACGGTGCCTTGCGATCTGAGCCGGTCGAGCGCGTTGCCGGAGGCGACCCGGCTGCAACCGGCGGCCGTTGCGGCGCCCACAGCGGCCGCGGCCGAGCCGAGCAGCAGGGTGCGCCGCCGTAGGGGACCTGTTCTGTGTCGACGAGCTGTTCGAGCCATGGGCGCGCCGCTACCCGACTCCGGACGGGGTATGCCTAGGGGATGGCCGACCGATACCTGACCGTGTCCCTGGACAAGCGCGGGGTGCGGTGCACCGCGAAACTGCTGGACGACCGGGCGCCCCTGACCTGTGCGGCCGTGTGGGAGGCGCTGCCGCTGGGAGGCGATGTCTACCACGCGAAGTATGCCCGGAACGAAATCTACGCCTTGTTCCCGGCGTTCGCCGAGCGGGAGCCGCCCCTGGAGAACCCGACGGTGACTCCGATCCCAGGCGATCTGTGCTACTTCACCTTCGAGGGTACGGAGCTGGGGACAGCGGCGTACGGGTACGGGCGCGAGGTCGCGCGCCGTCCCGTCACCGTCGACCTCGCCCTCTTCTACGAGCGCAACAACCTGCTCCTCAACGGCGACACCGGCTGGGTCCCCGGAATCGTGTGGGGCACCGTCGTCGACGGCCTCGACCGGATGGCCGACGCCTGCCAGGACCTGTGGCGCGCGGGCGCGCTCGGCGAAACGCTCAGCTTCCGCCGCGCGTAGCTAGGGGGCGGGGGCACCCGCCGCGCCGCACTCGTACAGCGCGTGCGCCGCCCGGAGGACCAGATCGTCCCGGTGGCGGGCGGCGACGAGCTGGAGCCCCACCGGCAGTCCGTCGCCGTCGATGCCCACGGGCACGGACGCGGCCGGCTGCTGCGTCAGGTTGAAGGGGTACGTGAACGGAGTCCACGCCGTCCACCTACGGGACCCGCTCGGCGCCTCGACACCCGCGTCGAAGGCGGTCAGCGGCAGCGTGGGCGTCACCAGCACGTCGTACGACGAGTGGAACCTGCCCATCCGGCGGCCCAGCGCCGTCCGCACGTCCACCGCCGCCAGGTACTCCAGCGCGCTGTACCGCGCCCCCCGCTCGGCGACCTCCCGCAGCCCCGGGTCCAGCAACTCCCGCTGCTCCCGGCCCAGGTGCTGGACCAGCCGCGCCGCCCCGCTGAACCACAGCGTGTGGAAGGCGTCCACCGGATCCGCGACGTCCGGATCCGCCTCCTCCACGTACGCGCCCAGACCCGCCAGCCGCTCCACCGCCGTCCGCACCGCCGACGCCACCTCCGGGTGGACCGCCACCTGCCCGCCCAGGGACGCGGAGTAGGCGATCCGCAGCCCCTTCACGCCCTCCTGGAGCGTGGCGCCCACGGGCCGAGCCGGGCCCAGGTGCGACCAGTCCCGCCAGTCGTCACCGCTGATCACGTCCAGCAGCAGGGCCGCGTCCGCCGCGTCCCTGGTCATCGGACCCGTGTGCGACAACGTGCCGAACGGGCTCGCCGGATAGACCGGCACCCGCCCGTACGTCGGCTTCAGCCCGAAGACCCCGCAGAACGACGCCGGGATACGGATCGACCCGCCCCCGTCCGTCCCCAGCGACAGAGCCCCCGCCCCCAGTGCCACCGCCGCCGCACTGCCGCCGCTGGAACCGCCCGCCGTCCGCGACGGGTCGTGCGGGTTGCGGGTGATGCCCGACAACGGCGAATCGGTCACGCCCTTCCAGCCGAACTCCGGTGTCGTGGTCTTGCCGAGGAACACCGCCCCCTCCGCCCGCATCCGGGCCACCGGCGGCGCGTCCTCGTCCCACGGGCCGTCCCTCCGCACGGTCTTCGAGCCGCGCAGCGTCGGGCCACCTGCTTGGAGCAGCACGTCCTTGACCGTCACCGGCACCCCGTCGAGCCGCCCGCGCGGCTCCCCGCGCCGCCACCGCTCCGCCGACGCCGCCGCGCTCGCCAGGGCCTCCTCCGCGTCGACCCGGACGAACGCGTTCACCAGCGGTTCCACCGCCTCGATCCGAGCCAGTGCCGCGCGCACCGCGTCCACCGGGGAGAAGTCGTCCCGTGCGTAACCGTCGAGGAGCTGGCGGGCGGTCAGATCCGTGAGGAACGTCGTCGGCTCAGTCATGCCCGGGTACGTACCCACGTTTCTTGTCGACCACGTTCGGCAGCGGCCGCCCGGCCGCCCACAGCTCGTACATCTCCACGAACTGCGCGCCCAGCCGGTCCCGCCAGCCCACGGTGTCCCCGCTCATGTGCGGCGAGACGATCAGCCCCGGAACCTCCCACAGCGCACTGTCCTCACCGAGCGGTTCCTCGGTGAACACGTCCAGCGCCGCCCCCGCGATCCACCGCTTGGAGACCGCCGTGACCAGGTCGTCCTCCACCACAAGCCGCCCGCGTCCCACATTGATGAACCGGGCCGACGGCTGCATCAGCCCGAAGCGCCGCGCGTCGAACATGCCGTGCGTCGCCTCCGTCAGCGGCGCCGCGCACACCACCCAGTCCGCCCGCGTCAGCAGCAGGTCCAGCTCGTCGGCGCCGTGGATCCGCGGCCGCGCGGTCCGCCCCACCACCGCCGTCCGCACGCCCAGCGCCCGCAGCGTCGTGGCGATCGCCCGGCCGATCGGCCCCGCCCCGACCACCACCGCCCGGCTCCCGGCGACCGGCAGGCTCTCGCGGTGGTGCCAGCGCCGCTGCCGCTGCAGCTCCAGCGTGCCCGGCAGGTCCTTCGCCATGGCCAGCACCAGACCGGCCACGTACTCGGCGATCGGCTCCTCGAAGACACCCCGCGCGTTCGTCACCACGGTGTCCGACGCGGCCAGCTCCGGGCACAGCAGCCGGTCCACCCCCGCGCTCGCCGTGTGGACCCAGGCCGGTCTCGGCCCCTCGCCGGGCCAGGCCGCGCGCACCGCGTCGGAGGTGAAGTCCCACACCAGCAGGACGTCGGCCGACGGCAGCGCGGCGGCGAGGGTGCTCTCGTCGGCGTACCGGACGTGGACCCGCCCGGTCAGCCGGCCCAGGCGGGGCGGCGGGTCGGCCTCGAGGACGAGAAGAGTCGGCAGCGGCATCGATTGACCACGTTGGCACCCGAACCTACCGTCGTCAACAAGACGCTGGGAGGCCTGCGATGGACGTCTCCTTCCTCGGCGGGCCGGCTCCGCAGCGCGGTGTCGGTGTCGTCGCCCCGTTCGACTTCGCGCTCGACCGGGAACTGTGGCGCTGGGTGCCCGAGGAGGTGTCGCTGCGTCTCACCCGTACGCCGTACGTCCCCGTCGAGGTCTCGCTGGGCCTCGCCCGGCTGGTCAGCGAGCACGAGACGCTGACCGACGCCGTCCGGGCCCTGTCGGCGTCCGAACCGGAGGTGGTCGCGTACGCCTGTGCCTCGGGCAGTTTCGTCGGGGGCGTCGCGGGGGAGCGGGCCATGTGCGCGGCGATGACCCGGGCGGGTGACGTCACCTCCGTGACGACGTCCGGGGCGCTGCTGGAGGCCCTGGCGGAGCTGGACGTTCGCCGGGTCGCGCTCGTCACGCCGTACACCGGGTCGGTGACCCGGGCCCTGGAGGACTATCTCCGCGAAGCGGGGGCAGCCGTGACGGGGCGGGCCTTCCTCGGACTGACCAGGCACATATGGAAGGTGCCGTACCGCGCGGTGGTGGACATGGCGCGGCAGGCGGTGACCGGTGCGGCGGACGCGCTGTTCATCTCGTGCACGAACCTGTCCACGTACGACGTGATCCCGCAGCTGGAGGCGGAACTGAGGATGCCGGTGCTGTCCGCGAACCAGGTCACCATGTGGGCGGCGCTGCGCCGGATCGGCGCCCGCGCCGTCGGCCCGTACCAGGCGCTGCTCATGAACGGGGCCCAGCCGGCCCGCGACCCCCAGGAGGGCGTGACATGACGACTGTCGGACTGCTCTACCCCAGCCACGCCGCCGAGGACGACTACCCCCGGATCGAGGCGCTGCTGACCGGTGTCAACGTGCCGATCGTCCACACCGACATCGGTGAGGACGCGCACCGGGTCGACGCGCTGCTGGAGATGGGCTCGGCTCAGCGGCTCGCGGCCGGGGTGGAGGAGCTGCGCCTGTCCGGCGCCGAGTCGGTGGTGTGGGCGTGCACGAGCGGGTCGTTCGTGTACGGGTGGGAGGGAGCCCATGAGCAGATCCGTACCCTCGCCGTGTCGGCCGGGCTCCCGGCGTCGAGCACCTCGTTCGGCTTCGTCCACGCGGTACGGGAGGTGGGCGCCGGGCGGGTGGCGGTGGCGGCCACGTACCCGGAGGACGTCACGGAACTGTTCGTCCGGTTCCTGAAGGCGGCCGGCGTCGAGGTGGTCGCGGCCCGGGCGGGCGGCGTCGTCACCGGGGCCGAGGTCGCGACGTGGGGGCCGGAGCGGGTGCTGGAGCTGGTGCGGGCGGCCGACCATCCCGACGCGCAGGCCGTCCTCGTACCGGACACGGCGCTGCACACGGTCGGGTGCCTGCCGGAGCTGGAGGCGGCGGTGGGCAAGCCGGTGCTCACGGCCAACCAGGTGACGGTGTGGGAAGGGCTGCGGCTGGCGGAGCGGCGCGGGGCGTGGTCGACGGAGCTGGGGGCGTTGTTCGCGCGGAAGGAATAAACGGAGAGGTCCTCCTGTTGTGGGTGGCCGTATGTGTTTCCCACGCAGGAAAGCCCACCGGTGAGCGATGACGTGATGCGAGGTACGGCGAGCGGAACCGCGCCGGTACCCCTGTCCGTGCTGGATCTGGTCACCGTCGGCAGTGGCCGCACCGCGACCCAGGCCGTGGCCACCAGCGTCGCGCTCGCCAAGCTCGCCGAGCGGCGCGGCTACCACCGCCACTGGGTCGCCGAGCACCACTCCATGCCCGGCGTCGCCTCGTCGTCCCCGGCCGTGATCCTCGCGCACCTCGCCGCCCACACCTCGCGCATCCGGCTCGGCTCGGGCGGCGTCATGCTGCCCAACCATGCGCCGCTCGTCATCGCCGAGCAGTTCGGCACCCTGGAGGCGATGGCGCCGGGGCGCATCGACCTGGGCCTCGGCCGCGCCCCCGGCACGGACGGCGCCACGGCCGCCGCGCTGCGCCGCACCGAGCGGCTGAGCGAGGGCGCCGACGAGTTCCCGGAGCAGCTCGCTGAGCTGGTGCGCTTCCTGGACGACGACTTCCCGGACGGCCATCCGTACGCCCGGATCCACGCCGTGCCCGGACCGGTGCAGGGGCCGGCGGCGCGGCCTCCGGTGTGGCTCCTCGGGTCCTCCGGGTTCAGCGCCCGGCTGGCGGGGATGCTGGGGCTGCCGTTCGCGTTCGCCCACCACTTCTCCGCGCGCAACACCCTGCCGGCGCTGGAGCTGTACCGGGACTCCTTCCGGCCCTCCGCGGTGCTGGACGAGCCCTACACGCTGATCGGCGTCTCGGCGCTGGCCGCGGACGACGAGCGGGAGGCGCGGCGCCAGGTGCTGACGGGTGCGCTGTCGATGGTCCGGCTGCGCACAGGGCGCCCCGGGCTGATACCGACGCCGGAGGAGGCGGAGGCGTACGCGTTCAGCGCGGTCGAGCGGGACTTCGTCGACGGCTGGCTGGCCAACGTGGTGCACGGGGCGCCGGACGAGGTTCGCGACGGCCTGGACGGCCTCCAGAAGCGGACGGGCGCCGACGAGTTGATGATCACGGCCAACGTACACGGGGCGGAGGCGCGGCTGCGCTCGTACGGGCTGATCGCGGACGCCTACGGGCTGCCCAGTGGTGGTTCGGACTCGGGAACGGCCGCACAAGCTTCCTAAGTGAACCTTAAACCGCTCGTCACCGGTGGTGGCGGGCGGTTCTTGGTGGGTGCGGCAACGCTGTGACGAGGGGTTTTGCCGAGGGATTGGTCTAGTCCTCATTTGGTCCGGACCATTGACGCGGTGTTCGCGCGGCGGCTATCACTTCTTCAACTCCCGTACCGCACACCCCCCTCGGAGGCCGCACGTGCACCACCGCAGACCCCTCATCGCCGCGCTCACGAGCGTGGCGCTCGCCGCCGGCGCGCTGGCCGCCGTCGGCGGCACGGCCACCGCGCAGCCCGCCGCCCCTTCCTCCGGGGGTGTGAAGATCGCGTACTACGACCAGTGGAGCGTGTACGGGAACGCCTTCTACCCCAAGCACCTCGACACGCGCGGGATCGCCGGCAAGCTGGACATCATCAACTACTCGTTCGGGAACATCCACCCCACGGAGTTGACCTGCTTCGAGGCCAACAAGGCGGCCGGTGACGACAACAACCCCAACGCCGGTGACGGGGCGGGCGATTCGTACGCCGACTACCAGCGCAGCTTCAGCGCCGCCGACAGCGTCGACGGCGTCGCCGACAAGTGGGACCAGCCGATCGTGGGCGTCTTCAACCAGTTCAAGGAACTGAAGGCGAAGTACCCCAAGCTGAAGATCAACATTTCGCTCGGGGGGTGGACGTACTCCAAGTACTTCCACGACGCCGCCAAGACGGACGCGAGCCGCAAGAAGTTCGTGGCCTCCTGCGTCAAGCAGTACATCGCCGGTGACCTGCCGGTCGAGGGCGGGTACGGCGGTCCCGGCACCGCCGCCGGGATCTTCGACGGCATCGACATCGACTGGGAGTACCCCGGTTCCCCCGACGGGCACCTCGGCAACCACTACGGGCCGGAGGACAAGCAGAACTTCACGCTGCTCCTCGCCGAGTTCCGCAAGCAGCTCGACGCGTACGGGGCCGCGCACGGAGGGAAGAAGTACCTGCTGACCGCCGCCCTGCCGGCCGGGCAGGACAAGATCAAGCACATCGAGACCGACAAGATCGGCGCGTACCTCGACTACGCGAACATCATGACGTACGACATGCACGGCGCCTGGGACGGCGACGGGCCCGCGTACCACCAGTCCCCGCTGTACTCACCGGCCTCGGACCCGACCGACCCGATCAAGCCGGGCACCGAGAAGTACTCGATCGACAACGCCATCGACGCGTGGATCGACGGCAAGCCGGCCTACGGCATCGCGGGCGGCTTCCCGGCGAACAAGCTGACGCTGGGCTACGAGTTCTACTACCGGGGCTGGAAGGGCGTCCCGGCCGGCCCGAAGAACGGTCTCGCGCAGCCCGCGACCGGGGCCTCGGCCGCCCGGCCGGTCAGCCAGCAGGCCGGTATCGCGCACTACAAGGAGCTCGGCGGCATCGTCGACAACGCGGCCACCACCTTCTGGGACGACGAGGCGAAGGCCGCGTACTTCTACAAGGACGGGGAGTTCTTCACGGGGCTGGACAAGCGTGCCGTCCAGGCCCGCGCGGACTACGCCCACAGCCGGGGCCTGGCGGGCGCGATGATGTACTCGCTGCTCGGGCTGGACGAGAAGACCACGCTGCTGAACGACATCGTGGCGGCCGTCGGTTCGTCCCCGTCGACCCCGGACCCGACGCCCACCCCGACTCCGACCCCGACGCCCACGCCGCCCCCGACGCCCACGCCGACCGACCCGTCGGCCGGCTGTACGGCCGCCGCCTGGTCGTCCACGGCCGAGTACGCCGGCGGCGCCCAGGTGTCCCACAAGGGGCACACCTGGAAGGCCAAGTGGTGGACGAAGGGCGAGGAGCCCGGGACCACCGGTGAGTGGGGCGTCTGGCAGGACCTCGGTTCCTGCTGATCGTCACCCGCGCCGTAACGCCGCCGCCCCCTGCCCGCGAAGCTCCTCGGGCTGGGGGCGGCGGTGTTGTCCCGCCGGGCCTAGTCCGATGCGACGCCGAGCAGTTGGTCGATGCGTTCCGCCGTGACCGCCCGGGAGTAGAGCCAGCCCTGGCCGGTGTCGCACCCGATGCGGCGCAGCCGGGCGGCCTGGCCGGAGGTCTCCACGCACTCGGCGGTGACGGTGAGCCCGAGCCGGTGCGCCAGTTGCACCAGTGCCTCGACGATCACCTCGTCGGCGGGGTTCGGGTGCTCCTCGTCCTGGAACCCGCGCACGAAGGAGCCGTCCAGCTTCAGCACCTTGACGGGGAGGCGGCTGAGGTAGGCGAGGTTGGAGTAGCCGGTCCCGAAGTCGTCGATGGCGATCCGTACGCCCATGTCGCTGAGGGCCTGGAGGGCTTGCAGCGGCCGTCCGGCCGAGCCCATCACCGCCGACTCGGTCAGCTCCAGTTGCAGCAGGTGCGGGGCGAGACCGGTCTCGGCGAGGATCTCGGCGACATCCGCCACCAGGTCGGAGTCCCACACCTGGCGCACGGCGACGTTGACGCTGACGAACAGCGGGCGTTCACCGGGGTGGTCCAGTTGCCACTGCCGCGCCTGACGGCAGGCCGTCCGCAGCACCCAGCGGCCGAGCTGGACGATCGATCCGTCCTCTTCAGCAATTCCGATGAACCGATTCGGCGCCAATGTGCCGAACTGCGGGTGGTTCCAGCGGACCAGCGCCTCCACACCCCGTACGGTCCCGTCCGCCATACCCACCAGCGGCTGGTACTCCAGCGCGAACTCGCCCCGCTCGACGGCCGGCCGGAGCGTGGAGGAGAGCGATTGCCGTGTCATGCGGTGGGCGTTGCGCTCGGGGTCGAAGAGCGTCCAGCGGGCCTTGCCGTCGGCCTTGGCCCAGTACAGCGTGGTGTCGGCGGCCTGCATCAGACCGTTGACGGTGGTGCCGGCGGCCGCCCGCTCGACCACGCCGATCGACGCCGAGACCGACAGCCGCTGCCCGGCCAGGTCGAACGGCCGCTGCACGGTGGCCAGTACGGAGCGGGCGAGGTCGGCGAGCTGTTCCGTACCGGTGGAGTCCTCCACCAGGATCGCGAACTCGTCCCCGCCGAGCCGGGCCACCAGGTGACCGCCGCTGCGGGTGTACCCGTCGCTGTCGGCGCACTCGGTGAGCCGTTCGGCGACGGCGGCCAGCAGCCGGTCGCCGACACGATGCCCGAGGGTGTCGTTGACGGCTTTGAACCCGTCGAGGTCCAGGTAGCACAGACCGATGCGGCCGGTGCCGCCGTCGTCGTACGAGGAGTTCTCCAGCGCGGAGGTCAGGCGCTCGAAGAACAGGGTGCGGTTGGGGAGCCGGGTCACCGGGTCGTGCATCTGCAGGTGCCGCAGCCGGGCCTGGAGTTGGCGCCGGTCGCTGATGTCCGCGATCGACAGCAGGACGCCCCGGTTGGGCGTGACCGGCGCGACGGTCACCTCGGCCCACAGGGACCGCCCGTCCGGATGTTTCAGGCGGCGCGTACAGCGGAACCGGGAGCGGCGGCCGCGCAGCACTTCGCGGTACGCGTGCCAGGTGCGGCTGTCGGAGGCGAGGTCCACGAGGTCGGCGGCGGCCTGCTCGCGGAGGGACGCGGTGTCGGTGCCCAGCAGCGTGGCGAGGGCCTCGTTCGCGGTCACGACGAGCCCCTCGGGGTCCACGACCGCCATGGCGATGTGGGCGGCGTTGAAGGCGGCTCGGTAGTCGTCCGGGACGTGCGCGTGGTGCGCGTCGGGCGTCTCTGCCGGAACGCGGGCGACGGCAGCCGAGTGGCGCGGTTCACCGACAGTTTCATTACTCTCTGTGACCGGCCGCGGGGCGGTTCCGGTCGGTGAGACTGCCGCAGCTCCCGGTCCTTCGGAGGTTCCGTTCACGGCTCGCTCCCGCAAGGCAGTTGTGACGCACAGATGTGGTCGGGATGGGTCGGCCAGGAAAGTGTGCCGATCATAGAGGCTCTCGCGGCGGTCGTTCCAGCGCCGCCACCGCGTGAGACGGGTGTGATTGGTGTGAGGATTCGACCGTCCGAGGGTGGCCGATCGTTTCTGCACGGGTGTGGCGCGGCCCCGTTCTGCCGTGACCGATTGTGACTGTCGGTGAACTTCCAGGACCGGTGCGGCGCGTCGGTCGCTCACCCGAGTGGGGCAGCGGAACAGGGCGTAACGCCCCAAATCGTCACAGGGTGGTGAGACGTCCCGTATGCCGCACCGGAGGTCGACGTGGAGGGTCAGCAGCCACCCGACGGAGTGGAACGCAGCCGTCTGCGGTCCACCGCCGCGGGCCTCTTCGCTCTCCTCGCGCTCGCCGCCACCGGCCTCGTCGCCGGCCCCGCGAGCGCCGCCCCCACGGCGGGCCCCTGCGCCCTGCCGCGCACCGACGCCCACCACTCGCTCGGCCTGGACACCTGGAACACCGCCTACCCGCGGCCCGTCCGCCGGCTCGACGCCCTCATGGTCTTCCTGTCGTTCCCCGACTCCCGGCCGCTGATCGCCCCCGACACCCTCGCCGCCGACTACTTCCCCGCCACCAGCCACTTCTTCCAGCGGGCGTCCTACGGGAAGTTCACCCTGCACCCGCACCCGCGCCGCGAGTGGGTCCGGATGCCGCACGCCTCCACCGCGTACGCCATACGCCGGGACTGGGCGCCGGAGCGCCGCGCCGCCTACCTGCGCGACGCGCTCGCCGCGGCCGACCCGGTGGTCGACTTCTCGCGGTACGACATCGTCTACCTGGTCGCCGACCCGGACGCGCCCGGCGTGGACTCCGACGCCACGAAGGTCGTCAACTTCAGCACCCCGTTGCGCGCGGACGGCGCGGCGATCAAGCGGGTGGTCACCGTCTTCGAGCGGCACCCGCCGGACCGCAACGTCCTCGCCCACGAGACCGGACACGTTTTCGACCTGCCGGACCTCTACCACCGGCCGATGGACGGCAAGGGTGACTGGGACACCCATGTGGGTGACTGGGACGTGATGGGCAGCCAGTTCGCCCTCGCCCCGGAACTCTTCGGCTGGCACAAGTGGAAGCTCGGCTGGCTCGACCGGCGCCAGGTGCACTGCGTGGGCGAGTCGGGCAGCAGCCGTTTCAGTCTGGAACCACTCGCGGCCGCACCTCAGAGCGGCGCGTCGGTCGGCACCCGCCTGGCGGTCGTCAAGACCGGCAGCACCAGCGCGCTGGCGATCGAGGCACGCGGGGCGACCGGGAACGATCACGGTTCCTGCACCGAGGGCGTACTGATCTACCGGATCCGTACGGACGCGGTGTCCGGCGCCGGGCCCGTCGAAGTGATCGACACCCACCCGTCGACCGACGCCTGCTTCGACCGGTCGGTCTACCCACCGCTGGCCGACGCGCCGCTGCGCGTGGGGGAGACCTTCACGGTGCCGGGGGAGAACACCCGGGTCGAGGTCGCCGACCGGACGCGGACGGGGACGTGGACGGTGCGGGTCACGGTGCGCTGACGTACGCCGGGGTGCGTCGGGGTGCTGCCGGGGGCTTCGGGGTGCTTCGCAGGGCTTGGGGGTACGAAAAAGCCCCTCGCTTCCGCGAGGGGCTTCTCCCGTCTGTGCGCCGCCAGGGACTCGAACCCCGGACCCGCTGATTAAGAGTCAGCTGCTCTAACCAACTGAGCTAGCGGCGCCTGCTGACGTCGTAGACCTTAGCACCCTGATCGGCGGGAGGAAAAATCGAAACCCGCACGCCCGCGGCGGCGCCCGCCCGGACCGCCCGGACGCAGGCCCAGAGGATCACCTCCGGTCCCGGCAGCCAGGGGTGGCGGGTGTCCGGCGCCACCAGCCAGCGCGGTGCGCCACCGCCGTCCGCGGCGCCGGGCGTCAGCGGCGGGACGGTGATCGCGTCGCCGGTGCCGTGGCAGAGCGGGGGCGGCACGGAGTCCCCCCACTCCTCCCAGCGGAGCAGGGACGGCAGCCGGTGCGCCGTGCCGGGCGCGGTGAACAGCAGCATCCGCCCCCGGTGGACGGCGACCGGGCCGGAGCCCGGGCCCTCGCCCCACAGCCGGTCGAGCATGCGGCGCCCGAAGACGGACTCCACGCTCACCACGTCGAAGACGGAACCGCACGGCAGCACCGTCGGCGCGGTCGGCCGGGACTCCCAGAGGGCGAGCGTGGAACGCGGGTACGCCGCCGCCGACGTCAGCCAGCCGGCTCCGGCCGCCGTGACCTCGGTGGCGTGATCGTGAGGCGATTCGTTTCGCAGCCATGCGCTCATGACAACCAGGTCTACCGGCGGTGACGGCGTGACTTCGGTGAGTTCCGGAAAATCGGGACAGGGTGGGTCGGGGAGGAGTATCGTGCGCCCCCGTCATATGCCACCCGGCTACTCCTCGCCCGGGCGGCCTCCGCTGCGCATCAGGTCACGCCCGAACTCGATCATCTTCTTGGTGTAGTCCTCGGTCCACTCGGCGCGCTCGGCGATGTCCCCGGCCGTCAGCCGGTCGAACCGCTGCGGATCGGCGAGCTGCGCGGCCGCGAGCGCCTGGAACTCCACCGCCCGGTCGGTCGCCGCCCGGAACGCCAGCGCCAGCTCGGTGGACCGGGCCAGCAGCTCCCGGGGGTCCTCCATCGACTCCAGGTCGAAGAAGTGCTCCGGGTCGGAGGCGGCCTCCGCAGGCTCGAAGAGCAGGGGCGCCGGCCTGAGCCGCCGCTGCTCGCTCCGTTCGGTTTCCGCCATGAACGTCTCCTCTTCGCACGACGCGCTTCCCCCACCCGCGGGGACGCCCCCGTCGTGATGGACCACCCTCCATTCTCCCGCCCGGCGCAAGTACGCCCTACGGCGACCACCTCACACGGTGTTCGGACAGGTGCGACAGGACCGCGTGGTCGGCCTCCCAGCCGTCGGGGCTGTGTGTTCCGGCCGCCTCCGGCGGCGTGCCGGACTCCGTCCGGCGTGCGGGGACGGGGGCGCGGGTGGTGGTGCGCGGGCGGCTGGTCATGGCTGCCAGGTGACGCGGTGCTCCGACAAGTGCGACAGGACCGCGTGGTTGGCCTCCCAGCCGTCGGGGAACTTCACCGTCACACCCAGCTGGACCGGCTCCGTCGAGGGGTGTTCGTCCAACAGGTCCGCCACGCCCGCGCGGCAGACCACGACGCACGCGTGCCGGTGGCGGGAGGCCAGGACGCACAGGCGGCCGGTCTCCAGGTGGAACGCCGTCGCGTCCGGGCGGCCCGACAGGGGGTGGAGGACGACCGTCACGTCGTACTCCCGCCCCTGGAGACGGTTCGCCGTGTCGACCGTGACCCCCGCGACGCCCAGCTCGGCGAGCGCCGCCCGCACCGCCGCCGCCTGGTCGCGGTGGGCCGTGCCGACGGCGACCCGGTCGGGGGTGAGGGGCACGGGGTCCGCCGACCGCTCCGACACGGCCGCGCCGCCCCGGTCCAGCAGCCGCCGCACCACCAGCGCCACCGCCCGTACCGCCTCCGGGTCCGTACGCGGGGTGTGCCGGGCCGGCAGCTCCAGCAGGCCCCAGCCGGACTCGGCCGCCTCGTCCAGCACCCGGTCCGGTCCCGAACCGTCCGACGGCACCCCGAAGGACAGCCGCCGGTCACCGGGCCCCGTGCCGCTGCGGAACGGCGTGTACGGGTAGAACGCGTCCGACACCAGCGGCGCGGCCGACGCCGGAAGCCGCCACGACACCGGCAGCCGGTGCTGCGGCAGGTCCGGGTTGTGCGCCAGCAGCGTGGACACCGCGCTCGCGGACGGGTCGTACGACAGCCCCGCCCACTGGTCCGCGCCGACCACGCTGAACGGGTCGAGCTGCCCCGGATCGCCCACGAACAGCGCCCGCTCGAACAGACCCGCCACCGCCAGCAGTGCGTCCGACCGCATCTGGTACGCCTCGTCGACGATGGCGTGCCCCCACGGCTCGACACCCTTCACGTGCGCCCACTTCGCGGCCGTCGAGATCACCACGTCCAGCCCGGCGAGGTCCGCCGCCTTCGCCGACTTGCGGACGTTGCCGAGGTCGTCGAGCGCCTTGTCGTACGGGTCCGAGTCGCTGCTGTGCAGACGCCCCACCGGCAGCTCGGGCTCCTTCTCGGCGAGCCGCAGCACCAGGTCGTCCACCTGCGCGTTCGTCTGGGCGACCACCATCAGGGGCCGGCCGGCCGCCGCGAGCTCCAGTGCCGCCCGTACGACGAGCGTGGACTTCCCCGCGCCCGGCGGCGAGTCCACCACGACGCCCCTGGCCTCGCCGTGCAGCGTGTCGTCGAGGATCCCGCGGGTCGCCCTGGCCGCCTCGGCGGAAGGATCGAAGGCAACGGATGTCACAGCAGGTCCTCCGGGGTCACGGGGTCGGGGCTCTCGGCGACGTCGGCGCGCGGGGGACCGCCGTGCGTCCACGGCGTCTCCTCCGGGTCCGGCAGCTTCGGGCCCACCCGCTGGTCGTGCTCGAACAGCGTCCACACCAGACGGTCGCCCTTCTCCGGCACCGAGCCCTCCGCCGGCTCCTTGCCCCGCCCCATCCGGTCCAGCACGCGCAGGACCAGCGAACCGTCCTCCTCGTACCGCACGAACCGGGCGCTCTGCGGCTTGCCGTCCAGCGACCGGTACACCTTCACCCCGTCACCGACGTGCGGCCGGTCGTCCGTCCGCACGGTCAGCAACGGCCGCGGTGCCGGACGCCTGGACTCCGACCACGCCATGGTCACGTCGACCACCTCGGCCGCGAACGCTTCCCCCGCGAGCCGCCGCCCCGCCATCACCAGCGGGTCGTCCAGCGCCTCCTGCGCCTCGAGCTGGGTCTGGGCGCTCTCCCGCGCGGCCAGCTTGTTCGCCGCGGTCACGGCGTCGTCCCGGCGCGGCTGCGGCGGCTCGCCCGCCCGCACCCGGTCCCGGTGGCCGGTGAACGACCAGCGGTCGCGCGTCCAGCGGTCGGCGACCCGCGCGCCCGGCGGCAGCTCCCGCACCAGCTCGACCGCCCGCCACACGGCGTGCCACGTCGGCCGCAGCTGCGCGAGGATCAGCCGCCGGATCTCCCGCTCGGCCCGGTGCAGGTCGCCCAGCCGCTCGTCGGCCGCCTCCCCGTCCTCCGCCGACGCCAGGGCCTGCCGCGCCCGGTCGTACCGCTCGATCGCGGGCGCCAGGAGCCGGTTGTCGAACGCCGGGTCGGTCGCCGGACCGGCCGGCGGGCACACGAGCTGCCCGTCCCGGTCCCGCGCCAGCTCCGCCCGCAGCGCCGCCTCGGCGCCCGACTCCCCTTCCGGCGTGTCGACCCACGCGAGCAGCGCCCCCAGGTGCTGGTCCTCCAGCGACGACTGGCCGGTCGCCCAGTGCCGGTTCAGCAGATCGGTCGCCGCGAGCAGCAGCGACGAGCCCGGCACCCGCGCGCGCTCCCCGTAGTGCGTCAGCCACCGGCCCAGCAGCGGCACCCGCGGCGGCGCCGGGAACGGCGTCTCCGGATCCTGCTCGGCCGTGCGCCTGAACCGCATCGACCGGCCCAGCAGCCGTACGTACTCGATGCCCGCGCGGCTCGGCACGATCAGCTGCGGCGCGTCCGCGCACAGCTCCACCTCGACCTTGACCTTCTTGCCGGTCTCCGGATCCGTCTCGCTCCGCTCGGCGGCCTCGACGTCGTCCGCGTACCCGTCGACGTACGGCAGGACCGCCTCGGCCAGGTCCGCCAGGAACGCGAACCGCAGGTCCCGGTCGCGCGGCTGCGGCACGACCAGCAGACGGGGCTCCTCCGGGTCCGTCCCGACCAGCGCACCGAGCGGCGCACCCGCCTCACCGGCGGTCGTCAGCGGTACAAGGACCAGCGGCCGCTCCGCCACGTGCCGGTGCCGCACCGTGGCCAGCGGCTGCGCCCGCCCGGACTCCACGGCCTCCAGCCGCGCGAGCGTGGAGATCAGCGACATGCGCCCACCTCCTGAAGGGTCTCCGCCCGCAGCGCCGCCGCCCGCCGCAGCGCGGACACCGCCGGATCGTCCGGGTCGCCCGACTCACCGCGCGCCGCCGCCAGCACCGCGCCGACCGTCGTCAGCCCGCCCAGCTCGCCGCGCACCGAACGGCCCAGCGTCTCCACGCCGCCCGCCGCACGGGCCCGGTCGCGGCAGTGGAACGCCAGCTCGCATGCGGCCAGGCACTCCGGCGCGTACGCGTGCGGAACCGCCTCCACGGCGGCGGCCAGTTGCTCCGCCGAGCACGTCTCGACGTCGAAGGTGACGCCGTCCGGAAGGGCCGCCGCGATGTCCTCGATCCGGGTCAGCCGGGCCAGCTGCCGCCGGGTCACCGACAACTGCTTGCGCACGTCGACGACCGAGCCGGTCGGCTGGTTGGAGAAGTCCTTGGGACACACCAGCAGCACCGAGTGCGCCACCGAGGCGCCCTCGGTCAGCGCCGCCACCCGCTCCAGCGCCAGCACGTACACCGCCGCCTGCCGGGCCGCCGCGCCCACTTTCGCCGCGTCCGCCGAGCCGTCGATCATCGGGAACGACTTGATCTCGACGACCGTCCACCGCCCGTCCGGACGCACCACCACCGCGTCCGGCTCCAGGTACGCCGGTGAACCGGCCACCTCCAGGGCCAGCATCGGGTGGTCCAGCAGCCACCACTCCCCGGCCGCCGTCGCCTCGCGCAGCGCCAGCGCCGTACGCGCCGCACGGCCCTCCGGCCCCGCCGCCGCCAGGTCGGGGACCCGGACGCCCTCGGGCTCGGCCACACCCAGCAGCCGCATCAGCTCCGTACCGCCGTCGGCCTTCACCTTGGCCTCGAAGGCATTGCCCCGCATGAAGGCGAACTGCGACTGCCCGAAGCCCGACGGCGCCCCGAGCGCCGACGCCAGCGCGGCCTTGTCGACACCGGCACCGTCCAGCAGTGCCCGGCGCCGGCAGCCGGGATTGGCGGCCAGCGCCGCCAGCGCGCGGGCATCCAGCGGATGCGGCGCGACGGCCGGACCGCGCAGCTCGGCGAGCTGGTGCCGGAGTGTCGTCTGCGGACGCCGAACCGGTCCGCTGCCCAGGGATTCGCTCACCCGCGGAAGTCTCGCATCCGCCACTGACAATCGGGCCCGGATCCCCACCATCCACGGCGGGGGGACCGTGCGCGATGATGGACGGACACCCCATGCGAGAACTTCAGGAGAGCCCCCATGGCACCGCGGATCCTGCTCGCCCGGCATGGTCAGACCGAATGGTCGCTGCTGGGCAAGCACACCGGCAGGACGGACATACCGCTGCTCGAGGAGGGCCGCCGGGGCGCGAAGCTGCTCGGCGAACGGCTCCACCGAGGGCCCTGGGACGGCCTGGACGGCTTCGAGATCCGTACGAGTCCGCTGGCACGCGCGCGTGAGACCTGCGAACTGGCCGGCTTCGGCGACCGCGCGGAGCGCTGGGACACGCTGATGGAGTGGGACTACGGCGCCTACGAGGGCATGACGCCGGCCGAGATCAAGGCGGGCCGGCCGGACTGGTTCATCTGGCGCGACGGCGTACCGGAGGGGGAGACCCTGGCGCAGCTTTCGGCCCGCGCGGACGAGGTCGTCTCCTGGGCGCGCTCGGCCGACCGTGACGTCCTGGTCTTCGCGCACGGCCACATCCTGCGCTCCATCGCCGCGCGCTGGCTGGGCGAGGACGTGGCGTTCGCGGCCCGTGTCCGCCTCGACCCGACGAGCCTGTCCGTCCTGGGCTGGGCCTATGGCGCGCCCGCCCTCGAACGCTGGAACGACACCGGGCACCTGGAGGGCTAGCAGGCCGCCGAGGGGCGCGGCGGGCGAGGAAGGTCGGGAGACGCCCGGAGCCGCGCGGCGGGCCCGGAAGGCTAGGAGACGCCCAGCGCCGCGCGGCGGGTGAGGAAGTCCGTCACCGTCGCGCTGCCGCCGTACGGGGTGAGCAGGCGGACCGTCTCGGCCAGCATCGCGCGGATACGGGTCGACTGGACCTCGCCCAGCAGGTCCAGGACCCGTTCACCGGCCACCGCGGCCTCCTCCGGGGAGCCGCCGCGCGCCAGGTCGGCCGCCAACTGGGCCCGGTACAGCGCCAGGTTGCGGGTGAAGCGCGGGTTCTGCAGGGCCGCCGCGCGGTGCGCGTGCCGGGCGGCCCGCGGCCAGTCGCCGAGGGCCGACCAGCACTGGGCCTCCAGCGCCTCCACCTCCGGTTCGCCGAAGAACGACATCCACTCCGGGTCCGCGTCGGCCGGCCCGCGCCCGAACAGCGTGTGCGCCCGCCCCAGGGCCTCCTCGCACGCCGCACGGTCGCCCAGCCCCGCCCAGCCACCCGCCTCCCGCAGGGTCAGCAGGGCCAGCAGGCGCGGCGAGGACAGGTGCCGGCCCGCCCGCTGCCCGGCCTGCGCAGCCCGTACCGCCTCCCGGTACCGGCCCGCGTCCCTCGCCAGGAACGCCGTGTTGGAGAAGGCGTGCGCCTCCAGGGCGGGATCGCCGGCGACCCGCGCGGTGGCCAGGGCTTCGGCGTAGTGCGAGCGGGCGTCGTCCAGGCGGCCCGAGTCGTGCGCCAGCCACCCCACCGAGAGCGCCAGCTCACCGGCGCCCGCGTGCATCCGGTCGGCCGTCGACCGGCGGACCGCCGTCCCGGCGTCGAGCAGGGCGTACGCCGTACGGAGCGGTTCGGCGGCCAGCCGGTACAGCCGGTCGGCGCCGTGCCGGTCGTCGAGCAGCCGGATCCGTCGCACCGCCTCCTCGACGGCGTGCACCTCGGTCTCGCCGAACCTGCCGCCGGCGCGCGGCGCGGGGACGGCGCCGCCGAGGCCGAGCGAGGCGGCCGCCACGGTGGCGGTACCGCTCGTCATGAATGCGCGACGCAGCACGTCGCTCTCCTCATCGTTCCGGATGGTGATCTGTGGCGCCGGCACATCGGCGGCCGCGGCCCGCGCCCCCCGGCCGCGTACCTGCTCCCGGGTGGCGAAACCCAGGTCCGTCAGGGACCGTCCGGGGAACATGTGGAGGAACACCCGCTCGTACGCGTAGTTGGGGCAGCGGATCTCGCCCGACTCCACGCGCCCGATGTAGCGGGCGTCACACGCGACCTGTTCGCCGATCTCCCGGGCGGCCCGGCGGACCGCGGCCGCGAACTCCCCCGGGGAGCGCTGCCCGCGCAGGCGGCGGAAGGCGAGATTGGGAACTGCCCGTGACGTCGCCATGGCCGAGCCCTCTCCCGCGTACTGCGCCGCCGTTGTTCCGGCGGGCAAGAACGTACCTGCTGTGACGACCCGTACACACAGTGTTTGGCTACAAATCGGATATCTCGTCGGCGATCCGCCATGAACTGCCATCCTTTGCGGCGGCGTGCCGCCGTAGCTGTTGACGCGCAAGGGCGTTGAACCATGTGGAGAGACGCGATGTGTCTCCACACGGGGACTCGAGCGAGGAGGGATCCCTTGTTGGAGGTCGGCATGCAGGTGAATCCGCAGTCCGGCGGTGCGTCAGGGACCACCGCACAGCACTGGCCGGCACCGGACGCCGGCGCCCGGCCCGGAGAGGGCGAGGCGTGTGATCTGGTGACAGTCCCCGCCCGGCAGGGCCTCGAAGCCGTCGACATCCTGCGGCGCGGCGGCGCCCCGCTCGTCGGGCCGGTGCTGCACGACGGCTCGTGCGACACCCTCGGCTTCCTGGTCCCGCCGGGCACCGCCGCGGGCTGGGACATGCCGGGCAGCGCCTGCACCCGGACCTCCGGGCGCGGCCTGCGGATCCCTCCCGTTCCCGGAGCCCCGCCGGAGCCCCCCGTCTCCGGTACCGGCTGGCTGCTCCCCCCGACCGACACCGGTCCGGTCACCGACCCCGTCGTGCTCCGTGAAGCCCTCGGCGAAGCCGCCCGCCTCATCGAAGCCGCCGACAACTGCCGTTAGCCCCCGCTCCGGATCGGGGCCGGGAGGGGAGCGCCGATAATGGGCGGATGGCAAGGAACAAGCGGCGGGGACGCGGTGCGGCGGCCGATGCCGTCGTCGAGACCGTGGCCGGTGGCGTCGCCGAGCTCGTACCCGACCCGGAGCACGCGCGGGCGTGGACGCTGCTCATCGACGGGGCGCCCCAGTCGCACGTGGACCTCGACGACCCGGCCCGGCTGAGCTTCGCCTACCAGCGGCGCCTCGGTCATGTCGCCGACCTCGTCGCACCGCCCGGCCGACCCCTTCAGGTGGTGCACCTCGGCGGAGGGGCCTTCACCCTCGCCCGGTACGTCGCCGCCACCCGGCCCCGCTCCACCCAGCAGATCGTCGAGTGCGACGCGCCCCTCGTGCAGCTCGTCCGCCGCGCGCTGCCGCTCGACCCGGGCGCCCGCGTCCGGGTACGCAACGCCGACGCCCGCGCCGGGCTGGGCAAGGTGCCGGACGGCTGGGCGGACCTGGTGATCGCCGACGTGTTCAGCGGCGCCCGCACCCCCGCGCACCTCACCAGCACGGAATTCCTCAGCGAGGTGCGGCGCGTCCTGACGCCCGGCGGGCACTACGCCGCCAACCTCGCCGACGGGCCGCCGCTGGCGCACCTGCGCGGTCAGGTCGCCACCGCCGCCGCCGTCTTCCCCGAGCTGGCGCTCGCCGCCGACCCGGCCGTACTGCGCGGACGCCGCTTCGGCAACGCCGTGCTCCTGGCCTCCGCCACCCCGCTGCCCGTCGCCGAACTGACCCGCCGGGTCGCGACGGATCCGCACCCGGGGCGGGTGGAGCACGGGCGGGGGCTGGCCGATTTCACGGGCGGGGCGGTCGCCGTCACCGACGCGAGCGCCAAGGACTCACCGGCACCGCCCCCCGCCGTGTTCCAGTGACCGGAGCCGTCCGCATGGTGGGCGCGGCCTTGCCGGAAAAGAGACGCGGAAGCCAAAATCGGCCAATTGTCCCCCATGGCGGAAAGAGGACACTCATGGGTACGCATGTCCATGTCCGGGTGCACCAGGGGATGGGCGTCTCCGACGGCGGCGAGCTCATCGAGCACTACCGGTGTCGCTGCGGCGCCACTTGGACGAAGTCGTACCGGGTCGACGGGGACTGAGCGCTCAGCGCTCGTCGATCTGGACCATCGGCGCGTGATCGTGCCAGGTGCAGAAGACGTCGATCTCCTTGCCCTCGCGGCTGAACGTCACCCGGATGTACGTCGGCTGCTTCCACACCTGCATCTGCCAGCCGGACGCCGGGGTCGCGGAGACCAGTTCCGCCGACGAGGCGCCGATGTCGAAGGCCACCCGGCCGCCGTCCACCGTGTAGCTCTTCACGTCACCCGTGCTCGCGGGCGGGGTGCTCGGTGCCGGTGACGACGGGCGCGGGGGCGAGGACGAGACCGGCGGCGTACGGCTCGGGGAGGCGGAGGACGCCGGGGCCGGTGTGCGGCTCGGAGCCGGGGACGCCTTCGGGCGGCGTGTGGAGGAGGCCTGCGGCGCCACACTCGGCGGGGTCGTCGCCGGGCGGTCGGCCGTGATCGGCAGGGCGCGCGGCGGGTCGTACGCCGTCCCGGCCATCACCGTGTGCACGCCCCACCACGACAGAGTGACCGCCGCGCCCGTGGCGAGCGACCACGCCATGGCATGTACGAGTCCTCTACGCATCCGGGCCATCCTGCACCACACGCCCCAGAGGTCAACACCGGTCCCCCTCATTCCGCCGTATGGCGTACGGTGCCGCCCATGGCAAGTGTGCTCGTGGTCGAGGACGACCAGTTCGTGCGCTCCGCCCTCATCCGGCACCTGACCGAGGCCTCCCACACCGTACGGAGCGTCGGCACGGCACTGGAGGCGCTGCGCGAGGTCGCCCATTTCCGCTTCGACGTCGTCATCCTGGACCTCGGACTGCCCGATCTCGACGGCTCCGAGGCCCTGAAGATGCTGCGCGGCATCACCGACGTACCGGTGATCATCGCCACCGCCCGGGACGACGAGGCCGAGATCGTACGGCTCCTCAACGACGGCGCCGACGACTACCTCACCAAGCCGTTCTCGGTGGAACACCTGTCCGCGCGGATGGCCGCCGTGCTGCGCCGTTCCCGCGCGGCCGCCGGTGAGGCGCCGCCCAGCAGCGTCCTCCAGGTCGGCGGGCTCACCGTCGACCCGCTGCGGCGCCAGGCCGAACTCGACGGCGTGAGGCTGGACCTGACGCGGCGGGAGTTCGACCTCCTGGCGTTCCTCGCCGGCCGGCCGGGTGTGGTCGTCCCGCGCAAGGAGCTCCTCGCCGAGGTGTGGCAGCAGTCGTACGGGGACGACCAGACCATCGACGTCCATCTGTCGTGGCTGCGCCGCAAACTGGGCGAAACAGCCGCCAAGCCCCGCTACCTGCACACCCTGCGGGGTGTGGGCGTGAAGCTGGAGCCGCCGCAGTGAGGTGGGCGCTCGTCAAGGTGGCGCTGGCCGTCACGGTGATGGTCGTGGTCGCGTTCGCCGTGCCGCTCGGACTCGTCATCAAGGAGATGGCCCGCGACCGGGCGTTCACCAACGCCGAACGGCAGGCCGCCGCCATCGGCACCTCCCTGTCCATCACCACCGACCGCGCCCAGCTCGACCGGGCCGTCGCCTCCACCCAGGCGGGCGCCGCCGGGCACCTGGCGGTCCACATCCCTGCCTCCACGGAAGCCGGGCCCATGGAGATCGGCACCGGCCGGGCCACCGAGGAGGACCTGGCCACCGTGCAGCGCGTACCGCGCGCCTCGACCACCGAGGTCCCCGGCGGCTACGCCCTGCTCCAGCCGACCGCCATCAGCACCGGCCAGATCGCGATCGTCGAGGTGTACGTCCCCGAGGGCGAGGTCACCAACGGCCTCGCCACGGCCTGGCTGATCCTCGCCGGTGTGGGCATCGCCCTGGTCGTCGGCTCGGTCGCCGTCGCCGACCGGCTCGGCGTCCGCATGGTGCAGCCCGCCCAGCGGCTCGCCCACGCCGCCCACGACCTCGGCGAGGGCAAGCTCGGCGCCCGCGTGCCCGAGGACGGTCCCACCGAACTCAAGTCCGCCGCCGTCGCGTTCAACTCGATGGCCGACCAGGTCGTGCGGCTCCTGGCCAATGAGCGTGAGCTTGCCGCCGACCTCTCCCACCGGCTGCGTACACCCCTGACGGTCCTGCGCCTCAACGCCGCCTCGCTCGGTGACGGTCCGGCCGCCGAGCAGACGCGGGCGGCGGTGGAGCAGCTGGAGCGGGAGGTCGACACCATCATCCGTACGGCCAGGGAGGCCAAGCCGCAGACCCAGGCGGCCGGCCCGGGCGCCGGGTGCGACGCCTCCGAAGTCGTACGGGAACGGATGGACTTCTGGTCCGCGCTCGCCGAGGACGAGGGCCGCAAGGTGCGACTCGCGGGCGTCGACCGGCCCGTACGCATCCCCGTCGCCCGCCCGGAACTGGTCGCCGCCCTCGACGCGCTGCTCGGCAACGTCTTCCGCCACACCCCGGAAGGCACCGCCTTCTCGGTGGACGTCCACAACGGCGAGGACGCCGTCATCGTCCTCGTCTCGGACGCCGGACCCGGCATCGCCGACCCGGAGGCGGCCCTGGCGCGCGGCAACAGCGGGGCGCGGGACGGGTCCACGGGGCTCGGGCTGGACATCGTGCGACGGGTCGCCGAGTCGACCGGCGGCGACGTCCGTATCGGGCGCTCGGTCCTCGGCGGTACGGAGGTCCGCGTCTGGATCGGGCTCGACGGGCGGCGCGGCCCGTCGGAGGGGCGCGGACGGGGACGGGGTCACCGGATGCGGCGCCGGCGGCGCACCCAGCATTAATCGGCTCCCATGGCTTCCTTAAGCGGAGCCTAAGATCCTCAACCACCGCCCCGTAGTGGACATTTGTCCGTTTCGGGCCCGCTAGCGTGCTGCCGCACCACCAAACCCCCCAGTAACACAGAGGCAGGCACGCGATGGGCAGCACGCGCAGCACGGACGGCACCGGCGGCAGGGCCACGCACCGACGCAGGGCGAGCGGCAGGAGCAAGGCGATCGGCGCGGTCGTGGCCGCCGCGGTGATCGGCGGCGCGGCGTTCGCGTTCACCGGCACCGCGCAGGCGGCCGCCGTCGGCGCCGTCTACACCAAGACCAGCTCGTGGGACGGCGGTTACACCGGCCAGTACGTCATCACCAACGAGACGGACAAGGCCCAGACCGACTGGACCCTCGAATTCGACCTGCCCGCCGGGACGAAGATCGGCTCCCTCTGGAACGGCGACCACACCGTCAAGGGACAGCACGTCACCGTGAAGCCCGCGAGCTGGAACAAGCAGCTCGCGCCCGGCGCCTCCGTGACGGTCGGCTTCGTCACCAGCGCGACGGGGAAGGCGGGAGACCCGGCCGGGTGCCTGATCAACGAGGTCACGTGCTCGCCCGGCGGCGGCGCCACACCACAGCCCAGCGGCCGGCCCACCGACCAGCCCAAGCCCACACCCACCCCGACGGCGACCGCCAAGCCGCCCACGCCGACGCCCACGCCCACGGCCTCCACGCCCGCCCCCACGGCCTCCACGCCCACCCCGACCCCGCCGCCCGCGCAGGGCTCGGGCGCGCGCTTCGCCCCGTACGTCGACACCTCGCTGTACCCCGCGTACGACCTGCTCGACACCGCCGCCAAGACCGGAGTGAAGGAATTCAACCTCGCCTTCATCACCTCCGGTGGCTCCTGCGCCCCCTTGTGGGGCGGCGTCACCGACCTCGCCGACGACAAGGTGGCCGCGCAGATCGGCGCCCTCCGCGCCAAGGGCGGCGACGTCCGCGTGTCGTTCGGCGGCGCCGCGGGCCACGAACTGGCCCTCAACTGCGCCACGCCCGGTGACCTCGCCAAGGCGTACGGCAAGGTCGTCGACCAGTACAAGCTCACCAAGGTGGACTTCGACGTCGAGGGCGCGGCCCTTCCCGACACCGCCGCCAACACCCGCCGCGCCCAGGCCATCGCCCAGCTCCAGAAGTCCCACCCGGGCCTGGACGTCTCCTTCACCCTGCCCGTGATGCCGGAGGGCCTGACCCAGCCGGGCGTGGACCTGCTCGCCGACGCCCGGAAGAACGGCGTGAAGATCGACGCCGTCAACATCATGGCGATGGACTACGGCCCGGCGTACAGCGGTGACATGGGCCAGTACGCCGTCCAGGCCGCGACCGCCACCCAGGCACAGATCAAGGGCGTACTCGGACTGTCGGACGCCGCCGCCTGGAAGACCGTCGCCGTCACCCCGATGATCGGCGTCAACGACGTCACCACCGAGATATTCAAGGTCGACGACGCCACCCAGCTCGTCGACTTCGCGAAGTCCAAGGGACTGGGCTGGCTGTCGATGTGGTCCTCGACCCGCGACAAGCAGTGCGCCGCGGGGGCCGTGAACCACGCGGACGCCACCTGCAGCTCGATCCTCCAGCAGCCGCTGGCCTTCACCAAGGCGTTCGCCGCCTACAAGTAGCCACTCCTCCAGCGCTCCGGCCGGGCTCGCCCCCCACCTGGCCGGAGCGCGCCCCTTTCCCGGTCCGTTCTCACCCCTTGACCGCGCCCTGCATGATGCCGCCGACGATCTGCCGGCCGAAGACCACGAAGACCAGCAGCAGCGGCAGGGTACCCAGCAGGGCGCCCGCCATGATCACCGACTGGTCGGGGACGTAGCCCCGGCCCAGGCCCGTCAGGGCCACCTGCACGGTCGGGTTGCTCTGGGTGAGGGCGATGATCGGCCAGAAGAAGTCGTTCCAGGACATGACGAACGTCAGCATCGCCAGGACCGCCATCGCGGGCCGGGCGGCCGGGAAGACGACGTGCCACACCACCCGCGGGCCGCTCGCGCCGTCCACGCGGGCCGCCTCGATCAGCTCCGTGGGCAGCGCCCGCACCAGGTACTGGCGCATGAAGAACACCCCGAAGCCACTCACCAGGGCCGGCAGGACGACGGACTGCAGCCGGTCCGTCCACGACAGCTCGGCCACCAGCATGAACAGCGGGACGACGCTGAGCTGCGGCGGCACCATCATCGTGCCGATCACCAGCAGCAGAAGCAGGTTCTTGAACCGGAAGCGCAGTTTGGCGAAGGCGAAACCGGCGAGTGTGGAGAACAGGACCGTGCCCACCGCGACCGAACCCGCCACGATCGTCGTATTGACCAGCGCGAGACCCAGGTTGGCGTCGGTCCAGGCTACGCCCAGGTTCTCCAGCAGCCTGTCGCCGAACCAGAAGGGCGGTGGTGTCCGGGCCAGCCTGCCGTTGGTGCCGGACGCCGCGACGGCCGTCCAGACGAGCGGGAACAGCGACAGCACGGTGAGGACGACGAGAGCCGCGTACGTCATCCGGCCTGCACGGGTGCTCACTCGGCTCTCCTTCGGTACGCGGTGACCAGCGCGACGGCCGCCCCGAGGAGGACGAGGATCAGGAACATCGCCCACGCGATCGCCGACGCACGGCCCAGGTGCAGGTTCACCCAGCCCTGCTCGTACAGGTACAGCCCCAGCGTCTGGAACTGGTGGTCCGAGCCGCCCGTCGCGCCCGCGCTGCCGTTGAACAGCAGCGGCTCGCCGAACAACTGCGTGGCACCGATCGTGGAGACCACGCAGGTGAACAGGATGGTCGGCCGCATCGACGGCACCGTCACATGCACGAACTGCCGCCACCGCGAGGCGCCGTCCAGCGCCGCCGACTCGTACAGCTCGTCGGGGACGGCCTGCATCGCGGCGAGGTAGATCAGCGCGTTGTAGCCGGTCCACCGCCAGATCACGATCGTGGACACCGCGATCCGTGACGTCCAGGTGCCGTTCTGCCAGTCGACCGGATCGATGCCGGCGAGGCCGAGCGCCCAGTTGACCATGCCGAAGTCCCTGCCGAACAACAACACGAACACCAGGGTCGCGGCGGCGACGGAAGTGGCGTACGGGGTGAGGGCGACGACCCGGAAGAACATCGAGCCGCGCAGCCGGTGGTGCAGCAGGTGCGCGATGCCCAGTGCCATCAGCAGCTGGGGGACGGTCGACAGGAGACCGATGACGACCGTGTTCTCCAGGGCGTTCCAGAAGAACTCGTCCGTGAGGAGGCGGGAGTAGTTCCGCAGCCCCACCCACTCCATGTCGGTGGGCGCGGTCAGCTCCACCCGGTGCAGGGACGCCCAGCCGGTGTAGAGCAGAGGGAACAGCCCGAACGCGGCGAAGAGGGCGAAGAACGGGGCGATGTAGGCGTACGGGCTCCACCGCGTCGCCCAGCGGTGCCGCCGCCCGCGCCACGCGCTCCGCTGGGTGGCGCGCGCCGCACGGGGCTCCGACAGGGGGGTCGGGGTGGCCGTCGTGTCGCTCGCCATGGCGGTCACAGGTCCAGCGCGTTGTCGATGGTCCTGACCGCCGCGTCCCAGCCGTCCTCGGGGCGGCGGCCCTTCTGGTCGACCTGGAGCATGCCGACGTCGGCCAGGTTCTGTGCGATGACCAGGTCCTTCGGTCCGAGGATCGTCACCGGGACCCCCCGCGCCGCGCGGGTGTAGATCCGGCCGATCGGGGCGTCACCGAAATACGGGTGCCGGGCTTCCGCGACCGCCGGGAGGGCGTGGGCGGCGGACGCGCTCGGGAAGCTGCCGCGCCGCTGGAACAGCTTCGCCTGCTGCGCGGGTGCCGTCAGCCAGGCCGCCAGCTTCGCGGCCTCCGCCGGATGCCTGCCGGACTTCGGTACGACGAGGAAGGAGCCGCCCCAGTTGGCGGGCCGGGGCGCGGCCGCCACGTCCCACAGGTCCTCACCCGCCGGGCCCGCCTTGTCCTCGATGTAGCCCAGCATCCAGGCGGGACAGGAGACGGTGGCGAAGGTGCCGTTCGCGTACGCCTGGTCCCAGGCGGGCGTGAACTGCTGGAGCCTGGCCGTCAGGCCCTCGGTCGCGAACGAGGCGGCGATGTCCCACGCCTCGCGGACGGCCGGGTTGGTCTTGTAGACGACGGTGCCGTCCTCGTCGTAGAACCGTTCGGCACTGCCGCCGGTGACGGCCGACAGGACACCGGACGCGGAGTCCGTGAACGCCGTGCCCGCCGGGGCCCGCTCCCGGTACCGCCGGCCCGTTTCCAGGTACGCGCGCCAGTCACCCGCCCACAGCCGCCCGACCGCCTCCCGGTCGGTGGGGAGCCCCGCCTTGGCGAAGAGGTCCTTGCGGTAGCAGATGGCCTGCGGGCCGATGTCGGTGCCGAGGCCCACCGTGCGCCCGTCCCCGGTGGTGGCCTGCGCCCATTTCCACGGCAGGAAGTCCTCCCGGCGCACACCCGGGGCCCTGCCCAGGTCCTCCAGCTTGTCCGCCTGGGTGGCGGTCACCTCCGCGATGTTGATGGCCTCGACCGCCTGGATGTCGGCGAGACCGCTGTCACTGACGAGGTGGGTGAGGAGCTGGGGATAGTAGTTCTCATTGCGCTGGATGGACGTCTGCTCGATGACGACGTCCTCGTGGAGCCTCATGTACTCGTCGTAGAGCCCGGTCTCCGCGTAACCGAACGTCCCGAAGAGGCCCACGGTGAGCCTGGTCCGGCCGTCGTCGCCGCCCCGGGCGCAGCCGGCGGCCGGGGCGGCGACGAGAGCCACGACGGCCACGAGCAGCAGGGCCCGGGCCCGTCCGCGGAACCGCCGGTCATGTGCGCGCATGAGCCGATTCTGTACGCAAACGGGGCCCGGCGCGCCGAGGCCCCGGCGGTTTCGGCCGGGGCGTCGGGGACGGCGAGCGTCAGAGCCCGTCGGCCGCGGGCAGTTCGCCGGAGCGTGCCACGCGCGCGTACCAGTGGGCCGTCGACTTCGGTGTACGCCGCTGCGTCCCGTAGTCCACGTGCACCGCGCCGAACCGCTTGGCGTACCCGTACGCCCACTCGAAGTTGTCCAGCAACGACCAGAGGAAGTAGCCCCGCACGTCCGCGCCGTCGGCGATGGCCCGGTGCACCGCCTCCAGGTGGGCGTGCACGTACGCGAGGCGCCGCGGGTCGTGGACCGCCCCGTCGGCGGCGACCTCGTCCTCGAACGCCGCGCCGTTCTCGGTGATCAGCAGCGGCAGGCCCGGGTGCTCGCCGGTCACCCGCAGCAGCAGGTCGTACAGGCCCGTCGGGTCGACCGCCCAGCCCATCGCGGTGCGCTCACCGGGCGGCTGGTGGAAGGCGACGTCCTCCGACCCGGGCCAGGGCGAGTACGCGCTGGCACCGTGGCCGTCGTCGCGCGGGGCGTCGTCGCCCTCGCGCGCGGCGGCCACCACGGTGGGCGTGTAGTAGTTGATGCCCAAGGTGTCCAGGGGCTGCTCGATGTCCATGAGGTCGCCGGGACGGACGAACCCCCAGTCGGTGAGGTGCGCCGTGTCCCGCAGCAGGTCCTCCGGATACGCCCCCTTCAGCATCGGGCCGAGCCAGATCCGGTTGCCCACCGCGTCGATCCGGCGCACCGCGTCCAGGTCCTCGGCCGCCGAGGTGAGGGGTCGCAGTTCGTGCAGGTTGAGCGACACGGACATCTCCGCGCGCGGCGGCAGCGCGGCGCGCAGCGCCTGGACCGCCAGCCCGTGGCCCAGGTTCAGGTGGTGCGCGGCACGCAGCGCGGCGACCGCGTCGGTGCGCCCCGGGGCGTGGACGCCGGAGCCGTACCCGAGGAAGGCGCTGCACCACGGCTCGTTGAGCGTCGTCCAGCGCCCGACACGGTCACCGAGCGCACCGGCGACGATCCCGGCGTACTCGGCGAACCGCTCGGCGGTGGCGCGGTGCGGCCAGCCGCCCGCGTCCTCCAGCTCCTGCGGCAGGTCCCAGTGGTAGAGCGTCAGCGTGGGGGAGATGCCGTGGGCGAGCAGCTCGTCCACGAGCCGGCGGTAGAAGTCGAGGCCCTTCTGGACGGCGGGGCCGCGCCCGGTGGGCTGCACCCGGGACCAGGACACCGAGAAGCGGTACGCGGTCAGCCCCAGCTCCGCCATCAGCGACACGTCGTCGCGGAACCGGTGGTAGTGGTCGACCGCCACGTCACCCGTGTGACCTTCGAAGACCTTTCCGGGTGTACGGGAGAAGGTGTCCCAGATGGACGGGGTTCGGCCGTCCTCGGACACCGCCCCCTCGATCTGGTACGCGGCGGTGGCCGCGCCCCACAGGAAGCCGGGTGGAAACCGGCGGGTCGCGGTGAGCGGCAGGGATTCGGACGCGGTCATACGGGAGCGCTCCCAACGCGGAGGAGGGTCGGTCGTGACGTTACGGAATCGGCCGTGCGCGGCCGGCTCTTGACCGCGCACGGGTGTGCGGGTCAGTTCTTGACCGCACCCGAGGTGATGCCGCCCACGATGTGCTTGCCGAGCACGGCGAAGACCAGCAGCAGCGGCAGCGTGGAGATCAGCGCTCCGGTCAGCACGATCGCCTGGTTGATGGTGTGGTTGCCCGAGCCGAGGCCGGCGAGGGCGACCTGGAGGGTCGGATTGCCGTCCGGGGTGAGCGCGATGAACGGCCAGAAGAAGTCGTTCCAGGCCTGGACGAACACCAGCATGCCCAGCACGGCCATCGCGGGCCGGGCGACCGGGAAGACGACGTGCCAGATGATCCGCAGGCTGTGGGCGCCGTCCACCCGCGCCGCCTCCACCAGCTCGACGGGCAGCGCCTCCAGCAGGTACTGCCGCATGAAGAACACCCCGAAGGCGGCCACCAGGGACGGCAGCACGACCGACTGGAGCTGGTCCACCCATCCCAGGTCGGTGATGATCCGGTACAGCGGGATCACGCTGAGCTGTGGAGGGATGGTCATCGTCGCCACGACGAGGGCCAGTAGGGCGTTGCGGCCGCGGAACGGCAGCTTGGCGAAGGCGAAGCCGGCGAGGGTCGAGAAGACCACGGTGGAGGCCGCCACCAGGCCCGCCACGACCGTCGTGTTGACGAGCGCCTCGCCCATGTCCACCTGGTTCCAGGCGAAGGTGAGGTTGTCGAGGAGGTGCGGGCCCGGCAGGAGCGGCGCCGGAGCCTCCACCACCCGCTCGCCGGTGTGCGACGCGGCGACGAGGTTCCAGTACAGCGGGAAGAGCGAGACCAGCGCGGCCAGGCCCAGCAGGACGTACGTCAGCGGGCCCGCGTGGTGCGGGCGCCCCGCCGTCCGGCTCGTTCTCATCGGGTCCTCCCCCTCGTCGTACGGGCGACGAGCAGCCGGCCGGCGCCGATCAGCAGCAGGATCAGCAGCATCACCCAGGCGATGGCGGACGCCTGCCCGAGCGCCCCGGTGATCCAGCCCTTCTCGTACATCAACAGGCTCAGCGTCTGGAACTGGTTGCCGCTGCCGCCGCTCACCCCGAGGCTTCCGCCGTACAGCATCGGCTCACCGAAGAGCTGGGTGGCGCCGATCGTGGAGACCACGATGGTGAAGAGGATGGTGGGGCGGATGGAGGGGATGGTCACGCTGATGAACTGCCGCCGGCGGGACGCCCCGTCGAGCGCGGCGGCCTCGTACAGGTCCTGGGGGACGGCCTGCATCGCGGCGAGGTAGATCAGCGCGTTGTAGCCGGTCCAGCGCCAGATGACGATCACCGAGATCGCGATCTGCGCGGGCCACTTGGAGGACTCCCAGTCGACCGGGTCGAAACCGACCAGGCCGAGAACGGTGTTGATCAGCCCGTAGTCACTGTTGAACAGCTGGGCGAAGACGAGCGTCGCGGCGGCGATCGACGTGGCGTACGGAGCCAGCACCGCGACCCGGAAGAAACCCCGGCCGCGCAGCTTGTGGTTGAGGAGGTGGGCCAGGCCCAGCGCCATCAACAGCTGCGGGACGGTGGAGATGACACCGATGGTGAACGTGTTCGCCAGCGCGTTCCAGAAGAAGTCGCTGTCCCACAGCCCCGAGTAGTTGTCCAGGCCCCGCCACTCCGCCTCCCCGCCGAGCTCCACGCGGTGCAGCGAGAGCCAGCCCGTGTAGACGAGCGGGAACAGCCCGAAGGCGGCGAAGCCGAGGAAGAACGGTGCGACGAAGGCGTACGGGGCCGCCTTCAGGTCCCAGCGGTACAGCCGGCTGCGCAGGCCGGAGGGCGTGCGGGGCGGCGGGGGAGAGGGCGGCGACGGTTCATCGGGCGGCGAGGTGCCGTCGGTCGCCGCCCGGACGGAGGTGGCCACGAGGGCGGTCCTTCCAGGGGTGGATGCGGGTGCCTGGCGGTTGGCAGGGTGCGGGGAGTGGGCGCGGTTGCCGGTGGGTGGGTGGGGTGGGTGAGTACGGGGGACGGGTGCGGGTGCGGGCGGTCGGGTGCGTGTGCGGTTACCCGTGCGCGGGTGCGGGCGGTCGGTTGGTTGCGGGAGCGGTTACCCATGCGCGGGGCGGAGGTCGGGTGTGGGTGCCTACCGGGTGTGGGCCTGACCGGGTCGTGCGGGCCAGGTCGTGCGGGCCGGGGCCGGGGTCGGGGCCTCTCCGGGCTCACCGCCTCGCGGTCGGCGGGGTACCCGCGCGGCCTCGTGGCCGTGTCCCGCCGTCGAGCTGCCGCGGGGGCGCCCCTCCGCGGCCGGCCCTCGTCGCCGCGGGAGGGGCAGCGCGGCCGTGGCCGCCCGGGGAGTACCGGGCGGCCGGGGCGTCACTGGTCGATCTTGTCGTCGATCAGCTTCCTGACGTTCTCCCAGGCCGCGTCCGGTGATGTGCCGCGTTGCTCGATGTCGAGGATGCCGTTGTCGGTGATGAAGGTCTTCACCTGGCCGTCGTAGCGGCTGACCGGCGCGGGCGTGATGCCGGCCGCGGCCTGCGAGTAGATCTTGCCGACCGGTGTGTCCCCGAAGTACGGGATCCTGGCGTTCTGCACCGTCGCCGAGGCGAGCGTGTCCTTGGTGGAGGGGATGTTGCCGTTGACCCCGAAGACCTTGGCGTGCTGCGCCGGAGCCGTCAGCCACGCGGCCAGCTTGGCGGCCTCCTCCGCGTGCTTGCCGGCCTTCGGTACGGCGAGGAACGAGCCGCCCCAGTTGCCCGCGACCGGTGGGCTCGCGATGTCCCACTTGCCCTGGTTGTTCGGGCCCGCCTGATCCTTGATGATGCCGGTCATCCAACTCGGGCAGGCGACGGTGGCGAACCTGGAGTTCTTGAACCCGGCGTTCCAGGTGCCCTTCTCGTCGAACTGCCGCAGTTTGGCGGTGATGCCACTCCCCGCCGCCTCGACGGCGAGGTCCCAGGCCTTGCGCACCCCGGGGCTGTTCTCGTAGTCCAGCTCGCCCTTGTCGTTGGCGTACTGCTGGGGCTGGCTGGAGAGTACGGCGTTGAACAGGCCGCTGGCGGAGTCGTGGAAGGCGGTCCCGGCGGGTGCGTTCTTCTGGTACGCCTTGCCGGTGGCGACGAACTCGGCCCAGTCGCCCGCCCAGAGCTTGGCGACCTGTGTGCGGTCGGTGGGCAGTTTCGCCTTGGCGAAGAGGTCCTTGTTGTAGCAGATGGCCATGGGGCCGATGTCGGTGCCGAGGCCTATGACCTTGCCGTCGGCGGTGGTGGCCTGCTTGACCTTCCAGTCGAGGAAGGCGGAGGTGTCGGCGCCGCCCGTCGTGGACAGGTCCACCCACTTGCCGGCCATGGTGGGGCCGATGGCCTCGGCGATGTAACCGACCTCGATGGCCTGGATGTCGGCGAGGCCGCTGTTGCGGGAGAGGCGCAGTTTCAGCGTGTCCCAGTACTTCTGGCCGTCGGCGACGTTCGACTCGACGATCGTGATGTGCGGGTTGAGCTTCTGGTACTCGGCGTAGAGCTTGGCGCCGTTCTTGTTGTCGTAGCCGAAGGAGCCGAAGGTCCCGATGCGCAGGGTGATCTTCCCGTCCCCGGTGGACCCGCCCGACCCGCCGTCGGTGCTGCAGCCGGTCATCAGGAGCGCGCCGGCCGTGAGCGCCGCGAAGGCCGCGAATCTCGGGCGGCGTCCGCGCGTACTGCTGGATGTGCGCATTCCACTCTCCTCGTCCAGGTGGTGCTGGTGTGCGCGCAAGAAGGAAGGTCCTCACGGCGGCGGCCGGGTCGGACAGCGGTGCCGGGCGGTGGGAGCGCTCCCACACCGCCATGCCCGGAAGGTTGCCGCCTGGCGGGGGCGGCGTCAAGACGTCGACGCGAAATCGTCGGCGGTGGCGGCGCGGCGCGGACTCCTCTGATGTGGGAGCGCTCCCATGGGTGGTTCGCCGAACCGGTACTCCCGCTGGCCCCGTTGCAGGGGCACCCTCTAGGTTGACGACAGTCACTGCCCCGCTGTTCATGGCGGGGCTCGGCGTTCGATGGGAGACCGATGGCGGTGAGCGGACGGCAGACCGGCAGACCGACGCTGGAGGAGGTCGCGGCCCGGGCGGGTGTCGGGCGTGGCACCGTGTCCCGGGTGATCAACGGCTCGCCCCGGGTCAGTGACCGGGCGAAGGAGGCGGTCGGTCAGGCCATCGCCGAGCTGGGGTACGTCCCCAACCGCGCCGCCCGCGCGCTCGCCGGCGCCCGTACGGACGCCATCGCCCTGGCCATTCCGGAGACCGAGGCCCGCCTGTTCGCCGAGCCGTACTTCCTCGACATCATCCGGGGCGTCAGCGCCGAGCTCGCGGAAGCGGACATGCAACTGCTGCTGACCCTGATCCGGTCCAGCAAGGAACGGCAGCGGTTCGAGCAGTACCTCTCCGCCCAGCGGGTGGACGGCGTGCTGCTCGTCTCCATCCACGGGGACGACCCGCTGCCCGACCTGGTGCGGGAGCTGGGCCTGCCCGCCGTACTCAACGGCCGCCGCTCGGCCGACGAGCCCGTGGCGTACGTCGATTCCGACAACGTGGGTGCCGGCCGTTCGGCCGTCGACCACCTCACCGGCCGGGGGCGCCGCCGTATCGCGACCATCACGGGTCCCCTCGACATGTACGTGGCGCGCTGCCGCCTCGACGGCTACCGCCAGGGCATCGAGGCGGCCGGCCTCCCCGCCGACGACCGGCTGGTCGCCGCCGCCGACTTCACCGAGGAGGGCGGCCGCCGCGCCATGCGCGAACTGCTGGACCGCTGTCCCGACGTGGACGGCGTCTTCGCCGCCTCGGACGTCATGGCGGCGGGTGCCTGCGGCGTCCTGCGCGAGGCGGGCCGGCGGGTTCCCGACGACGTGGCGCTCATCGGCGTCGACGACTCGGCGGTGGCCCGCCTCATGGACCCGCCGCTCACCAGCGTGCGTCAGCCGATCGAGGAGATGGGCCGCCGCATGGCGCGCGCCCTGCTCCAGGAGATCACCGGCCCCGGGTCCCAGCCCTGCCGGGTCGTCCTGCCGACGGAACTGGTGGTCCGCGACTCGACATGAGTCCTGTGCCTCGTTCCGTACCCGAGGCACAGGACAGGACCTGCTGTGCGAAGCCCGTCAGAGCGCCGGGTGGGCGTTCTTCATCAGCTCCTGGAACTGGGCGGAGAACCAGTGACCCGACAGCGGGGCGTTGGGCAGGGAGCCCGACATGCTGTTGCCGTTACGGGGGTTGCCCGTGTACGTCGGGTCGCACATCCGGTCGAAGCCCTTGCCCTCGTCGTTGGGGACCTCGCTGCTCGCCCCGTCCGACTCACCCGGCGGCTTCATCCACACGTACGCGTCGACGCCCGCCGCCGGGGCGGCCTTCGGGCGCTCGCCGAGGCCGGCCCCGGCCTGGTTGCACCAGTTGCCGAGATGGATGCGCCGGTCGTAACGGCCGCCGTTGACGTACGTGTCGACATTGGTCGTCGCGCCGGGACCGGTCGGGCGGGCCGTGCCGCCCCAGCCGTTGCGGGAGGTGTCGATCAGCATGCCGATGTTCTGGTCGAAGCCGAGCGAGACCAGTGTGGCGCGCATGGCCTGGGCGTACGACAGCTCGTCGGTGTACCGGTTCCAGTCGACCCACTTGGACTGCCGCACGGAGACGCCGCCCACCGAGTCCTCGATCCTGAAGTGGTCCTCCTTCAGGGCGCTGTAGTTGGCCGTGTTGACGATGAAGCCGTGCACCGTGGAGACCGTCGAGCCCTCGGCGGTCGCGGCCTGCTTGAACAGTTCGGCGGAGGCGCCGAAGTTGTCGTCCCAGCCGAGCCAGCCGTGATGACCGGCGTCCACGTAGTTGTAGACGTTGCCGACCGCGCCGAGCTTGTTCAGCGCGTATCCGACCCCCTTGATGTAGTTGCCGTTCGCCTTCATCACGTCGCAGGTGGGCGTGGCGGTGGGGCGGGGGGTCACATTGGTGACCAGGTTGGGCAGGGAGTCGATCTCGACGGTCGTGACGATGCGCAGGCCCGCGTACGCGGGGTCGGCGAGGATCGCGGCGATCGGGTCGATGTACCGGGTCTTGTACCTGTCGATCTCCGTCGGGCCCAGTTCGCCGTTGGAGGCGAGCGCGGCGCAGTCGCGGCCCGGCAGGTTGTAGACGACCAGCTGGACGACGAGTTCGCCGGTGCCCTTCTGGCGCAGTGCCTCGTCGAGGTGGTCGCGCAGACCCATGCCGCCGTTCACGCCGTTGATGGCGGCGATGCGGTCCAGCCAGACACCGGTCGGCTGACTGGAGACCCGGCTGCCGCCCGGCTCGGCGGCGGCCTTCGCGGACCACTCGGGGTTCACGTACACCTTGGCGCCCGCGTACGGGTTGTCGACCCGGCTGCCGGACGGCGGCGGGTCGGTCGGCGGGTCCGTCGGACCGCCGTTGCAGGCCACGCCGTTCAGCTTGAACGTCGTGGGGACGGCGTTGGTGCCGCTGTACGAGGCGTTGAAGCCGAAGGAGGCCGAACCGCCGGTGGCCAGGGCGCCGTTGTACGACACGTTCCTGGCGGTGACCGCGGCGCCGGTCTGCGAGGTGGTGGCGTTCCAGGACTGGGTGACGCGCTGGTCGCCTGCGTAGGTCCACTCCAGGGTCCAGGAAGTCACCGGGTCACCGGTGTTGGTGACGGTGACGTTCGCGCCGAAACCGGTGCTCCACTGGTTGGTGACCTGGTAGTCGACCCGGCACCCGGGGGCGGCGGCGCCGGCCTGGGTGCTCAGCGCCGTGGCGGTGGCGCCGGTCGCCGCGAGCAGGGTGCAGGCGGCCAGTAAGGCGGTGCGGCGGGAGGGGGGTGCGGCGGTTCTGGTGCGGCTCATGTCCGGTGCTACCTCTCGGTCGTGGGCGCGCGCCGCCGATCGACGCGGCCCGGTGACGGATGCGTACGGATAGGTGCGGGGGTGCGGAGGAGGTGCGGGTTCGCCGAAGTCACCGGCGGTGAGCGGTGCGTGGGGCGGTGGGAGGGGCGTGCGGGGGGTGTCGCATGAGCGACTCCTTGCAGTCCGGGCGCGTACCCGACCCCGCGCCGACTGAATGGAAGCGCTCCCACTGGTGGAGCAGACCGTAGCGACAAGTTCCGTCAAGGAACAGAGGGTCCGTCACATTTGGTTTTGGTTCTTCTTCGACTCTTCAAGCACCTTGACCCGGCGGCCTCTCCTCCCCATAGTGGGAGCGCTCCCACTGGTTCAAGGCTTGTGCACGTCCTGTCATCCCCGGGCGGACCGCGCTGCCCCCGGCGCGCCGAAGGACCCCCCACTTCGAGAGGAAGCCCGTGCGCACCACACGAGAGTCACGCACCTCACAGTCGTCCCCGCGCGGGAAGAAGTTGCCGCGCTCTTCAGCCCCTGGGCCTGGGGCGACATGACGAAGGGCCGGTCCGCATTCGCGGACCGGCCCTTCGTCGATCAGGGTGAGTAACGGGACTCGAACCCGCGACATCCTGGACCACAACCAGGTGCTCTACCAGCTGAGCTATACCCACCACGACCGGTCTTTTTCCCGACCGGCCGAGAAAAAGTGTACAGGGTCCGAGAGGGTGCTCGCTCCCGCCTTTCGCGCGGGCGGGTCACCGGGCGGGTTACTCGGGCAGGACGTGGCGCGCGGCGATCTCCTTGGCCGTGTCCGAGTCCGGGCCGGGCTGCGGGACGAAGATCGCCTCGCGGTAGTAGCGCAGCTCGGCGATGGACTCGCGGATGTCGGCGAGCGCCCTGTGGTTGCCGGCCTTCTCCGGACTGTTGAAGTACGCCCTCGGGTACCAGCGGCGAGCCAGCTCCTTGACCGAGGAGACATCGACGATCCGGTAGTGGAGGTAGTCCTCCAGCGTCGGCATGTCGCGCAGCAGGAATCCGCGGTCGGTGGAGACCGAGTTTCCGCACAGGGGAGCCTTGCCGGGTTCCTTGACGTGTTCGCGTACGTAGGCGAGGACCTGCTCCTCGGCGTCGGCGAGGGTGGTGCCGTGCGCGAGCTCGTCCAGCAGGCCGGAGGCGGTGTGCATCTGGCGCACCACGTCCGGCATGGTTTCCAGTGCCGCGTCCGGCGGGCGGATCACGATGTCCACACCTTGACCGAGTACGTTCAGTTCCGAGTCGGTGACCAGTGCGGCCACCTCGATAAGTGCGTCATCCGTCAGCGAGAGCCCGGTCATCTCGCAGTCGATCCACACCATGCGATCGTTCATGCGTCCTACCTTAGAGGGGCGGTCGCTGAGGGGGTGCTCTTCCGCACCCCCTCAGCGACCGCCCCTCCATCGCGGTACGCGGGTCTCTCCGGCGGCCCTACGGCGCGCTGCGCTGGCCCGGGAGGGCCGCCCGGCCGCCGCTGAAGGCGTCCGCGTGCGGCCTGCCGTGCTCCGGCGGGGCCGAGGCCGTCGCCGTCGGGCGTCCGTCGCCGGCCGCCGCGGCCGCCCGCCGCGCGGCCGACGGCACCTGTGAGGGCACCATGGGCTCCATGGCGGCCGACGAGGGACCCGACGGCCCCGCCGGGTCACCCTGCGGGCGCCTGGCCCGGTAGGCGGCCCGGTACGCGGCGGGCGAGGAGCCCAGCTGGCGGCGGAAGTGGCCGCGCAGCGCGACGGGCGAGCGGAAGCCGCAGCGTCCCGCCACCTCGTCGACCGAGTAGTCGGACGTCTCCAGCAGCCGCTGGGCCTGGAGCACCCGCTGCGTGATCAGCCACTGGAGCGGGGCCGAGCCCGTGAGCGAGCGGAAGCGCCGGTCGAACGTCCGCCTGCTCATGTACGCGCGGGCCGCGAGGGTCTCCACGTCGAACTGCTCGTGGAGGTGCTCCAGCGCCCACGCCACCACTTCGGCGAGCGGGTCGGCGCCGATCTCCTCCGGAAGCGACCGGTCGAGGTACCGCTCCTGTCCGCCACTGCGCCGCGGCGGCACCACGAGCCGGCGGGCGAGCGCCCCGGCCGCTTCGGTGCCGTGGTCCGTGCGCACGATGTGCAGACAGAGATCGATCCCCGCCGCCGTTCCGGCGGAGGTCAGCACGTCGCCGTCGTCGACGAACAGCTCCCGTGGGTCCACATGGACCGACGGGTACCGCTTGGCGAGCGTCGGCGCGTACATCCAGTGCGTGGTGGCGGGCCGCCCGTCCAGTAAACCGGCGGCGGCGAGTACGAACGCGCCGGTGCACAGTCCGACGATGCGGGCGCCCTCCTCGTGCGCACGGCGCAGCGCGTCGAGCGCCTCGGCCGGTGGCGGCGAGGTGATCGACCGCCAGGCCGGTACGACGACGGTGCCGGCCCGGCTGATGGCCTCCAGCCCGTACGGCGCGGTCAGTTCGAGTCCGCCGGTGGTCCGCAGCGGTCCGTCCTCGCCCGCGCAGACGAGCAGCCTGTAGCGCGGTACTCCGGCGTCCTGGCGGTCAATCCCGAACACCGAGAGTGGGATGGAACTCTCGAAGATGGGGCCGCCGCTGAAGAGCAGCACTGCGACGACCTCGCGGCGGCGCCGTCCGGACAGTTTGCGTCCGGTCTCCGGTGCGGCGGAGTCCTGGCTCATGACGCTAAGCCCCCCTCGGTGTTCGCGTCTCCTAGGTCCTGTCGCTCCTGCACGTTTCCCCTCGGTTTTGCACGAGTCCCCAGTCTTCGATAGTCATGATCGAATCTACTGGGTCCCGTGGCGCCGGAGTGACAAGTTCCGCATCCGGCACTATGTCGACAAGGCAACTTGGCGCGAAGCATTCGATCACGAAGCGTTCCACCTCGGGGGCCGCGCAGGGAAGGCCGCCTCACGCGCATGGCCCATCCGCGTAGGGTGCGAGCGGCCGCCGCGGTCCTTTCTCGCCTGGTGACAAGGGGGTTGGCAGGCCATTCTGGCAAGGAATGGCCATGTGGCCGAAGTTGGCCGAAAACATACGGGCGCGCGTGTGCGAACCCGTCAGTCTCCGGGCGCACACCCCACCCCGTGCCGGCCTCCGCGGTGCGCTCCGGTGCCGGACCTCGAGTGCCTGCCGCGGTGCGGGACGGTCCGCCGCCGGGCCTCCTCGGCGACCCGCTCGGAGCGGCGCAGGAGCACCCGGCAGGCGGCGGTCACGGCGGCCAGCCCGAGAGCGGTTCCGGCCGCACCGCCGAAGGACGTGCCGTACACCAGGAGGACCACGGGGACCAGGGCGCAGCTGAAGGCTGCCCAGCGGACCACGTCGCTCGCCGACTCGGACGCGGACGACGGGGCGGAGGCGGACGGGGGTGCGGGCACGGAGGCTCCCTGATGGCTGCGGGCCGCGGACTGCGGAGTACGGACTGCGGTATGACCGGTCGGGCCGAGTGGCCAACGACAACCGGCCGCCCCGGTCACTGCTCCCCGTCCCCGGATGGGCGCGGTGGAGGGGGTTCGGAGGCTGGCGAGAAACCGCCCAGTCGGCATGGTTGTGGGCGAGGGTCGGGAGGGCGGGAAGGGGACCGACCGGTCGGCATGGCCGCCGCCGCGCCCCGAAGTGTCCGTCACGGAGAGTCACCACGGGGTCGGGGGCGGGGCGGGACCCGGGGCGTGCGTCTCCGGCGGTCCCGGGGTGCCCTGCGCGCGCCGGCCCGGTGCCCGCCGCCACGGGTCCGGACAGTCGGGGGCTCGCGGGTGCCGGACCCGGGCCGCCGACGCGCCGGGGGACGGTGGCCGGGCAGGGCGGGCCGGTCCGGGTGGAGCCGGGCGCGGTACGGCAGGGCGGTGTGCGAGGGCGGTGTTTCCGCAGGTGGCGCCGGGTCCGGGGAGGGAAGGGCGCTGGGGGCGGTGGGTCGGCGGACGGCTGTAGGGGCCACCCGGCATTGCCATACGGGACGGGCTCGTGCATGCTCCCTGGAACGCCGTGTGACCGCCGCGGCAGGGTGGCGGGCACTGGGCAGCAAGGGAGTGCCGCCGTACCCTTGGGGGTATGGGGTCGGGAAGATGATTCCCGGACACAGCTCCGTCGCCAACCGTTGGACCCCTGCTCCTTCCCACGAGGACGTTCTTCGCCGAGACACCGATGGCCGGTCACGAAATCCCTGAACCCGCGGACCGCAGGCAGGTCGCCGACTCCCCGGTCGACCCCCTCGCGGCGGACGAGACACGCCACTCCTGCGATCCCGCCTTCCAGCACGGGGTGGTCGTCGGCTTCGACGGCTCGACGTCCAGCGAGCGAGCCCTCGCCTACGCCATCGGCATGGCCCGGCGGTCCGGCTCCGGCCTGATCATCGTGCACGTGGCGAACCGGCTGCCCACCACCGTCTGGGCCGGCTGTGAGCCGCCCGTCTTCGTCGACGTACCCGACCACCGCACCGAGGTGCTCGGACTGGAACTGGCCTGCGCGGACTACCTGTCCGAGGTGCCGTGGATCCTCGTCGAGCGCGGCGGCGACATCTGCCACGAGCTGGAGGAGGTCGGCCGCGAGTACTCGGCCGACGCCATCGTCGTCGGCTCCACGCACGGCATCGTCGGCCGGATCTTCGGTTCGGTCGCCGGACGGCTGGCGCGGCGCGCGCAGCGGCCCGTCGTCGTCATCCCGTAGCCCCGCCGTCATCTCCCGGTGATGCGGCGTCAATTTCCTTCCCTTTAGGCGAAATTCGGCCGCCCCACGAGGTGGGTTGTGCGCTTGTGAAGGGTATATCCAGGTGGCTGGGAAGCAGCACAAAACTGCACATGAGCATGAAGGGAGCCCGCCGTGGACAACGACGTCTCTGCGGGGAGCACCACCTCTACTCTCGGCCACCTCGCACTCGGTCTGACGCTGCTGGCGTTCGGTATCGGCGGTACCGGTGTGATCGACAACGTCGCGGCCTCCGACGCCGCGAACCTCGCGACCTGGGTCGGCGGGGTCGCCCTCTTCGTCGCCGGTCTGTTCGAACTGCACGCGGGCAACGGCCGCACCGGCACCGCGTTCGCCGGCCTCGGCGCCTTCTGGTTCGCCTGGGGCACGGGCGCGGGCGGCGGGGTCTCGGCGGAGGCCGGCGGGCTGTTCATGCTCCTGTGGGCGATGCTGTCGCTCAGCCTGACGGCTGCCGCCTCCGGCACCGGGCGGCTCGGGCAGGGCGTGTACGGGCTGCTGACCCTCTCCCTGCTGCTCTCCGGCATCGGCGCCTTCGCGGACGCCTCCGTGCTCGCCCGGATCGGCGGCTGGGCCGCCGCACTCGCGGGCCTCGGCGCCTGGTACGGCGCGACCGCGTCGCTGGCCAAGTGGCCCACGTTCGAAGGGCGCGCCGCGGGCCGGGGTGTGACGGCCACCGGCTGAGCGGCCACGAGGCCGGTGCGGGGCGGCACCGGCCGTACGAAAGGGGCGACCCCCGGCGCGTTGGTGGCACGCGCCGGGGGTCGCCCGCACCCGGGACTACTCCACCGTGACCGACTTGGCGAGGTTCCGCGGCTTGTCGATGTCCCGGCCCAGGGCCAGGGCCGTGTGGTAGGCGAGGAGCTGGAGCGGGATGCCCATGAGGATCGGGTCCAGCTCGTCCTCGTTCTTCGGGACGATGATCGTGTGGTCGGCCTTCTCCTGCTCCTGGTGGGCGACCGCGAGGATCTTGCCGCTGCGGGCCTTGATCTCCTCCATCGCGGCCCGGTTCTTCTCCAGCAGGGAGTCGTTCGGGACGATGGCGACGGTCGGCATGGCGGGCTCGATGAGCGCCAGCGGGCCGTGCTTGAGCTCGGAGGCCGGGTACGCCTCGGCGTGGATGTAGGAGATCTCCTTGAGCTTCAGGGAGGCCTCCAGCGCGACCGGGTAGCCCCGGACACGGCCGATGAACATCATCGACTTGGCGTCCGCGTACTCGGCGGCGAGCTTCTTGATGTCCTCCTCGCCCTCGAGGATCTCCTGGATCTGGGCGGGCAGCTTGCGCAGGCCCTCGATGATCCGCTTGCCGTCGGCGACCGACAGGTCGCGGATGCGGCCCAGGTGCAGGGCGAGCAGCGCGAAGGCGACGACCGTGTTGGTGAAGCACTTGGTGGAGACGACGCAGACCTCCGGGCCGGCGTGGACGTACACGCCGCCGTCCGCCTCGCGGGCGATCGCCGAGCCCACCACGTTCACGACGCCGAGCACGCGGGCGCCCTTGCGCTTCAGCTCCTGCACGGCGGCCAGCACGTCGTAGGTCTCACCGGACTGCGAGACGGCGATGTACAGGGTGTCGGGGTCCACGACCGGGTTGCGGTAGCGGAACTCGGAGGCCGGCTCGGAGTCGGCCGGGATGCGGGCCAGGCCCTCGATCAGCGAGGCGCCGATCAGACCGGCGTGGTACGAGGTGCCGCAACCGAGGATCTTCACGCGGCGGATGCCACGGGCCTCGCGGGCGTCCAGGTTCAGGCCGCCGAGGTGCACGGTGGAGAACTTCTCGTCGATGCGGCCGCGCAGGACGCGGTCGACGGCGTCGGGCTGCTCCGAGATCTCCTTGTGCATGTACGTGTCGTGGCCGCCCATGTCGAAGGAGGCGGCCTCCCACTCCACGGTCTCGGGCGTGGCGGTGGTCAGCGTGCCCGACGTGGTGTAGGTGCGGAACTCGTCGGCCTTGAGGGTGGCCATCTCGCCGTCGTCGAGGGTGACGATCTGGCGGGTGTGGGCGATCAGCGCGGCGATGTCGGAGGCGACGAGCATCTCCTTCTCGCCGATGCCGAGGACGACCGGGGAGCCGTTGCGGGCGACGACGATGCGGTCGTTGAAGTCGGCGTGCATGACGGCGATGCCGTACGTGCCCTCGACGACCTTGAGCGCCTCGCGGACCTTCTCCTCCAGGGTCTCGGCCTGGGAGCGGGCGATCAGGTGGGTGAGGACCTCGGTGTCGGTCTCCGAGGCGAAGACCACGCCCTCCGCCTCCAGCTTGGCGCGCAGCTCGAGGGCGTTGTCGACGATGCCGTTGTGGACGACCGCGACCTTGTTCTCGGGGTCCATGTGCGGGTGGGAGTTCACGTCGCTGGGGGCGCCGTGGGTGGCCCAGCGGGTGTGGGCGATGCCGGTGGTGCCGGTGAAGCGCTTGGGGACGCGGGCCTCCAGGTCACGGACGCGACCCTTGGCCTTGACCATCTTCAGGCCGGTGGCCTTGGGGCTGGTGATCACCATGCCCGCCGAGTCGTACCCCCGGTACTCCAGCCGCGCCAGACCCTCCAGCAGCAGCGGAGCCACGTCACGCTTACCGATGTAACCGACGATTCCGCACATAAAGTGTTGCCCCTCCGAATGATTGCGGGTGTGTGCTCGGCTTCGACGCTCAGCCGTAGACGATGCGGCGCAGCTGCCGGAGCGAGAGCTCCGGTGGCGCCACGGCGCGGTGCGGCAGTTCGGCCGCGATGCGCTCGAAGATCGTGGCGTTCACCTCGCCGCCGGACTGCAGTTCACGGTGGCGGCGGCGGACGAACTCCTCCGTCGTCTCGTCGAAGTACGCCAGCACGTCGAGCACCACCCGGGCGGCCTCACCACGCTGGAGCGCGGTGCTGCGGACCAGGTGGTCGATGAGGTCGTCGTGCGACGGGCGGTGTTCGAGCACTCGTAGATATTGAAGGAAGGGCATATGGATGGCAACAATCCTGCCCGATATCGGGCAGGCGTGCGTCCGTTTTGCTTAGAGTTGCCGGAGAATCGCTTGTTTCGCGGTGCTGAACTCGTCGTCCGTGAGAATCCCCGTCCGGTGCAGCTCGCCCAGTTCCCTCAGCCGCCGCAGCAGGACGTCATGGTCGGCGGCGGGCGCCGGCTCCGGCGCGGGCGGCACGGTGGCCTGCGTGGCGTTCGGGTGCGGCAGCCGGGCCACCACGGCCGCGCCGACCAGCGCCATCAGCGGGTCCTTGCGGAAGCCCCACAGCTCCACCGCGTGCGGATCGTACTTGGGCGCCGGGGGAGCGGCCGCCGTGCCGGTGCCCACCCGGAACCGCAGGTAGCCGTTCTCCAGCCCCGCGGCCGGCAGCCACTCCACCGCGCGCACGTCCGCCAGCGCCAGGGTGCGGTCGCCCCCGGACGCCTTGGACTCCTCGGTCTTCCAGTTCCACTCCAGGCGGATGCGCTCCCCGTCGAACGTCACCGTGGCGTCCCCCGCCCCCGCGGTGATCGGCAGTGCGGGGCCGGGCAGCAGGTACGCGTCCACGGGACCCGTCTCCACCTGCTCCAGCAGCATCGCGTGACGCACCTCGTCCACGAAGTACTCCGCCACCCCGCTGCGGTCGTTCGCCACCGCCAGCCGGTACGGGTCCGAGCCGTCCGCCGGCTTGCCCCCGGTGACCTGGAGGAGCGGATCGGCACCGTCACGCAGGCGCAGCCGCAGCCGTCCCGACTTCTTGCCCGCCTCGAACGAGATCCCGGCCAACGCCCTCAGAGGTACGGCGATCTCCCCGAGCGTCCGGCGCAGCAGCCCCACGCTCTTGTCACCGCCCGGCACGATGCGTATGACGTCCCCGTCGAAACTCCAGGTCCCGTCCTTCTGGATGATTTCCGTCATGCCGACGATTCTGGCATCGAGGGGCGCCCGCCCCATGATCGCCTCGACCGGAGATGGTCTATACCTTGACCCGCTCCGGGACGCACGGTACGCATGGTGACCGTTCGGTTGCACAGCCCACAGTTGCGACGCCCCTCGAAGGGACCAGCTTGTGAGACAGCGCAGAACGTTCCCCCGCCTCCGCCTCCTCGGTTCGCTGCTGCTCGTGGTGGCCGCCGGGGTCGCCGGGACCGGAGCCGCGCCCGGCGGCGCCGCAGCGGCGCCCAGCGCGCGGCCGCTCGGCGACATCGTGCCCGCGCCCTCCTCCGTACGCCCCGGCGGCGGCCCCTACACGCTGACCGCCCGCACCCGGATCCATGTGGACGACGACTCGCGCGAGGCCCGCCGCGTCGGGGCGTACCTCGCGGACGTGCTGCGGCCGTCCACCGGGTACGCGCTGCCCGTCGTGGACGACGACGAAGGGCGCGGCGGCATCCGGCTGCGGCTCAGCGGCCGGGAGACGGCGCTCGGCGACGAGGGCTACCGGATGGAGTCCGGCCCGAGAGGGGTCACCATCACCGCCCGGGGGCCGGCCGGGCTCTTCCACGGCGTCCAGACGCTCCGCCAGCAGCTCCCGGCCTCCGTGGAGGAGGGCACGCGGCAGCCGGGCCCCTGGAAGGTCGCCGGCGGCACGATCACCGACACGCCCCGCTACGGCTACCGGGGCGCGATGCTCGACGTGTCCCGGCACTTCTTCACCGTCGAACAGGTCAAGCGCTACATCGACCAGATGGCCCTCTACAAGATCAACAAGCTGCACCTGCACCTCAGCGACGACCAGGGCTGGCGCATCGCCATCGACTCCTGGCCCCGCCTGGCCACCCGCGGCGGCTCCACCCAGGTCGGCGGCGGGCCCGGCGGGTACTACACCAAGGCCCAGTACAAGGACATCGTCGCGTACGCCGCCTCCCGCCACCTGGAGGTCGTGCCCGAGATCGACATGCCCGGCCACACCAACGCCGCCCTCGCCTCGTACGCCGAGCTGAACTGCGACGGCGTCGCCCCGCCCCTCTACACGGGCACCGAGGTCGGCTTCAGCTCCCTGTGCGTGGCGAAGGACGTCACGTACGACTTCGTCGACGACGTCGTCCGCGAGCTCGCCGCGCTCACCCCCGGCCGGTACCTCCACATCGGCGGCGACGAGGCGCACTCCACCAGCCACCAGGACTACGTCGCCTTCATGGACCGGGCGCAGGCCACCGTGGCGAAGTACGGCAAGACGGTCGTCGGGTGGCACCAGCTCGTCGGCGCGAACCCGGCGAAGGGAGCCCTCGCCCAGTACTGGGGCCTGGACCGCACCAGCGACGCCGAGAAGGCGCGGGTGGCGAACGCCGCACGCAACGGCACCCGGCTGATCCTGTCACCCGGCGACCGGCTCTACCTCGACATGAAGTACACCAAGGACACCCCGCTCGGGCTGTCCTGGGCGGGGTACGTCGAGGTCCGGCGGTCCTACGACTGGGACCCGGGGGCCTACCTGCCGGGCGTGCCCGCGGGCGCCGTCGCGGGCGTCGAGGCACCGCTGTGGAGCGAGACCGTCTCGTCGAGCGCGCACATCGACCGGATGGCGTTCCCGAGGCTGATCGGCGCGGCGGAACTCGGATGGTCCCCCGCAGCCACCCACGACTGGGAGACGTACAGGCAGCGGCTCGCGGGGCAGGGGCCGCGCCTGGAGGCGCTGGGCGTCGACTACTACCGGTCGCCGCAGGTGCCGTGGCGGACGCAGTGAGAAAGCCGGGGCGCTGAACGGAGGACCGTACTCCGTTCAGCGCCCCGGCCGGTCCGGGTTACGCGAACCGCGCGATCGGGTTCGGCAGCGTGCCGACGAACTGCAGCGCGCCGGACGGGTCGGCCAGGTCCACCATCTGCTTGTTGTTGCGCAGCTGGAGGCGGTTGAGGCACGAGAGCGTGAACTCGTCGGCGAACATGTCGTACTGCGTGAACTTGTCCGCCAGCTCCGGCTTCGAGTCCTGGTACGCCTTCACGCACTCCGCGACCGTCCGCCAGAAGCCGTCCTCGTCCACCACGCCCTCGGCGGCGAGCGTCGCACCCAGGAAGCGGAAGAAGCAGTCGAAGACGTCGGTGAAGACGGACAGCAGTTTGGTGTCCTCGGGCACGTCGACCCGGATCCGCTCCACCGCCGGCGGCAGCACCGCGTCGGGGTCCATGACCGCGATCTCCTCGGCGATGTCCTTGAAGATCGCACGCTCGACGACGCCGTCCTCGATCACCAGGATCACGTTCTCGCCGTGCGGCATCCACACCAGGTCGTAGGCGTAGAAGGTGTGCAGGATCGGCAGCAGGTACGCGTCCAGGTAGCGGCGCAGCCACTCCGTCGGCGCCAGGCCCGACTCGGCGATCAGCGCGCCCGCGAACGACGCGCCCTCGTGGTCGGTGTGCAGCAGCGACGCCATGGTGGCCAGGCGCTGCCCGTCCTCGACGGTCGGCACCGGGCTCTCGCGCCACAGCGCGGCGAGCATCTTGCGGTACGGGGAGTACCGGTCCGTCGCGGCCTCGTACTCCAGGTGCCGGTAGCCGACCGCCGCGCGCTCGCGGATGATCGAGAAGCGGGCCGCCTTCAGGACGTCGTCGCTCTCGACGAGGTGCGCCAGCCAGTCGTTGATGGCCGGGGTCGCCTCCATATAGGCGGCGGACAGGCCGCGCATGAAGCCCATGTTGAGGACCGAGATGGCCGTCTTGACGTAGTGCTTGGCCGGGTCGTTCGTGTTGAAGAACGTACGGATCGACTGCTGGGCCAGGTACTGGTCGTCGCCCTCGCCGAGGAACACCAGGCGCTGCTGGGCGATCTCGGCGGCGAAGGTGACGGACAGCTTGTTCCACCACTGCCAGGGGTGGACGGGCACGAGCAGGTAGTCGGCGAAGTCCAGGCCCCGGTCGGCGAGCGTCCGGGCGAAGCCGTCGACGGCCGCGTCACCCAGCTCGGCGCGGACGAAGCTCTCGTAGTCGATGCCCTCGCCCGCCGTGAAGGTGGTGCGGTCGCGGTGGGCGGCCAGCCAGATCAGCCGGACGGGGTTCGCGGCCTCCGGCGCGTAGGCGTGGTACTCGTCGATGCCGAAGCCCAGGCGCCCGTTGTTGGCGACGAAGCAGGGGTGGCCCTCGGTCATGCCGGTCTCGACGGCCTGGAAGTCGGCCTTCGCCAGCTCGGCGGCGGGCACCTGCGGCTTGGTGGACTTGTAGGCCGTGCCGGAGAGGGTGGAGGAGATCTCCTCCAGGTACACCGGCAGGATCTCGTCGCTCAGGCCGAGGGAGCCGCGCAGGTCGATGACGAACCGCAGCGCGTCCAGCGGGAGCTCCTCGCCGCCCTGGTGGCGGCTGATGGAGTCGGCGTCCACCTGCCAGTGGTCGAGGGCGAACCGGCGGGCGGTGAAGCGGTACTCGGTGGTGCCGTCGTCGCTGAGGACGCGGTAGCCGTTGCCGCCCAGGGACTCGGGGTCGAGCAGCCGCTCATGGGCGAACTCGGCGAGGCCCTTGCGGATCAGCAGGCGGTTGGCGTGCGCCCAGCGCTCGGGGGTGAGGTGCGCGACGGGGTTCATCGGGCGGCCCCGACCGCCGCGTGGCCGCGACTCTTCACGAAGCGCTCCCGGGTGCAGAAGCTCAGGTACGCGTCCTTCTCCGGCTTGGCTATCCGCTCGGCTATCTCGAAGCCGACGGCCTCGTTCAGCGCGTGGACGGCCTCGTTGCGCACGTCGGGTTCGACGACGACCCGCTCGGTCGCCGGGTCGCGGAACAGCTCCTCCATCACGGCGGTGATGACCGCGCGGGTGAAGCCGTGGACGGGCGTGTCGGTGGGTGCGACCAGGAAGTGCATGCCGACGTCGCCCGGGCGGGCCTCGTACAGCCCCACCAGCTCGACCTTGGACGGGTCGTACCGCTCCATGAGGAAGGCGGGCTCGCCGTCACGGAGGCCGATGAAGGCGTCGTGGTGCTCGTGGGCCGCGATGGCCATGTACTCGCGCTCGACGTCCGCGACGGTGTGGTTCTGCATCATCCAGAAGGCGGCCTTCGGATGGGTGACCCAGCCGTGGATCAGCTCGCCGTCCGTGAGGGGGTCGAGGGGGCGGAAGGTGAACGTCCCGAGGGACAGGGTGGTGCTCATACGGCGAACTCCTGGAACGCGATGGACTTCTCGACGGTGTAGTACGGGGAGCCGAGCAGTTCACCGATGATGTACGCGTTGCGGTAGGCGCCCATGCCCAGATCGGGGCTGGTGATCGAGTGGGTGTGCACGCCGGCGTTCTGCAGGAAGATGCCACGGCCGGTGGTGTCGATGGAGTAGTTCCGGGCGACGTCGTAGCGGCCCTGGCCGTCCCAGCGGATGCGGTCCCTGACCGGCTCCAGGAAGGCGGGAGTGACGTACTTGTAGCCGGTGGCGAGGATCAGGCCGTCGGTCTGGATCTCGAAGTCCTTGCCCTGCTCCTCCTGGCGGAGGCCGAGCGTGTACGTGCCGTTCTCGTAGGTCGCGCTGTTGAGCGAGGAGTTGGTGAGCAGACGGGTGGGGACCGGGCCGCCGAGGTTCTTCTGGTACAGCAGGTCGAAGATGGCGTCGATCAGCTCGCCGTCGATGCCCTTGAACAGACCCTTCTGCTGGGACTCCAGGCGGTAGCGGGTGGCCTCGGGGAGGGCGTGGAAGTAGTCCACGTACTCGGGGGAGGTCATCTCCAGCGTGAGCTTGGTGTACTCCAGCGGGAAGAAGCGCGGGGAGCGGGTGACCCAGTTCAGGCGGTAGCCGTGGACGTCGATCTCGTTCAGCAGGTCGTAGTAGATCTCGGCGGCGCTCTGGCCGCTGCCCACGAGGGTGATGGACTTCTTCTTCTGGAGCGCTTCCTTGTTCGGCAGGTAGCGCGAGTTGTGGATGAAGTCGCCGTCCAGGCCCTGGCAGGCGTCCGGGATGTACGGCGGGGTGCCGGTGCCCAGGACGAGGTGACGGGCGCGGAACGTTTCGCCGGCGGTGGTGAGGACCGTGTACAGCTCTTCCCCGGCGTCGTACTCGACCTTCTCGACCGTGGTCGAGAAGCGGATGCTGCTCAGCTTGGACGCGGCCCAGCGGCAGTAGTCGTTGTACTCCGTCCGCAGCGGATAGAAGTTCTCGCGGATGTAGAAGGAGTACAGCCGGCCGTTCTCCTTGAGGTACTGGAGGAAGGAGTACGGCGAGGTCGGGTCGGCCAGGGTGACGAGGTCCGACATGAACGGCGTCTGGAGGTGGGCGCCTTCGAGGAACATGCCGGAGTGCCACTCGAAGCCCGGCTTCGATTCGAGGAAGACGCCGTTGAGCTCGTCGATCGGCTCGGTCAGGCAGGCGAGGCCGAGGTTGAACGGACCCAGTCCGATACCGACGAAATCGTGGATGTCACGAGGCGTGGACAAGGTTTTCTCCAAGGTACTGCTCGGCGTGGCCGGCGATCAGGTCGAGGACGGCGGTGATGTCGTGCACGGTCGTCTCGGGATTGAGCAGGGTGAACTTGAGGTACTGGCGGCCGTCGACCTTCGTACCGGCGACGACGGCCTCGCCCGACGCGAACAGCGCCTTGCGGGCGTAGAGGTTGGCGCGGTCGATCTCGGCGGGCGAGGTGACGGCGGCCGGGATGTAACGGAAGACGAGGGTGGACAGCGACGGCTCGACGACCACGTCGTAGCGCGGGTCGGCGGCGAGCACGTCCCAGCCGGCGGCGGCCAGGTCGCACACCTCGTCGAAGAGCTGTCCGACACCGTCGGCGCCCATGACGCGCAGGGTCATCCACAGCTTGAGGGCGTCGAAGCGGCGGGTGGTCTGGAGCGACTTGTCGACCTGGTTGGGGATGCGCTCCTCCACGGTGCGGCGCGGGTTGAGGTACTCCGCGTGGTACGTGGCGTGGCGCAGCGTCGCCCCGTCCCTGACCAGGACGGCGGAGGAGCTGACCGGCTGGAAGAACGACTTGTGGTAGTCGACCGTGACCGAGTCGGCGCGCTCGATGCCGTCGAGGAGGTGGCGGCGGGTGGGCGAGGCGAGCAGCCCGCAGCCGTAGGCCGCGTCGACGTGCATCCAGGCGCCGTACTGGCCGGCCAGCTCGGCGATCTCGGGCAGCGGGTCGATGGAGCCGAAGTCGGTGGTGCCGGCGGTCGCGACGATCGCCATGGGCGTCAGGCCCTGGGCGGCGCACAGCTCCAGCTCGGCGGCGAGGGCGACGGACTGCATGCGCTTGTCGCGGTCGGTGGGGATCGCGATGACGGCCTTGGGGGAGAGGCCGAGGAGTTTGGCCGACTTCTGGACGCTGAAGTGGCTGCACTCGGAGGTGAAGATGCGCAGTTTCGCCAGGTCGTCCGTCTTGGACTCCTCGCGGGCCAGCAGCAGCGCCTGGAGGTTGGACTGCGTACCGCCGCTGGTGAAGACACCGTCGGCGGCGGGGCCGAGGCCGCAGCGGCCGGTGGTCCAGTCGATCAGTTTGCGCTCGATGAGCGTGCCGCCGACGCTCTGGTCCCAGGTGTCGAGGGAGGAGTTGACGGCCGAGAGGACCGCTTCGCCGAGCACCGCCGGGATGACGACCGGGCAGTTGAGGTGGCCCAGGTAGCGCGGGTGGTGGAAGTAGACGGCGTCGCGGAGGTAGACCTGCTCCAGCTCGTCGAGGGCGGCCGAGGAGTCGCCGAGCGGCTTGTCGAGGTCGACGCCGGCGATGACGGGAGCCAGTTCGTCGGGGGTGACGCCGGTGAACGGCTGCCGGGTGGAGGCGAGCCGGTTCGCCACCCGCTCGACTCCTTCGGTGACGGAACGCCGGTACTGCTCGGCGGTTGCGTCATTGAGCAGGTGCGAGCGCATGCAAGGTCCTCCCGGGTACGGGACTTGATCGGCCCTCAGGGACAGGAGGGGCTGAGGAGCCGCGTGGAAGTAAGGTTAGCCTAACCTAATTTGAACGTGAAACCGAATCGGAGGTCTCACCGAGCCCTGGAATCCCGCCCGTTACGGGCGGAACGGCGGGCCTCCCCGGAGGGCCGGGGGATGGGGGCGCGGGGCGGGGCATGGGCGCCCCGGCGCGGGGGTGGGGGCGGGGCCCGGGCGCCCCGGCGCGGAGGGGGGGCAGGGCCCGGGTGCCCCGGAGCGCGGGGTGTGGGGGTGCGGGGGTGCGGAATCCGGGTGCTTTCCGGGCCGAGGGGAGCGGTGGCGCCGGGCGGGACGTGGGTGCGCCCCGGGGCGGAGGCCCCGGGGCGTCGGCGTGCGGTCGGTGAGCCGGGCTAGGACTCGTCCTCGGTGGCGTCCGGCACCTCGCGCAGGGCGTCCTCGCTCAGGCCCTTGCGCCAGTAGCCGACGAACGTCACGCGCCGGCGGTCGATCCCGCGCTCGTTGACGAGGTGGCGGCGCAGCGCCTTGACCGAGCCGGACTCGCCCGCGATCCAGGCGTAGGGAGCGGTGCCGGACAGCTCGGCGGCGCGTACGGCGTCGACGGCGGCGGGCGCGCCCTCCTCCCGGACCAGCCAGGTGATGGTGGCGTCGGCCTCGGTCTCCAGCTCCAGCCGGTCGGCCGCGTACGGCACTTCCAGCCACACCTGCGCCCGGGTCCCGGCCGGCAGCCACTCCAGGATCGACGAGGCGGCGGGCAGCGCCGTCTCGTCGCCCCAGATCAGCACCTCGTCCGCGTCCTCCGGCAACCGGAAGCGCACACCGGTGTTGTCGGCGACCGTCGGGCCGAGGACGACCACCCGGTCCCCCTCCGAGGCCTGTGCGGCCCAGCGGCACGCCGGACCGCCGTCCTCGTGGAGGGCGAAGTCGATGTCGACCTCGGTCGTCCCGTCGTCGGTGCGGCGCTGCTCGCGCACGGTGTACGAGCGCATCACCGCCCGCACGTCGTCGGGCATGGCCCGCCACGCGCCGAGCGCGCCGTACAGGTCCCCGTCGACCACCGGCGGCATGACCGGCTCGGGCTGGCCGGGGTGCGGCAGGAAGAGCGACAGGCTCTGGTCGCGGCCCCCGGCGGCGAAACCCTTCAGTTCCTCGTCGGACACCCCGGTGAAGGTGACGCGGACCAGCGACGGGCCGAGCCGGCGCGTCCGCGCCACCTTGAGGGAGAAGAATCCGAACATGCGGCTCAGGCCACCTTCTTGGCGTTCTCGATCGCCTTGGCGAGGTCCTCCAGGAGGACGGCGCACTTGTCGTACGAGTAGATCGGCTCGGTGAAGCGCGGGACGACCTGACCGGCCTTCACGGCCGGAAGCTGGGCCCAGGTCGGCTTGGACTTCAGGTCCGCGGGCTGGATGGCCTGGCTGCGGTTGTCCATCATGATGATGTCGGCCGGGTACTTGTCGAGGTTCTCCCAGCTGAGCTCCTCGAAGTAGCCCTGGGCGTTCACCTTCGGCTTCACGAACTTCACGCCCAGCTCCTCGAAGTACGCGGTGTCCGCGGACATCTTGGCGAGCGAGACGTAGAACAGCTCCGCGCTGGCCGAGCCGATCATGACGCGGATCTCGGGCCGGGCCTTCGCGGCGGCGCGCAGGGTGGCGGCGGCCTTCTCGAAGCGGGCCTTGGCATCGACGGTCTTCTTGGCCTTCAGGTCCGCGCCGAGCGACTCGGCCAGCTCGGCGTGGCGCTGCAGGGCCTTCGGCATCGTGGTGTTGGCGGCCCACAGGGCGACGGTCGGCGCCAGCTTGACGATCTTGTCGTGCGACTGCGGCGGCAGGTACCACAGGACGTCCTTGTCCCACATCGCCGAGACCAGCAGCTCGGGCTCGAGCTTCAGGTACTCCTCGATGTTGAAGGTGCCCCAGACGTTACCGAGGTTCTTCACCTTGGTGACGTCGAGGTCACCGGCCTGGATGTCCGGCTTGTCCTTGCCGGTCTTCGGGTCCTTGACGGTCGTCGGGCCGAAAACGCCCTTGACCTCGATGCCGTAGTCGTGCAGAGCGGCGGCGGTCCCGATGAAGGCGACGATGTTCTTGGGCGTGGTCTTCAGCTCGACGGCCTTGTTGCGGTCGTCGGTGAACTTCCACGGGCCGGACTTCTCGGCGGCCTTGGAAGAGCCCTTGTCGTCTTTGCCTCCGCCACAAGCGACGAGCGCGGCGCCGAGCCCGAGGGCGCCGCCCGCGGCGAGCAGGCCGCGACGGGTGAGGTGGGTGGCTCGGGCGTTGCTGGGCATGGCGGAGTCGCTTTCGTACGGCCGCATTCGGCCACTGGGCAAGTTCGAAGGTAGGTTAGCCTAACCTCACGCCTTGTCCAGGGGGTGCCCCCCTGTGCGATGCGACACGGGGGCGCCGCCGGGCCGGACGCGCCGCGGCCGCCACCGGGGGAGGGTGGCGGCCGCCGCGTAGCCGACGGTCAGGCCGACAGACCCAACTCCCGTGCGATCAGCATGCGCTGGACCTCGCTGGTGCCCTCGCCGATCTCCAGGATCTTGGAGTCCCGCCACATACGGGCCACCGGATACTCGTTCATGAAGCCGTAGCCGCCGTGGATCTGGGTGGCCTCACGGGCGTTGTCGACGGCGACCGTCGACGAGTACAGCTTCGCCAGCGCGGCCTCCTTCTTGAACGGCTCCCCGCTCACCAGCCGGGACGCCGCGTCACGCCAGCCGATCCGGGCCATGTGCGCCCGCATCTCCATGTCGGCGATCTTGAACTGGATGGCCTGGTTGTCACCGATGGGCCGCCCGAACGCGTGCCGCTCCTTGGCGTACTTCACCGACTCGTCCACACACCCCTGCGCCAGGCCCGTCGCGAGCGCCGAGATGGCGATACGGCCCTCGTCGAGGATGCGCAGGAACTGGGCGTACCCGCGGCCCTCCTCGCCCAGCAGGTTCGACACCGGGACGCGGACGTCGGAGAAGGACAGCTCCCGGGTGTCCGACGCGTTCCAGCCGACCTTCGAGTAGGGCGCCGCGACCGTGAAGCCGGGGGTGCCGGAGGGGACGATGATCGAGGAGATCAGCGGCTTGCCCTCGGGGGTGCGGCCGGTGACGGCGGTGACCGTGACCAGGCCCGTGATGTCCGTACCCGAGTTGGTGATGAAGCACTTGGAGCCGTTGATGACCCACTCGTCACCGTCGCGTACGGCGGTGGTGCGGGTGCCGCCCGCGTCCGAGCCCGCGCCCGGCTCCGTCAGGCCGAACGCGCCCAGGATCTCGCCGCTGCACATGCGCGGCAGCCACTGCCGCTTCTGCTCCTCGGTGCCGAAGCGGTAGACCGGCATCGCGCCGAGCGAGACGCCCGCCTCCAGGGTGATGGCCACGGACGAGTCCACCCGGGCCAGCTCCTCCAGGGCGATGCCGAGCGCGAGGTAGTCGCCGCCCATACCGCCGTACTCCTCCGGGAAGGGCAGCCCGAACAGGCCCATCTGCCCCATCTCGCGGACGATCTCGTACGGGAACTCGTGGCGCTCGTAGAAGTCGCCGATCTTCGGGGCGACGACCTCGTGGGCGAACTCCTCCACGGTGCGGCGCAGTTCCTCGTGCTCCGGGGAGAGCCGGTGGTCCAGGGACATGACTCAGGACTCCTTGTGGGAGGCCGCGCCGCCGAGGGCGCGGACGGTGCGGGACGGGCTGGGACGGCCCAGTTGTCCGGCCAGCCACACGCTCGTGGCGGTGAGCCGGCCGAGGTCGACCCCGGTGTCGATGCCGAGGCCGTGGAGCATCCACACGAGGTCTTCGGTGGCGAGGTTCCCGGTGGCGGACTTGGCGTACGGGCAGCCGCCGAGGCCTCCGGCGGAGGCGTCGACGGTGGTGACGCCGTGCCGGAGCGCGGTGAGGGTGTTGGCGAGTGCCTGGCCGTAGGTGTCGTGGAAGTGCACGGCCAGCGTGTCCGTCTCGACGCCCGCCTCGTTCAGCGCGGTGAGCAGGTGCCGTACGTGGCCGGGGGTGGCCACGCCGATGGTGTCGCCGAGGCTCAGCTCGTCGCAGCCCATGTCCCTCAGGCGCCGGCAGACGGCGACGACCTGGTCGACCGGGACTGGTCCTTCCCAGGGGTCGCCGAAGCACATGGACAGATAGCCGCGCACGGTCAGGCCGTGCTCGATGGCGCGGGTGACGACCGGGGCGAACATGGCGAGCGCCTCGTCGACCGTGCGGTTGAGGTTGGCCTTGGCGAACGACTCGGTGGCACTGGCGAACACGGCCACCTCGCGCGCACCGAGGGCGAGCGCCCGGTCCAGCCCCCGCTCGTTCGGCACGAGGACCGGCAGGCGTACGCCCTCCAGGTCCCGGACGAGCGGGAAGAGCGCTTCGGCGTCGGCGAGTTGGGGCACCCACTTGGGGTGCACGAAGCTGGTCGCCTCGATCGTGGTCAGCCCCGCCCCCGCCAGGCGCCGGACGAACTCGGCCTTCACCTCGGTCGGGACGACGCCCTGCTCGTTCTGCAGGCCGTCACGCGCCCCGACCTCGTGGATCCGCACGCGCGCGGGCAGGCCGTCCTCGGGGACGGTCATGGGAAGCCCTGTGGTCATGCCTCCACCTCCTCCTTGGGAATCACCACGGCCAGCACCTGGTCCATGGCGACGGTGGTGCCGGGCGTGACGTCCAGCTCCGCGACGGTGCCGTCGTGCGGGGCGGAGATGACGTGCTCCATCTTCATGGCCTCGACGACGACCAGCCCCTGCCCGGCCGTCACCTCGTCCCCGACGGCCACCTTCACGACGGTGACCGTCCCGGGCATGGGCGCGGTGAGCGAATCGGCCCCGGCGTGCGCGCTCCGGCCGAGCGACGCCTCCACGGGGTCGTGGTCCAGCACGCTCCAGCTGTCCCCGTCCCGGCCGAGCCACGTCCCGGCACGGTGGAAGGTGTGGGTGAGGCCGTCCAGGGTGACCGTGACCCGGTCGTCGGTCACACGCGCGTGGCCCCGGGTCCGGTGGGTGACCGGTTCGTGGCCCGGGACGCGCAGCCAGTGGGTCACCGGCACGCTGTCGCCGCCGAGCCGCCACCCGCTGGGCACCGAGAACGGGTCCGTCCAGCCGGTCGCGTCCGGCCGGGGCCCGAGCCGGGCCTCCCGTACCGCCGCCGCGGCCTCGTACACCTCCTCGGGGACGCCCTCGGGAACGAGCCCGTCCACGTCCCGCTCCACCAGGCCGGTGTCCAGGTCGCCCGAGACGACGTCCGGGTGGGCGAGGAGGCGGCGCAGGAACCCGGCGTTCGTCGGGACGCCGAGCGTGACCGTGTCGGCCAGGGCCGCCCGGAGCTTGCGCAGCGCGGTCGGGCGGTCCGGGCCGTGCACGATGACCTTGGCGAGCATCGGGTCGTACAGGCTGGAGACCTCGGTGCCCTCGCTCAGGCCCGAGTCGGTGCGCACCCCGTCGCCCCGCGGCTCGTTGAGCGCCAGCACCGTGCCGCCCGAGGGGAGGAAGCCCCGGGAGGGGTCCTCGGCGCAGATGCGGGCCTCGATGGAATGGCCGGTGAGCGTGATGTCGTCCTGGGCGAACCCGAGGGGCTCCCCGGCGGCCACCCGCAGCTGCCACTCCACCAGGTCCACGCCCGTGATCAGCTCGGTCACCGGGTGCTCGACCTGGAGCCGGGTGTTCATCTCCATGAAGTAGTACGCGGAAGGGTCGCCGCCCGGGACGATGAACTCCACCGTCCCCGCGCCCCGGTAGCCGCACGAGCGGGCCGCCTGCACGGCCGCCTCGCCCATCGCCGCGCGGGTCTTCTCGTCCAGCAGGACGGAAGGGGCCTCCTCGATGATCTTCTGGTGGCGGCGCTGGAGGGAGCACTCGCGCTCGCCGAGGTGGACGACATTGCCGTGTCCGTCCGCCAGGACCTGGATCTCGATGTGCCGGGGCCGGTCGATCCACCGCTCCACCAGCAGCGTGTCGTCACCGAACGACGCCCGCGCCTCGCGCCGCGCCGCGGCGATCTCGTCCAGCAGGGCCGACTCGACCCGGGTGAGGCGCATGCCCTTGCCGCCGCCGCCCGCCGAGGGCTTGAGCAGCACCGGCATGCCGATCTCCCGCGCGGCGGCGGCCAGTTCCTCGTCGCTCAGCCCGCTGCCCGAGGAGCCGGGCACGACCGGCACACCGGCGGCCTTCACGGTCTCCTTGGCGCGGATCTTGTCGCCCATGAGGGCGATCGCGGAGGCCGGCGGTCCGATGAAGACCAGGCCGGCGTCCTCGCAGGCCTGCGCGAAGGCGGCGTTCTCCGCCAGGAAGCCGTACCCGGGGTGGACGGCCTGCGCGCCGGTCCGCTCCGCCGCCTCCAGCAGCCGGTCCACCCGCAGATAGCTCTCGGTGGCGGGCGGCGGCCCGATCCGTACCGCCGTGTCCGCCTCCCGTACGTGCCGGGCGTCGGCGTCCGCGTCGCTGAAGACGGCGACCGAGCGGATGCCGAGGGCCCGCAGCGTACGGATGACGCGGACCGCGATCTCGCCCCGGTTGGCGACAAGAACAGTCGTGAACATCAGTCCCTCACATCCGGAAGACGCCGAACTGGGGGTCTCCCAGCGGGGCGTTGGCGCAGGCGGTCAGGGCCAGACCCAGCACCTGGCGGGTCTCCAGCGGGTCGATCACGCCGTCGTCCCAGAGCCGGGCCGTGGCGTAGTACGCGTTCCCCTGCTGCTCGTACTGCGCGCGGATCGGGTCCTTGAACGCCTCTTCCTCGTCGGCGGACCAGGACTCGCCGCGCGCCTCGATCTGGTCGCGCTTGACGGTGGCGAGGACGGAGGCGGCCTGCTCGCCGCCCATGACGGAAATCTTGGCGTTGGGCCACATCCACAGGAAGCGGGGGCTGTAGGCCCGGCCGCACATCGAGTAGTTGCCCGCGCCGTACGAACCGCCGACGACGACCGTCAGTTTCGGCACGCGCGTGCAGGCGACGGCGGTGACCATCTTGGCGCCGTGCTTGGCGATGCCGCCCGCCTCGTAGTCCCGGCCGACCATGAAGCCGGAGATGTTCTGGAGGAACAGCAGCGGGATGCCGCGCTGGTCGCACAGCTCGATGAAGTGGGCGCCCTTCTGGGCGGACTCGGCGAACAGGATGCCGTTGTTGGCGACGATCCCGACCGGGTGGCCGTGGATCCGGGCGAAGCCGGTGACCAGCGTCTGCCCGAACTCGGACTTGAACTCCTGGAACCGCGATCCGTCCACGATCCGCGCGATGATCTCCCGCGCGTCGTACGGCGTGCGCGAGTCGACCGGCACCGCGCCGTACAGTCCCGCCGGGTCGACCTTGGGCTCCTCGGAGGGCTCCACGGACCAGGGCAGCGGGCCCCGGGCGGGGAGCGTCGAGACGATGTTCCGCACGATCCGCAGCGCGTGCGCGTCGTCCTCCGCGAGGTGGTCGGTGACCCCGGACGTACGGGAGTGGACCTCGCCGCCGCCCAGCTCCTCGGCCGTGACGACCTCCCCGGTCGCGGCCTTCACCAGCGGCGGGCCGCCCAGGAAGATCGTGCCCTGGTTCCGGACGATCACGGCCTCGTCGCTCATCGCGGGCACGTAGGCGCCGCCCGCCGTGCAGGACCCCAGCACCGCGGCGATCTGCGGGATGCCGGCGCCCGACATACGGGCCTGGTTGTAGAAGATCCGCCCGAAGTGCTCCCGGTCGGGGAAGACCTCGTCCTGCTTGGGCAGGAAGGCGCCGCCCGAGTCCACCAGGTAGACGCAGGGGAGGCGGTTCTCCAGGGCCACCTCCTGGGCGCGGAGGTGCTTCTTGACCGTCATCGGGTAGTACGTGCCGCCCTTGACCGTCGCGTCGTTCGCCACGACGACGACCTCCCGGCCGGAGACCCTGCCGATACCGGCGATCACTCCCGCGGCCGGGGCCTGCCCCTCGTACATGCCCTCGGCCGCCAGGGGGGCGAGCTCCAGGAACGGGGAGCCGGGGTCCAGAAGGGTGTCCACACGGTCGCGCGGCAGCAGCTTGCCGCGCGCGGTGTGCCGGGCGCGGGCCTTCTCACCGCCGCCCAGCCGGGCGGCGGCCAGCCGGGCGCGCAGCCCGTCGGCCAGCTCGTGGTGCGCCGCCTCATTGGCCTGCCAGGCGGCGGAGGCCGGATCTGCCGTGCTGGTCAGCACGGGCGCCTGCTGCATCTTGCCCCCAGTTAATGACCGTTAACGTGTGTCCATCAGGTTAACGACCGCTAACCGCCTTGTCTAGAATCAATCCCATGAGCACCAGGACCGACGCCCCGACGCGCCGCGAACAGATCCTCAAGGAGGCCGCCCGCCTCTTCGCCGAGCGCGGCTTCCACGGCGTAGGCGTCGACGAGATAGGAGCCGCGGTCGGCATCAGCGGCCCGGGCCTCTACCGGCACTTCCCCGGCAAGGACGCCATGCTCGCCGAACTGCTGGTCGGCATCAGCGAGCGGCTCCTCGACGGCGGCCGGCGACGCGTACAGGAGGCGGCGGGCGACCCCGAGGCGCTGCTCGGCTCGCTCATCGACGGGCACATCGACTTCGCGCTCGACGACCGCCCCCTGATCACCCTGCACGACCGCGAGCTGGACCGCCTCCGGGAGAGCGACCGAAAGAGGGTGCGGCAGCTCCAGCGGCAGTACCTCGAGCTGTGGGTCTCGGTGGTGCGCGAGCTGTACCCGGCGCCCCCGGAGGCGGAGGCGCGGGCCACCGTCCACGCCGTGTTCGGCCTGCTCAACTCGACCCCGCACATCGGCCTGCTCGGCCGCACGGCCATGGAGGCCCTGCTGCGCCGACTGGCCCACGGGGCGTTCGGGTCGCTGGCGGGCTGAGGCGCGACACGTCCACGGGGCGGAATGACACCGCCACGCCCCGTGCAGGGGCGGCACAATGGGGCCATGCCGATACCCAGCCGTGCCGCCCTCGTCGAGCACCTCGTCCGTACCCGTATCGCCGGAGACGTCGCCACGCCCCGCGACAACAACCTCTCCCACTACCGCAAACTGGCGAACGGCGACCGCCACTACTGGCTCGGCCTGGAGCTGGGGGACCGGTGGACCGACGAGCAGGACGTGCTCGCCGTGATGGCCGAGCGGTGCGGGGTGATCGACGACCCGGCGCACCGCGCCGGACAGGACACCATCGACCCGGAGCTGACCGTCGACGCCCTGGACCGGATGGCCGCCCGGCTGCGGAAGGCGGCGGCCGGGAGGCAGCGGGTGCTGTTCGCGACCGGGCACCCCGGCGCGCTGCTGGACGTGCACAGCAGAACCGCGGCCGCCCTTCGGGCCGCGGGGTGCGACATCGTCCGGATCCCGGGCGGGCTCGTCGCGGACGAGGGGTACGTCGTCCAGTTCGCGGACGTGGCGGTCTTCGAGCGCGGCGCCAGCCTGTGGCACACACACTCGCCGGAGCCGATGAACGCCATCCTGGACCACCTGGAGGTGCAGCCGGACCTCGTGGTGGCGGACCACGGCTGGGCGGGCCGCGCCGGCCAGCGGGGCATCGACTCCGTCGGTTACGCCGACTGCAACGACCCCGCCCTGTTCATCGGCGAGGCGGAGGGCACCATGCAGGTCACGGTGCCGCTGGACGACCACGTCATCGACCCGCGCTTCTACGAGCCGATGACGGAGTACCTGCTGGACGCGGCCGGGCTGCTCTGACCCGGGTGGCGATGTGAGCGGCTCAGCGGGCCTTCGCCCCGCGCGGGGGGCCGCTCAGCTCGTCCCGGGCGGCGTCCATGAAGGCGTGCCGCCGCTCCCGCTTGGCCGGGAGCGCCGCGGCCGCCGTGCCGCCCCGCACGCGCGCGTGCAGCGCCCTGGCGTAGTCCCGCGCGGCCCCGGCCGTCTCGTACGAGCAGACCAGCTCCACGGCCTTCGTCGCCAGCCACAGCTCGTGCAGCGCCTCCTCGTCGCCGCTGCACGCGTCCGACAGGCCGAGGTTCCTGCTGTCGAGCACCAGCTCGATCCGCTGCGCCGAGCCCAGGAAATCCATGATGGCCGTCTTGCGCTCCGCGCGTTCGGTGGCGGACCGCTCCCACTGGTGGCGCCGGCTCTCGACCCGGGTCGACAGGTGCTGGCCTATGAGCGTGCCCAGCGTGCCCAGCAGAACTCCCGCCAGGGCCAGGGCCGTTCCCCCTGTCAGCGTTTCCATGGCGCCAAGGAAATCACCCCCGGGGGACCCGCACCACGCCCTCCTGGATGACGGAGATCGCCAGCCGGCCGTCCTGGGTGTAGATCCGCGCCTGGCCCAGCCCCCGGCCGCCCGAGGCCGACGGGGACTCCTGGTCGTACAGGAGCCACTCGTCCGCCCGGAAGGGACGGTGGAACCACATGGCGTGGTCCAGTGACGCGCCGACCACGTCGCCGACCGCCCAGCCGCCGCGCCCGTGGGCGAGGAGCACCGAGTCGAGCAGCGTCATGTCGGAGACGTACGTCGCCAGGCACACGTGCAGCAGCGGATCGTCGGCGAGCTTGCCGTTGGTGCGGAACCACACCTGGGAGCGCGGCTCGCGGCGCACGCCCGCCGTGCCGTACGGGGGCTCCTCGACGTACCGCAGGTCGACCGCCGCCCGGGCCTCCAGGAGGCGGTCCACCGTGTCGGGGTGGACGAACCGGTCCGCGTACCGGGGCAGCAGCTCGGCGGCCGTGGGGAGCGTCTCGGGCGCCGGGGCGGGCGGCATGCCGGCCTGGTGCTCCAGGCCCTCCTCGTACGTCTGGAACGAAGCCGACAGGTGGAAGATCGGCAGGCCGTGCTGGACGGCGACGACCCGGCGCGTGGTGAACGAGAAGCCGTCGCGGATCCGGTCCACGGTGTAGACGATCGGCGCGCCCGGGTCCCCGGGGCGCAGGAAGTACGCGTGCAGGGAGTGCGCGAGCCGGTCCTCCGGGACGGTCCGGCCGGCCGCCACCAGGGCCTGCGCGGCGACCTGCCCGCCGAAGACGCGCGGGACGATCGCCGAGCGGGACCGGCCCCGGAAGATGTCCTGCTCGATCCGCTCCAGGTCGAGCAGATCGAGCAGTTCATCGAGCGGCTGGGGGCTTTCGGCCACAGGGACTACAGACCCATCGACTTGGCGATGATCGTCTTCATGATCTCGCTGGTGCCGCCGTAGATGCGGTTGACGCGGTTGTCCGCGTACAGGCGGGCGATCGGGTACTCGTTCATGTAGCCGTAGCCGCCGTGCAGCTGGAGGCAGCGGTCGATGACGCGGTGGGCGACCTCGGTGCAGAAGAGCTTGGCGCTGGCGGCCTCGGCCGGGGTCAGCTCACCCGCGTCCAGGGCCTCCAGGGCGCGGTCGGCGACGGCCTCGGCGGCGTCGACCTCGGCCTGGCAGGCGGCCAGCTCGAACTTGGTGTTCTGGAAGTGCGCGACCGGCTTGCCGAAGACCGTGCGGTCCGTGACGTACTGCTGGGCGAAGCGGATGGCGGCCTTGGCCTGGGCGTAGGCGCCGAAGGCGATGCCCCAGCGCTCGGAGGCCAGGTTGTGGCCGAGGTAGTAGAAGCCCTTGCCCTCCTCGCCGAGCAGGTCCTCGACCGGCACCTTGACGTCGACGAACGCCAGCTCGGCGGTGTCGGAGGTGCGCAGGCCGAGCTTGTCCAGCTTGCGGCCGATGGAGTAGCCCTCGGACTTGGTGTCCACCGCGAACAGCGAGATGCCGAAGCGGCGGTCCTCGGCGGAGGGGGCCGAGGTGCGGGCGCAGACGATCACACGGTCGGCGTGCACACCACCGGTGATGAAGGTCTTGGCGCCGTTGAGGACGTAGTGCGTGCCGTCCTCGGAGAGCTTGGCGGTGGTCTTCATGCCCGCGACGTCGGAGCCGGTGCCCGGCTCGGTCATCGCCAGCGCCCACATCTCCTCACCGGAGACGAAGTTCGGCAGGTAGCGCTTCTTCTGCTCGTCGGTGGCGAGCATCTTGATGTACGGCAGGGCGAGCAGCACGTGCACGCCGGAGCCGCCGAAGTTCACGCCCGCGCGCGAGGTCTCCTCGTACAGGACGGCCTCGAACTTGTGGGTGTCCAGGCCCGCGCCGCCGAACTCCTCGGGCACGTTGATGCCGAAGACGCCCAGCTCACCGAGCTTGTAGTAGAAGTCGCGCGGCGCCTGGCCCGCCGCGAACCACTCGTCGTAGACGGGGACGACCTCGGCCTCGATGAAGGCGCGGATGGTCTCCCGGAACGCCTCGTGGTCCTCGTTGAAAACGGTACGGCGCACGGACGCCTCCTCGTGGTGTCGCTGGGTAAGGTATGGCTAAGCGCTTGCTCAGGATAAGTTACCGGGCAGTCACCGAGCCTGTCCAGGGTCGTTCGCGTCACAACCACCGCAGCGCGAACCACAGCTCCATCCGGACCTCGGCCTCGTCCAGGTCCATGGAGAGCAGCGCCGCGCACCGCGCGATCCGCTGCCGGACCGTGTTCCGGTGCACGTCCAGCGCGGTCGCCGTACGGTCCCAGTTCCCGTGCAGGGACAGCCAGGCGCGCAAGGTCTCCCGCAGGGGCTCCGGCAGCGGGGCGAGGAGCGTGCGGGCGTAGACGGCCGCCTCCTCCGGGTCCAGCAGGGCGCCGATCCCGCCGGAGCGGTGCCGGGCGAGCGGCAGGTGCGCCGCCCGGGCGCGGCCGAGGGCGCGGGCCGCCTGGAGGTCGGCGGCACCCAGCTCCGAAGGGTCCGCCGGGGCGCTGACCCCGAGCGTCCAGCCCGGGTGCGGGGCGACGTCGCGGCCGGCGGGCAGCAGCGCCCGTACGGTGCCCTCCCGCACCTCCATCAGCGGCGTGCCCAGCGGCGGCGGGACGCCCTCGCCGTGCGCGTGCACCACCGTCCACGGCGCGTCGCCGAGCAGCGGGGCGACGTCGGCGGGGGCGGCGCCCAGCAGGAGCCGTACCAGGGCGGTGGAGCGCGTGGCCTCGTCGGCGCCCTGGTGCGGGGCGGTGAGCAGCGACAGGAGGACCACCGCCACGCCCGCGATCGTGTGGTCGCCCGCCTCCCGGCGCTCCGAGGCGAGGCCCAGCGTGAGACCGGGGCCGCCCCCGAGGGCGTACGCGGCGAGGTGCGTGCCGGCCACGGTGTCGGCCGCCGAGGCGGGGCGCGAGCCCGCGTGCGGCACCCGGGCCAGGCGCGCGAGGGCCGCCGCCGTCCCGGGCTCCAGCGCCCGGCCGGCCGCCGCGTACTCGGAGCCGTCCGGCGCGTACAGCGCGGCCCGCCCCGCCAGCCGGGACGCCAGCGCGCGCAGCACGGCCGGCACCGGGTCGGGGCGTGCCGCGGCGGTGGCCAGCGACTGCTGGGCCTCCGTCACCCGGCGCAGCTCCCGGTGGCGGGCCTCCGCCATGAGCCGCCACACCGCGCGCCCCACCGCCGCGAACGGGGTCCTCGGCGGCACCTCCAGCAGCGGCAGCCCGTGCCGCGCGCAGGCCGCGACCAGCCCCTCCGGCACCGTGTCGTACACCGGGGTCACCCCGAAGCCCAGCGCCGCCGCGCCCGCCGCGACGACCCGTGCGACGTACCGCTCGGGGTCCGGAAGCTGCACGCCCGCCGTCATCAGCAGCTCGCCGCCCAGCAGGTACGGGAACGGGTCGGCCATCTCGGAGGTGTGCACCCAGTGGATGTCGGTCTCACCCGGCCCGGCCAGCAGCCGCAGGCCGAGGTCCTCCCGGGAGAGCAGCGCGCTCAGCGGGACCGGCGGCGCCGGCGGGGCGGGCACCGGCCCGGCGACGGCTTCCGTCATGGACGCTTCCTCCATTCGAAGCCCGGACAATGGAGGAAACGTACACTTCTGCGCCGTCGTCCGGCCACCTACTGTCGTCCCGGCCGGCCATGCACACTCGAAGCAGTACACACCGGCACACAGCAGTACGTGACGACCGAAAGAAGGCCAACCGATCATGAGCACCCACGAGACGCCGCGCGGCCCCATCGACTCGTCCCGCGTCCCGCGGTACGCCGGCCCCGCGACGTTCGCGCGCCTGCCGCGCCTCGACGAGGTCGGCACCGCCGACGTCGCCGTCGTCGGTGTGCCCTTCGACTCGGGCGTCTCCTACCGCCCCGGCGCCCGTTTCGGCGGCAACGCCATCCGCGAGGCGTCCCGCCTCCTGCGCCCCTACAACCCGGCGCAGGACGCCTCACCCTTCGCGCTCGCCCAGGTCGCGGACGGCGGCGACATCGCCGTGAACCCGTTCAACATCAATGAGGCCGTGGAGACGGTCGAGGCCGCCGCCGACGACCTCCTCGGCACCGGCGCCCGCCTGATGACGCTGGGCGGCGACCACACCATCGCCCTGCCTCTGCTGCGCTCCGTCGCCAAGAAGCACGGCCCGGTCGCCCTGCTCCACTTCGACGCCCACCTCGACACCTGGGACACCTACTTCGGCGCCGAGTACACCCACGGCACCCCGTTCCGCCGCGCCGTCGAGGAAGGCATCCTCGACACCGAGGCCCTCTCCCACGTCGGCACGCGCGGCCCGCTGTACGGCAAGCAGGACCTGACCGACGACGAGAAGATGGGCTTCGGCATCGTCACCTCCGCCGACGTCTACCGGCGCGGCGCCGACGAGGTGGCCGACCAGCTGCGCCAGCGCATCGGCGACCGCCCGCTGTACATCTCCATCGACATCGACTGCCTCGACCCGGCCCACGCCCCGGGCACCGGCACCCCCGAGGCGGGCGGCATGACCTCCCGCGAACTGCTGGAGATCCTGCGCGGCCTCGCCTCCTGCAACCTGGTCTCCGCCGACGTCGTCGAGGTCGCCCCGGCGTACGACCACGCCGAGATCACCTCGGTCGCCGCGTCCCACACGGCGTACGAGCTGACGACGATCATGTCCCGCCAGATCGCCGCGGGCCGCGCCAAGGGCGCGGAGCACCAGGCGAAGTAGGCTCTCCCGCCGGGTGGCGGGCCCCGGGCCGTGGACCACGGGGCCCGCTCCCGGAACGGAACGGCGAGTGAGCCGAAGGGGCGCGGTGATGCCGAAACGGAGAGCACGCGCAGGTTCCGAGGAACGAGGAACCGAGCATGATCGACCGTCGGCATCGCCAACAGGCGCCCCGGAGGAGAACCGAGCCCCAAGGAGAACAGTGACCCACGACCACGACCTCGTGCTGCGGCCCACCGCCGCGCAGACCGAGGCGGCGCTCGATCCGCCGGCCGGCCGCACCGGCGGGGACCTCGTCGTCGAGACGCTGGCCGGGCTGGGGGCCACCACGGTCTTCGGGCTGCCCGGCCAGCACGCGCTCGGCATGTTCGACGCGCTGCGCCGCTCCAAGCTCCGGTACGTGGGCCTGCGCGTCGAGAACAACGCGGGTTTCGCCGCCGACGCGTACGGCAGGGTCACCGGCGAGGCCGCCCCACTCCTGCTGTCCACGGGCCCCGGCGCCCTGATGTCGCTGGCCGCGCTCCAGGAGGCGGCCGCGGCCAGCGCGCCGGTGCTCGCCATCGGCAGCCAGGTCCCGGCCGCCGGGCTGGGCGGCGGGCGCCGCGGCCACCTGCACGAACTGCGCGACCAGCAGGCCTCGTTCCGCGACATCGTCAAGTCCGTGCACACCGTGCGCACCCCGTCGCAGATCCCGTCCGCGATCGCCGCCGCCTGGGAGTCCGCGCTGACCGCGCCCCACGGCCCGGTGTGGGTGGAGATCCCCGCGGACGTCCTGTCGGCCGGGACGATCCTGCCCGTGGTCACCGCCATGGACGCCACCCCGGAGGACCTCCCGCCCCGCCCGGAGCTGACCGCGCTCGCCGCGCACCTGCTGGCGAACGCCGAACGGCCGGCGATCATCGCGGGCGGCGGAGTCGTACGCTCCGACGCCTCCGGCAAGCTCCGGGCCCTGGCCGAGCGGATCCAGGCGCCGGTGGTGACCACCTTCGGCGGCAAGGGCGCCTTCCCCTGGAAGCACCCGCTGTCCCTCCAGTCGTGGCTGGAGGACCGCCACACCACCGACTTCCTGGAGGACGCCGACGTCCTCCTCGTCGTCGGCTCCGGGCTCGGCGAACTGTCCTCGAACTACCACACCTTCGCCCCGCGCGGCCGGGTGATCCAGATCGAGGCCGACCTCGGCAAGCTGGAGTCCAACCACCCCGCCCTCGGGATCCACGCCGACGCGCGGCTCGCCCTCTCCGCCCTGCTGGAGACGGTCCCGCCGCGTACGGACGACACCGCCGCCGACCGCGTCCGCACGGTCCTGGCGAAGGTCCGGGAACGGATCGACGCCCAGGACCTCACCCTGGAGCGGCGGGTCCTCGACGCCGTACGCGACGCCCTCCCCGACGACGCGCCCAGCTTCTGGGACATGACGATCCTCGCCTACTGGGCCTGGTCCGCGTTCGACGCCCGCCGCCCCAACACCATGCACTCCGCCCAGGGCGCCGGCGGCCTGGGCTACGGCTTCCCGGCGGCGCTCGGCGCGGCCGCCGCCGACCCCACACGGCCGGTGCTCGCCGTCTCCGGCGACGGCGGCGCGATGTACTCGATCGCCGAGCTCGCCACGGCTAAGCAGTACGGGCTGGACGTCACCTGGCTGATCGTCGACGACGGCGGCTACGGCATCCTCCGCGAGTACATGACCGACGCCTTCGGCGAGGCCACCGGCACCGAGCTGGTCCGCCCCGACTTCGTCGCGCTCGCCGGGTCGTTCGGCGTCCCGGCCGTCCTGACGACACCGGACACCCTCCGGGAGGACCTCGCCGACTCCCTGGCCCGGCCCGGGCCCTCCGTCGTCGTACTGCCCGCCCTGCTGAGGATGTTCGCGCCGACGCACCTGGGCGCGAGCTGAGCGGAGACACCGACGGGGAAGGGCCGTACGGGAGCGGTCCCGTACGGCCCTTCGGCGTATCCGTCGACGCCCTTACAGGCGCTTCGCGCTGCGCAGCGCGCTCGCGTAGTAGCCGTTGCCGTCGAGCCGGGAGGTACCGCCCTTGTCGCCGATGGTGGGGCCGTTGACCTCTTCCCGGCTGGAGATGAAGATCCGGTGGCCGTCCGTGTCGACGCCCAGGTAGATGCCCGCGTGGTCCAGGCGCTGGCCGGTGCGCTGGTCCAGCTTGAAGAAGACCAGGTCGCCCGGCTGGAGCACGTCGATCGACGTGGGACGGTCCGCCGCGCCGACGCCCTTGAGCCGCAGGACGTCCGTGCCGAGGCGGGAGCGGGCCATGCCGTTCGCGGTACGCGGCAGGCCGTCGCCCTTCGCGTCGGACGACTTCAGCGGGTAGCGGGCACGGTAGCCCCACACCAGCCGCAGGAAGCCGGAGCAGTCCACGGAACGGGCCCGCCGGTCCTCCGGACGGATCGTGGTGCCGTCGCGGAAGGTGTACGGGATGCCGAGGTAGTCGTAGAAGTCGGACAGCTCTTCGCGCAGGTCGTTGCCCTGGCTGCCGTTCGGGTTGAGCGGCCCGAAGTGGGCGTCGCCCGCGTACGGGATGCCCTCGTCGTCCTTCTTGACCGGCGCGCCCTCGACGTACTGGAAGGCGAACGCGAAGACGTCGTCCTCCTCGCTGCCGTAGTACTGCTTGAACCAGTCCTTGAACCACTTCTCCTTCTCGGCGCCCTTGCGCCACGGCTCCGGCATCAGCCGTACCCAGTCCTCCGTCACCACCCGTGACTTGGTGCTGGCCGGCTCGGTGAAGGTACGGCTGGGGCCCTTGAGCGTGGCGGTACGGGCGCCGTCGGTGAACGTCGCGAGGACCTGTCCGTCCTGGCCGCGCAGCACCGAACGATCCGGGTTCCCGAGCCGCTCCCACTTCTGCGTCCCGCTCATCTGCCCGCTGCTGGACTCCAGGAGGGGAGTGTCGGTGACGGCCTGCACGGCGGGAGCCTTCGCCTGCTCCTCCTTGCGGAGCTCCACGGTCAGGTAGGCGCTGCCGGCCAGCAGGGCGAGCACGGTCACGGCGTGCAGGACGGGGCGTTTCTTCTTCGGGGGCATCACTGGGCTCCGTTGGTCAGGCGGACCGTCAGGCGGACGGCATGACGCCGAGAAGGATCCCGGCGGTGAGGACGACATAGGCCATGAGGGTCACCGATCCGGTGGCGAGGATCGTGGGGCCCTTGGGCTGGCGGACCAGCTGGTAGGCGATCAGGCCGGGGACGATGAAGCCCAGGGTCTGGTTGCTGTACATCAGCGGGAACTCCAGCGAGAGCACGATCATCACCGTGGCCTGGAGGATGACACCCGTGAGGACGACGGCGGCGAACAGCCGCTTGCCGTAGAGGATCACGAAGCGCTGCATCAGCAGGGTGCAGACGTACGTGAGGACGGTGACCCCGACGACCATCGCCGCGCGCTGGAGGTCCTCCACGAGGGTCAGCGCCAGCCAGCCGGGGGTGATCATGCCGCCCGGTGAGAGGTTCGTCGTGAGGTAGCAGACCAGAGAGAAGAGCAGGCCCAGCGCGATGCCGACCGCGGCGATCTCGGGCGTGAGGACGGAGGGGATCAACGGTGCTGCTCTCCTGGGTTGTGCCACTGCTGGAGGTCGTCGGCGGGGGCCGCGGGGGCCGTGCGCGGCTCGAACGGACCGCGCGGCGCGGCGGGTCCGGCCGCCGCGTGACCGGCGTGGGGCGGTGCCGGCGACGGCAGGGGGCGCTGGACGGCGTGCGGGGCGTACCGGGCCTCGTACGCCTCCGGGTACTGCTGATACGGGTCGATACGGGGGACGTACAGCTGCATCGTCTCGGCGGGGTCCGCCGGGGCGGTGGAACGCTGCGCCGGGGCGGGGTCGTCGGCGGACTCGTCCGGCGGGAGCTCCGCGAGGTGCTCCAGCAGGACCTCCCCCTGGCCGTGGATGTTGCCGATGGCGACCAGCGACGTGTCCGGGCCCAGCCGGCCGAGGAGCTGCGCCATGAACTCCTCCGGATCGCGCCGGTCACCGCCGAGGTCGACCGCGCGTGAGCGGAACTCCACCGGGATCGCGTCGATGGCGCTCTTGGCCGGGTGACCGATCACGAAGACCTGGTCCGGGTCGAGCTCCGGGATGATCTCGCCCATCTGCCCGTTGCGCTCGACACGGTCGGGCCGGCAGTTGATGACGACGTTCAGCGGCCGGTGGATCGCACCCAGGTCGAGGAGCTGGTTGATGTTCATCAGCGTCGACTCGGGGTCGTTGGCCGCGAAGACGTTGGCGAAGCGGAGCTTCTTGCCGTCCTCGGTGACGTACCGCTCGACGGAGAGGACACCCGGGTCCGGTGGGGCGTCGTACATGCCCTGGAGGGCGGTGGCGCGGTCCACGCCCAGCAGCTCGGCGACGCACAGGGCGATGGCCACGTTCTCCTTGAAGGTGAACCAGCTGAAGCCGCGCAGCTCCTCGTCGGTGACGGACTCGGGATCGGCGTACACGAGCCGGCAGTCACGCGCGTCCGCCTCCTCCTGGAGGATGTGGAAACGGTCCTTCTCGGCGGTGACGCAGATGCCGCCCTCCGGCATGGAGCGGCACAGCGAGCGCGCCACGTCGTCGAGGGTGGGGCCCATCTCGGCGAGGTGGTCCTCGCGGACGTTGCACAGCACGCCGATCGTGGACCGGATCAGCTTGGACTGGTTGATCTCCTGGAGCGCCGGCATCACGGCCATGCACTCGATGACGAGCGCGTCCGGGTGGTAGGCCGCCGCACGGCGCACGATGCCGATCTGTTCCACGACGTTGGCGATGCCGAACTTGCGGTAGACCGGCTCCTCCGTGGCGTCGGGGTGGATGAACCGCGCGGCCGTACCGGTGGTCTTGGCCACGGTCGTCAGCCCGCCGCCGCGCAGCGCGCCCGCGCACAGCCGGGTGATGGAGGACTTGCCGCGGATGCCGTTGACCAGCACGCGGGTGGGGATGTGGTCGAGGTTGGTGAAGTGCCGCCGCTGTTCGACGATTCCGGCGACCAGCAGGACGGCGGCGCACACCACCAGGACCGTGTAGAGGAAGAGCACGGTTCGGTCAGTTCCTTCCGGCGAGGGTCTTGGGTGTGCCGTCACGCCTGCGCTTCTCGTGGAGTTGCTGACGGATCAGCTCCAGGGAGCGGGCGACGGCCCCGACCTCGTCGTGGTGGCGCGGGTAGACGACGGTGCGGCGGTCCCCGTCCGCGAGCGCCTCGGCCTGGCCGGCCAGGGCGCGCAGCGGCCGTACGACGACGATGTGCAGCCAGCCCAGGCAGGCGGCGGCCGCGGTGGCGCCGAGGAGCCCCGCGAGGACCGTGCGGTTCTGGAGGCTGTACTCGGGGATGGCGAGCCCGGAGGCGGGCTGCCAGCTCACGACGGTCCAGCCGAGGTCCTTGACCGCGCCGCCGCCGACGAACGGTGCGGCGGCCGCGATCTGGATGCCGTCACCGGCCCGGTAGAGGACACCGCTGGCGCGCGGACTCATGCCGACCTTCTGGCTGGTGCCTGTGGCGAGGGTGTCGAGCCGGTCGTTCGGCAGCTCCTGGAAGGCGCGGTAGCCGGTGTTGCCGCCGATGACCCGGCGCTTCTCGTCCACCACGCGGACCTCACCGAGGCCGGGGCGCTTGAGCAGCGAGTTGAGGAAGTCGATGCGGAACTCCCCGACCACGGCCGCGCCGTCCCGGCCGGGGATCTCGGCGGTACCGGTGATCACCGGCTCCTTGCCGCCGTCCAGGACCCGGACCTGGGGGGCGGAGGGCCCCTTGGAGCCGGGGTTCCGCGGGTCGCCGCCGGCCCGGGCGAGGACCTTGCCGTCGGCGCCGAGCACGTACAGCGACGCGTACCGCCGGTGTTCGGCCATGGTGTGTTCGAGGACGGTGGTCATCTGGTCCTCGGCGGTGCGGTCGCCGATGAGGGAGGCGACGGACACCAGGTCGGCGTGGCCTTCGTTGAGGGCACGGCGCACCCGGTCGCTGAGGGTGTCGGTGCGCTCGCGCTGGTCGTTGACGATCTGCTGCGGTACGACGACGCCGTCGCCCGCCCGGTTGAGCAGCAGCAGGAGCGGCGCGCACCAGACGAGGAGCAGGACGCCGCAGACGGCGAGGAGGGCGCGGGCGCCGACCCGGCGGCGGCGGGGCACTGACGGGAGGCGGCCGGCGGCCCGGCCGGCCGGCCCGCCGGCGAGGCCGTCGCCGGTGCCGTCCTCACCGTCGCCCAGGAGCTGGCGGCGCAGCCGCTCCAGCGCGAGGCCGATCCGTGCCGACTCGCCGTACGGGGGCACGGCCACGGGCCGGGTGAGGTCGCCGCGGGTGAGACGGCGGCTCTCCAGGAACAGCCGGAGCAGCGGGCGCTGCACGGTACCGATGAGGACGGCGACGGCGAGCCCGCCGATGACCAGCAGCGCACCCGCGGCGGCCAGGCCGAAGACGGGGCTTCCGGTCACGGCCGGGGGTTCGGCGACCTTGACCATGGCGACGACGGTGAGCCCGAGGCCGGTGGCCACGGTCGTCTCGCCCGGCTGGGGGCCTGCGAGGGTGGCGTATCCGGCGATGGAGCGGTCACCCAGGTAGCGGTCACCGACCAGGCTGCCGCTGACCCCCCCGAAGCCGCCGGAACCGGGCTCCTTGCTCTGCTGCGGGTTCTGCCGGGACTTCACGGCCGCGGACGTCGCGAACGCCTTCATCTGCTTGGTGGACTCGGCGACCTCCGCGCGCTGGAGGTCGGTGAGGACCTGCTCGGGCTCCGGAATGCCGTCCTGGCTGAGGAGGTGCCCCTCCTGGTCGATCACGGCGATCGCCCGGAACCCGCCCAGGCTGATGCCCGGGAACTTCAGAGCGCTCGACGCGACCAGCAGCTTCTGCGGCTCGCCCTTCCAGGTGAGCAGGGCCAGGGACAGCAGCCGCGTCTCGCCGTTCTGGAGCCGCACCATGCGGGGCGCGAGACCGTTCTCGTCGGCGAGTTTGGTGCGGTCGATGGCGGTGAGGGGCAGGTGCTCGCCACGGGCGGCGAGGAGCCGGCCCGACTTGATCTCGATGACGGAGGTGCCCAGCCACTTCTGGTACACGTTGCCGAGCTTGTCCAGGACGGCGTCGGCGGGCACCGGGGCAGCGGCGCTGAAGAGCGTGGCGGACCTGTTCAGGTCGGTGACGCTCTCGTCGATCGCGGCCCGCAGCGCGATGGCGCCGTCCTCGGCGAAGTGCTGCTGGGACGTCAGCACGGCCTCGGGCACCCGGCCTTGGTCCACGCGGCCGAGAGCCAGGGCCGTGACGCCCGCCAGGGCGAGGAGCAGAACCGACAGAACCGCTATAGGGGGGCGTATGCCTCCCAAGAGCGACATGTCAGCTCTTCGGCGGGCCTTGTGCCGTCGCTGTGGGCGCGAAGCGGCCAAGGGTCGAGCTCCTCTCTGGGGACCCGGGCGGGGGATCGCCGCCGGGGCGTACGGGCAGGGGGAAGCGCACAGGAGTGCGACCCCGGAAGGTCCAGACCCGGATGTGTGGGAAATGGTTGTACGGGCTGGAGAAAGTGTGATCCGTTACTCGGGCAGGGGGTGCAGGGGTCTCAGCCCGTCCTTCGCCGCACCGCGGTTCAGCATCGTGCCCTGGGTGCGTTCGAACGCGAGCCGGTAGCGGGCGCGCTGCTGCTCACTGACGCCGGAGCCGTCGCGCAGTGCGGCGGCCACATCCAGCAGACGGTGGTCCTTCACCGCGCCTTCGGGGAGCTTGCCCGACTCGTCCGGGTCCGGCGGGATGTCCACGAAGGTCGGCACGTACCGGGCCTCGACGTGCCACGCCCCGCCGCGCTTGCTGAACTCGAACCAGCCGATGACCCCCTCCTCCGTCAGGCCGGTCGGCACGTCATGACGGGCGATCTGGTTGCCGAGCCCGTACGCGATCCACGTGCCGTCCACCTTCTCCATCGGCTGTACGACGTGCGCGTGGTGGCCCAGGACCAGGTCGATCCCCGTCTCCTCGGCGATCCTACGGCCCAACTGGATCTGGGAGCGGCTGGGATTCGGCCAGTTCTCACGCCCCCAGTGGATGCTGAGGATCACCACGTCGGCACCGGCCTTCCGCGCCGCCTTCTCGGCCGCGGCGATCGCCGCGAACTCGGTCCGGTTGGCGAGCCAGGGCTTGTCCTTGGGCAGCTCGAAGCCGTTGAAGCCGAAAGCGAAGGAGATCTGCGCCACCTTGACGCCCTTCACGTCCATGATGAGCGGCTTCGCGGCCTCCGCGGCGCTGCGCGCCGAGCCGGTGTGCTTCAGGCCCGCCTTGTCGAGGGCGTCGAGCGTACGGGTGACTCCGGCGGCCCCGTGGTCGAGGGTGTGGTTGGAGGCCGAGGAGCAGCTGTCGTACCCGGCGTTCTTGATGGCCGTGGTGATCTGGGGCGGGACGAGGAAGGTCGGATAGCTCTGGAAGGGTCCCTCGGGCTCGCCCACCACCGGCTCGAAGTGGCAGATGCCCAGATCGGCCTTGCTGATGACCGGCTCGATCCCGGCGAACGTCGGGTCGAAATCGATCCCCGCGACCCCCTTGCCCGTCACCTTGGCGTCCTTGCGGGCCTGCTCGGTGAGCTGCGGGTGGATGAGGATGTCACCGGCCGCGGCGACGGTGAACGACGGTCCGTCCCCCGCCGGCTTCTCGTCCGACGACCCGAGGAGCCCGCATCCGGCGGTGCTCAGGAGAAGGGCGAGGGCAGTACCGGCCAACAGTGACCGGCGATGGTGGGGGCGCGTCATCACCTGGATATCTTCGTACAACTATGAAGGCGAACCGGACGAAGTTGGTAACAATTGCAGCAACAGCCGTGGTACTTCTCGCCTCACTCGTGATCCTTGTGCTGAACGTCACCACCTCGCCGGACGACTCCGCCGACGGACCGGACCCGCGCGACGGCGTGCCCACGGAGCGCGCCGGGGGCGCGGTCGACCTGGAGCGCCGCATCGCCGACTTCGCCCTCCGCCTCGACGAGGACGGCGGCTACCGGCCGCCCACCCGCGCCGAGCGGCGCACCGTCGCCGAAGGGGTCGGGCTGCTCCTGGACGGACGCCGCGACGCGGCCGCGCGGCGCCTCTCGGAGGTCGACCTCCAGCTGCGCACCGTGACCGACAGCGCCACCGGACGGCGGTACGCCGAGATCGCCGACCGCGCCGAGGACGGCCCCGCCCCGCGCGGCTGGGGCCGGGTGTACGTCGACCTCGCACAGCGGGCCGGCTGGTCGGTGCAGGTCCCGCATCCCGTGGCCGACGAGGACACCGAACGGCTGGGCGCCGCCGTCCTGCGGGGCACCCCGGGCGGAGTGCTCGTCGTCGCCGGTGCCCACCGCGAGGCCGGCAAGGGCAACGCGGCGGACGTGGCGCACCGGCGCGACACCGTCTTCCACGCCGTGTGCGACGAACTCACCCGGCGCGGCCTGCCCGCCCTCCAACTGCACGGCTTCGCCCGCTCGACCGCGCCCGGTCTCGATGCCGTCGTCTCCACCGGCCGGGGCGACGACGCGCGCGGCGAGGGCCGGGAGCTGGCGGACGTCCTGCGGGACCGCGGCTACGACGTCTGCCGGGCCTGGGCCCGCGACTGTCCGCTGGAGGGCCGCACCAATGTGCAGGGCCGCGCCGCCGCCGAGGCCCGGGTGCCCTTCCTCCACATCGAACTCAGCCGGCCGATCCGTACCGAGCCGGACGGGCGCCGGCAAGCGGCCGAGGCCTTCGCCGTGATCACCCGGTCGTGGGCCGCCGACCCGCGCCCGCGAGGATGATCGCGCGTACAACCTTTCCCGCGCTGCCGAGTCATCGATGGAGTGAACAGACTTTCCATATCCCGCCGCGGGCGCGGGGCCGTGTGCGCCGCGGTCGCCCTCGGGGTGCTCCTGCCGACCGCCGCCACCGTCACACCCGCCGCCGCCGCGACACCGGTCGTGGCCTGCACCTCCCAGAAGGCGGGCCTCGCCGCCAAGCTGGTCAAGGACATCAACGCCGCCCTCGCGGGCCGTAAGTCCACCACCGCGATCCTCGTCAACGACCGGATCACCAAGACCAGCTGCGTTCTGCGCCCGGACATGCAGTTCGACTCCGCGAGCGTGGTCAAGACGACCGTGCTCGCCACCCTCCTCTGGGACGCCCAGAAGACCAACCGCGCCCTGACGGCGACGGAGAAGTCCCGCGCCACCGCCATGATCACCAAGTCGGACAACGACGCCACCAGCGCGCTGTGGAGGCAGCTGGGCGTCACCAAGGTCAAGGGCTTCCTCACCGCGGCCGGCATGACCAGGACCGTCCCCGGCTCCGGCGGCTACTGGGGCCTCACCCAGATCACCGCCCGTGACCAGCAGCGGCTGCTGGCGCTGCTCACCGCGAGGAACACCGTCCTCACCGACGCCTCGCGCGCCTACGTCCTCGACCTGATGAACAAGGTCGTCACCTCCCAGCGCTGGGGCACCCCCGCCGGGGCCCCGAGCACCGCCAAGATCCACGTGAAGAACGGCTGGCTGCCGCGCGCCACTCATGGCTGGCGCGTGCACTCCATCGGAGCCTTCACCGGCGCCACGCACAACTACCAGCTCACCGTGCTCACGCACGACAACGCGGCCATGCAGGACGGCATCAACACCATCCAGGCCGTCGCCCGGGTGGTTCACGCCGACCTCAACCCCACGGCCGCCCGGAGCGACGCCTTCGTCCCGCCGGCCGTCCCGCAGGAAGCCGTGCCGGCCGTGCCCGGCCGTGCCGCCCAGGACGTGGTGAGCGCCCCGCGCTGAGCGGGACCGTGACGGAGGGATGAAATCCGTCCGCGCCCGCGTTGGTGCCTTCCGGTAGATCAGGTCGAACAGGTCGACGGGTCCAACGGGAGGCACCACGTGGCGGCGGCAGAGCAGGGATGGGCACGACGGCTGTCCGGGTACGCCTGGCGGTACCGGCGCAATGTGGTGCTCGCGCTCGGCTCGTCCCTCGGGGGCATGGCCGTCATGGCGCTCGTCCCGCTGATCACCAAGGTCGTCATCGACGACGTCATCGGGGCCGGGACGCGCTCCCTCGCCGTCTGGACCGGGCTGCTGATCGCCGCCGCGGTCGCCGTCTACGTCCTGACGTACATCCGCCGCTACTACGGCGGCCGCCTCGCCCTCGACGTGCAGCACGACCTGCGGACCGAGATGTACGGGACGATCACCCGGCTCGACGGGCGGCGGCAGGACGAGCTGTCCACCGGGCAGGTCGTCGGGCGCGCCACCAGTGATCTCCAGCTCATCCAGGGCCTGCTCTTCATGCTCCCGATGACCATCGGGAACTTCCTGCTCTTCCTGATCTCCCTCGTGATCATGGCGTGGCTGTCGCTGCCGCTCACCCTCGTCGCGCTCGCCGTCGCCCCCGCCCTGTGGTTCATCGCCAGGCGCAGCCGCACCCGGCTGCACCCCGCCACCTGGTACGCCCAGGCCCAGGCCGCGCACGTCGCGGGGGTCGTCGACGGCGCCGTGACCGGCGTACGCGTGGTCAAGGGCTTCGGGCAGGAGGACCAGGAGACCGGCAAGATCCGCGAGGCGAGCCGCAAGCTGTTCGCCGGCCGGATGCGCACCATCAAGCTGAACAGCCGCTACACCCCGGCCCTCCAGGCCGTGCCCGCGCTCGGGCAGGTCGCCATGCTGGCGCTCGGCGGCTGGCTGGCCACCCGGGGCCAGATCACCCTCGGTACGTTCGTCGCGTTCTCCACCTACCTCGCACAGCTCGTCGGCCCGGTCCGGATGCTCGCCATGGTCCTCACCGTCGGTCAGCAGGCCCGCGCGGGCGTCGAGCGCGTCCTGGAGCTGATCGACACCGAACCGTCGATCGAGGACGGCACCAAGGAGCTGCCGGCCGACGCCCCGGCGAGCGTCGAGTTCGACGACGTGTCCTTCGCGTACGAGGACGGGAGGCCCGTCCTCGACGGCTTCTCGCTGGAGATCCGCCCCGGCGAGACCGTCGCCGTCGTCGGCTCCTCCGGCAGCGGCAAGTCCACCGTCTCGCTGCTCCTGCCGCGCTTCTACGACGTGACGCACGGCGCCGTCCTGGTCGGCGGGCACGATGTGCGCGAGCTGACCGTGGACTCGCTGCGCGCCGCCATCGGCCTCGTACCGGAGGACAGCTTCCTCTTCTCCGACACGGTGCGTTCCAACATCGCGTACGGCAGGCCCGACGCCACCGACGAGGAGATACGGGCCGCCGCCCGGGCCGCCCAGGCGGACGGCTTCATCGCCGACCTGCCGGACGGCTACGACACCACCGTCGGCGAGCACGGGCTGACCCTGTCCGGTGGACAGCGCCAGCGCATCGCGCTCGCCCGCGCCATCCTCACCGACCCGCGGCTGCTGGTCCTCGACGACGCCACCTCCGCGGTCGACGCGCGCGTCGAGCACGAGATCCACGAGGCGCTGCGGTCCGTCATGGCCGGGCGCACCACCCTGCTCATCGCCCACCGCCGCTCCACCCTGAACCTCGCCGACCGGATCGCCGTCCTCGACGACGGACGGCTGTCCGACATCGGCACCCACGAGGAGCTGGAGCGGCGTTCCGCGCTCTACCGGCGGCTGCTCACCGACCCCGACGAGCTGGGCGGCGTCTCGCCCGGCCACGCCGTGCCCCCGGAGCTGCCCGAGGACCGCTTGGTGCGGCAGGAGCTGGACGCCGAGTTCGACGCGGAGCGGGGCATCACGCCCGCCCTGTGGGAGCGGGAACAGCCTGCCGAGGAGTCCGCGGCACCCGGCGCCACGCCCGAGCTGCTCGCCCAGGTCGAGGCGCTGCCCCCGGCGACCGACACCCCGGCGGTCGACGAGGCGCGGGCGGTCGCGCCCGAGGAGTCGTACGGGCTGCGCCGGCTGCTGCGCGGCTTCGGCGCGGTGCTGCTGGTCAGCCTCGGGCTGGTCGCCGTCGACGCGGGCATGGGCCTGCTGCTGCCGATCCTGATCCGGCACGGCATCGACGAGGGCGTCGAGCAGGCGGCGCTGGGCGCGGTGTGGGCGGCCTCCGCGCTGGCGCTGGCGACGGTGGTGGTGCAGTGGGTGGCCCAGACCGGTGAGATCCGGATGACCGGCCGGACCGGTGAGCGGGTGCTGTACGCGCTGCGCCTGAAGATCTTCGCGCAGCTCCAGCGCCTCGGGCTCGACTACTACGAGCGGGAGCTGACCGGGCGGATCATGACCCGGATGACCACGGACGTGGACGCCCTGTCGACGTTCCTCCAGACCGGGCTCGTGACCGCGTTCGTGTCGCTGGTGACCTTCTTCGGGATCATGGTCGCGCTGGTCGTGATCGACGTACAGCTCGCGCTGGTGGTCTTCGCGACGCTGCCCGTGCTGGTGGTGGGCACGGTGTTCTTCCGCCGGTCCAGCGTGAAGGCGTACGAGCTGGCACGGGAGCGGATCAGCGTCGTCAACGCCGACCTCCAGGAGTCGGTGTCCGGGCTGCGGATCGTGCAGGCGTTCCGGCGCGAGCGGTCGGGCGCGGAGGCGTTCGCCGCGCGCAGCGCGGAGTACCGGGCGGCGCGGGTGCGCGGCCAGTGGCTGATCTCGGTCTACTTCCCCTTCGTCCAGTTCCTGTCGTCGGTGGCCGCGGCGGCGGTGCTGATCGTGGGCGCGGGGCGGGTGGAGGCCGGGACGCTGACGACCGGCGCCCTCGTCGCGTACCTGCTCTACATCGACCTGTTCTTCGCGCCGGTGCAGCAGCTCTCGCAGGTCTTCGACGGCTACCAGCAGGCGGCCGTCTCGCTGGGGCGGATGCAGGAGCTGCTGCGCGAGAAGACGTCCACGGCCGCGCCGGTGAAGCCGATGCCGGTCTCCTCGCTGCGGGGCGAGATCGCCTTCGAGAAGGTGTCGTTCGCGTACGGGGCCGACGAAGCCGCCCTCACCGGAGTGGACCTGCGCATCCCGGCCGGGCAGACCGTCGCGTTCGTCGGCGAGACGGGCGCCGGCAAGTCCACGCTGGTGAAGCTGGTCGCCCGGTTCTACGACCCGACCTCCGGCCGGGTCACCGTGGACGGCGCCGACCTGCGGGACCTCGACCTCACCGCGTACCGCCACCGGCTCGGCGTCGTGCCCCAGGAGGCCTACCTCTTCGCGGGCACGGTCCGCGACGCCATCGCGTACGGGCGGACCGACGCGACCGACGCGGAGGTGGAGGCGGCGGCGCGGGCGGTCGGCGCCCACGACATGATCGCCACGCTGGACGGCGGCTACCTGCACGAGGTCGCCGAGCGGGGCCGCAACCTGTCGGCGGGCCAGCGCCAGCTGATCGCCCTGGCCCGGGCCGAGCTGGTCGACCCGGACGTGCTGCTGCTCGACGAGGCGACGGCCGCGCTGGACCTCGCCACGGAGGCACAGGTCAACGCCGCCACCGACCGCCTCGCCGGCCGCCGTACCACCCTGGTGGTCGCCCACCGCCTCACCACGGCGGCCCGCGCGGACCGCGTGGTCGTCATGGACCACGGCCGTGTCGCCGAGGACGGCACCCACGACGACCTCCTCGCCCGGGGCGGCCGTTACGCGGATCTCTGGCGCACCTTCATCGGCGAGGCCCCGGCCGAAACCCCGGCCGCGACGGCCTGACCCGTCCGAGTACCGCACCCGGGCGGTCCGAGTGGAGCCCGCCCGGGTGCCGACCGGCCTCCTGCCCCCGTTCACGCCGAACCGGTGCGCGGCGGCAACCGTTCGCCGCTCCGGTGCGTCGTACGCACGTACGCTCATGAGGCGAAGAGGAGCAAGCGTGTTCGGTGGGGTGGCTGTGGCCAGGACAAGACGACTGCTCGTGAACCTGCTCGCGGTGCTGGTCGCCGCGGGTCTCCTCGTTCTCGCCGGACCCGGCGCCCCACGTGCCGACGCGGCCACCGCCTGTTCCGGGCGCCTCGTCAAGACCATGACGTTCAGCACCGGCGAGCTGCGGGTGTACAAGAGCCGCCAGTACGCGTGCGCCCTCACCGTCGCGAAGCGGCCCGGCGCCCGCCGCGCCATGTCGGTGTCCATCCAGCCGCGCGGCGGACGCGCCGCCGTCGACGCGGGCGTGTTCACCCGGCAGGCCGGGCCCGTCACCGTACACGCCCTCAACCGCTGCGTCCGGGCGTCCGGAACCGTGGCGGGCCGGGGCGCCTCCACGGGCTGGATCCTCTGCTGACCCGTCCCAACAGGGGCTGGCGGCAACCCCGTTGATCCCACTAGGTTCGCGGCGACCACCGCAAACCCACGTGGAGGGTGAATGCGCAAGGCGCTCAGATGGCTGCTGTCCCTCACGGTGCTCATAGGCACCGTGAGCGCGGCCGGAACGGCCACCGCCGCCGGTACCGCCGACAGCGGCACGACCACCGGCACGACCACCGACATCAAGGACCGCGTCCTGGCGATCCCCGGGATGGCCCTGGTCGAGGAGAAGCCCTACCCCGGCTACCGCTACTTCGTCCTCACCTACACCCAGCCGGTCGACCACCGTGACCGCTCCAAGGGCACGTTCCAGCAGCGCCTGACCCTGCTGCACAAGGACACCGCCCGGCCCACCGTCTTCCACACCAGCGGATACGCCGTCAGCACCCGCCCCGGGCGGGCCGAGCCGACGCGCATCGTGGACGGCAACCAGGTCTCCATGGAGTACCGCTTCTTCACCCCGTCCCGCCCCCAGCCCGCCGACTGGTCGAAGCTGGACATCTGGCAGGCGGCCTCCGACCAGCACCGGATCTTCACCGCCCTGAAGAAGATCTACGACCGCAAGTGGCTCGCCACCGGAGCCTCCAAGGGCGGCATGACCGCCACGTACTACGAGCGCTTCTACCCCCGCGACATGGACGGCGTCGTCGCGTACGTCGCCCCCAACGACGTGGTGGAGAAGGAGGACTCGGCGTACGACCGGTTCTTCGCGACCGTCTCCACCCAGGAATGCCGCGACCGCCTCAACGCCCTCCAGCGCGAGGCGCTCGTCCGCCGCGCCCCGCTCCAGGAGAAGTTCCGCGCCAAGGCCGAGGCCGAGGGCGCGACCTTCACCACCGTGGGCAGCCTGGACAAGGCGTACGAGGCGGTCGTCCTCGACTTCGTCTGGGGCTTCTGGCAGTACCACACCGAGGCCGACTGCGCCTCGATCCCGGACGCGGCCACCGCCACCGACCAGGCCGTGTACGACACCATCGACACGTACTCCGGCTGGTCGTTCTACAGCGACCAGGGCCTGGAGCCGTACACCCCGTACTACTACCAGGCCGCCACCGAACTCGGCTCGCCCAGCATGAAGATGGCCCACCTGACGGGCCTGACCCGGTACGGCTACCAGCCCGCCCGGAACTTCGTCCCCCGCGACATCCCGGTGCGGTTCAAGCCGTGGGTGATGCGTGACGTCGACACCTGGGTGCGCACGCAAGGACGCGGCATGCTCTTCGTGTACGGCGGGAACGACCCGTGGGGCGCCGAGAAGTTCCGCGTCGACAAGGGCGCCCGGGACTCCTACGTGATGACCGCGCCGGGCGCCAACCACGGCGCGAACGTGGCGGGTCTCACCGAGGCCGAGCGCACCAAGGCCACCGCCCGCATCCTGGCCTGGGCGGGCGTCGCCCCGGCCGACCCGCAGCGCGCGGCACCGCTGACGTCGTACGACCCGCGCCTGGACAAGCGGGAGCTGCGCCGCGAGATGACGCTGCGCCCGTAGGACGTACGAGGCCGTACCCGGCGTAAGGGGGCTGCGCGCACCGCTCACACACGGCGCGCGCAGCCCACCGGCCCGGTCCGCCCCAGCTCCACGTACAGATCCGTCGGTGCCGGGCACTGCGCCCGCCGTTGTACGGCCCCCACCACCCGGTACTCCGGCCGCGCCTGGCCGGAGCCGTCGCAGGCCGTCTCCCTCACCTGGCCCCCGCGGGAGCCGGTGAGGCAGTCCCCGACGACCGTGTACGGCCCTCCGCCGCCCCCGGGGTCGCCCGGGTGCGGCGGCTGGAGGTTGCGCATGCAGGCGTAGCCCCGCGCCACCGTCCCGTCGCCGTCCTCGTCGGCCGCCGGGCGGTTCTCCGACACGTACAGCACGAAGTCGGTGGCCTCGGGGCAGACCGGCCCGTCGGCCGGGGGCCCCGCCGACCGGCTCAGCACCCGCGCGACGGCCCGCTCGCTGCCACAGGACACCTCATGGAAGTCCCGGCTCGGCGTGCTGCAGTCACCGGGGCCGAGGAAGACCTCGCCGTAGCCCGGTGCCGTGCTCTCGAAGCCCGCCGGTTCGCGCGCGGGTTCCGCGCAGCCGCTGAGCGCCGTCGCCACGAGCAGGGCGCACACCACCCCCGCGGTTCGTTGCCGACGCATGCGAGACCCCCCGATCCTCGCGCCCAGCGTGACCCGCCATGGCGAGCACACGCCAGGCGCGACGGGGGGATTGCGCTATTTGTACGACAGGCCGTAGCCCACTGGATACAGCACCTGGGCCGGATCGTCCGCGCGCTGCACGGGGACGGGCAGTCGCCCCTCCGGCCGCACCCGCCCGGCGATGACCCGGGCGGCGGCGCGCAGTTCGACGTCTGTCCAGGAGTAGGTGGCGAGCGTGGCGCGCTGACCGCTCAGACGGGCGATGTCGTAGGGGTTGCGGATGGCGACCGTGACGACCGGGACGCCGGTGCCGGCGAGCCGGGACACCAGGGTGCGCTGGCTGCTGGTCGCCGTGACGTTGTACGTCGCGACGATCACGGCGTCCTTGCCGGCCGCCGCCGCAACCGCCTCGTCGATCTTCGCGGCGGTCGGGGCGGTGCCGGTCGGCAACACCGTCGTGGTGAAGCCGAGTTCGGCGAGGGCCCCGGCCAGGGTGGCGGTCGGCGGACCGGTCGTCCCGGAAGGGGAGGCGACGTCGGCGCCGACGACGAGGAGGTTCGGCCGCTCGGTGGCGCCGAGCGGGAGCAGGCCGCCGTCGTTGAGCAGCAGGGTGGTGGTCCGTTCGGCGATCCGGTCGGCGACGGTGAGGTGCGGCCGGGTGCCGACGGTGCGGTCGACGGCGTCGTGGGTGACGTAGGGCTCGTGGAACAGGCCCAGCTTCGCCTTCAGCCGGAGGATGCGGAGAATCGATTCATCGATACGCGCCTCGCTGATCTCGCCGCTCTGTACGGCCTTGAGGACGGCGTTCCACGCCACGGACAGCTTCGGCGGGTTGAGCAACTGGTCGCAGCCGGCCTTGAGGGCGAGGACGGGCACGCGGTCGTCGCCGTACTTGGTGCGTACGCCCTCCATGCCCAAGGAGTCGGTCACGACGACACCGTCGTACCCCAGTCGCTCACGGAGGATGCCGGTGAGGATGGGGCGGGAGAGGGTGGCGGGGTCCTCGGCCGGGTCGAGGGCCGGGACCACGATGTGCGCCGTCATGATCGAGTCGATCCCGGCGGCGATGGCGGCCCGGAACGGCGGCGCGTCGAGCGTGCGCCACTGCTCACGGGTGTGAGTGATGGTCGGCAGACCGTAGTGGCTGTCGACGGAGGTGTCGCCGTGCCCGGGGAAGTGCTTGGACGTGGCGGCGATGCCCGCCCGCTGGTAGCCGCCGACCTGGGCGGCGACCATACCGGCGACGGCACGGGGGTCGGCGCCGAAGGAGCGTACGCCGATGACGGGGTTGGCCGGGTTGACGTTGACGTCGGCGACGGGCGCGTAGTTCTGGCGGATGCCCATCGCGGCCAGCTCGGTGCCCGCCACATGGGCGGCGCGCCGGGCGTCGGAGCGTGAGCCGCCCGCGCCGAGCGCCATGGCGCCGGGCATCAGCGTGGCCGGTTCCCCTATCCGGGCGACGATGCCGTGCTCCTGGTCGATGGAGATCAGGAGCGGCACGGGGGTGGCCCGGTCGAGCGCGGCGCGCTGGATGCCGTTGGACAGGTCGGCGATCTGGTGCGGGTCGCGGGTGTTGTGGGCCCAGGAGAAGTAGATGATGCCGCCGACGTGGTACGTCGCGATCAGCTCGGCGGCCGTGCGAACGCCGATCTCCTTGAGGTTGGCGTCGATGTCCGCCTGGTCGGGGGCGGTGGCGGAGTGCCCGTACACCCGCATGACGAAGAGCTGCCCGACCTTCTCCTCCAGGCTCATACGGGAGATGAGCCGCTTGAGGCGCCGGTCGTCGTCGGCCGCCCGGGCCGGCGTCGTGACCCCGGTGGCCGCGGCGGCCGCCGCGGCGGCGGTGACGGTGAGGAGAGTGCGTCTGGAGGGTGCGTTGGCGGTGGCTCGGTGGTGCATGCGGTGCTCCTTCCGGCCATGCGGATGAAGGAAGCGGATGAAGGAAACTTCCAAGGAGTCACGGATAGCCGGAAAGTAACTGCCAGGTCAAGGACCTGAGCACACCGCGCCGGGAACGGCGGCCGGGAGGCGGGACGCCCCTGGCCCTGGCACGGCGTCAGTTCCCGGCACGGCCGGAGCGGCCGGCCGCCGGCAGCGTCTTCCGCAGGGCATCGGCCCACGCCTCCCGCGCCGCGGTCCCGGGGGTCACCGTGTCGGGTGCGGCGGTCCCGGAGGGCGTCGTGTCCGGTGCCGCGGTCCCCGGGGCCACCGTGTCCGGTGCCGCGGTCGTCGGGCCGCCGGCGGCCGACCGTGCCTCCTCGAGGAGCGCGCGGGCCTTGGCCTCCGCCTGGTCGTACCGCTCCGGGAAGGCCGACCGCTGCACCCCCTGCGCGACCTGACCGGCGGTCCACCCGGGGTGCGCGCGGTCGGTCTCGACGGCCTTGGTGAAGAAGGAGTTGGACGCGTACGTCACGTCCATGCACTGTTCACGGGTGCCCCAGCCCTGGCTCGGGCGCTGCTGGAAGACACCGACCGAGTCGAGGTGCCCGCAGGGCAGGTTGTTCATGTGCGACTCGACCCACCCGGCCTCGAAGCCGGCCAGCATGACCTTGTCGTTGACGCCCAGCTCGACGCCCACCCGGTACACGGTCCTGATCACCTCCGGGTCGTGACCGGGAGGCACCGTACAGGCCGCGGCGCTCCCCAGCTCCGTGGCCGGGATGTGGTCCCCGACGGGAGGGGGCTCCCTCGTCACCGCCCTGGCGAGGTGCGGGCCGCCCAGTGCCCATGCGGCGGCGGTCAGGCCGCCGGCCTGCACGAAGCTGCGTCTGGACACCATGAGGAACTCCTTCGGGCGAGGCCGGGCAATCCCCGGCCGGTCTCGGGGACTCACGCCAGGTTCACATCCGTACGCCCCCTCCTCGTGCCCATGTGACGCCGTGTCGCCCGGAGCCCGCCCGAACAGTGCACAGCCGGGGGCCGTGCCGGCGACCGCCGCGACGACTCCGCGGCCCGGGGCCCGGAGCCCCGGGCGCGTGCCGCGCCGGGGGAGGGCAACCGTGCCCGCCCGGGCGGCCGTCGCCCGGCCCGCCGGGGACACGCCCCTGACCCTCGCGGCAGCCACCGGGTTCGCCCTGTCACCCGGCGCGGGGCCGCCCGTACCGCCCGCGCCGCCCGATCGGCCCGCGCCGCCCGTACCGCCCGCGCCGCCCGATCGGCCCGCGCCGCCCGTACCGCCCGTGCCGTCCGCGCGGTCCTCGGCCGATCGCCGAGGTGCCGCTCGTGCCGTGAGCGCCGCCCGTACCGCCCTCGTCATCCCCGCCGCCCGCACCGGCCGTACTGCCGGCACCGGCCGTACTGCCGGCACCGGCCGTACCGCCTGCACCGCCCGTACCGCCCGTACCGCCCGTGCCGTCCGTACCGGCCGCCCGGCCCTCGGCCGATCGCCGGGGTGCCGCTCGTCCGGGCGCGGGGCCGGCGGGAGCGTTGGGCGGTCCGTTCAGGCGAGCCCGGCGAGATGCTCCCGCCCCGCGGCCAGCAGTGGCGGGAGATCCGCCGCGGTGGGGTGCCACCGCTTCTCGTACTCCCAGCACACCCAGGGCTCACCGTCCCCCTCGCCCACCAGCGCCAGGCACTCCGCGAGCGGCAGTACCCCGGCGCCCAGGGGCAGCGGTGTGGTGTCCTCCACCGAGGCGATGTCCTTGACCTGGACGTACCCGAGGTACGGCGCCAGCACCGCGTGCGTCGCCACCGGGGCCTCGCCGGCCGTCCAGGGGTGCATCACGTCCCACAGCGCGCCCACGTGCTTGTGCCCCACCGTCCCCACGATCCGCGCCACGTCCGCGCCCGTGCGGTGCGAGTCGTGCGTCTCGACCAGGATCCGTACGTCCAGGTCCGCCGCGATCTCCGCCGCCACGCCCAGCCGCCGGGCCGCCGTCGCGTCCGCCTCCGCCGGGTCCTGGTCACCGCCGCCCGGGAACACCCGGACGTGACGTGCCCCCAGGTCGGCCGCCAGGTACAGGAGCCGGTGCAGCTCCTCGTACACGGGCTCGTCGTCACCGGCCTCCGCGACCCGCGCGTACCCCGCGACCGTCAGGATCTCGACACCCTCCCGCGCGAACTCCTCCACCACGGCCCGCCGTTCGTGCCCCACCAGCCCGGGGTGCACCGGCTCCTCGGGGTGGGCGCGCAGCTCCACGCCCTGGTAGCCGCTCTCCACGGCGAGGCGGACGACGTCGGGGACCGGCATCCCGGGGACACCGAGGGTGGAGAAGGCGTACTTCACGGTCTGCAGCTCCTTCGTGCGACGCGGGGTCCGGTCGGACTCGCGTGGAACGTACCCCGCGGGCGCGGCGTCATTGCCCGCGCAACGGCAGCCGCCAGTCCTGACCCACCAGGTCCGCCCCGTACGAGCGGTGCGGCTTCTCGGCCACCAGGGTGAACCCGGCGCGCCGGTAGATCCGCCGGGCGGCGGTCAGGACGTCATTGGTCCACAGCACCAGCTCCCGGTAGCCCGCCTCCCGCGCGAATTCGGTCACCGTGCGCACCAGCAGGTCGCCGATACCGTGGCCGCGCGCCTCCGGCTCGACCAGGAGGAGGCGGAGCCGGGCGGTCGCGGGGGCCTCGTCGCGGACGCACATCACGCAGCCGGCCGGGCGGCCGTCCAGCTCGGCGATCCACACCCGCTCCAGGTGCGGGTCGTGGTCCTCGGCGAAGTCGGCGACGATCCGGGCCACCAGGCCCTCGAACGTGGTGTCCCAGCCGTACTCCGCCGCGTACAGCGCGCCGTGCCGCGCCACGATCCACCCCAGGTCCCCGGGCTCGGGGGCGCGCAGCGTGACGCGGCCGGCCGGTCCGCCGCCGGCGCCGCCCCGGGGCCCGCCCCCGGTCATGAGGCCGGCCGGCCCGTCGACGCCCGGACCATCAGCTCCCCGCCGATCGTCGCGACACCGCCGGGCGGCGGGGTCTCGGTGCCGGTCGCCAGCCGCCCGGCCCGGACCCCGGCCTCGTACAGCGGCAGCCGTACGGTGGTGAGCGCGGGCACCGCGTCCACCGAGAACGGCAGGTCGTCGAAGCCCGCCACCGAGACGTCGTCCGGGATGCGCAGCCCCTGGTCGCGCAGCGCGGCGCAGGCGCCCAGCGCGACCGTGTCGTTGGCGGCGACGATCGCGGTCAGGTGCGGTTCGCGCCGCAGCAGCTCCAGCGCCGCGTCGTACCCGGAGCGCCGGTCGTAGGGCCCGTGGAGCGTGAGCCGGTCCAGTTCCCGGCCGCCGCCCAGCCCCGCCGCCTCCATCGCCGCGAGGTGGCCCTCCAGGCGGTGGCGGGTGGTGGTGCGTTCGGCCGGTCCGGCGACGTACCCGATCCGCCGGTGGCCGAGGGTCAGCAGATGCTCCGTCAGCCGCCGCCCACCGCCCCGGTTGTCGAACGTCAGCGCGGCCGCGATCGCGTCGCCCGCCGCCGGCACCGGCGGCCGCCCGCACAGCACCACCCGGGTCCCGGCGTCCGCGAGCTTGGCGAGCTTGGCGGCCGTCGCCGCGATGTGGTCCGCGTCCTCCACCGCGCCTCCGGTCAGCACGACGGCGGCCGCGCGCTGGCGCTGGAGGAGGGTGAGGTAGGTCAGTTCGCGCTCGGGGGAGCCGCCGGTGTTGCAGACCACGGCGAGCTTCTCGCCGCCCGCCCGGCCCGAGGCGCGTTCGCCGATCGCGTGCTGGGCGGCCCCGGCCATGATCCCGAAGAACGGGTCGGCGATGTCGTTGACGAGGATGCCGACCAGGTCGGAGGTGGCGGCGGCGAGCGCGCTGGCGGGGCCGTTCAGTACGTAGTCCAGCTCGTCGACGGCGCGCAGCACCCGCTCACGGGTGGAGGCGGCGACCGGGTAGTTGCCGTTCAGGACGCGGGAGACGGTGGCCGGGGACACCCGGGCGCGTGCCGCCACATCGGCCAGGGTGACGGTCATCGCGTGCCTCCGAGGAGAGTCGGACAGGGCCCTTGTACGAGCCGCTGTCGGCAGGCTAGCGTCATCACCGGTAGAAAGCGCTTGCTGCGACGTTGTCCGGGCATGACTCCCCTCATCACGGGCGAACCGCCCACCACAGAGGGAGGACCTTCGTGACACGCAGAACCGTGCGGATCGCCATGAACGGCGTCACGGGGCGGATGGGTTACCGGCAACACCTGGTCCGCTCGATCCTCGCGATCCGCGAGCAGGGCGGCCTCGACCTGGGCGACGGCCAGGTCCTGTGGCCCGAGCCGGTCCTCGTCGGCCGCCGGGAGCACGCCCTGCGGGACCTCGCCGGCCGGCACGGGCTGACCGAATGGTCCACCGACCTCGACGCGGTCCTCGCCGACGAGACCACGGAAATCTACTTCGACGCCCAGGTCACCTCCGCCCGCGTCGACGCCCTCACCCGGGCGATCGCCGCCGGCAAGCACGTCTACACCGAGAAGCCCACCGCGACCGACACCTCCGGCGCCCTCGGACTCGCCCGCCTCGCCCGCGCCGCCGGGATCAAGCACGGCGTCGTCCAGGACAAGATCTTCCTGCCGGGCCTGCTCAAGCTGAAGCGCCTGGTCGACGGCGGCTTCTTCGGCGAGATCCTCTCCGTACGCGGGGAGTTCGGCTACTGGGTCTTCGAGGGCGACTGGCAGCGGGCCCAGCGCCCCTCCTGGAACTACCGCGCCGAGGACGGCGGCGGCATCGTCGCCGACATGTTCCCGCACTGGGAGTACGTACTGCACGAACTGTTCGGCCGTGTGACGTCCGTGACCGCCCACGTCACCACCCACATCCCGCAGCGCTGGGACGAGGACGGCAAGCCGTACCCCGCCACCGCCGCCGACGCCGCCTACGGCATCTTTGAGCTGGCAAGCGGCGCCGTCGCCCAGATCAACTCCTCCTGGGCGGTACGCGTCCACCGCGACGAGCTGGTCGAGTTCCAGGTCGACGGCACCCACGGCTCGGCCGTCGCCGGACTGCGCGGCTGCCGCGTCCAGCACCGCTCCGCCACGCCCAAGCCGGTCTGGAACCCGGACATCCCCGTCACGGAGGCGTTCCGCGAGCAGTGGCAGGAAGTCCCGGACAACACCCTGTTCGACAACGGTTTCAAGGCCCAGTGGGAACTCTTCCTGCGCCACGTCGCGCTCGGCGAGCCGTACCACTGGGACCTCCTGGCGGGCGCGCGCGGCGTACAGCTCGCCGATCTGGCCCTCAAGTCCTCGACGGAAGGACGCCGTTACGACGTACCGGAGCTGTCGCTGTGACGATCAGGCTGCCGCACGGCCCGTACGAACCCCGTACCGAGCCCGCGTCCTTCACCACCGTGGGTGCCCCTCCGGTGTCCCGGACGGTCTTCTCCGCCGCCCACGTCGTCGCCGACCCGTACGCGGACGTCACCCCCGACTCCCCGGCGGCCGTCGACTGGGACGCCACCCTCGCCTTCCGCCGCCACCTGTGGGCCCACGGGCTGGGCGTCGCCGAGGCCATGGACACCGCCCAGCGCGGCATGGGCCTGGACTGGGCGGGGGCGGCCGAACTGATCCGCCGCTCGGCCGCCGAGGCGAAGGCGGTCGGCGGCCGGATCGCGGCCGGCGTCGGCACCGACCAGCTCACCGCCCCGGCCGACCCGGCCACCGTCCGTGCGGCGTACGAGGAACAACTGGCCCTCGTCGAGGACGCCGGCGCCCAGCCCGTCCTCATGGCGTCCCGGGCCCTGGCCGCAGCCGCGCGGTCCCCCGACGACTACACGACCCTCTACACCCACCTCCTGCGCCAGGCGAGCGCACCCGTCATCCTCCACTGGCTGGGCCCCATGTTCGACCCCGCTCTGGAGGGTTACTGGGGCTCCGCCGACCTCGACGCCGCCACCGACACCCTCCTCGAGGTCATCGCCGGGCACCCGGACAAGGTCGACGGCGTCAAGGTGTCCCTGCTGGACGCCCGGCGCGAGGTCGAGCTGCGCCGCCGCCTCCCCGAAGGCGTGCGCTGCTACACGGGTGACGACTTCCACTACCCCGAACTCATCGAGGGCGACGACCACGGCTTCAGCCACGCCCTGCTCGGCATCTTCGACCCGCTCGGCCCACTGGCGGCCGAGGCGGTACGGATGCTGGACACTGGCGACAGGAAAGGTTTCCGCGCGCTCCTCGACCCGACCGTCACACTCTCCCGCCACCTCTTCCGGGCGCCGACCCGCTTCTACAAGACGGGTGTCGTGTTCCTGGCCTGGCTGGCCGGCCACCAGGACCACTTCACGATGGTCGGCGGCCTGCAGTCGGCGCGCTCGCTCCCGCACCTGGCGAAGGCCTACGAACTGGCCGACGGGCTGGGCCTGTTCCCCGACCCGAAACTCGCCGAGTCCCGTATGAAGTCCCTGCTCACGGTGTACGGAGTCGAACAATGAGCGACCTGGACCGCTTCAGCGTCAACCAGATGACGGTCCGACAACTGCCCCTGCCCGAGCTGGTGGACGCGTGCGCCCGCCTCGGCGTCCCGGGCATCGGCCTGTGGCGCGAACCGGTCGCCGAGCACGGCCTCCAGGCCACCGCCAAGCTGGTGCGCGACGCGGGGCTGACCGTCACCACCCTGTGCCGGGGCGGCTTCTTCACCACCGCCGCGAACCTGGACGACAACCGCGCGGCCCTCGACGAGGCGGCGACCCTCGGTACCGACACCCTGGTCCTGGTCTCCGGCGGCCTCCCGCCCGGGGAGAAGGACCTGGTCGCCGCGCGCTCGCTGATCGCCGACGCGCTCGCCGAACTCACCCCGTACGCGGCCGAGCGGGGCATCCGGCTCGCCATCGAGCCCCTCCACCCCATGTACGCGGCCGACCGCTGCGCGATCTCCACCCTGGACCAGGCACTGGTCCTCGCCGAGCCCTTCCCCGCCTCCCAGGTCGGCGTCGTCGTCGACACGTACCACGTGTGGTGGGACGACCGGGCCCCGGCGGCGGTCGCCCGGGCCGGCGCCCAGGGGCGCATCCACTCCTTCCAGCTCGCCGACTGGACCACACCCCTGCCCGCCGGGGTGCTCAACGGCCGGGGGCAGCTCGGCGACGGCACCGTCGACCTGCGCGCCTGGCGCCGGCTGGTCGACGCGTCCGGCTACACCGGCCCGATGGAGGTGGAGCTCTTCAACGACGGCCTGTGGGCCCGGGACGGCGGGGAGGTCCTGGAGGAGACGGTCCGGCGGTTCGTCCGGCACGTCCTCTGACGACGGCTTGTGGAATCCGAATTCCGGAAAAACAACTGCCCGCGATCGTGCAACCCTTCCGGGGTGACGAGTGTCGTAGTTGTCGTCAGGCTTCCGGGGGGAGGATCTGGGGGGATCCAGGAAGCCCGTCCGGGGGGAGCACGCAGGGGCCCGGTCAGCGGACCGGGCCCCTTGTAGTGCCTGGCGCCCCGTGCTGCTCGGGGACTCGCCGCTCGCGACGCCACCGTCCGGCCCGGCGATCAGGACCATCTGCGGACGCGCCCCGCCGTCACCCCACGTGCCGACGCGCACGCGCGCGACGCCGGCGAGCAGCCGGTCTCCGCGATCCGGCCGTCGGGCCCGCAAAAGCCGGGCGGGGCAGGAGTTTTCCACAGGCGGGCGGTGCTGTCGGAGGTGCCGGGTAGCGTCGGAGCATGTCCAGTCCAGCAGTGGTCGAAGGGGTCCTCGAGCGGATCACGTACGCCAATGAGGAGAACGGCTACACGGTCGCCCGGGTCGACACCGGGCGGGGCGGCGGCGAGCTCCTCACGGTGGTCGGCTCGCTGCTCGGCGCGCAGCCGGGGGAGTCGCTGCGGATGGAGGGGCGCTGGGGGTCGCACCCGCAGTACGGCAAGCAGTTCACCGTGGAGAACTACACGACCGTCCTGCCGGCCACCGTCCAGGGCATCCGCAGGTATCTGGGCTCCGGCCTGATCAAGGGCATCGGGCCACGCATCGCCGACCGGATCGTGGAGCACTTCGGCGTGGACACGCTCGACGTCATCGAGCGGGAGCCGAAGCGGCTCATCGAGGTGCCGGGCCTCGGGCCGAAGCGGACGAAGATGATCGGCGCCGCGTGGGAGGAGCAGAAGGCCATCAAGGAGGTGATGGTCTTCCTCCAGGGCGTCGGCGTCTCCACCTCCATCGCGGTGCGGATCTACAAGAAGTACGAGGACGCCTCCATCTCCGTGGTGAAGAACCAGCCCTACCGGCTGGCCGCGGACGTGTGGGGCATCGGGTTCCTCACCGCCGACAGGATCGCGCAGGCCGTGGGGATCCCGCACGACAGCCCCGAGCGGGTCAAGGCCGGACTGCGGTACGCCCTTTCGCAGTCGGCCGACCAGGGGCACTGCTTCCTCCCCGAGGAGCAGTTGATCTCCGACGCGGTGAAGCTCCTCCAGGTCGACACGGGCCTGGTGATCGAGTGCCTGGCGGCACTGGCGGCCGACGAGGAGGGCGTCGTGCGCGAGCAGGTGCCGGGGCCGGAGGGGCAGCCGCTGACGGCCGTCTATCTGATTCCGTTCCACCGGGCGGAGATCTCCCTGGCCGCCCAGGTCCAGCGGCTCCTGCGCACGGAGGAGGACCGGATGCCGGCGTTCCGGGACGTGGCGTGGGACAAGGCGCTGGCGTGGCTCGCGGATCGTACGGGGGCGGAGCTGGCGCCCGAGCAGGAGCAGGCGGTGCGGCTCGCCCTCACCGAGAAGGTGGCCGTCCTCACGGGCGGCCCCGGCTGCGGCAAGTCGTTCACGGTCCGGTCGGTCGTGGAGCTGGCCCGCGCCAAGAAGGCCAAGGTGATCCTCGCCGCGCCCACCGGCCGCGCGGCCAAGCGGCTGGCGGAGCTCACCGGCGCGGAGGCGTCCACGGTCCACCGGCTGCTGGAGCTGAAGCCGGGCGGGGACGCGGCCTACGACCGGGACCGGCCGCTCGACGCCGATCTGGTCGTCGTCGACGAGGCGTCGATGCTGGATCTCCTGCTGGCGAACAAGCTGGTCAAGGCGGTGGCGCCCGGTGCGCACCTGCTGCTGGTGGGGGATGTCGACCAGCTGCCGAGCGTGGGCGCGGGGGAGGTGCTCGGGGACCTGCTGGCGCCGGAGAGCCCGGTCCCGTCGGTGCGGCTCACGCGGATCTTCCGGCAGGCCCAGCAGTCCGGTGTCGTCACCAATGCGCACCGGATCAACTCCGGTCAGCACCCGATCACTTCGGGGCTGCCGGACTTCTTCCTGTTCGTCACGGAGGACACCGAGGAGGCGGGACGGCTCACCGTGGACGTCGCCGCCCGCCGCGTCCCGGCGAAGTTCGGCCTCGACCCCCGCCGGGACGTGCAGGTGCTGGCGCCGATGCACCGGGGCCCGGCCGGCGCGGGCACCCTGAACGGCCTCCTCCAGCAGGCCGTGACCCCGTCGCGGCCGGACGTCCCGGAGAAGAGATTCGGCGGAAGGGTCTTCCGCGTCGGCGACAAGGTCACGCAAATTCGCAACAATTACGAGAAGGGGGCGAACGGGGTCTTCAACGGCACGGTCGGTGTGGTCACCTCGCTCCATGTGGACGAGCAGCGGCTGACGGTCCTGACCGACGAGGACGAGGAGGTGCCCTACGACTTCGACGAGCTGGACGAGCTGGCACACGCGTACGCCGTCACCATCCACCGCTCCCAGGGGAGCGAGTATCCGGCGGTGGTGATCCCGGTCACCACGGGGGCGTGGATGATGCTCCAGCGGAACCTGCTCTACACGGCCGTCACGCGGGCGAAGAAGCTCGTCGTCCTCGTCGGCTCACGCAAAGCGATCGGGCAGGCGGTCCGTACCGTTTCCGCTGGTCGGCGCTTTACCTCACTGCGCCATCGGCTGAAAGGTGAGGTGCGGGTGGGAAACATCACCTAAGGATCATCCGGACTTTCGTAACCGGGGCGAAGGGGGCAGGATGAGCAGGTTGACGGCACTGAGTGCCGCCAATTGGCCGAATGGTCGACCCCGAGTGCACTCTGCTGGGCCAAGTGGGGGATGGTAGAGACAGTCAGGGCACCTCGAAGAAGAGGCACTACGTCGGTGAGGGATGACGTGAGCGACAACTCTGTAGTACTGCGGTACGCGGACGGTGAATACACCTACCCGGTGGTCGAGAGCACCGTCGGTGACAAGGGCTTCGACATCGGGAAGCTCCGAGCCCAGACCGGTCTGGTGACCCTGGACAGTGGATACGGCAACACCGCCGCCTACAAATCCGCGATCACCTACCTGGACGGCGAGCAGGGCATCCTGCGGTACCGCGGCTACCCCATCGAGCAGCTGGCCGAGCGCTCCACCTTCCTCGAGGTGGCGTACCTGCTGATCAACGGTGAGCTGCCCAAGGTCGACGAGCTGGCGGCCTTCCGGAACGAGATCACGCAGCACACCCTGCTGCACGAGGACGTCAAGCGGTTCTTCGACGGCTTCCCGCGTGACGCCCACCCGATGGCGATGCTGTCCTCGGTCGTCAGCGCGCTGTCGACGTTCTACCAGGACAGCCACAACCCGTTCGACGAGAAGCAGCGTCACCTGTCCACGATCCGGCTGCTGGCCAAGCTGCCCACGATCGCGGCGTACGCGTACAAGAAGTCGATCGGTCACCCGTTCGTCTACCCGCGCAACGACCTGTCGTACGTCGAGAACTTCCTGCGGATGACCTTCTCGGTGCCGGCCCAGGAGTACGAGCTGGACCCGGTCGTGGTCTCCGCGCTGGACAAGCTGCTGATCCTGCACGCGGACCACGAGCAGAACTGCTCCACCTCGACCGTGCGCCTGGTGGGCTCCTCGCAGGCGAACATGTTCGCCTCGATCTCCGCCGGCATCTCGGCCCTGTGGGGCCCGCTGCACGGTGGCGCCAACCAGTCGGTGCTGGAGATGCTCCAGGGCATCCAGGCCGCCGGCGGCGACGTCGACTCCTTCATCCGCAAGGTGAAGAACAAGGAGGACGGCGTCCGCCTGATGGGCTTCGGCCACCGCGTCTACAAGAACTTCGACCCCCGGGCGAAGATCATCAAGGCGGCGGCGCACGATGTCCTCTCGGCGCTCGGCAAGTCCGACGAGCTGCTGGACATCGCGCTGAAGCTGGAAGAGCACGCGCTCGCCGACGACTACTTCGTCTCGCGCAACCTCTACCCGAACGTGGACTTCTACACGGGTCTGATCTACCGGGCCATGGGCTTCCCGACCGAGATGTTCACGGTCCTCTTCGCCCTGGGCCGCCTGCCGGGCTGGATCGCCCAGTGGCACGAGATGATCAAGGAGCCGGGGTCCCGCATCGGCCGCCCGCGCCAGATCTACACGGGCGAGGTCCTGCGCGACTTCGTCCCCGTCGAGAGCCGCTGACGCGAGGCCGTCTCCTCGGGGCACCCGCCCGTCCGGGCGCGGCGCCCCGAGGCGCCGCCGGAGGTACCCGCACAGCAAGAAGCGCCCCGCCGCCGATCCCCCCACGGGTCGGCAAGCGGGGCGCTTCCCATATCCCGGAACGGATTCCCCCCACGGGATCCGGGTCCGGGCGTCTGCCGGGTTGCAGCAGAAGCTCGCGATGCGATCTGCCGGGGTACGTACGGGAGGGCCGCTCAAAGCTCCCCGGTGCACGTGCCCCGGCCAACGCTTGCCTGGGACGTCCCCCAAGACATCCCATGAACGTCCCCCAAGACGTTCTTGGCATCGCCCATTTAGACTCGCGAGCCGTCCAAATGGTTACCCCCAAATATCTGTGATCTAGGTCTCTTTGTGAAGGTCCTGTGAGTCACGTGAAGGTGAAATCACGTGGAGCTACGGGCCCGGGGACTGACAGTCACCGTCAAAGGCGGCAAAAGCCCCCGGCCGCTCCGGCCCACCCGGTTCGTCCGGGGGGCGGGGGCGGCGCCGGGGGCGCGGGTGGCGTGGGTCAGGCCTGGCCGGCGAGCTCGTAGCCCGCCTCGTCGACCGCCGCGCGCACCTCGGCCTCGTCGAGGACCGCCTCGGAGACGACGGTGACCAGGCCCGTGGCGGCGACCACCTTGACGGAGGTGACGCCGGCGATGCCGGAGATCTCCTCGGCCACGGCCCCCTCGCAGTGGCCGCAGGTCATGCCGCGGACCTCGTAGACCGTGGTGGTGCCGCCGGTCCGGACCTCGGCCGCGCTGTCATGGCAGGAGCCGGCGGGCGAGCAGCAGGAACCGGTGGCCTGGGGGAGCTCGGTCCTCGTCTCGGAGGTCATGGTGTTCTCCTCTTCGTTCGGAGTCGTGGTGCGGCAGGGGCGCACGGGAACGCCGTGGCGCCCTGACACACTCACTTTATACCCCTAGGGGGTATGAACTCCAGTGGTGTCGCCCCCGCGTGTCGGGGGTGACACCACTGGACGAGATCGCCCGCGGCAGGGCCGACCTCAGGCGGATCGGAACCCCATGGCCGACGCCGAGGAGCGAGACGGCCGAGCGCCCCGGCGTCGCGCCACGCCGGGGTCGCTCGAGGGGTGGGCGGGGCGGTCAGTGGCAGCAGTCGCAGCCCGGGCGACAGCCGCACGCGTCCGTCTCGGCACCGGCGGACGGCACCACCGCGGCGGTGGGAGCGCAGCAGCTCTTGCCCTGCCAGGCGTCCCGGCCCTCCTTGACCGCGATGACGGCGATGACCAGGGCGGCGACGGGGTCGGCCCAGGACCAGCCGAGAGTGGCGTTGAGGACCAGGCCGAGCAGGAGCACGGCCGACAGGTACGTGCACAGCAGGGTCTGCTTGGAGTCCGCCACCGCCGAGGCCGACCCGAGTTCGCGGCCCGCGCGGCGCTGGGCGGCGGACAGGAACGGCATCACCGCGAGCGACAGGGCGGCGATGACGATGCCAGGGACCGATCGCTCGGCTTCCCCGGTGCCGGTGAATGCCCGGACGGCGTCGACGGTGACGTACGCGGCGAGTGCGAAGAAGGAGACGGCGATGATCCGCAGGGTGCGCTGTTCGCGTGCTTCGCGGACGGCCTGCTCGGAGGCGGAGAACTGCCAGGCGACTGCGGCAGCGGAGGAGACCTCGATGATCGAGTCGAGGCCGAAGCCGATCAGGGCGGTGGAGGAGGCGATCGTGCCGGCGGTGATGGCGACGATCGCCTCGATGACGTTGTAGGTGATCGTCGCGCCGACCAGCAGGCGTATCCGCTTGGCGAGCGCTTCGCGGCGGGCCGGAGAGGGGCCGAGGGGCAGGGATATCTCGGCGGTCATGGTCAGCAGCACCCCTTCGTCTCGGCATCCGGGCAGGTGTGGTCGGTCTCGACGGCCGCCACGGCGGTGCGCAGGTCGTCCAGTGCGTGGCCGAGTCGTTCGTCGGCGAGCTCGTAGCGGGTGCGGCGGCCGTCGGGCACGGTGACGACCAGACCGCAGTCCCGCAGGCAGGCCAGGTGGTTCGACAACCGGGTCCGCGAGACGCCGAGCGCGTCGGCGAGGTCGGCCGGGTAGGCGGGGGCGTGACGCAGGGCGAGCAGGATGCGGCAGCGGAGCGGGTCGGCGAGCGCGCGGCCGAACCGGGCCAGCACCTCGATGTCGGAGGCAACAATCACCCCCCGACAGTACACGCGATCCTGAATTCACGAGAACGTGGATTGTAGCGATGGTCTCCGATCCTCCGGACCCGGCACCGGCCGGGAGCGAGGGGAGCGGAGACAGACATGAACGGCCACGAGAAGGAGCCGGCCGAAGCCCGGCGCGAACACCGGCAGCACACCTACGGCGCCCTGCCCGCCAGGCCGGATGCGCCGGACTCGGGTGTGACCGAGATACGCGCCAAAGGGGCAACGTGATGATCTTGAAGCGCTGAGCCGCCGGGCCCGTCCCGTATTCCAGAGGGGCACCCGTGCTGTTCTGCCGGCGGCAGAACACCGGCCGGACCGGGCTCGACGATCGCTACGGTCCAGTCTCATGACGAGGATGACGACGCGTACGGTCGAGTACCCGGCCGACGGTTTGACGATGATCGGGCACCTCGCGCTCCCGGCCGGTGTCGGCCGCCGGCCCGCGGTGCTGCTCGGACCAGAGGGCATGGGGCTCAGCGACGTCGAGCGTCGCCGGGCCGATGCTCTCGCCGAGCTGGGATATGTAGCGCTGGCCTTCGACCTTCATGGCGGGCGCTATTTGGACGACCCCGAGGAGATGCTGGCCCGTTGCATGCCACTGCTCGCTGATCCCGACCGGATGCGGGAGATCGGCCAGGCGGCACTCGACGTGTTGTGCACCGAGCCCCGGACCGACCCCGACCGGATCGCCGCCGTCGGATACGGAACCGGGGGCGCCGTCGGGCTGGAACTCGGGCGCGGCGGCGTCGACCTGCGCGCGATCGCGACAGTCAACGCAACTACCACGGGCCGACCGGGCGAGGCGGCGCGCATTCGCTGCCCGGTGTGGGCCGGGGTCGGGTCGGAAGACCCGATCATGCCGCCCGCGCAACGGAACGCGTTCACCGCTGAGATGCAGGCCGCGGGCGTCGACTGGCGCCTCGTGGTCTACGGCGGAGCCTTGCACGCCTTCCACCACCCGCCGGTCGACCACCCCGTGGTCCCCGGCGTCGGCTACCACCGACAGCATGCGCAGCGAGCCTGGCGCGACGTCGTCGACCTGCTCGCCGAGTGCCTGCCCCTGACGGAGGACCTGGGGGCATGACCCGGGCAAACATGCTGGTGCCAGGCCTGGTCGGCGTCGCGTACTGACGGTTGTGCGGTCGCGGAGACGTATGTCCAACTGCCGCAGTACATAGCGCATTTACCGTAACCCTGCGGGGCTCAGGAGAACTCACGGGATGTCGCACAGAAGGTGGTCTCGGCGTGAGCGGCAGGCCGGATCGCTTCCCGCCGGTCGGCCGTTCAGGAGGAGTTCGTCTCCGGGTGCCCCCGGTGGGTGGCCCACTCGCGGGCCAGGACGGACATGGAGAATGAATCGATCCACTGGCCCCGGTGCCACAGGGCCTCCCGCTCCACGCCCTCCCGGACGAAGCCGACCTTCTCGTAGACCCGGATCGCCCGTGGGTTGAAGGCGTAGACGCCCAGGGAGATCCGGTTCAGGCCCAGCTGCTCGAAGCCGTGCGCGAGGAACAACCGGATCGCCTCCGTGCCCAGGCCCCGGTTGCGCCCCCGGGGGCCGATGAGGGTGCGGAAGTTGCAGCTTCGGTTCGGCTCGTCCCATTCGTTGAAGACGAGTTCGCCCACCATCTCCCCGGAGGCCCGGTCGACCAGGGCGAGGTCCAGCCGGTCGGTCTGCGCGCCGCGCGAGCCGTACCAGGAGCGCAGGAAGTCGAGCGAGAGTGGTGGCTCGTCGGCAGGGGCGCCGGTGAAGGTCAGGACCTCAGGGTCGTTCAGCATCTCCGCGACCACGGCGGCGTCCTGCTCGGTGACCGGCCGCAGCACCACACGGGCGCCGGTGAGGGTGGGCTTGACGGAGAAGTCGCTCATCCGGCGATCTTCCGGGGCGGCGCGGAGCCCGGGCAAGGCATTTACGCGGCAGGCCCCGTACCTGACGGTGTACGGGGCCGAGTGCCGGGCCGGAGCGTCGCGGAAGGTCAGTTCACGCGGCCCCGGTTGCCGGGGCGGTTCGCCACCCAGACGCGAATGGTGTCCGGATACCAGTAGGGCTTGCCGCCCTCCACATGGTCGGGCTGCGGCAGCAGACCGTGCTTGCGGTACGAGCGGACCGTGTCCGGTTGCACCCGGATGTGCGCGGCAATCTCCTTGTAGGACCAGAGCTTTCTGTCCGTCATCCTTGGCACCTCCCTGCGCACGCCGCGGCGGCGGTCCGGTAGGACCGTCGGGGGAGCCGCGACGTCCACGCTGGCGATCACTGAGCCTGTGCCCGTTGAACGACACAGAGTGACGGACGGGAAGGGCTTGTTGAACGGCTGTGACCGAAGGTCCGTGTAACGCGGATATGCGTGACACGGCAGGGATCACTGTTACAGAGGGGGCGCTTTGGCGGTACGACCGGCGCTCACGCCCCGCATGAGCGCAGGAAGCGGCGGGTGCGTTCGGCGATGGGGAAGGGTTTGTCGGGCGGGCAGGGGTACATGTCCTGCTCGACGATGGCGAACAGGTCGACGTCCAGCGCCTGGGCGGCGGCCAGGACGGGTTCCAGGGCGGGGACGCCGGCCGGGGGTTCGCACATCACGCCGCGTGCCACGGCGGGGCCGAACGGGGTGCCCTCCGCGACCACTTCGGCGAGGATCTCGGGGTCGACCTGCTTGAGGTGAAGGTAGCCGATCCGTTCGCCGTACGTCTCGATCAGCTTGACGCTGTCGCCGCCGCAGTACGCGTAGTGCCCCGTGTCCAGACAGAGTGCCACCAGGTCCGGGTCGGTGGCGTCGAGGAAACGGCTGACGTTCTCCTCGCTGTCGATGTGGGTGTCGGCGTGCGGATGGACGACGATGCGCAGCCCGAAGCGGTCCCGTACCTCCAGGGCGAGGCGTTCGGTCAGGCGGGCGAGGTCCCGCCACTGGCCGGCCGTCAGGTTCCGGTCCTCCAGCACCTCGCCGGTCTTGTCGTCCCGCCAGAAGGACGGGATGACGACGAGGTGGTCGGCGCCCATGGCGCGGGCGAGCGCGGCGTTGTCCGCGACGTGCGCCCAGGTCTTCTCCCAGACGGCCTCCCCGTGGTGCAGCCCGGTGAAGACCGTGCCCGCCGAGACCTTCAGCCCGCGGCGGGCGGTCTCCTCGGTGAGCCGGGCCGGGTCGGTGGGGAGGTAGCCGTACGGCCCGAGTTCGATCCACTCGTACCCGGCCTCGGCGACCTCGTCGAGGAAGCGCTGCCAGGGCACTTGCCGGGGATCGTCGGGGAACCACACGCCCCATGAGTCGGGGGCGGAACCGATCCGGATACGGGACAGCGGCGGTGGTGACAGCGGCGTCATGGGGGTCAGCTTGGTGGCGGCCGGAGGAGGGCGTCAAGAGTTGGTCCGAATGTAAGGACAAAATGTTGACAGGCTTTCCCGGGACGGCTAGACCTGACCACGGTGCCGACGCGAAGGGGACATGGATGGCGACCGATCCGTACGACCTCATCACCATGGGGCGCATCGGGGTGGACCTCTACCCCCTCCAGACCGGCGTCCCGCTCGCCCGGGTCGAGACGTTCGGCAAGTTCCTCGGCGGCTCGCCCTCCAACGTGGCGGTCGCCGCGGCCCGCCTCGGGCGCCGCGCCGCGGTGATCACCCGCACGGGCGCGGACCCGTTCGGGGAGTATCTGCACCAGGAGCTGCGGGCGTTCGGTGTGGACGACCGGTGGGTGACGCCGGTCGAGGCGTACCCGACCCCGCTCACCTTCTGCGAGGTCTTCCCGCCCGACGACTTCCCCCTCTACTTCTACCGCCAGCCCAAGGCGCCCGACCTGGAGATCCACGAGCACGAGCTGGACCTGGCCGCCATCGCCGCCGCCCGGGTGTTCTGGATGACCGGCACCGGCCTGTCCGCCGAACCCAGCCGCACCGCCACGCTGGCCGCCCTCGCCCACCGGGCCAAGCGCGGCACCACCGTCTTCGACCTCGACTGGCGGCCCATGTTCTGGTCCGATGCCGACGGGGCCCGGTCCCACTACCGCGAGGCACTCCGGTACGCCACCGTCGCCGTCGGCAACCTCGACGAGTGCGAGATCGCCACCGGTGAGCGCGAGCCGCACCGCGCCGCGCGCGCCCTCCTCGACGCGGGCGTCCGCCTCGCCGTCGTCAAGCAGGGTCCCAAGGGCGTCCTCGCGATGACCGCCGACGGTGACACCGCCGACGTACCGCCCGTCCCGGTCGACGTGGTCAACGGGCTGGGGGCCGGTGACGCGTTCGGCGGGGCGCTGTGCCACGGCCTGCTCGCCGGGTGGGACCTGGAGCGGACCGTGCGGTACGCCAACGCCGCCGGAGCCATCGTCGCCTCCCGCCTCGCCTGCTCCTCGGCGATGCCGTTCCCCGAGGAGGTGTCGGCCACCCTGGACGGCACGCCCCCGCTCCCGCGCAGCGACACCCGCCCCGGCGCCGCCCGCCCCGCCGCCACCGCACCCCTCCGCTACGCCGCCCGCCCGAACGCCGACGCCGCCGCTCGCCGGGACGCCGACACCCCGGCCGCCCCCGCGGCCGCGCCCGCCTGCCCGGACGCTGAGTCCCCGGCGGCCCCCGACGCCACCGGCGCCGTCGCCCGTCCCGGCCCCGACGCCGCCCGCCCGAACGCCGACACCCCGGCCACCCCCCGCCCCGGCGCCGCCCGCCCCGACACCCCCGGCGCCGACCGCCCGGACGTCGCTCCCGGTGGCGCACGCTCCGAGCCGGCCGCCACGCCCGCCGGTGACACCGGTGCGGAAGGCGGCACGCCGTGACCGTCGACCTCGCGCACCTCGTCGCGGTGCGCACCCGGCATCCCGAGGCCGTCGCCGAGGCCGCCGCCCGCCGCGGGCGCCGACCCCTGATCGGCGACTCCGGCCGGCTCATGATCATCGCCGCCGACCACCCCGCCCGGGGCGCCCTGGCCGTGGGTGACCGGCCGCTCGCCATGGCCAACCGTCTCGACCTGCTCGAACGGCTGTGTCTCGCCCTCTCCCGCCCCGGCGTCGACGGCGTCCTCGCAACCGCCGACATCCTCGACGACCTGCTCCTCCTCGGAGCCCTCGAGGGCAAGGTCGTCATGGGCTCGATGAACCGCGGCGGGCTCGCCGGGTCCGCCTTCGAGCTCGACGACCGGTTCACGGGCCACCGGCCCGAGGACCTGGCCCGCCTCGGCTTCGACGCCGGCAAGCTCCTGCTGCGCATCGACCACACCGACCCCGGCTCCCTCACCACCCTCACCGCCGCCGCGCGCACCATCGACGCCATGGCCGCGCGGAGGCTCCCCGTCTTCGTCGAACCGTTCCTCTCCCGCCGCGACCCGGAGGACGGCCGGGTCCGCAACGACCTGACCCCCGAGGCGGTCACCACCTCGCTCGCCATCGCCTCCGGCCTCGCCGGCACTTCCGCGTACACCTGGCTCAAGGTCCCCGTCACCGACGACCCCGACGACATGGCGCGGGTCATGGAGACCACGACCCTGCCCGCCGTCCTCCTCGGCGGCGACGTGGGGCCCGACCAGGACACGGCGTACGAGAAGTGGCGGGGGGCGCTGAGCCTGCCGACCGTACAGGGCCTGGTCGTGGGGCGCTCGTTGCTCTACCCGGCGGACGGCGACGTCGCCGCCGCCGTCGACACGGCCGTGGGCCTGCTCTGAGGACCGGTCCAGGAGGGTACGGAGAGATCATGACCGACCAGCAGCTGCACGTCCCGAGCGGAGCGGCCGCCCGCGGGCCCTACGCCGTCGACATCGACCCGAAGAGGGCCGGCTGGGCCCATTCCGCCCTGCGCGTCCTCGACCTCGGCCCCGGCGAATCCCACCTCTTCGCCAGCGGTGACAGCGAGTGGGTCCTCCTTCCGATCACCGGCGGCTGTACCGTGCAGGTCGACGGCGAGTTCATCGAACTCCTCGGCCGAGAAAGCGTGTTCAGCGGCGTCACCGACTTCGCCTACCTACCGCGTGACGCCCACACCCAGATCGCCTCCGGCGCGGGTGGCCGCTTCGCCCTGGCAGGAGCGAAGTGCGAGCGACGACTCCCCGCTCGCTACGGCCCCGCGCCGGAGGTTCCGGTCGAGGCGCGCGGCAGCGGCACCTGCGCCCGCGAGGTGCGCAACTTCGCCGCCGCCGACACCTTCGACTGCGACCGGCTCATCGCCGTCGAGGTGATCACGCCCGGCGGCAACTGGTCCTCCTACCCGCCGCACAAGCACGACGAGCACCTCCCCGGCGAGGAGGCGCTGCTCGAGGAGATCTACTACTTCGAGATCGACGGCGACGGGCTGGGCTACCAGCGCGTGTCGCCCTCCCGTCCCGGCGGTGCCGACGTCCTGGCCGAGGTCCGCAGCGGCGACGCCGTCCTCGTACCGGACGGCTGGCACGGCCCGTCCATCGCCCAGCCCGGCCACGCCATGTACTACCTCAACGTCATGGCGGGCCCCGGCGACGAACGGGAGTGGAAGATCCGCTTCCACCCCGACCACCGCACGGAGGGATACCGATGAGCACCCGACGGCTCACGACGGCCCAGGCGCTCGTCGCCTTCCTCACCCGCCAGTACACCGAACGCGACGGCTCTCGCCACCGGCTCATCAGCGCCACCTGGGGCATCTTCGGCCACGGCAATGTGGCGGGCATCGGCCAGGCCCTCATCGAGTCGGCCGACGACATGCTGTTCCTCCAGGGCCGCAACGAGCAGGCCATGGTCCACGCCGCCGTCGGTCACGCCCGCCAGGCGAACCGCCTCTCCGCCCACGCCGTCACCACCTCCATCGGCCCCGGCGCCACCAACCTCGTCACCGGCGCCGCCCTCGCCACCATCAACCACCTCCCGGTGCTGCTCCTGCCCGGGGACACCTTCGCGACCCGCCCCGCCGACCCCGTCCTCCAGCAACTGGAAGTCCCCCACACCGGTGATGTGTCCGTCAACGACACCCTCCGCCCCGTGTCGAGGTACTTCGACCGGATCACCCGCCCCGAGGCGCTGATCCCCGCCGCCCTCGCCGCCATGCGCGTCCTCGCCGACCCGGCCACCACCGGCGCGGTCACGCTCGCCCTGCCGCAGGACGTACAGGCGGAGGCGTTCGACTGGCCCGAGGAGTTCTTCGCCGAGCGCGTCTGGCACGTCCGCCGCCCCCAGCCCGACACGGCCGAACTCGACGCCGCCGTCCGGGTGATCAGGGCGGCCGAACGCCCGCTGATCGTCGCGGGCGGCGGCGTCCACCACAGCCGCGCCGAAGCCGCCCTCCAAGAGCTCGCCGCCGCGACCGGCATTCCCGTCGCCTCCACCCAGGCCGGCAAGGGCTCCCTGCCGTACGACCACCCCGCCGACGTCGGCGGCGTCGGCCACACCGGCACCTCCACCGCCAACCACCTCGCCCGCACCGCCGACCTGGTGATCGGCGTCGGCACCCGCTACTCCGACTTCACCACCGCCTCCGCCACGCTCTTCGCCCACCCCGCCGTCCGGTTCGTCAACCTCAACATCACCGGCTTCGACGCCCACAAGATGGCGGCCCTCCCGCTGGTCGCCGACGCCCGCACCGGCCTGGAGCAGCTGGCTGCGGCGCTCGACGGGCACACCGTCCCGGCGGGGTACGGGAGCGAGTACGCGGCCCTCAAGGCCGACTGGGAGGCCCGCGTGACCACCGCGTACACCCCCGCCGGGGAGGACGCGCGCCCCACCCAGACCCAGGTCCTCGGCGCACTCGACACCCTGGTCGGTGGCGACGACATCCTGATCAACGCGGCCGGCTCACTCCCCGGCGACCTCCACAAGCTCTGGCGGACCCGCTCCCGGGACCAGTACCACGTCGAATACGGGTACTCCTGCATGGGCTACGAGATCCCCGCCGCCATCGGCGTCGCCCTCGCCGCCCCCGGCCGGCCGGTCTGGGCCCTCGTCGGCGACGGTACGTACCTGATGAATCCCACCGAAATCGTCACCGCTGTCCAGGAGAACGTCCCCATCAAGGTCGTCATCCTCCAGAACCACGGGTACGCCTCGATCGGCGGCCTCTCCGAATCCGTGGGCGCCGAGCGGTACGGCACCGCCTACCGCTACCGGGCCCCCGACACCACGTACACCGGCGACCCGCTCCCGGTCGACCTCGCAGCCAACGCGGCCAGCCTCGGGATGCGTGTGCTGCGCGCCCATACCGTCCGTGACCTGCGGGAAGCCCTTGCCGAGGCGCGCGCGGCGACCGTCCCCACATGTGTCTACGTCGAGACCGAAACGGCAGACACAGTGTCGGGCGCGCCCGCCTCCGAGGCATGGTGGGATGTGCCCGTGGCCGAGACCGCGACCCGCACGTCGGCGGTCAAGGCCCGTGAGGAGTACGACCGGCAAGTCGCAGCCCGACGCCGCCACCTGTGAAGCATCTGAAGGAGCTTTCGTCATGACGAAGACCGTCAACCACTGGATCGGTGGCAAGACCGTCGAGGGCACGTCGGGCAACTGGGGCCCGGTGACCGACCCGGCGACCGGCGCTGTCACCACGCGGGTCGCCCTCGCCTCCGCCGAGGAGGTCGATGCCGCCGTCGCCGCCGCCAAGGCCGCCTACGCGACCTGGGGCACGTCCTCGCTGGCCCAGCGCACCACCGTCCTGTTCGCGTACCGCGCGCTGCTCGACGCCCACCGCGACGAGATCGCCGCCCTGATCACCGCCGAGCACGGCAAGGTCCACTCCGACGCCCTCGGCGAGGTCGCGCGCGGCCTGGAGATCGTCGAGCTGGCCTGCGGGATCACCGTCCAGCTCAAGGGCGAGCTGTCCACCCAGGTCTCCAACCGGGTCGACGTCGCCGCCATCCGCCAGCCGCTCGGCGTGGTCGCCGGCATCACGCCGTTCAACTTCCCGGCGATGGTGCCGATGTGGATGTTCCCGCTGGCCATCGCCTGCGGCAACACCTTCGTCCTCAAGCCCAGCGAGAAGGACCCGTCCGCCGCCAACCTGCTCGCCGAGCTGGCCTCCGAGGCCGGTCTGCCCGACGGCGTCCTCAACGTCGTCCACGGCGACAAGGTGGCCGTGGACGCCCTGCTGGAGCACCCGGACGTGGCAGCCGTCTCCTTCGTCGGCTCCACCCCGATCGCCAAGTACATCCACACCACCGCCTCGGCCAACGGCAAGCGCGTCCAGGCCCTCGGCGGCGCCAAGAACCACATGCTGGTCCTGCCCGACGCCGACCTCGACGCGGCCGCCGACGCGGCCGTCTCGGCGGCGTACGGCTCGGCGGGTGAGCGCTGCATGGCGATCTCGGCGGTCGTCGCGGTCGGCGCGATCGGCGACGAACTCGTGGAGAAGATCCGCGAGCGCGCCGAGAAGATCAAGATCGGCCCCGGCGACGACCCGGCGTCCGAGATGGGCCCGCTGATCACCGCCGCCCACCGCGACAAGGTCGCCTCCTACGTCACCGGCGCGGCCGCCCAGGGCGCGGAGGTCGTCCTCGACGGCACCGGCCACACGGTCGACGGGTACGAGAACGGCCACTGGGTCGGCCTGTCGCTGCTCGACAAGGTGTCCACCGACTCCGACGCCTACCGCGACGAGATCTTCGGCCCGGTGCTGTGCGTGCTGCGCGCGGACACCTACGAGGAGGGCGTGCGGCTCATCAACGACTCGCCGTTCGGCAACGGCACCGCGATCTTCACCCGCGACGGCGGTGCCGCCCGCCGCTTCCAGCTGGAGATCCAGGCGGGCATGGTCGGCGTGAACGTCCCGATCCCGGTGCCCGTCGGCTACCACTCCTTCGGTGGCTGGAAGGACTCCCTCTTCGGCGACCACCACATCTACGGCAACGACGGCGTGCACTTCTACACGCGCGGCAAGGTCGTCACCACCCGCTGGCCCGACCCGTCGGAGGCCCCGGTGGGCGTGGACCTGGGCTTCCCCCGCAACCACTGACACCCCGGTCCCGGAGAAAACGGCTGGCCCCGACCGGGGCCGGCCGTCGATCCTTGCCGGGATGAACGACGACGAACCGAAGTACCGCATCCGCGCCCTCCACACCGAGGACACGATCACCGTCTACCAGGCGTACGCGCCCGGCATCGGCGGCCCCGCCGCCCGCACGGGCCGCTTCCCGGTCTCCTGGAAGCGGGACCGGATGACGTGGATCAAACCGAGCTTCCTGTGGATGATGTACCGCTGCGGCTGGGCGACGAAGGAGGGCCAGGAGACCGTCCTGGCCGTCGAGATCACCCGCGAGGGCTTCGAATGGGCGCTGCGCCACGCCTGCCTCTCGCACTACAAGAGGGGACTCCACCCCGACCAGGACACCTGGAAGCGGCGGCTGCGCCGGTCCCCGGCCCGCGTCCAGTGGGACCCCGAGCGTGACTGGCACCTCGCGCCGCTGCCGCACCGCTCGCTCCAGCTCGGCCTCGCGGGGGAGGCGTCGGCGCGGTACGCCGACGAGTGGACGGTGTCCATACGGGACGTGACGCCGCTCGCCCGCGAGATCCACGGGCTCGTCCGGGCCGGTGACCTGGAGGGTGCGGAGCGGCTGATGCCCGAGGAGCGCCCCTACCCGGCGGGTGCCGAGCTCCTCGGGCATCTCGTCCCTGAAGGGTCCTTGTCCCCTGAAGGGTCTGCGTGCCCTGAAGGGTCCGCGTACCCCGGAGGGCCTTCGTCCCCCGCAGGGGTTTCGTCCCCCGAAGGGTCCTAGAACCGCGAGTGGAGCAGCCTGTTCGGGGAGCCCGTGAGCGCGTTCTGCACCTTGCCGCTCGTGGCGTTGTTCACCAGTGCGGCGCTCACCTGCGCCGGGGACGCGGTGGGGTTCTTCGACAGGTACAGGGCGGCCACGCCCGCCGTGTGGGGCGCCGCCATCGACGTACCGGAGATGGTGTTCGTCGCCGTGTCACCGGTGCGCCATGCCGAGGTGACCTTCACACCCGGCGCGAAGAGGTCCACGCAGGTGCCGTAGTTGGAGAACGAGGCCCGGCGGTCCGCGTTGTCCGTGGCGCCGACGGTGATGGCCTCCGGGACGCGGGCCGGGGAGGTGTTGCAGGCGTTCTCCGGCAGGCCGAGGATGTTGCCGTTGCCCGCCGCGACGGCATACGAGACGCCCGACGCGATCGACCGCTTGACGGCGTTGTCGAGGGACGTGTTCACACCACCGCCCAGGCTCATGTTGGCGACCGCCGGCTTGACGGCGTTCGCCGTCACCCAGTCCACGCCCGCGATGACCCCGGCCGTCGTACCCGAGCCGTTGCAGTCCAGGACGCGGACCGCGACGAGCCTGGCGGCCTTCGCCACACCGTACGTCTTCCCGCCGACCGTACCGGCGACATGCGTGCCGTGGCCCTGGCAGTCCTGCCCGTTCTGCCCGCCGCCGACGGTGTCCGTCCCGACGACCGCCCGCCCGCCGAACTCGCTGTGCGAGGTGCGGATGCCGGTGTCGATGATGTACGCGTTCACGTTCGACGCCGTGGTGTCGTACGTGTACGTCGTCGACAGCGGCAGGCTGCGCTGGTCGATCCGGTCGAGACCCCAGGTGGCGTTCGCCTGGGTGGCGTTGAGGCGGACGACCTGGTTCTGCTCGACGTACGCGACCCTCGGGTCGGCGGCGAGCGCGCCGGCCTTCGCCTTCGACATGGTGGCCGAGAATCCGTCGAGCACGCTGCGGTACTGGTGCTGCGGGGTGACGCCGAGATCGGCGGCACGCGTCGAGCCGTCCTTGAGGACGACGATCCAGCTGTTCGGTACGGCGGTTTGCGTGGGGGCGAGACGGAGATCGCCGATCTGCGCGCCCTGCGCGGTGGGGGAGACGGCGAACTGCAGACCGGCCGCGAGGGCGACGGCGGGTATCAGCGCGCCGGTGCGGCGCAGGGCCATGGGACGCGGGGCCATGGGACGCCGGGGCCTGCGGGATGGGGCTCTCATCTCGGGGGCACCTGACCTTTCTTCCGGACGGGGCCCCACAGCGTCTCGACTGGTCATGTACCGCACAAGGTTGCTAGTCGGTCCTCCTCACTTCGTCGCCGAATTCCCACGTGAGCATGGCGAATTCTCCATCGTCACCGGCACCGGCCGAGCGATACGTCGCCAATGCCGGACCGTTGTCGGTGTCCACCCCGACCCACATGTCGTAGCAACCCCGCTCCCGGGCGACCGCGGCGAGCGCCTCCGTCAGTGCCCGGCCGATACCGCGCCTCCGGTACGCCTCGTCGACGGACAACTCGTACAGGCACATCTCCGTGCCCTTGTCCGGGTGCAGCATCTCGATACCCGACACCATCCCGGCCGGGACGCCGTCCACATAGGCGATGAGCATCAGATGCCCGGGCGCCGCGAGGAACCGCTCGGCCCACTCGACGCGCGCCGGGCCGTCGTAGAGGTGCTGCGCCCTGACGAGTTCGTCGACGGTCGTCGCACGGCGGATGTCCATCACGGTCTCCCTACGGGTCCTCGTGTACCGCGTCCGGTGTACGGCGACGGTAGTGCGTACGCCTCAGGAAGGCCTCCGAGTTCCGCCGTGCGGCAGCCGAGGCGGGGCGGCGGGCCGCTTAGGGTCTATGGCATGGAGATCCGAATTCCGCGCCGCGCCGCGGCCGCCACGGCCGCCGCCGTCGTGCTGCTCGCCGGTGCCGGCACATGGACGGCGGTGGCCTCGGACGACGAGCCCGGCCCGCGCCGCGAGGACCGGGTGCTGGAGATGCCGGGAGCGAGGATCGACACCTCGTTCTTCACCTCCGGCCCCTCCGGCGTACGCCGCCCCGCCGTGCTCCTCGGGCACGGCTTCGGCGGCAGCAAGGACGATGTGCGCGCGCAGGCCGAGAAACTCGCCCGTGACGGGTACGCCGTGCTGACCTGGTCCGCGCGCGGCTTCGGCGGCTCGACGGGACGCATCGGCCTCAACGACCCGGACTACGAGGTCAAGGACGTGTCGCGGCTCATCGACTGGCTCGCGAAACGCCCCGAGGTCCGCCTGGACGGGGCGAACGACCCGAAGGTGGGCGTCTCGGGCTCCTCGTACGGCGGGGCGATCTCCCTGCTGGCCGCCGGGTACGACAAGCGGGTGGACGCGATCGCCCCGCAGATCACCTACTGGAACCTGGCGGACGCGCTCTTCCCGGACGGCGTCTTCAAGAAACTGTGGGCCGGCATCTTCTTCACCACCGGCACGGTGGCATCCTCGGACCGGCCCCCGAGCCGCACGCCCGACGAGGGCGACCAGCCCCCGGGCCGCGCACCCGGCCAGGACGAGGCCACGGGCTCCGGGGCCGGAGGGGGAGGGACACGGCCGCCCCGTGCCGCCGCCCCGCAGGCCGCGCCCACCGCCGCCTGCGGCCGCTTCCAGGACGTGCTGTGCGCCATGTACGAACGGGTCGCCGTCACCGGAAAGCCGGACGCCGCCGCCCGGGCGCTGCTCGCGGCACGCAGCCCCTCCGCCGTCGGCGACCGCATCAAGGTGCCCACGCTCATCGTCCAGGGGCAGGCCGACTCCCTCTTCCCGCTCTCGCACGCCGACGCCATCGCCAAGGCCGTCCGCGCGGGCGGCGCACCCGTCGCCGTCGACTGGATCGCCGGCGGGCACGACGGCGGCGACCGCGAGACCGAACGCGTCGAGGCGCGTATCGGCGCCTGGTTCGACCGCTACCTCAAGGAGGACACCGGCACCGACACCGGCCCCGCCTTCCGCGTCAGCCGCACCGGCGGGGTCGACTCCACCGACGGCCAGGCCCGGCTGCGCGGCGCCACCGGCGACGCCTACCCCGGCCTCCGCAACGGCGACCGCACCATCGCGCTCACCGGCACCGGCCGCCCGCAGGCCTTCCGCAACCCCGCCGGGGCCACCCCGCCCGCCATCTCCGCCGTCCCGGGCGTCGGCGGCGGACTGTCGCAGCTTTCGTCGCTCGGCGTGGGCCTGTCGCTCGACTTCCCCGGACAGCACGCCCGGTTCGAGTCCCGGCCCCTCACGGCGCCGCTGCGCATCACCGGCTCGCCGACCGTCCGCGTCACGGTCACCTCCGACACCGGCGAGGCGGTCCTCTTCGGCAAGGTGTACGACGTCGGCCCCGACGGACGCGGGCAGGTGCTGCCCGCCCAGCTCGTCGCCCCCGTCCGCGTCGAGGACGCCCGGAACGGCAAGGCCGTGGAGCTCACGCTGCCGGCCATCGACCACGAGGTGGAGGCGGGGCACCGGCTGCGTGTCGTCCTCGCCGCCACCGACCTCGGATACGCGTCCCCGGCCACCCCGGCCACGTACACCGTCGACGTGACGAGCGGTCTGTCCGTACCGACCGCCCCCGCCGTACGCACCCAGGCCACCGGCCTGCCCTGGTGGGTGTGGGGCCTCCCGGCCGCCGGCGCCCTGATCGCCGCCGCCCTGCTGCTGACCGTCCGCCGCCGCACCACCGCACCCGCCCCGGACCCCGGCCTCGCCGGCGTACCGCTCCAGATCACCGGACTGACGAAGAAGTACGCCAAGTCCGCCGACCGGTACGCCGTGCGGGACCTGTCCTTCCGTGTCGAGAAGGGCCAGGTCCTCGGCCTCCTCGGCCCGAACGGCGCCGGCAAGACCACCACCCTGCGCATGCTGATGGGTCTGATCACCCCCGACGACGGTGAGATCCGGGTGTTCGGGCACGCGATCCGGCCGGGGGCGCCCGTCCTGTCCCGGGTGGGCGCGTTCGTCGAGGGCGCCGGCTTCCTCCCGCACCTGTCCGGACGGGAGAACCTGGAACTGTACTGGCGGGCCACCGGCCGCCCCGCCGAGGACGCCCACATCGAAGAGGCACTGGAGATCGCCGGTCTCGGCGACGCCCTCGCCCGTGCCGTACGCACCTATTCGCAGGGCATGCGGCAACGGCTCGCCATCGCCCAGGCGATGCTGGGCCTGCCGGACCTCCTCATCCTCGACGAACCGACCAACGGACTGGACCCGCCACAGATCCGCGAGATGCGGGACGTGATGATCCGGTACGCGGCGGGGGGCCGGACCGTCATCGTCTCCAGCCACCTGCTGTCGGAGGTCGAACAGTCCTGCACGCACCTGGTCGTCATGGACCGTGGCCGGCTCGTCCAGGCGGGCCCGGTCGCCGAGATCACCGGCGCGGGCGACACCCTGCTCGTCACCACGGACGGTGACGTGCCGGAGCCACTGGTCGACAAGATCGGCGCCATGCCGGGCATCGGCTCGGTGGTACGCACGGAAGGCGGCCTGCTGGTACGGCTGGACGGTGTCACCGCCACCGCCCTGATCACCGAACTGGTCCGGCTGGACATCCCGTTGACCGGCGTCGGTCCGCACCGCCGCCTGGAGGACGCGTTCCTCACCCTGATCGGAGGAGGAGGATCCGTATGAGCGCCCCCGCGACCGCCCTGGTCCAGTCCGCACCCGGCTACCGGGCCGCGCACACCCTGCCGCTGCGGGTCGAAGCCGTACGCCAGTTGAAGCGGCGCCGCACCCTCGTCATGGGGGCGATCCTGGCCGCCCTGCCCTTCGTGCTGATCGCCGCCTTCGCGATCGGCGGCGGCCCGGACGGGCGCGGCAACGACCGGATCACCCTCATGGACACGGCGACCGCGTCGGGCGCCAACTTCGCCGCGACCAGCCTGTTCGTCTCGGCCGGCTTCCTGCTGGTGGTGCCGGTGGCGCTGTTCTGCGGCGACACGGTGGCGTCCGAGGCCAGCTGGTCCTCCCTCCGCTACCTGCTGGCCGCGCCCGTGCCGCGCGCCCGGCTGCTGTGGTCGAAGCTGGCCGTGGCGCTGGTCTTCAGCGCGGCCGCGATGCTGCTGCTGCCGTTGGTGGCTCTGGCGGCAGGGACGGTCGCCTACGGCTGGGGGCCGCTGGAGCTGCCCACGGGCGGCTCCCTCGCCACTGCCGACACGGTGCCGCGCCTCGCGCTGGTCGTCGCCTTCATCTTCGTCTCCCAACTGGTCACGGCCGGGCTCGCTTTCTGGCTGTCCACCAAGACCGACGCCCCGCTCGGCGCGGTCGGCGGCGCGGTCGGTCTGACGATCATCGGCAATGTGCTGGACGCGGTGACGGCGCTCGGCTCCTGGCGGGACTTCCTGCCCGCCCACTGGCAGTTCGCCTGGGCCGACGCGCTCCAGCCCCACCTGGAGTGGGGCGGCATGCTCAAAGGCGCGGCGGTGTCCGTGACGTACGCCCTGGTCCTGTTCGCGCTCGCCTTCCGGGGCTTCGCCCGCAAGGACATCGTGTCGTAACCCCCTCGGGGCTTCAGAGCCAGCCGCGACGAGCCGCTTCCGCTCCCGCCCGGAAACGGCTCGTCGTGCCCAGGGCCGTGAGCAGCTCGCCCACGCGGCGGCTGTACGTGCGCCCCGATATGCCGAGCCGTGCGGCGGCCGTCTCATCGGTGAGCCCCGCCAGCAGGGCCTCCAGCACCGGCCGCAGGTGCGCGGGCAGCGCCCCGGGCGGCGCGGGCCGAGCCGGGACGTCCTCGCTCATCTCCCACCAGGCGTGGTGGGCCCGCACCAGGGCCTGCACCACGACCGGGTCGCGGATCAGCAGCAGCCCGTTGTAGAGCAGTTCCAGGTCGAGGGGGATGGCGGCGACCGCACGGTCCACCACGATCATCTTGAAGGGGATGGACTGCGTCAGCCTGGCCCTGCCCGCAAGACGCACCACCCCCGCCGCATCGGCTGCGGCGACCCTGGACAAGGCATGACGGGGCACGATCTGACGCACCGTCCCCACGCGCTCCGTCGCCGTGCGCACACAGGTGCCGACGAGCTCCAGGAAGGGCTCGGGGATCGGCAGGCCCAGGCATGCGGCCGGGTCGTCGAAGGTCAGCACCTCATGGCGGGCGGACTCGGTGAGCGCGGCGAGTGTCGCGCAGATCTGTCTCACCCCTCGCACCGGCTGTCCCGCCGGGCGCGGTGCCTGCTGTGGTGCGGCACGCACCGGTGTCGCCTCTCTTAATGCCGCTCGGCCGAGCACGGAGCCCGGAACGTTCGTCACGGCTGACCACCCCCGCCATCCCCTTGAACGCACGCAACTCCATGTACGCATGTGACTGCGCACGGTGACAAGACCCTGTTCAGCGGTTGGCGAGTCCAAGCCAAGCCCTGCGCCATGCCTCACCACCTGCTGGGCGTTGCCGCATTGAGACACATCCGCAACAGCTTCGTCTGCTCCTCCGGAGGCTTTCGAACGTCACATTCACCAGTGCCGACACTCCGCGTGGACATGCGGGACGCGGACCGAACATGGGGGGTTCGAGTGGAGACGTATCGATGGAGGACCGGCGGCAGGGCGCGCCGGGCCGCGCTCGCTGCGGCGCTCGCCGCCGGCCTGCTCCTCGCGGGCTGCTCCGGTGGCACCGGAACCGACCGCACCTCCGCCGCCGACGACGGCAAGCGCGCACCCGGCATGCCCGCGCCCGGCGCCCCCGCCCCGGCGCCCGGCGCGCGGGACGGCGAACAACGCCCCGGCGCCGACGGCACGGGGAGCGGCACCGGGGACGACAAGGCGCGCGAGGCCCCGCCCGCCGACTACCTGTCCACCTTCGCACTGGACGTCGACACCGCCTCGTACGGCTACGCACGCCGCACCCTCGCCGAGGGCCGGCTGCCCGCGGCGGACACCGTGCGCCCCGAGGAGTTCGTCAACAGCTTCCGCCAGGACTACCCGAAGCCCGGGGGCAACGGCTTCACCGTGACCGTCGACGGCGCCCGCACCCGGGCCGACGACTGGTCGCTCGTACGCGTCGGACTGGCCACCCGCCCCTCCGACCGGCACGGCGAACGCCCGCCCGCCGCCCTCACGTTCGTCGTCGACATCTCCGGCTCGATGGGCGAACCGGGCCGCCTCGACCTCGTCAAGGAGTCCCTGGGCGTCCTCACCGACCAGCTGCGCGACGACGACTCGATCGCCCTGGTCACCTTCAGCGACGAGGCCGAGGTCCGGCTGCCCATGACCCGTGTCGAAGGCAACCGCGACCGCGTCCACGACGTCGTCGACGGACTGGAGACCACCTCCTCCACCAATGTCGAGGCAGGCGTGACCACCGGCTACGACACCGCCGTCGAAGGCCACCGCAAGGGCGCCACCAACCGGGTCGTCCTGCTGTCCGACGCGCTCGCCAACACCGGCGAGACCGAGGCGGAGGCCATCCTGGACCGCATCGACGACGAGCGCCGCGAGTACGGCATCACCCTCTTCGGCGTCGGCGTGGGCAGCGACTACGGCGACGCGCTCATGGAGCAGCTCGCCGACAAGGGCGACGGCCACACCACGTACGTCTCCACCTCCGAGCAGGCCCGCAAGGTCTTCGTCGACCAACTGCCCGCCCACGTCGAGCTCCGCGCCCGGGACGCCAAGGCGCAGGTGGCGTTCGACCCGAAGACGGTGGAGACGTTCCGGCTCATCGGGTACGAGAACCGGGAGGTCGCCGACGAGGACTTCCGCGACGACCGGGTGGACGGCGGCGAGGTCGGCCCCGGTCACCAGGTGACCGCGCTGTACGCCGTGAAGACCCGGCCCGGCGCCCTCGGCCGGAGCGGCCACCTGGCCACCGCGACCGTCCGGTGGCTCGACCCGGCCTCGCGTGCCCCGCACGAGCGGTCCGGCTCGCTGGAGTCGGGTGCCCTGGGGGCCGGCCTGTGGGACAAGGGCACCAAGCCGGGCCTCCGGGTCGCCGCCGTGGCCGCGTACTTCGCCGACTCGCTGCGCGGCGGTGAGCTGCCGGGCGCGCCCACCCGGGGGGAACTCGCCGAGCGGGCGGGCGAGCTGGCCCGTACCACCGAGTCCGCGGTGGTGACGGAGCTGGCCGAGTCGATCCGCCGGGCGAACCGCCTCCGGGACTGAGCCGGCTCAGGGACGGAGCGGCGCCCGGTCCGTCCGGGTCCGGTCCGTCCGGTACCGGGTCCGGTCCGTCCGGCCGCTCCCCGGTTTGTCCGGTCCGGGGAGCGGTCCGGGAACCGCTCCGGGGACAGGTTCACGAGGAAGATCCCCAAGGACTCACACGGGGCGGGAGCGGCTGCCATGATGACCGCATGCCGTCGCTGCTGCTCGCCCTCGCGATCGTCTCCACCGGTCTGTACGCGGGTTTCATGCTGATCTTCCTGACCGGCATCATGCCCGCGCTGGCCAGGCTGACGGACGAGCAGTTCGTGACGGCCATGCGGCGGGTCAACGAGTACGTCCCCCGCGCGGTCTTCCTCACCGTCTTCGCGGGCGTGGTGGTCTTCCCGGCCCTGGCCCTCGCCGTTCCGGTCGGGGGCCGGTCGGACGGCGGGCGGTGGCTGATCGTCGCCGGGCTGGTCTGCGCCGTGCTCAATCACCTGGTCACCATGGCCGGGAACATCCCGCTCAACAACGCGCTCGCCGCGTCCGAGGGCAGCGAACCCGGACCCGTGCGAGAGGCGTTCGAGTCCCGCTGGAACCGCCTGCACCTGGTTCGTACGCTGCTGATCACGGCGTCCTTCTCCCTGCTGGTCGCCGCCTCGCTCGCCTGACCGGGCGTGCGCCGTTTGCAGTAGGGCCGGTGGCGGGCGGTACCGGTCCGTGTCCGGATGGTGAGGTGACCCTGCGACGTGAGGGTCACGCCACCGACCGACGAGAAACGGACGACGAATCGTGACCCGCACCCACCGCTGGGCCGCCACGGCCTTCACCTGCCTCGCCCTGACCGGCATAGCCGCCGGTCCGGCCTTCGCCACGGCGTCCGCCGACGGCCCCGGCCTCGCCACCGACGCGGCGTTCCTCCGCGCCTCCCACCAGGGCAACCTGACCGAGATCGCGGCGGGGAAGGACGCCCAGAAGAACGCCACCACCGCCTGTGTGAAGCACGTGGGCAAGGTGCTCGTCCGCGACCACACCAAGCTCGACGCGGACACCAGGGCCCTCGCCGACAAGCAGGGCGTCGACCTTCCCGTCGCACCCTCGAAGGAACAGCAGGACATGCTCGCCGCCATCATGGCCAAGGCGGGCACCAAGGCCTACGACAAGGCCTGGCTCGATGCCCAGGCCGCCGCCCACGAGAAGACCCTGGCGCGGATCGACAACCAGATCGCCCACGGCAAGAACGCCGAGGTGACCGCTTCGGCCAAGGCCGCCCGTCCGGTCGTCGCCATGCACCTGGACATGGTGCGCGGGGGTGAGTGCCACGCCGCCGCGGCACCGAAGGCCATCCACGCCGGCAACGGAGGCCAGGTGGCGTCGTCCCTGGCGGCCGATGTCCCCGTCGCGCTCGCCGTGCCCGCGGTGGCGGTCGGCGGCATCCTGGTGGCCGGGGGAGCCTTCTGGGCCGCCTCCCGCATGCGCCGCAACGACAACCGCTGACACCGGTGGGCGCGTGGCCGCGTGCTGAGCCCGGTCCGGACCGCGCACTGGTCAGGACCGGGATCGCGGCGGTCGCCACGGCGGCCGTCGCGTGCCTCTTCCCCTTCTTCCCGGCTCCCGCCGGGGCGCCGGACGCGGGCACCCTGCCCGGTTCGGCCGCCGCGCCTCCGGCAGCGTCGGGCAGGGCGCCGGCGGCCGGAAGGGTGCCGGCGTACTCCCCGCCCGTGTCCCTCGGCATCCCCGGCCACCTGCGCCCCACACCCGTGGACCCGGTCACCGCCGACGCGGCAGGGGTCATGGCCGTGCCCGCCTCCCCCGCCCGGCTGGGCTGGTGGGCTCTCGGCGCGTCGCCCGGCGCCGCGCGCGGCACCGTCCTGCTGGCCGGCCACCTCGACTCGGCCGCCGAGGGCGCGGGTCCCTTCGAGGTCCTGCACGACGTGCCCATGGGCACCCGCGCCCACGTCACCACGGCGGACGGCACACGCCACACCTACAAGATCGTCGCTCGCCGCACCCATGCCAAGAAGGCCCTGCCACCGGACCTGTTCACACCCCGTGGCGCCGCCCGGCTGGCCCTGGTCACCTGCACCGGTGACTTCGACCCCGACGCGCACGCGTACGCCCAGAACCTGGTGCTCTACGGGGAGCCGGTCCGGTAGTACGTGCGGGCGTCAGTCCCGTCCGGGGAGCACCACGGACAGGTCCGGCCGGACCGGCCGGGGCCGCCACTCGCGCGGGTAGCCGACGGAGACCTCACGGAAGGGCACCCCGTCGTGCCAGGTGGTGCGCGGGATGTGCAGGTGCCCGTAGACGACGGCCTTGGCCCGGAAGCGGCGGTGCCAGTCGGCGGTGGCCTCCGTGCCGCACCACAGCGCGAACTCGGGGTGGCGCAGGATGTACGTGGGGTCGCGCACCAGCGGATAGTGGTTGACGAGGACGGTGGGCAGAGCGGGGTCGATGGCCGCCAGCCGCTCCTCGGTGATCCTCACCCGCTCCCGGCACCAGTCGCCGCGACCGGCGTACGGGTCGGGGTGCAGCAGGAACTCGTCCGTGCACACGACGCCCGCCCGGTGCGCCACGGCCAGGGCCTCCTCCTCGGTCACCGTCCCCGCGGGGCGGAACGTGTAGTCGTACCCCACGAACAGGGGCGCCACGACGACCGGCCCGTCCGGCCCCTCCCAGACGGGGTACGGGTCCTCCGGTGTGATGACCCCGAGTCCCCGGCACAGCTCGACCAGGTGCTCGTACCGCCGTACGCCACGCTCCTGCACGGGATCGGTGCCCACGGTCCACAGCTCGTGGTTCCCCGGCGCCCACACCACGGTGCGGAAGCGGTCGCGCAGCAGGGACAGCGCCCAGTCGATGTCCTTGGTCAGCTCGCCGACGTCACCGGCTACGAGCAGCCAGTCGTCGTCCGTCCTCGGCCGCAGACCTTCGACGATGCCGCGGTTGTCCGCATGCCGCACATGCAGATCGCTGATGGCGAGCAACGACACCTGTACCTCCGGGAGCCACGCGGGAAAAGGAAGGACGGCACGGCGGCACGGCACCGGCATCCGGCACGCCTCCGGCCGGGAACGGCCCTGCCGGACCAGCGGCCGGGCTGCCCGTACCCCACGCCGCACCCCTGGGCCGCGGCACCGACGTCGTCCAGCATGCCGCCTGACACTCCCGTGACGCGGTCGATCGTCCCCGTGGCGACCATACGCCACCCGGCCGCCGGTCGCTCGTGCACGGCAGGTTGTGGCCACACCAACTGCCGTGCGGAGGCCCGTGGTTCGGGCGCGACCCCGCGGCCATCCGGCGGAGAGGTCACCGTTTCACCGGTGGGCCTGTGCGGGCGGGCGGGGGCTACCGGAAGGCGGCGACATGACGCTCGGCCCAGTCGGCGAAGGTGCGGGGCGCACGACCGAGCACCCGCTCGACGTCGGGGCTGATGCGCTGCTCGGCGGGGGTGGGTGCACCGAGGATGTCGAGCGTGGTCTCGACGACGGGCTCGGGCATGAAGCGCAGCATCTCCGCGCGGGCCTCCTCGCGGGTCTGCTCGACGAAGCCGACCGGCTCTCCGAGCGCCTGGCCGATGGCCTCGGCCCGCTGCCGGGGCGTGCTCAGGGCCGGCCCGGTCAGTTCGTAGGCACGCCCGGCGTGGCCGTCCTCGCGCAGGGCCGCCGTGGCGACCTCGGCGATGTCGTCCGGGTCGACGGCGGGCACGCCGGTGTCGGCGAACGGGGCGGCGATCAGTCGTCGGGAGCGGACCGAGTCGGCCCAGGCGTACGCGTTGGAGTGGAAGCCGCCGGGACGCAGGATCGTCCACTCCATGCCCGACCGCCGGACGGCGTCCTCGATGGACCGGGCGGTGTCCCCGTGGGAAGCCGACTCCGGCCGTGTGGTGACGCCTTGCGAGGACAGCAGCACGACCCTCCGTACGCCACCGGCTTCGGCGGCGGCGACGATCTCCCGGGGCTGCAGCATGTGCATGCTGGGCCCGCCGTTCTGCAGGAACAGCGCGTCGGCTCCCTCGAACACCGGCCGCAGGCTCTCGGCATCGACCAGGTCCGCCCGCTTGGTCCGGACACCTTCCGGTACGTCGGCCTCCGCAACGCCCCGGGACGTCGCGACGACCGTGTCTTCGGCTGCCGCGAGGAACCGCACCACCGACCGGCCGACGTTGCCGGTCGCCCCTGTCACTACGAACACCATGAACTCCCCTGTGCATGTGCGTGGTTGCCGACTCGTTGCCGACGCGGGGACGCTAACACCGCCGGTATAGTAGGTACCTAGAGGAAAGTGACTGTGGCGGAGGGAAGCGCATGACGAGCACCGACACCCCCACCGACCCGGAACTCGCCTGCCCCATAAGCCCGGTCGTGGACATCGTGTTCAGCCGCTGGACCACACCGATCCTCTGGACCCTCCACACCTACGGCCGGCAGCGCTTCGTCGAACTGGAACGCCGCGTCTCCCGGATCACCCCCAAGGTCCTCACCCAGCGCCTGCGCCAACTCGAACGCGACGGCCTGATCACCCGCACCTACCACCCGGAGGTCCCGCCCCGGGTCGAGTACGAGATCAGCCCCCTCGGCCGCAGCCTCGCCCCGCTCTTCGCCCACCTCGCCGAATGGGCCACCACCCACCTGCCCGCCGTCGAACAGGCCCGGCACACCTACGACACGGCCGACCCCCGCTGACCCCAGCCACCTGGGCGCCCCGCCGCATCGCCCCCGGGCACCGGCCTTGCCGGAGAGCGCCGGCCGGCCCCATGGCGGCCGACGGTCACACGCGCGAGGTGCTCTTCACCGCCGTCTTCGCCCTCCAGGACCGCCGGATCCACCGGGCGAGCCCGCCGGCGGCCAGCGAGGCGAGAATGGCTCCCCAGTCGATGACGTGCGGCAGTCCGGGGAAGAAGGCGAAGAACGCGAGCGCGGCCACAAGACCCACCAGGAACGCGGCGATTCCCTCCCGGCGCCGTCGTGTCCGCTGCGCCGATTCCGGGGTCTCGCCCTGCTGCTCCGTCATGAACCGACCCGTTTCGTGATGTGGTGGCACTGGCTCCCGCGCCGTATCCCGTTGACGTTCAGGCGGCCCGATGTCCGTGCGTCTACTTGGCGGGACGGCCGTCCCGTACCGTCCCGCACCGTCCGTGCCGTCCGTGCCGGACGTGGGAGGCCGCTCCGGGGCGGCGGAGGGGTGGGTGGGGCTGCGAGGGAAGTGGAGCGCGCCCGGGCGCCACGGGCCGGCCGGGCGGGCGGCGTGGTGGTGGGTGGCGGGCGTGAGGCAGGTCGGACGGCCGGTTGGCGCCCCCGGCAGGACTCGAACCTGCGGCCAAGCGCTTAGAAGGCGCCTGCTCTATCCACTGAGCTACGGGGGCCGGTGGTGGCCTTGTGGCCTGGAGCCCCTGCTGGGTGGTCCGTGACCTTGCCGGGGACAAGGATAGGGCTCCGATCGCCTTGACCCGGTCGCTTCGCCTGCGTGGCACGATGTGGAGGTTCGGTGAAGCGAACCGATAATCGCAGGCAGGTGCGATTCCTGCAGCGCTTTTCACGTCTCACGCCTCGGGTGTTGTGTACTCGTTATGCCTGCGCCCCACTCATCCCGTCTATCCCTTGTGTCCGATCGGCGCGCAGAGAGCGCCATACGCTTCAAAAAGGTCATGAAATTGGGCATTCTTCGCATGTGGTGACCTTGGACGTACGGCCTCAGCTCATCGACGCACTCTCCGCCCTGCGCGACCGTGTCGCTGCCGTGCGTCTCCCACTCCCCCTTCCGGGTGCGCCACGGGCGCGGCAGACGCGGGCCGAGTTGCTCGCGCAGCTCGACGACTATCTGGTGCCCCGCCTCAAGGAGCCCGAAGCTCCGCTGCTCGCCGTCGTCGGCGGGTCCACCGGGGCCGGGAAGTCGACCCTCGTCAACTCGCTCGTCGGGCGGCGGGTCAGCGAGGCGGGGGTGCTCAGGCCCACCACGCGGACGCCCGTCCTCGTCTGCCACCCCGACGATCACCACTGGTTCGCCGGGATGCGGGTGCTGCCGCAGCTCACCCGGGTGTGGACGCCCCACGACGGGGAGGCGGACGGGGACACCGGCGAGGAGCGGGCCCTGCGGGTCGAGACCGCCGACACCGTCCCGCGCGGGCTGGCCCTGCTCGACGCCCCGGACATCGACTCGCTCGTCGTGGAGAGCCGCGAGCTGGCCGCCGAACTGATCTGCGCCGCCGACGTGTGGGTGATGGTGACCACCGCCTCCCGGTACGCCGACGCCGTGCCCTGGCACCTGCTGCGCACCGCCAAGGAGTACGACGCCACGCTCGTCACCGTCCTGGACCGGGTGCCGCACCAAGTGATCAACGAGGTGTCGCGGCAGTACGAGGCGCTCCTCGCCCGCGCCGGGCTGGGCGAGGTACCCCGGTTCACCATCCCCGAACTGCCCGAGTCCGCCGGTGGCGGCAGCGGGCTCCTCCCCGACACCGCCGTCGCCCCGCTGCGCGCCTGGCTCGCCCACCGCGCCCAGGACCCCGCGGCCCGGCAGCAGACCGTCGGGCGCACGGCCGGCGGGGTGATCGACTCGCTGAACGCACGGATGCCGGAGCTGGCCGGGGCCGTCGCCGCGCAGTACGCCGCGGCCGTGCGCCTCACCGGAGCCGTCCAGATCGCGTACGAGCACGAGGGCGAACGGGTGCGCCGTGAACTGCGGCGCGGCGCCGTACTCGCCGGTGACGCCCGCACCCGCTGGCGCGGCTACCCCCGTGACTGCTCGGCCACCGAACTGCTCGACTCCCTCGCCGAGTCCCTCACCGCCCTCCTGCAGTGCGCGGTCGCCGCCGCCTACGAACACGTACGGGAATCGTGGCGGCGCGAACCGGCCGCCCGGGCACTGGACGCCTGGGACGGGCCGTCGGCCGGGCCCGACCGGGAGACCGGCGAGCGCATCGGCATGGCCGTACGGCGCTGGCGGCGCGTCCTGGAGGAGCTGGCCGAGGACGAGGTCCGGCGGATGGACCGGGCCTCCGCCCCGGACGCCGAGACGGCGGCGGCGCTCCTCGCGGCCGCGCTGCTCGGCGGGCGCAGGGCACGCAGCGCCGGGGAGCGGCTCGCCGAGCTGCTGGGCGCCCAGGGCGCCCTGCGGCTGCGCGACCGGGGCGGCGAACTGGTCACCACGTACATCGACCGCGTCCTGGACGAGGAGCGGACCAGGCGGCTCCAGCCGCTCCGGGCCCTCGACGTGACCCCGGAACCACAGGCCGAGCTCATCGCCGCGCTGTCCCGACTGCAGAAGGAGAGGTGACGGCGGTGAGCGCCGTTGACGAACGCTGGGACGACGGGCTGATCGCCCGCCGGGTGCAGGAACAGGCCGCCGACGACGGCGGACCCCTGCCGGACGAGCCGCACATGCCGATCGGTGAGGCGTACGCCGGGACCCTCCGGATGCGACTGGATGCCCTGCGGGAGCTCGTGGGCCTGTCCAGGACCCGGCTGGACGGTGACACGCTCGCCGAGGCCGGCCGGGTGCTGGACGAGGCCGCCGCACGGCAGCGGTTGTCGTCGAAGCACACCGTCGTCGCGATCGCCGGCCCCACGGGGAGCGGAAAGTCGACGCTGATCAACGCGCTGGCGGGCGTACCGGTCTCGGAGACCGGCCTCCGCCGGCCCACCACGGCCAACCCCATCGCCTGTACCTGGTCCGAGGGCGCGGCCGGACTCCTGGACCGGCTCGCCATCCCCGGGCGGCTTCGGCGCCGGCCTCTGGCGGGCGGGATCGGCGACGAGGCGTTGCAGGGCCTGGTCCTGATCGACCTGCCCGACCACGACTCGGCGGTCACCGCCCACCGCAGGCAGGTCGACCGGGTGCTGGCGCTGGTGGACGCGGTCATCTGGGTCGTCGACCCGGAGAAGTACGCGGACGCGGCGCTCCACGAGCGGTACTTGAGGCCGCTCGCGGGGCACGCCGAGGTGACGTTCGTGGTCCTCAACCAGGTCGACCGGCTGCCGGGCGATGCCGCCCACCAGGTGCTCGACGACCTGCGGCGGCTGCTCGACGAGGACGGCATGGCTCTCGGTGAGCACGGTGAACCGGGGGCCACGGTCCTCGCGGTGTCCGCGCTCACCGGAGAGGGCGTGGGAGAGCTGCGGGAACTGCTGGGGGCGTTCGTGCAGGGCCGCGGTGCCGCCGAGCGGCGTCTGTCGGCCGACGTGGACGCGGCCGCGGCCCGGTTGCGTCCGGTGTACGTGGCGGACGGGCGCCCCGGGCTCGGTGAGCGTTCCCGCGAGGACTTCGGGGCCCGGCTCGCCGTCGCCGTCGGCGCGCGGGCGGCCGGGGAGGCCGCGGAACGCGACTGGCGGCGCAACGCGGGACGGGCGTGCGGGACACCGTGGCTGCGGCTGTGGCGCTGGTACGAGCGGCTCCGTACGCAGGGGAGCGCGGCGGGCGCGGAGGAGGGCGCCGAGGCCAAGGCCACGGCGGCGGAGGAGGACGAACTGACGGCACGCCAGCGCGTCGAGCAGGCCGTGCGGATCGTCGCGGAGGAGGCGGCGCACGGGCTGCCGGTGCCCTGGGCGCAGGCGGTGCGCGAGGCGGCGGTGCGCGGGGCGCGTGGGCTGCCGGAGGCGCTCGACGAGCTGGCCGTGTCGGTGGGCTCCCCGCCGGCCGGCGGGCGGCCGCCCCGGCCGGCCTGGTGGCCGGCGGCGGTACTGGCCCAGGCGGCCATGACGCTGTTGCAGTTCTACGGCGCCCTGTGGCTGGTGGGCCAGATCGTCGGCGTCCTGGAACCGGGACTGGTCCCGCCGGTCCTGATCATGCTGGCCGGCATCCTCGGAGGGCCGCTGGTGGAGTGGGCGTGCGCGGCGGCGGCCCGGGGGCCCGCCCGGCGGTACGGGCAGGAGACCGAGCGGCGGCTGCGGGAGGCCGCGGCGGGGTGCGGGCGGGCGATGGTCCTCGACCCGATCGCCGCGGAGCTGATGCGGTACCGCGAGGTGCGTGAGCGGTACGCCCATGTGGCGCGCGGGCGCGGGGAGGGCGGGGGCCCTGGCGGAGCGGTCGTGCGGACGAATGTCGGGCGGTCGGGCCCGACGGGGCAGCCGGGGTATGTGGAGCTGCGGAGGGTGTGACGCCCGGTGGGGACGACAGGGGCGACGGGGGCGACAGGGGCGGTGGGGGCGCGTGGTGCAGCCGGGTGGGTGTCCTCCATGCGGGTGGTGGAGTTGTGCACAGGCGGGGGCTTGTCCACAGGGCCGAGCGGGCTTTCGGCGGGCGGGCCAGCATGGGGCTCAGTCAGCAGGACGACCGCGAGGGGTGGGTGTCATGAACGACACGATGGTGACCGTGGTGGGCAATGTGGCGACGAGTGTCGACTACCGCGACACCGCGATGGGGGGTGTGGCGAAATTCCGGTTCGCCGCGACCGCGCGCCGCTGGGACCGGGAGAAGGCCGGCTGGGTCGACGGCCACACGAGTTTCTACACGGTGAGCGCGTGGCGGGCGCTGGGCGCGAATCTGGCCGCGTCGGTCTCGGTCGGCGATCCGTTGGTCGTCCACGGGCGGCTGAGGGTGCGGGAGGAGGACTGGGACGGTCAGCGCAGGACGTTCGTCGACATCGACGCGTCGGCGGTGGGCCACGACCTGACGCGCGGGACGGCCGCGTTCAGGAGGGTGATGAAGGGGGAGCCCCGCCCGGCGGACCGGGTGGACGGGGTGCGGGAGGCGGCCGACGGCGGGGCCGGCGACGGCGCGGCGGCCGACGGGGGAGCGGGTGACGGTGGAACGGGTGACGGTGGAGCCGGTCACGGCGCAACTGGTCACGGGGGAGGAGGTGGTGCGGTGGAGCGGCAAGTGGAGCTGGTGTCGTGACGGTGTGTCAATAGTGGGGCACCGAGTGACGCGGTGATGTGGAGATTCGGCGAGCGCGGGCCCGCTGAAACGGCGTTCGGGATAACGATTCCGATTCGGAATGGTTGTCTGACGGTATGACAGGGGACTGTGCATGGCCGCCTCTCTAGGATTCCCGGGTACCCACGGGGCACTTGAGTCGGCAGGCGAGGCACTCCCCCCACGCGCCACAGGCGCAAAGGTCTCGCCCGGAGGGGAATTCTGTGTTTGCTGGGCTTTCTGTACGGAGGTGGAGGAGGCGTCCCGCCCGTCTCCTCGCCGCGGTCGTGACTTCCGGTCTGGTCGCCGGAGGATTCATAGCCGGGGCGTCCTCCGCCGCGGCCGACGAGGCGCCTCAGCACGAGGGCGGTGCCGCCGCCACGCTCAACGGGCTGACCACCTTCGACCAGGCGGTGCTCCGCGTCGACGGCGAGAAGCAGGAGATCCCGGCCGGCCTGTTCGAGATGACCGTCGACGGGGGCGGGACCCTGAAGACGTACTGCGTCGACCTCCACAACCCCACCCAGGAGAAGGCCCGGTACCTGGAGACCTCCTGGGACCAGACCTCCCTCGGCGGGAACAAGGACGCGGGCAGGATCCGGTGGATCCTCCAGCACTCCTACCCGCAGGTCGACGACCTGGTGGGGCTGGCGGCCGACGCCGGCACGGGACCGCTGACCGCCCAGACCGCGGCCGCCGGCACCCAGGTCGCCATCTGGCGGTACTCGGACAACGCACAGGTCCAGGCGCTCGACCCGGCAGCCGAGAAGCTCGCCGACTGGCTGGAGAAGGAGGCCGAGAACGTCGCGGAGCCCAAGGCGTCGCTCAGCCTGGAGCCCAGCGCCGTGTCCGGTCCGGCCGGCACCAGACTCGGCCCGGTGACCGTGCGCACCGACGCCGGCCGGGTCACGGTGGCCCCGCCCGCCGACGCGGCCGCCAGCGGCATCAGGATCACCGACCACGGCGGCAAGCCGGTCACCACGGCGACGGACGGCAGCCTGCTGTACGTCGACGTGCCCGCCAAGGCCGCCGACGGCTCCGCCGACCTGACCGTGCAGGCCACCACGTCCGTTCCGGTCGGCCGGGTCTTCGCCGGAGTCACCAAGAGCCAGACGCAGATCCTGGCCGGCTCCAGCGAGTCGACCGTGTCCGCCACCGCCACCGCCACATGGGCCACGTCGGGCGCCATCCCGGCGCTCTCGGCCAGGAAGAACTGCGCCAAGGGCGGCGTGGACGTCACCGCCACGAACAAGGGCGACACCGCGTTCGCCTTCGAGCTCATGGGGCTCACGCACACCGTCCAGGCCGGTGAGTCCCGGACGGTGACCGTCCCGGTCGCGGAGGACCAGACCTACGACTTCACCATCACCGGGCCCGGCGGACTCCGGAAGACGTTCACGGGCATCCTCGACTGCCGGACCACGGGCAGCACGGCCGTCGCGATGACCGGCCAGCAGGGCGGCGTCGCGCCCAGCCCCCTCTCGGCCGGCGGCACCTCGGCCGGCCCGGCCGCGACGGACGACGGCCCGGATCTCGCCGAAACGGGAGCCTCCGGCGCCACGCCGATGATCGCGGGCATCGCCCTGGCGATGCTGGTGATCGGCGGGGCCGCCGTCTTCCTCCTCCGTAAGAAGGGTCCCGGCGCCGAGGACTGACCGCCCCCCGCCCGGCGGCACGGGGGCGGCACGGGGTGGGGCCCCGCCGTTGGACGTGCCCGCGCGCCGGCGGGTCGGGCCGAACTGTGCGGACCATGAGGCGGCATGGCCCCGTCTAGCTGCTGTCGCCCGGGGCGCCCCGGGCGCCCGGGCCACCGGGTCCCGGCCCCCGGGTCGCCGGGTCCGGTCCCTGGCGCCGTGCGACGGCCGATCGCACGCCGGGAGGCGGCGGGGACACGGCACAGGACCCGGCCCGTCATGCGCCGGCGGAACGCCCGCGAGGCGCCAGTGGAACCGCCGCGAGGCGACAGAGGAACGACGGCGACGAGCGAGACGCCCGCACAGCGATCGCGAGGCGCCCGCGGAACGACGGCGACAACGAGGCGCCTGCGAGGCGCCCGCACAGCGACCGCGAGGCGACAGAGGAACGGCCGACAGCGACCGCGAGGCGCCCGCGGAGCGGCCGCGGAACGTGACCGGTTCACTACCGGGGTGCCGCTCGGGGCGGCGGGGTCGGGGTCCCGAGGGACTACTGGTTTCCTTCGCGGGGTGGACGTCAGGCAAGATGGGGTGTATCTGCCCACTCTCGGACTGCCGGACGGTTTCTCTTGGCTGAGTACATCTACACGATGCGCAAGACGCGCAAGGCGCACGGCGACAAGGTCATTCTCGATGACGTGACGCTGAGCTTCCTGCCCGGTGCGAAGATCGGTGTGGTCGGCCCGAACGGCGCCGGTAAGTCGACCGTGCTCAAGATCATGGCCGGTCTGGAGCAGCCGTCCAACGGTGACGCGTTCCTGTCGCCCGGGTACACCGTCGGCATCCTGCTGCAGGAGCCGCCGCTGGACGAGTCGAAGACCGTCCTGGAGAACGTCCAGGACGGCGTCGCCGAGATCAAGGGCAAGCTGGACCGGTTCAACGCCATCGCCGAGGAGATGGCCACGAACTACACCGACGCGCTCATGGAGGAAATGGGCAAGCTCCAGGAGGAGCTGGACCACGCCAACGCGTGGGACCTCGACGCCCAGCTCGAGCAGGCCATGGACGCCCTGGGCTGCCCGCCCGGCGACTGGGCCGTGACCAACCTCTCCGGTGGTGAGAAGCGCCGCGTCGCGCTCTGCAAGCTGCTGCTGGAGGCCCCCGACCTGCTGCTGCTCGACGAGCCCACCAACCACCTGGACGCCGAGTCCGTCCAGTGGCTGGAGCAGCACCTCGCCAAGTACGCCGGCACCGTCGTCGCCATCACCCACGACCGGTACTTCCTCGACAACGTCGCCGAGTGGATCCTGGAGCTCGACCGCGGCCGCGCCCACCCCTACGAGGGCAACTACTCCACCTACCTGGAGAACAAGGCCGCGCGCCTGAAGGTCGAGGGCCAGAAGGACGCCAAGCGCCAGAAGCGGCTCAAGGAAGAGCTGGAGTGGGTCCGCTCCAACGCCAAGGGACGCCAGGCCAAGTCCAAGGCCCGTCTCGCCCGCTACGAGGAGATGGCCGCCGAGGCGGACAAGATGCGGAAGCTGGACTTCGAGGAGATCCAGATCCCGCCGGGCCCGCGTCTGGGCAGCGTCGTCGTCGAGGTCGAGAACCTCAACAAGGCCTTCGGTGACAAGGTCCTCATCGACGACCTGAGCTTCAGCCTCCCGCGCAACGGCATCGTCGGCGTCATCGGCCCGAACGGCGCGGGCAAGACCACGCTGTTCAAGATGATCCAGGGCCTGGAGGAGCCGGACTCCGGCTCGATCCGCGTCGGCGAGACCGTCAAGATCTCCTACGTCGACCAGAGCCGCGCCAACATCGACCCGAAGAAGACGCTGTGGGCGGTCGTCTCCGACGAGCTCGACTACATCAACGTCGGTCAGGTCGAGATGCCGTCGCGGGCGTACGTGTCCGCCTTCGGCTTCAAGGGCCCGGACCAGCAGAAGCCGGCCGGTGTCCTGTCCGGTGGTGAGCGCAACCGCCTCAACCTGGCGCTGACCCTCAAGCAGGGCGGCAACCTGCTGCTCCTCGACGAGCCGACGAACGACCTGGACGTCGAGACCCTGTCGTCGCTGGAGAACGCGCTGCTGGAGTTCCCGGGCGCGGCCGTGGTCGTCTCCCACGACCGCTGGTTCCTGGACCGGGTCGCGACGCACATCCTGGCGTACGAGGGCGACTCCAAGTGGTTCTGGTTCGAGGGCAACTTCGAGTCGTACGAGAAGAACAAGATCGAGCGCCTCGGCCCGGACGCGGCACGGCCGCACCGCGCCACGTACAAGAAGCTGACCCGGGGCTGAGGCAGCGACTGTGGCTCGTCACATCTACAGCTGCCCCCTGCGCTGGTCGGACATGGACGCCTTCGGGCACGTCAACAACGTCGTCTTCCTCCGCTATCTGGAGGAGGCGCGGATCGACTTCATGTTCCGGCTGGCGCCGGGGGACGGTTCCCCCTCGTTCTCCGGCGGGTCGGTCGTGGCCCGGCACGAGATCGACTACGTACGGCCGTTGGTCCACCGGCACGAGCCGGTGACCATCGAGTCGTGGGTCACCAAGATCGGTGCGGCGTCGCTGACGATCGCGTACGAGATCAAGGACCCGGACCAGGTGTACGTGCGCGCTTCGACGATCGTCGTGCCGTACGACCTCCAGGCCCAGCGTCCTCGCCGCATCACGGAGGAGGAGCGCTCGTTCCTCGAGGAGTATGTCGACGACGGCATGCGCGGGGAGCCCGCGGCCGCATGACGCCGCCGCTGCACTTCGCCGACGCCAGGGAGGCGGCCGACCTCGCGGCCTTCCTGGCCCGGCTGATCCACTACGACCGGGCCGCCGCCGTCCGCCTCCAGGCGGGTGGCGGCACCCTGGCCGTGTTCGGACGGCCGGCGTCCTTCGAGGTGCTGGCCATCCGGACGGCCGCGCTCCTGGACGACGTGCCGCTGGACGTCACCGTCTCCGCGGGGCAGCTCCTCGACGGCATCGAGGAGTCGGCGGGCAAGGCCATGGTGCCCGCCCCCGTCACGGGCCCGCCCTGGGCGGGTGTCCTGCCCCCGCGCGGCGGCTGGCGGGAGGTCCCGGGTCTTCCGGACGCCGCCGGGCTGCGCGGCGCGGTGGGTGCGGCGGTGGCGGAATTCCGGGCGCGGGACGGCGAGTTGCCAGCCGAGCGCCGCACGCGCGCCGAACGCGACCGGATCGGCCGGGAGATCTGGTCCCGCACGATCGGTTCGACGGGCCTGCCGCTGCGGGCCGTGCACGCCGCCCAGTCGCTGGGCTTCCTGCCGCCGCACGAGGTGCCGGTGGCCCTGCTCGCCGCGGGGTCGTGGCTGCGGCTGCGCACCCCCTACGGATCGATCGCCGTCCGCAAGGCCGGTCTCGGCACCGGACTGAGCGTCACCGCGGTCTGACCCCCTCGGCGGGTCAGGGGGCGTCGTCGGGGCGGACGGCGATGTGGTCGGGTTCGAGTTCCAGCAGTACCCGGTGCTCCATGCCCAGCGCGCCGGTGTACTCGGCGGGCAGCTGGAGCCGGCCCGCGCGGTCCAGGGTGGCGTACTCGCGGACCACCATCGACTCCTGGCCCTCCGCGTCCACCTCCGTGCGCCGCAGGACCTCAGAGGACGTACGGCCGTCGCGGATGGCGACCGAGCGGCTGACCTCGCCCGCCACCGCCTGGTCGTGGGTGACGATCACGATCGTCGTGCCCAGCTCCTCGTTGGCCCGCCGGAACGCGGCGAAGATGTGCTCGCCCGTCGCCGAGTCCAGCTCGCCCGTCGGTTCGTCGGCGAGCAGCACGGACGGCGAGTTGGCGAGGGCGACGGCGATCGCGACACGCTGCTGCTGGCCACCGGACATCTGGTGCGGGCGCCGGTCGCGGCACTCCGCCACGTCCAGCATCGACAGCAGCTCCAGCGCCCGTTCCGACTGTCTCGCCCGCTTCACGCGCTTCGCACGGCCGCGCAGTTGCATCGGCAGGGCGACGTTCTGCGCGGCGGTCAGGTAGGGGAGGAGGTTGCGGGCCGTCTGCTGCCACACGAACCCGACCACTTCGCGCCGGTAGCGCAGCCGTGCCTTCGCGTCCATCGCGAGCAGATCGCACCCCGCCACCCGCGCCGCACCCGCGGTCGGCACGTCCAGGCCCGCGAGGATGTTCATCAGCGTCGACTTGCCGCTGCCCGACGCCCCGACCAGCGCCAGCAACTCGCCCGCCCGCACCAGCAGGTCCAGCCCCTGCAGCGCCTGCACCTCCACCCCGTCGGCGGTGAAGACGCGTACGAGACGGTCGCAGGCGATCATCGCGTCGTCGCCGTACGCGGGGCCGGCCCGGCGCGCCGCGACGCGCTCCTCCAAGGCCGCGAGCGTCGTGCCCGTCGCCGCACCCGCCGCACCCGCCGCACCCGCCGCACTCGCCGCACTCGCCGCACCCGCGGCGCCCGTCGCCACACCCGTCGCCGCGCCCGCCGTCGTGCCCGTGGTGTCCGTGCCCGTGGTGTCGGTCATCGTGTGTCCCCTGCCCTGAGTTCCCCGATCGAGCCCCGGCGGGTCACCCACCAGGCCTGTGCCACGGCGACCGCCGCCGCCAGCACCACCACCCCCACCGAGGGCAGCACCAGCGACCACGGGTCCGCCCGCAGTGCCGCGCCGCCGAGCGTGGCCGGCCCCGCCGCCGACGCCAGCCTCGCCAGGTCGACGCCCGGCGACAGCAGCACGATGGCCGCCCACCCGACGCACGTCCCGCCGACCGCCGCGAGCAGCGCCTGCGGCAGCGCCTCCAGGCCCAGCAACCGCCGTCCCTGCCGCCTCGACAGCCCCATCGTGCGCAACCGCGCCAGCAGCGCCGCCCGCTCGGGCGCGCTGTGCAGCAGGGACAGCAGCAGCGCCAGTACGGCGTACCCGGCACCCGCCGCGACGGCCGCCGCGTACAGCCGCTCGGCGCCCGTCTGCATCGGCGAGGCGACCAACGCCGCACGCGCCTCGGTGCGGAGCAGGACGGAGAAGCCGCCGGACACGGAGCGGACGGCGGCCCGCAGTTCCCCGCCGTCGAAGGGGCCGCTCACCAGCAGCACCGTGTCCGCCCGGTGGGTGAGGTGGGCGGCGTTCACGACGACGAAGTCCGCCCCGCGCACCGCCGGGGTCCGCTCCCGCACCCCCGCCACCCGGACGCGGAAGTCCCCGGCGCGCGACTGGATCAACCGCTGCTCCGACCCCATCATCTCCGCGACGGACGGCGAGACGACCGCGGGCACCAGCGGCACCCGGCCCCCGTCCGGCGGGCCGGTGTCCGCGAGCTCACCGGCCGGGAAGGCCTCCAGCCCGGTGCGGCGCGCCAGCTCCGCGTACGCCTCGGGGGCCACGCCGATCAGCGTCACGCTCATCGAACCCGGCACACCCGGCCGGTCCGCCAGCGGCACGCCGTACTCGAGCTGGACCGGTACCGCGCCCCGCACGCCCTCGACGCCCCGTACCGCCTCCACCAGCCCGTCCGGCAGTGGCACCGCCTCCGCCGTCCCCGCCACCCGGGCGTCCGCGCCCGTCGCCAGCACCGATGCGTCCTCCCGGGCCTCCGCCACCCCCGCCAGCACCGAGCCGCCGAACGCCGCCGTCGTCAGCGCGACCAGCAGCGCCAGCAGCGGCAGTGTCCCGGCCGCCGACGAACGTCCCGCCCGCGCCAGCGCCAGGGGCCCCACCACGCCCCGCAGCCTCCGCGCGGGACGGGCCAGCCACCGCAGCGGCAGCGGATACAGCCGTACGAGGACGAGGGCGGCGACCAGGCCCACCAGCACCGGCGCCGAGCCGGTGAGAGGATCGCCCGAGTCCGCCGCGACACCCCGCCGCCGCAGTGCCGTCACCGCGCCGACGGCCAGGACCAGCAACGTCAGTTCGGCGACCGTGCGCCGCCGTGACGGCCGGGCGTCGACCAGGTCGTCCCGGCCCGTGGGCGCACCGGGCCGCCGGTGCGGGTACACCGCCCGCAGCGGCAGCGCGGCGCACGCCACCAGTGCCACGGCGCCCGCGCCGGCCGCCGCGTACCGCACCGGCCCCGAGCCCACCAGCCACACGGCGAGCAGCAGCCCCAGCGCGGCGGCCGGGACCGTGACCACGGCCGTCTCCGCCAGCAGCCGCCCGCCGATCCCGCGCAGCGACCCGCCCCGCGCCCGCAGCAGCGCCAGCTCGTCGCGTCGGCGCGCGGCGGACGGCCCGCCCGCCATGGCCACCACGACCACGGCGACCGCTCCGATCCCGTACGCCGCGACCGCCACGACCGGTGCGATGGCGGCGCGCATGCCCTCGTGGTCGGCGAGCAGTTCCCCGAGCCGGGTGTCCACCGTGGCGTTGCCGCCCACCGTTTCGCGCAGCGCCAGCAGGTCCGGGCCGCCCGCCAGTGAGGCGACCGCGGCGGTCAGCGCGGGCACGTCCCGGGTGGTCAGGTGCGTGGCGGCGGGCGCGATCCGCCAGAAGGCCTGCGGCTCCGCGCCGGTGTCCAGCAGCACGGGCGCCGCCTCGGGCGGCAGGAGCAGCGCCGCCTCCCAGAAGAAGCGGGGCGCGCCCGCCGCGTTCCTGGCGGTGAGCACCGGGGTACGCAAGCGCGGCTCGACCGACCAGTACGCCCCCTCGGGCGACCGCGGCTGGAGTACGCCGGTGATCCGCACGGCGAGCGGCCTGCGGCCGTCCCGTGGCAGGTGCACCACCGAGCCGACCTTCAGGGCGAGCTTCCCGGCGGTCTCGGCGGTGACGGCCGCCTCGACCTCGGTCGCCTTCGCCGGAGCGGCGGGCAGGCGGCCGGCGCGTACGGCGGCGTGCCCGGGCAGGTCCGAGGGGGTGGCCAGGGTGAACTCCGGCGGCAGGCCGTCGGGTGCGGGGAGCGCCTTGTCGGCCGCGGGCAGCGGTTCGGTGGTCCGCATCCCGTACGACGACTGCGCGGCATCGGCCCGTACGGGTTCGGGGAGCGCTTCGACGACCGTCCGGTGCAGGGAGCGCAGCGGCTCCGGCCCGACGTCCGCGGCCCGGGTGCCCCGGTCGGCGGAGACGGTCAGTTCGACGACGGTGTCGCGCGGGGCGGCGGTGGTGATCCGGTGGCGCAGCCCCTCCGTCTCGTACGCGTCGGCGGCGCGCGGGAACGCGGCGGCGAGGAACGCGGTCACCGCCACGAGCAGGCCCAGGGCGACGGCGGCTCCGGGGAAGGTCCGCAGCCGGGTCCGTACCCAGGGCGCGACAACAGCGGGCCGACGCATGTCAGTTGCCTCCCTGGGCCGGCGCCTGGTGCCGGAGCGTCACGGCCGGGTCCTGGCGGCGGCGCAGCGCGATCGCGGCCACCGTCAGCAGGGGCAGTGCGGCCACGGCGGCCAGCAGCAGGGCGACCCGGCCCGGTGGCAGCTCGACCAGGACGCCCGGCACGGGCCGCGTCGCCCGGCCTGTCAGCACCACCAGCGGCACGACCGCCCGGGTCAGTACGGATCCGAGGACGAGGCCCACCAGCAGCGCGATGCCGACGAGCAGCCCCTGCTCGGCCGCCACCAGCCGGGCCAGACGCCGCCGCGGCGCGCCCAGCGCCCGCAACACCCCGAACTCGGCCGCGCGTTCCCGCAGCGACCCGGTCGCGCTCACCGCGAACCCCACCGCCGCGAGGGCCGCCGCGGCGACCGCCACCGCCGTCAGCGCCGCGCGTGGACCGGCGCCCAGCGGGTCGCCCAGCAGCTCGTCGGCCGCCTCCTCGCGCACCAGGACCCGCGCGGGGTCGCTGTCGGGCCGGGCGCGCAGCGCCGCCGCGACCTCGCCGGTCCGGCCGGGGGCGGGCGTCAGCCACCATTCGGTGGGCGTGAGGGCGAGGCCGGTGCGGTTCACCGCGTCCAGGTCGACCAGGAGGGCGCCACCGCCCCCTTCGGGAGTGGTCGTCGGCAGGGCGCGCACGGTGTCGACGATCGTCACCCGCGTCTGCCCGCCCGCCAAGGGCACTTCGAGGCTCTGCCCCTTCTCCGCCCCGGCGGCCTCGAGGAAGGCGTCCGTCGCGATCGCGGGCACCGCATCCCCGGCCGGCGGACGCGGCGCGCTCGCGCGGACGGTGAAGTGGTGCGGGTCGAAGCGCGGGTCGACGGCCGTGGCACCCGTGTCGTACGCCAGGGCCAGCGGCGTGCCGGCGGAGGACGTGACCGTCACCGGGCGGGACCGCGCCGGGTCCTCGCTGTCGGTCAGCCGTCCGCGCCAGGCGCCGAACGATGCCGGTACGGGCCGCTCGGCGCCGTCCGCCGTGACGGCCACCAGCCGCTCCAACATGAACCGGTGACGCTCGCGCTCCTTGTGGGGGAGCGGTCCGGACAGCTCCGCGCCGGTCAGGGTCACCGGCCATGCCGGACCTCCGGAGGCGGCCCCCAGGTCGGCGGTGCCGTCCTTGCCGACGGGCAGCCGGTAGGTGAGGCCGTGGCGGTCCTCCACGGTCACGGCGACGTCGACGGGTGCGCCGGCTCCGGTCGTCCGGGCGTCCGCCCGCAGTCGTACCGTGCCCCGGGGCAGTGCGACGCCGGGCCGTGCCTGGCGCGGCGGGGCGATCGCGGCGAGCACCCGGCCGGGTGGGCCTTCCGCCAGGTCGCCGCGCAGCAGCAGCCGTTCGCGGGCGCGGGCGGTGTCCAGCGCCAGCACGGTCGCCGAGCGGTCGCCGGGCAGTTCGGTGACCGCGCGGTGGGCGGGTGCCGCGTCCCGTACCCCGGGCAGCCGCGTGTACGCCCCGGCCTGTCCCGGATCACCGGCCCGGTCGTCCAGCACCCGGATCGGGGCGCCCGTCGCGAAGTCCGCCTGGTCACGCTGCGAACGGTCCCACGACGCGCTCTGGCCGATCGCCAGCATGCCCATCGCCACGGCCGGCACCAGCAGCAGCACCGGGCCCGTCCCGCGCAGTGGCCGCCGGCTGAACTGCCAGCCCGCCAGCGCCACCGACAGCCCCCGCCCGGCCGCCGCGCGCCGCTCCGCCAGCCGGGCGGCGGGCGGCAGCAGCCGCAACGTCAGCACGGTGCCGGCCAGCAACGCCAGCGCGGGTGCCACCACCAGGAGCGGGTCGACGCTCAGAGTGCCGTCGCGGCCTCTGCTCAGCACCCCGCTGCCCGACTCGGAGGTCTGCCGGTCCAGTTGCCAGTACGCCACCGCCGCGATCACCAGCAGCCCGACGTCCGCCCCCGCCCGCACGGGTCCCGGCAGCGCTCCCGCCCGCCCGCGCAGCAGCCGCACCGGCCCGGCGGCGGCAGCGAGCGCCGGAGCCACCACGGCGACCGCGCAGGCCACCGCCACCCCCACGGACACGAGCCACATCTGACCGGCCGGGGCCTGACCGAGCCGCAGCCCGATCCGGTCGAGCGAACCCCAGGAAGCGAGCAGCCGCGTCAACGGCCCCGCCAGCAAGGGCGCGACCACCGCGGCGGGCAGGGCGAGCAGCAGCGCCTCGGCCGCCGCGAGAGCGCCGATCCGTCGTGCCGAACCGCCACGAGCCCGCAGCAGCTCGGTCTCGCCCGCCCGCTCGGTTCCGAGCAGCCGCGCGACCAGCAGCAGCGCGTACGTGGCGAGCAGCACCAGTTGCACGGCTACGATCAACAGCGTGGAGCGCGCCACGAGCAGCGCCCGCTCGCTCTCCCCGAGGACCGTCGGCAGCGCCGTGCGGGCGGACGCGGCGCCCGCGAAGGCCGGGTCGGCGGCGAGGGCGGCGGGACCGGCCGTCGCCGCCTCCCGCAGAGCGCCGATCCCGTCGGTGGTGAGCGTGCGGAAGTCCGCGGAGGCGAGCCAGGAGGTCTCGTCGGCACTGACCCGGCCGGTGCCGAACACCGCCGGGTGGGTCAGCAGCGGACCGTAGGTGGTGAAGACGACGGTACGGACGCCTCGGCCGCCCAGGGTGTCCAGCCGCCAGTAGGGGTCTGAGAGGTCGGCGGGCCGGTACAGGCCGGTGATCCGGACCGCGAGGGGTTTCCCGCCGATCCGGTCGGTGAGCGTGAGCACGCTCCCGGGCGTCAGCTTCAGCCGCTGGGCGGCGGCTTCGGGCAGGGCCGCCTGGACGGGGCCACCGGGTGCGTTCGCCGGCCAGGCCCCCCGGAGCAGGCGGACGCGCGAGCGGTCGAGGGCGGCGAAGTGGGTGAGGTCGGGTTCGCCCGCGCGGGCGGCGGGCGGCCGGAGTGCGCGGGGCAGCGCGTAGGAACCGGAGCGCTCCAGCCGTCGTACGGTCACCGGCAGCCCGCCGAACGTCCCGCGCGCCCCTTCGCGGGCGGCCTGGTCGGCCGCGGTGCGCCGCTGGGGCGGGACGTGGGCGGTGACGACGAGGGAGGAGGCCGGGGCGGCCCGGCCGTGCAGGGTGTGACGGAGGGCGGCATCGCCGACGGTGCCCGAGAACGCGGCCAGTGCGGTGAGCACGGACGTGGTCAGCAGCACGGCGAGGAGGGCGGCGGCCGTCAGTAACCGGTGCGCGCGGACGCGCAGGAACACCAACCCGGTCACACAGCCCCCCACCGTCGTACGTCCGAACGCCTGGACGTCCTTCGGATGCTTTCAGAGGGCATGCGTCGAAGTAACCGCTTACAGACGGACCTTGACTGGATCGTGACCGTTATTCGACGTCGGAGTACCGCCCTGCGTACGTTTCCCTACTCGACCCCGACGTTCAGTCGCCGCGCGGCACCCACCGGTGCGTGAACCTGGCCGCCAGCAGACCACCCCCCACGGTCGCCGCCGCGCACACCGCGACCGCCACCACCAGCCCGCCGCCGAGCAGACCGAGCGGCGAACCCCCCGACGGGGAGAGGAAACCGAGGTTCACCCCGGCGAGCAGCCCCGCGAACAGCGCGGCCAGCCCCAGCGCGCACACCATCGGCACACCCATGCCCCACCACGCCACCCGCAGATGGAACCGCGCGCCCGAGGTGTATCCCGCCAGCGGCCGCAACTCGTCGGCCCGGTCGAGGAAGGCGTGCAGCAATCCCGCCGCCCCCGTGAGCGCGAGCAGCAGGAACCCGGCCACCGCCACGAGCAGCACCCAGTCGGCCTGCCGGGCGCGGGCCTGGCCGCCGATCACGTTGCCGTCCCCGGGAACACCGACATGGGGCAGCGGCAGCGTCGCGAGGGCCGCACGCTCGGCACGCTCACGCCCCTCCGGCCCGCTCGTCAGCACGACGAAAGGACCCCGCTCCTTCAGCAACTGCGCCCTGGAGCCGGAGGCCTGGAGGTGGACCGGCCCGAAGCCCATCCAGCGCAGCGCCTCCGTGCGCGGCGTGCGCTCGCGGTAGACCTCGTGCGCGGGTACGGGCCGCTCACTCGGGCAGGAGCGCATGGCGCCCAGGTCGGCCAGGTCGCCGCAGGCCCCCCGGAGCACGGGCGGACCCGTACCCGAAGCGCCACCGCCCGCCACCACCCGCAGCACCCGGTCCCCCGGCGCCAGGGCGGCCACGAACCGCGCGTGCGCCCGCTCGTCGGCGGGCGCGCTGTGGACCTCCAGGAGCCGTTCGTCCAGCCGTTCGCCGAGCACGGTGGCGTTCCTCGCCTCGTTCGTCAGGTCCGTCACCATCACCATGGCCTGGGCGACCAGCCCCAGCATGACGACGAGGGCCGCGCCCGCCCGCGCGATCACCGCGGGATGCGCGGCCGCCCAGCGCCCGCCGACCAGCCGCGCCGGGTCCCCCGTGCCACGCCCGGTCAGCCGGACGGAGACCCGGGCCGCCGCCCGCCCCAGGAGCGGTGGCAGCCCGAGGAGCGTCAGCGTCGTGCCCACGACGAACAGCCGCGTCCCCGACGCCTGGCCCGCCGCCGCGCCGGAGACCACCGCCAGGGCGCCGATCCCGCACAGCACCCCCGGCCAGGCCGACGGCAGGGGCCGCGCCGCCCGGGGCCGCCCGGAGCCGGCGGGGCGCACCCGCAGGTGCAGCGCGGCGAACGACAGGCACAGGACCGCCCACACCGAGGCCAGGGCGGGCGGGAACCACCACCGCAGCGGGGCCAGATCGGCGGCCGACACCTCGTACCCCGTCAACGGAAGCCGTACGCCGGTCAGCGTGAGGACCATCAATGGCACGCCCGCGAGGACCGCCCCGGCCCCCAGCGGGCGGACGCACTCACCGGCCGCGATCCTCGCCCGAACGGAACGCCCGGCGCCCATCGCGTACAGCACCGCCAGCCGCCGGTCGCGCTGCCGGGCCCCGAGCCGGGCGGCGACGATCAGCAGGACGGCGACGGGCAGCCCGAGCTGGGGGGCCAGCAGCCAGTACAGGTCGGACTCCGGCCGGTCGAACGACTGGCTGACGAAGTACGCCGGGTCGCCGTCCGGCCGCTCCGCCCCGAAGCCGGTGATCCCCAGCGTCGTCTCGTACCCCTGGATCCGTACTTCGGCCGGTGGGCGGACGTACACGAAGAGCTCCCCCGTGTCGGCCAGTCCCTGTGCCGAGACCGTGCCCGCGAGCCTGCCGTACCGGTCGGCGGCCGGCGGCATGACGTCGAGCAGCGCCGGTGACACGAACGCCTCTCCCCGCTCCGGCCAGCGGGGCAGGCCGGGCGGCAGCGGGGCGGACGGGGCGGCGGGCTCGATGTACACCACCGAGAAGTCCCGCTCCCGCCAGCTGTCGTCGCTCTGGCTCCACCAGGCGGCCGGCCGTGCGCCCGGCGCGGCCGGCACGGGGATCCGGGCCGAGATGCGCGCGTCCCTCCCCTCGTGCACGGCGTGGACCGTCTGCGCGCTCCACACCAGCAGCGCCGCCGCCACCCCGGTGAGGACCAGGCACAGCGCCTGGACGGTCAGGCGCGGATCACGCCGCCGGGCCGTCCCGGCCGAGGCCCGACGGCCGATGGCGAGCAGGTGCGCGGTCGCACCGCGGCGGCGGGGGCGGCTCATGCGCCGGGTACCGCTCATGCGCCGGCCGCGGTGGTGCCGGTGGAGTCCGTGGTCTCGTACAAGGCACCGTCCCTGAGGGCGAGTTGCCGGTCGGCGTAGAAGGCGACCACCGGATTGTGCGTGACGACGACCAGCGTGCAGCCGTACTGGGCGGGCAGCCCGAACAGCAGCGCGCAGACGTCGTCCGAGGCGCGCTCGTCGAGCGCCCCGGTCGGCTCGTCGGCGAGGATCAGCGGCGGCCGGGTCGACAGCGCACGGGCCACCGCCACCCGCTGGCGCTCGCCGCCGGACAGGACACCCGCCGCCGAGTCCGCCACCGCGCCGACGCCGAGCTCGCGCAGCAGCCGCTGGGCCGTCCCGTACGCCTCCCGGCGGCCCTTCCCGGCGATCAGCAGGGGCAGCGCGGCGTTCTCCAGGGCGCTGAGTTCGGGCAGCAGCTCGCCGAACTGGTAGATGAAGCCCAGGGTCTTCAGCCGCCACGCCGCCGCTTCGGCGGGCCGCAGCGCCGCCGTGTCGGTGCCGCACACCCGCACGGTGCCGGCCCCCGGCCGGTGCAGCCCGGCGAGGCAGGAGAGCAGGGTCGACTTGCCACTGCCGCTGGGCCCGGTGACGGCGAGGGACTCGCCGGCGTGGGCGGTCATCCCGGCGTCACGCAGCAGGGTGCGGCCGCCGAGTTCGCAGGTCAGGCCGGCGACCATCACGGTGGGTGCGGCCATGACGGTCAGGGGTGCCTCTTCCAGCCGGAGCACGCGTCCGTCATCAGCGGGCGGTTCTCGCACGTCTGGATGGTGTAGATCGAGTACGTGCCGGTCGTGGACGTCTTGCAGTAGCCGCCCGTCTCCTCCATGCGTACGACGGTGTCGGGCGTGGTCCGCTTGAAGTTGACGTAGACGTTGAAGCCGTCGTACTCCCGGTCGCAGACCCCGGCGTACTTGTGGTCCCTGCCGATGTAGCCGAAGTCCTCGCCCTCGTAGACGTAGAAGGTGTCACCGAAGGCGGTACCGGCCCCGAGCAGCGCCGAGATCGTCGCGATCGCCACGGCGCCCAGCCGCATGGTCCTCCGTCGCACGTTGCACCTCCACAAGACGAGGGGCATCCGCCCACTGCGGATGCCCGTTCGATGTGTTGCGGCTGTGAATTTAGGGGGTCGAGGGTGCCCATGGGGACCGGGCAGAACGGAGTTGGCCGGAACCTTTTCTGTCACTTCCCGGTCACGGACGGTACGCGACGGTCAGTCGGACGTGTTCACCATCGACGCGGCGGCGTACGTGAGGTAGTTCCACAGCGTCCGCTCGTGCTCCTCGGACAGGCCGAGCTCGTCGACCGCCGCCCGCATGTGCTTCAGCCAGGCGTCGTGCGCCGCCCGGTCCACGGTGAAGGGCGCGTGCCGCATCCTCAGGCGCGGGTGGCCGCGGTTGTCGCTGTAGGTGCGGGGGCCGCCCCAGTACTGCATCAGGAACAGCACCAGCCGCTCCTCGGCGGGGCCCAGGTCCTCCTCCGGGTACATCGGCCGCAGCAGGGGGTCCTCGGCGACCCCCTCGTAGAAACGGTGGACGAGGCGCCGGAAGGTGGGCTCGCCGCCGACCTGCTCGTAGAAGGTCTGCTCCTGAAGCGTGCCGCGCGGGATCTCATTCACGCCTCCATCGTCTCAGACGCCCCGGCCGAGGACCCGGGCCCTAGGACTCCTGGCCGCCAGGCCCCTCCTGGCCACTCGCCACCGATCCCCCCGGGCCGCACAGTGGAGACATGGGCACACAGCGAGAGGATCCGTTCGCCGAGGCCGCCGCCGAGGCGCGGCGCGAGCTCGTGCGCGAGATCGCCGCGGGCGGGGACCTCCAGGACCCGGCCTGGCGGGCGGCGTTCGAGGAGGTGCCACGGCACCTGTTCGTGCCGCATTTCTACGTGGGTGTCATGGGGGGATACGAGAGGCTGTGGTGCGGCGACCCGGATCCGGACCGGCGCCGGCGCTGGCTGGAGGGCGCGTACCTGGACCGGCCGCTCGCCACCCACATACGCGACGGGGACCTGGTGTCGTCCGCCAGCCAGCCGTCCCTGATGGCCGGAATGCTGCACGCGCTCGAGGTGCGGGACGGGGACAGTGTCCTGGAGATCGGCGCCGGGACGGGGTACAACGCGGCGCTCCTGGCGCACCGGCTCGGCGACGAGCGGGTGACCACCGTCGACCTGGACGAGGACATCACGGAGGCGGCCCGGGCCCACCTGGAGGCGGCCGGTCACCACCCGGCAGTGGTCACGGGCGACGGGGTGCTCGGCTGTCCGGGGCGGGCGCCGTTCGACGCGGTGATCGCGACCTGCGCCGTGCCCTCCGTACCGCCCGCGTGGCTCGCGCAGTGCCGGCCCGGCGCCCGCGTCCTGGCGCCGCTGTCCACGGGGCTGCTGCGATTGCGGGTACGGGACGCCGAGCACGCGGAGGGCCGGTTCCTCCACACGTCCGCGTACTTCGTGCCGCTGCGCGGCGGCACCTCGCCCGCGCCGGCGGTGCACACGGGCGGGCTGCCCCGGCGCGCGACCGACAACGAGCTGTTCCGCTTCCTGCTGGCGCTCACCGCGGGCAGCCTAGACCCGCACGAGGCGTACTCGCTGTGGCAGCGGGAGCGTCGCCCCGTGCGGGAACGGTTCGGCGTGACGGTCGCCGGCGGACACCAGTGGGCCTGGCTGGACGACCCCGAGGGGCCCTACAGCTGGCCCCTCGGCACCACGGTCGGCCCCGCCGGCTCCGCCTAGCCCCGCCGGATGGTGATCGTCGTCCAGGCGCCGACGTGCACCCGGTCGCCGTCCCTGAGCGGGACGGGGACGTAGGGCTGGATCGGCTCCTCGGCGCCATTGAGCGTGGTGCCGTTGGTGGAGTTCTGGTCGACGACCGCCCAGGAGCCGTCGGGCTGCTGCACCAGCACCGCGTGCTGGTGCGAGACGCCCGGGTCCTCCGGCGGCACCGACAGGTCGATGTCGGGGGACTCGCCCGTGGAGTGCCGCCGGCGGCCGATGCTGATCTGGTTGCCGGAGAGCGACAGGCGCTGCTCCGGGGAGTACGCGGGCAGGTTGAGCCCCGCGGCCTCGGGGCCGCTGCGCTGCATCATCGCCATGAAGTACTCACGGTCGGGCGCGACCACCGCCGTCCAGCCGGCGGGCGCCGTCTGGTACTGCGGGGGCTGGGGTGCCTGAGACCCGTGCGGTCCCTGGTGGCCGTGGGGTCCTTGATGGCTCTGCGGCCCCTGGTTCACCTGGTGGCCCTGCGATCCCTGGTGGCCCTGCGGCCCGGGTTCGCGCGGGCCCTCGGGCTGCTCGGGGCGGACCGGGGGCTGGGGCGCCGGAGGCTGCGGGCGCTGCGGCTGGGCGTGCGGCTGCGGCGCCTGCGGCTGCGAGGGCGGGGGCAGCATCCAGTCGTCCCCGCCGCCACCGGTCGGCTGGGGCGGGGGCGGCGGGCCCGGCTGCTGGAAGGCCTGCGGCGGCCGCGGCGGGCCGGGCGGCTGCTGGAACGCCTGGGGAACCGGCGGCGGTCCCTGCGGGGCGCCCTGCGGCGGCCGCTGGGGCGTCGACGGCTCGGGCGGCAGCGGTTCGGCCGGGCGGTTCACCTGCGACGGGCGTGAGCCCTGGTACTCGAACGGGTCCGGCGGGCGCGGCGCCTGCGGCTGGGACGGCCCCTGCGGCTGCGACTGGAAGCCCGGCGGCAGGTTGAGCCCGGGCGGGGGACCGCCGGGACCGCCGGGACGGCCCTGGCCGCCGGGGGCCGGGGGCGGTGCGACGGGGGTGTACGAAGTCGCCGTGTTGGTGAGGAAGTTCCACCGGCACTCCTCGCAGAACGGCGCCATGGCCTCGCGCGGGGTGCGGCACTGCGGGCACAGCTCCGCCTGGGCGGTGGCGTTCGGGTCGCCGTTCGGGAAGCCTCCCGGTCCGCCGGGGCCGCCGGGCCGGGGAGGCGGCCCGGGCGGACCGGGGTAGCCGTACGCCGGCGGCGGGGGAGGCGGCGGCGGAACGGCACCCGCAGGCGCGCCCGCCCCGGCCATGCGGTGGCCGCAGACCTCGCACCAGTCGTCGGAACCCGACTGGTGTCCGTTCGGGCAGGTCGGCATGTCGGCGCTTCCCCCTCTCCTCATCCGGCCCCGCGGGCCGAGCAGATCGTGACCTATTTCTTTACGCGAACGGTCTTGGTGGAGCGCGTCTCGAGGGTCATCTCGTCCGCTTCCGCGACCTTCGCCTTCAGTCGCACAGTACCTGTCGCCGCGTCGACCACGTCCACCACCTTCGAAAGGAGTTTCGCAGTGTCCGCGTTGCCGGAGGCGGCGGCGAGCTGTACCGCGCGGCCGAGTTTCGCCGTCGCGCCATCGAAATCGCCCGACTTGCGCGCATCGAGCCCCTGTTGGATCACTTGCGCCAGTTCGGCCTGACCCGTGTAGTGCGCGACCTGGGGGTTGATGGAGGTGGAGGCCGCCATGTCGTCCGTCCACACCGCGCGTACCAGACCCTGCGACAGGGTCTGCGGCGTGCCGCCCGCCGGGTCGGGAAGGACGAGGGAGACCCTCGCCGCGAGCATCTCCTGGCCGACACCGGCCTCCGGCACCCGGACGCACACGTGGTAGTCGCGGGACTCGTCACCCCACGAGCCGGTCGGATAGTCCCCGGCCCGGGGGCCCGCCTCCGTGCGCCGGTCCGTCAGATCCTCCACCGTCGGCGCGACCTGTTTGACGAAGACGATCTCCACCCCGACCGGTGTCCACAGGCGCAGGGCGACGTCGGCGACCTCCTTGCCCATCGCGTGCTCCATCATCCGCGTGAAGTCGGCGGCCAGCCCCGCCGGATCGGCGACGATGTCGGCCGTACCGAGCAGCGCCGAGGCGATCCCGGTGACCTCCTTGACCTCCCAGTCCGTGCCCACGCCCCGCGCGTCGCAGGTGAAACGCCCGGCACAGGCGTCGAGGGCCGCGCGCAGGTCCTCAGGCGACTCGTGCTCGTTGCGGCCGTCGGTGAGCAGGATGCCGTGCCGGATCGGTACGTCGGCGGTCGCCAGGAGCCGGTCGGCGAGTGTCAGCCATGTGCCGATGGCGGTGCCGCCGCCGGCGCTCAGCCTGCGCAGCGCCTCCTTCGCCTGGGCCCGGGTGCGCGCGTCGGCGGTGGCCAGCCCGCCGCCGCCCGGGTAGACCTCGTTCGCCACATGGGTGCCGGCGACGACCGCGAAGGCGACGCCGTCGCGCAGGGTGTCGATCGCGGCGGCCGTGGCGTCCCGCGCGTTGCGCATCTTCGTCGGCGGGTACTCCATGGAACCCGAGCAGTCGACCATGATCACGACGGCGGCGGTGGGCGCCTGCCCCGGTATGGACGAGGGGGAGACCGCGGCCCCGGTCAGCGGCACCCCTCCGCTGGTGCCGCCGCCCGTCGAGGTGACCGTGACGATCGCGTTGACCTCGCGCCCGCCCTCCGGCAGGTACTCGTTCTGGTACACGTCCACCGAGAACTGCGGCACGTTCGACTTGGAGAAAATCGCCATCTCATCGGCTCCTGGGACTCGGACTGACGCACCCGCAACGGACGGAAGACGGCGGGGGGTTGGTCGGCGGGTGAAACGGTCAGGCCGATCCTGCCCCTCCGGGCGCGATGGCGAACGGCACGACAGCCACTGTTACGTTGTCGTGGCCACCGCCGTCGAGCGCGTGCCCGACCAGGACCCGGGCACTGTGCAGGGGCCGGCCGGCGGCGTCGGGCGGCACCACACGGGCCATGTCCTCGGCCGCCTCCGCGTAGTTCCACAGACCGTCCGTGCACACCACGACGACACCGGGACGGTCCGGCTTGAACGCGGCCGTGTGCGGCTCCAGTTCGTACGCGTCGGCTCCCAGCCAGCCCGTGATGGCGTGGGCACGCTCGTCCGCGTACGCCTCCGCCTCGTTCATCAGGCCCGCCGCCACCATCTGCGCGGCCCACGAGTCGTCCTCGGTGAGGCGGGCGGGCGGACCGCTGCGGTCGTCGGGCACCCAGTAGGCGCGGCTGTCACCGACCCAGCCGACCACCAGCAGACCGCTCGCGACGACCGCGCCGACGAGCGTGCAGGCCGGCGCGTTCTGGTGGCGGTGGGGATCGTGCTCCCTGGCCGCCGCGTCCTCGCCGTCCGCCAAGGCGTTGACCGCCTCGGAGGCCGCGACGATCGCCTCGTGCATCGCCGTCTGCGGATGCGTGCCGCGCGGGAGCGACTCCAGCAGCGACTCATTGGCCGCCGACGCGGCGGCCTCCGACGCCTCGTCGGGGCGCGTCGCCGACGACACCCCGTCGCAGACGATCGCGACGACGGCCGGCGAACCGTCCGGCAGGGCCGTCGTGGACACGGCGAACGCGTCCTCGTTGCGGTGGTGGCGCAGCCCGCGGTCGCTGACGGCGGCGACGGCGCCGAGCTCCTCCTCCATGTGGTCCCGCTCCCGTGGCTGCGCGTGCCCGCAGTTCTCGCAGTACCCGTCCGGGTCCACGTGCCCGGCCCGGCAGGCCACGCACAGCCGGGTCCCGGCGGGCGGAGCCGCCGCGTGCTCCACCGCGCGCGGATCGGGCGTCCCGCCGCCGCCCGCACCGCCCGGCGAAGGCTCGGCCGAGGTCCCCGGCCCGGTCCCGGGCGCCGCCCACGGCGGGGGCGTCGGCCCGGCCACGGCACTGGCCTCCGGTACGGGGGCGGGCGCGGCACCCGGCGCGTGACCCGCCTCGTGCGCGCCCGCCTGCGCCGGACCGCCGTGGGCATCCTGCGTGTGCGCCGACTCCGAACCGGTGTGCTCGGGCTCATCCGTCCCGAACGGCCCGGGCGCGGGTGGGCCGCTCGGCGGCGGTGCGGGCTCAGGGACCGACGCGGGCGCCGGAGGCCGGGCCGGCGCGGGGGCCGGTGCGGGCGCCGGGGCCGGGAGGGCGAAGTCGCCGGAGTCGCCCGTGGCGCGGGCGTCGAACCGCACCGCCGGAGCGCCCGGGCGGGGCTGATCCCCCGGCAGGCCGACGGCCGCCTGGTCCGGCCCGGGCACTGCCGGGGCCGCGGGCCACGCGGCGCCGCCCACGGGGGAGCCCATGACCATGGTCGGACGGTCCTCCGGCGGCGGCGGTACGGCCGACAGGTCGTACCCGCACGCACCGCAGAACAGATCACCCGACTCCAGCGGCTCCTCGCAGCTGGGGCAGGCGGACAGCTGGTGCCTCTGCGACATCAATCACACCCATGTCCGGGGGCGGAAGCGGTTCGCCCGCTCCACCATGTCGATCCTCTCCTCGCCGCGCTGAGCGAGCCGGGCGAGCACCCGGTAGGAGCGTTCCAGTCCGGAACGCAGACCGCGCTCGTCCAGTTCGCTGCCCAGCAGCGGGGTCCGTGCGGCTCCCGCTCCTGGACTACCGGAGAGTACCCAGTCCAGCGCCTTGCCCAGCACCTCTGTGGACAACTGTTCGCGGCGCACCGCGTCCAGTCCGAACTGCTGCAGCGCGGACACCTGTTCCGCCGCCGCCGTCAGGTCGGCGATCAGCGGCTCGTGCGCGGAACGGCGCCGCAGCCGGGCCCGTACGGCCGCCACGCGCGCGGCCGTGTAGTGGATCGACGCCTCGGGCACCGACTCCAGTGCGTGCACCGCGCCGGCCCGGTCGCCGGCGGCCAGCCGGACCCGCGCGAGGCCGAACGCGGCGCTCACGAAGCCCGGGTCCGTCGTCCACACCAGGCGGTAGTACTCGGCCGCGTTGTCCAACTGGCCCAGCACCTCGGCGCAGACGCCCAGCGCCAGCTTGGGCGCCGGCTCGCCGGGGAACGCGTCGTAGATCGCGTCGAACGACAGGGCGGCGTTCTCGTTGTCGCCCGTCGCCAGGGACGCGACCCCGCGGTACCAGACCACCCGCCAGTCGTCCGGGTGCTGCGCCTCCAGGGTTTCCAGCGCACGCGCCGCCGAGCCCAGTTCACCCATTTCCAGACGGGCACGCAGCTCGCGCAGCCGCAGTTCGAGGGAGGGCGCGGGGGCGGTGAGCAGAGCGGCGATCAGCTCGGCAGGCGCGGAGGCCATCAGCCCGGCGAGGAACCCCGCGTTGGGGTCACCCGCGTCGACGTGCGGCACCGGCAGTGCCAGCGCGGTGGCGCGTGCGTCCAGCGGGGCGAGCATCGGCGTGACGGCAGGGGCGGGAGGAGTGGCAGGGGCCGCTGAGGCCGTAGGGGCGGCAGAGGCCGCTGAGGCCAGAGGGGCAGTAGGGGCCGCTGGGGCGGGCAAGGCGACAGGGGCGCCCGGGGCAGCGCCCGCGTGTTCCGTACGCGGCGCGGGGACGGCGCCCCTACCGGAGCCCGCGCCGTGGCCGGCGCCGTGGCCCGCGCCGGGACCTGGCCCACGGCCGCGAAGACCGAGGCCCTTCGGGACCTCCCGGGCCCCCAGCACCGACACGTCCGCGTCCGCGTCGGCGAACAGCTCCGTGTCCGTCACGCGCACTTCCGGACCGAACAGCGTCGACAGGGACGGGCGCGGACGGCCCGTCTGTACGGCCACCACCTCCCGCAGCACTCCGGTCAGCTGCTCGGCCATCTCCTGGGCCGAGGCGAACCGGCGCGCCGGGTCGGGATCGGTCGCCCGTACCAGGAGCCGGTAGAACGACTCGTAGGTCCGGAACACCTCGATGTTGTCCGGGTTCGGCAGGGAGTCCACGAACACGTTCGTGTAGCCCTGGAAGTCGAACGTCAGCACCGCCAGCGTCCGCGCCACCGTGTACAGGTCGGACGCGACCGACGGGCCGGCCTCCGCCACCTCCGGGGCCTGGTAGCCGACCGTGCCGTAGATGGCCGACTCGTCGTCGTCCATCCTGCGCACCGCGCCCATGTCGATCAGCTTGAGCTGGTCCTCGGTCTGGATCGCGTTGTCCACCTTGAAGTCGCAGTACAGCAGGTTCCGGCTGTGCAGGTGCCCGAGCGCCTCCAGGGCCTCGATGCCGTACGCGCACGCCTGCTCGACGGGCAGCGGGTCCCGCCGCCCGTCCGGGCCGCGCCGCTCGTTGGCGATGTCCTTCAGGGACTTGCCGCCGACGTACTCCATGACGATGTAGCCGTCGAGGGAGCCCGTCCGCTGGTCCAGGTGTTCCACGAAGTTGTAGATGCGGACGATGTTGGAGTGCTCGATCTCGGCGAGGAACCGCCGCTCCGAGATCGCCGCCGCCATCGCGTCCTGGTCACCGGTGTCCAGCAGGCCCTTGAGCACGACCCACCGGTCGGAGACCGCGCGGTCCACGGCGAGGTAGATCCAGCCGAGTCCGCCGTGCGCCAGGCACCCGGCCACCTCGTACTGGCCGTGCACCACGTCACCCGCGCGCAGCTTCGGCACGAACGAGTAGGGGTGCCCGCACTTGGTGCAGAACCCCTCCGTACGCCCCGGCCGGTCACCGCGCGCCCGCCCCACCGGCGCCCCGCAGTCGGACCGCGAGCAGAATCGCTTCCGCTCCGGCACCTCCGGGTTCGCCATCACCACCGCGTGGGGATCCGGACGCGGCACCGCCGGGATCGACACCAGCCCCGCGCCCAGCCTGCCCCGCCCGGACTGGCCGGTGGACGAACCGGAACTGCGCACCGACACCGACCGCGACGAGCCCGGCCCGCCGGACAGCGACCGGGAGAGCCGCCCCGACACCGAGCGCCGCGACGACCGGGAGGACCGCGACGAACGGGACGACGACCGCGAGCTGCCGGTCGACCCCCGCCCGCCGCCCGCGACGCCCGTCGGCGGCGACGACACCATCCCCGACGGCGAGACGACAGGCGCCAGGCCGCACGTGTCGCAGTACAGCTCACCGCCGCCCATGTCCTCGTACGAGCCCTCGCAACCGGGCCGCTGACACGACTTCACTGGCTCCCCCTACGGTCCACGGGACCCGCCCCCGACAGGACTTCCGCGGCCGCCTGCTGATAGCGCAGCACCGCCTGCTCGGCGACCCTCAGGTCGCACGGGGCGCTCCACAGCATCCGGCGTGCCGCGTCGTACCGCTCGATCAGCAGCGGATCCTCCGCCATGCCGTGCCGGGCGACCTTCGCCCTGTACGCGTCGAGCCGTCCGCGCAGCTCCGCCCGGACGGCCAGCGGCGCGGTGACCGCCGTCAACTGCTCGCGCGCCCGCATCAGTTCGTCCTCCGCCTCCTGCTCCAACGCCTCCAGCAGCGGGGACAGCCGGTGCCACTGGGCGTGGCGCCGGTACTCGGCGGCCGTCGCCAGCCGCTCCTGGAGCGCGGTGGGCGGACCGCTGACCACGGGCACCTCCGAGGCGGCGATCTTCGCCAGCACCTCGCCCCTGGCCGCCCGAGCCTCCGCCAGCGTCCGGTCGGCGCGCGACAGGACGTCCCGCAGCCGCAACAGGCGCGCCTCCGAGTCCTGCCGGACCTGGAGCACCGCCTCGATCTCGCGGCGCACGTCCTCCAGCGCGCGGGCCGCCCGGTCGTACCTGTCCGTGTCCGGCCGCCCGCCCCCGGGCGCCGAACTGCCCACCGCAGGGCGCCAGAACGCCAGCGGGTCGGTCACCACCTGGGCCCGCAGGGTGGCCAGTTCGTGCGTGATGGACTCCAGGTCGTCCCCCGCGGGGTGCTCCCCGGGCCGTACGCCCACGGAGTGCGCCAGCGAACGGGTGCGGTGCAGCTCGGCCGCCAGCAGGTCTATCCGGGCCGGCAGCGCGGACCACACCGCGTCCGCCGTGACCACCATGTCCAGCGAGGAGGCGTACAGCTCGTTCATCCGGTCCACCAGCCGCTCCAGCGTGAACCGCTCGGCCAGCTTGGACGACGTGCCCGACACCGTCACGCTCTCGCCGCGCAGCCGCTCCGTCAGCTCGGCCAGCTCCTCGCGGCCGGGCCACCGGCGCCGGGCGCGTACCTCACGGGCCTCGTGCAACGCCGCCGTGTACGCGTCGAAGTACGTCCACAGCAGGGTGATCGTCTGCTCGGTGGTGGCCCAGCGGTCCTTGGTCGTGCCGGTCAGCTCGGCGCCCTCGAGGAGACGGCGGCCCGCGTGGTCCTGGAGGGCGAGCAGCGAGTCCTCGACCGCCTTGTGCTCCGCCCCGAGCCGCGCCAGCGCACGGTCCACCTCGTCCCGGTCCATCACCGGCCCAGGGGGTCCCGTGACGCCCATCGATCACCTCTCCACTCGTACACGCAAGGTCGGCAGGTCAGTTGGTGCGGTACTTCGGCGCCGGCGGTCCGGCTATCCCGGGCAGGACCGGGCGCAGCCAGGTGTCGTACGCCTTCTGCCACGGTCCCTTGCGGTAGTCGACGAGCACCTGGTTGACCCGCCGCACCAGGTCGTCGTTGCCGAGCTTCGCGGCGACGCCGTAGTACTCCGTGGTGAACGGCTTGCCCTTCAGGGTGACGGCCGGGTCCTGAGCCGCTTGCCCGGCGGCCAGCGCGTTGTCCGTCACGACCGCGTCGACCTCGCCCATCTGGAGCCGCACGAGGCAGTCCAGCTGGTTGGGCACGGTGTGGATGTCCTCGTCCTCCGGCAGGCCGTCGTGCTCGTCCTTGAAGACGGCGCCGAACGACTTCCTCTCCAGCGCCTCGTAAGCCGTCGAGCCCTCGGCCGAGCAGACCCGCTTGCCCTTGAGGGAGGAGTCGTACCCCGTGACCGTGGACTTCTCCGGCGCCAGTACCTGCTGCCCCGCCTGGAAGTAGGCGGTGGAGAAGGCGACCTGCTCGATGCGGCTGCAGTTGATCGTCATCGTCCGCACCACCAGGTCGACCGTGCCGTTCTCCAGGGCGGCGATCCGCTGGTTGGTGGGAACGGCGCGGAAGATGACGGCGTCCCGGCTGCCGAGGAGGTCCTCGGCGATGGCCCGCGCGAGGTCGATGTCGAAACCTTCCAGCCTGCCGGTCGCCGGGTCGCGGTACCCCCACCGGTAACTGTTCTGGTCCACGCCGACGATCAGTTTGCCGCGCGTCCTGATGGCGTCGACGGACGGCCCGTTCGCGGTGGACGGCGGGAGGGAGGCCTCCGGGTCCTGGCACGTGTCGGCCTTGGCGGGCAGGACGCTGTCCGCGCCGGACACCTGGGCGGAGCCGAGGCCGCTCCTGGAGAGCGGCACCAGGGTCAGGGCGGCGGTCAGCCCGCACGCCACGGCCATCGCCGCGACCCCGCCCCAGCCCCGCAACCGCCCGGCCGCGCCCCGGCGCCCCGCCGTGCCGGTGCCGGGTGTGTCCGTACGGACGGGGACGGGCGCCCCGCCGGGGGGCGTGCCGGGGTCCGGGGTGCCGACAAGGGCACTCGGGGCCGGAGCGGGCGCCGCGCCCCTCGTCCGTGGCGTCGTGTCGTCGTTGTCCTTCATCGTGCCTCCCCTCGCCCTCACCGGTACTCCGACAGCCTGCGGTTGATGCCCATGATGGCCCCGGCCGCGCCCACCACGGCCAGGCCTGCCGCCCCGGCCGGCAGGCCGGTCAGCGCGCCGCGCCCGTCCTCGGCGGCCCGGGTGAACTCACCCTGCTCATGGTCCAGGGCTTTCTCCAGTGCCGCGTCCACTTCGTCGAAGGACTCCCCGGTGGAGTTCTCGGCGCCGATCACCTTGGCCAGCGCGCCCTCGTAGTCGCCGCCGTTGTCCGTGTCACGGGCGTCCTTGTGGCGCTTCTTCCACTCGGCCACCCCCCGCGCGGCCTCCAGGACCGGCCCGTCGCCCGAGGGGTCGTCGGCGAGCCGGTCCGCCTCGTCCAGCGCGGTGGCCAGCCTGCTCATGCCCGTGCCGTACTCGGTCTCGTACTTGTCGCTCTTGCCGTCCGCGGTCAGCACCGCGCCACGGGCCACCAGCGTCAGGTTCTCGTTGGCGCGGGCCTTCAGGGAGTTGATCCGTGCCTCGTTCAGCACCTTGAGCGAATCCTGCCCGTGCACCTTGGCCTCGTTGAGCTCCGCCCGGGCCACCGTGTGCCCGGCCGCCAGCCACAGCAGCACCACCGTGGACGCGGCCGTGGCGGCCAGCAGGCCATGGTTGAACACCCGGTTCGTGCGCAGGTACGTGCGGCGCTGCGCCCACAGGAGGGCGGCGAGGACGACGATCCCCGCGCCGAGAGACAGGGAGGGCCACGTCCGGGCGTCCCGGTCGTCCTGGCCGAGCCGGGCGGTCTCCGCCTCGTACAGCCGCTCGGCGGCGGGCAGCAGCCGGGTGCTCATCTGCTGGTTGGCGTACCGCAGATACGCCCCGCCCAGCGGCAGGCCCTGCCGGTTGGCGGCGCGGGCGCGCTCCACCAGGCCCGTGTAACGCGGCAGGTACTCGTTGAGGGTGGCGATGTCCTGGGCGGAGCGCGAGGAACCGTCCGTGTTCGCCGCGGCCTTGACGATCAGCCGGGAAGCGGTGGTGATGTCCTCCTCGTACCGCTCGCGCACATCCGCGGGCTCCTGCGCGCCGGCCAGGAAGCCGCCCGCCGCGGCGGTGTCGGCGTCCGCCAGGGAGCGGTAGATGTCCGCCGCGTCCGCGCTCAGCGGCTGACTGCGGCTCACCACGTCGTCGGCGGCGGCCGCCCGGTCGGAGACCTCGAACGCGGTGACCGCCCCGAACGCCACGACCAGCGCGGCCAGTACGGCACCCAGGATCCGCAGCCGACCCGGTTCGGTCGTCGCCGCCGCGCGCAGCCGTGCCGCACCCTCGGCCCAGGCGCCCCGCCCCGCGGGGGGCCCTGCCGGCGGCGGCGGTGGCGGCAGCACGGCGGGCGCGCCCGGCGCGGGCGGTGCGCTCGGCACGGCCGGCGCATCCGGTGCGTAAGTCACGTGACCTCCCCCTCGGTCGCTCACCGCAGTATGGCTGGAGGGGCCGGTGTGCACACCAGGCTTGACTCGATCTTGTTCTTATCGTGCCCGCCGCCCCGCCGCACCACCCCTCGCTCTCCCCACTCTGTATACGCCGCCCGGCCCCCGCCGGTTCCCCGTCAGACGCGCCGCGCGTAGTGCGCCCGCACCCGCGCGCGGGCCCCGGCGGACGCACCGACGTGGTCCAGGCCGAGCAGGGCCGCCCCCAGCACCGGGGGCTCGGTCACCACGTGGAGGGCGGCCTTCGGGGCCTTGACGGCCAGCAGTTCGGCGATCCGCCCGTTCAGCTGCGGGTGCCGGGCCGCCAGGACACTGCCGCCCAGCAGCACCGGGACCTCCTCGTCCAGCAGACCGAGCCGGTCCAGGGCGACCGTCGCCATCGCGACGACCTCCTCCGCCTGGCGCTCCACCACCGACCGTGCCACCGGGTCGCCCGCCGCGCCCGTCGCGAACAGCACCGGTGTCAGCTCGTGCCGCCGCTCGGCCGGGATCCGCCCCAGGTGGAGCGCCTCGATCAGCGCGTACACCGAGTCCAGACCGAAGTGCGCGGGCAGGGTCCGGGCCAGCTCCGTCGGCTCACCGCGCCCGTCCTCCGCCCGGGACGCGCACCACATCGCCTCCTCCGCGAGAGCCGAACCCCCTCCCCAGTCGCCGGAGATCCGGCCGATCGAGGGGAACCGGGCGGTGCGCCCGTCCGGCAGCATGCCCACGCAGTTGATGCCCGCGCCGCACACCACCGCGACGCCGCGCGGCTCGTCGACGCCCGCCCGGAGGATGGCGAACGTGTCGTTGCGCACCTCGACGGTCCGCCCCCACGCGCGCGCGTGCAGCGCGGCGGCCAACTCCGCCTCCTCGGCGGGGAAGTCGGCGTTGGCCAGGCAGGCCGACACGTGCCGTACGGTCCCGACGGACAGGTCCGTGGACGCCAGCGCCTCGTGGACGGTGGCCGCCAGCACGTCGAGCGCCGCCCCGACGCCCACCCGCGGCGGCTGGAAGCCCGGCCCGCGCGCCGCGGCCAGGACCGAGCCGTCCTCGCCGACGAACGCCACGTCCGACTTGCTGTTGCCCGCGTCGATCGCGAGGACGGCGGCCGTCATGCCCACGTGAGGTACTCCCGGTTGTGTGCGACCAGCCGGTCGGTCAGCCCTTCGGCGAGCGCGTACTGGCCGATCAGCGGGTGCGCCAGCAGCGCCTGGAACACCCGGTCGCGCCCGCCGCGCAGCGCGGCCTCCAGCGCCAGTTCCTCGTACGCGGTCACGTGCGCGACGAGCCCCGCGTACAGCGGATCGAGTTCCGGTACGGCCAGCGGCGAGGCCCCCGAGCCGTCCACGGCTGCCTGCACCTCGATCACCGCGTCGTCCGGCAGGAACGGCAGCGTCCCGGCGTTGTACGTGTTGACCACCTGCGTCCCCGGGGCGGAGCCGCCCAGCAGCGCCGCCGCCAGGTCCACCGCCGCCTCCGAGTAGAAGGCGCCGCCCCGCTTGGCCAGCAGCTCCGGCTTCTCGTCCAGCGCGGGGTCGCCGTACATCGTCAGGAGCTGTCGTTCCATCGCGGCGACCTCCGCCGCCCGGGACGGCCTGGTGCCCAGCTCGTGGACGACCTCGTCGTGCGCGTAGAAGTACCGCAGGTAGTACGAGGGGACGACGCCCAGCCGGTCGAGCACGGCGCGCGGCAGCCGCAGGTCGTCGGCGATGGCGTCACCGTGTTCGGCGAGCAGCTCCGGCAGGACGTCCTCGCCGTCCGGCCCGCCGAGCCGCACCCCCCGCTCCCAGGTGAGGTGGTTGAGCCCCACGTGGTCGAGGTGCACCGCGCCCGGCTCGACGTCCAGCAGCCTCGCGAACCTCCGCTGGAAGCCGATGGCCACGTTGCACAGCCCGACGGCCCGGTGCCCGGCCTGGAGCAGGGCCCGGGTGACGATGCCGACCGGATTGGTGAAGTCGATGATCCACGCGTGGGGGCTGGCCCGTCGTACGCGCTCGGCGATGTCCAGCACCACCGGTACCGTGCGCAGCGCCTTCGCGAGGCCGCCCGCGCCGGTCGTCTCCTGCCCGACACAGCCGCATTCCAGCGGCCAGGTCTCGTCCTGCTGCCGGGCCGCCTGCCCGCCGACGCGCAGTTGCAGCAGGACCGCGTCGGCGCCCTCGACGCCGGCGTCCAGGTCGGACGTGGTCGTGATGAGCCCGTTGTGGCCCTGTTTGGCGAAGATCCGCCGGGCCAGCCCGCCGACCAGGTCGAGGCGCTCGGTGGCCGGGTCGACGAGGGCCAGTTCAGCGATCGGGAGGGTGTCGCGCAGCCGCGCGAACCCGTCGATCAGTTCGGGGGTGTAGGTGGAGCCGCCCCCCACAACAGCCAGCTTCATACCCTTCTAGCCCTTCACTCCGGTCAAGGTGACGCCCTCGACGAACGCCTTCTGGGCGAAGAAGAAGACGAGGATCACGGGGGCCATGACCAGGACGGTCGCGGCCATGGTCAGGTTCCAGTCGGTGTGGTGCGCGCCCTTGAAGGACTCCAGGCCGTAGCTGAGGGTCCAGGCGGCCGGGTTCTCGGAAGCGTAGATCTGCGGCCCGAAGTAGTCGTTCCAGGCGTAGAAGAACTGGAACAGCGCGACCGCCGCGATGCCCGGCTTCGCCATGGGCAGAACCACCCGGACGAGTGTGCGCAGTTCGCCGCAGCCGTCGACCCTCGCCGCGTCCAGGTACTCGTTCGGGACGGTGAGGAGGAACTGCCGCAGCAGGAAGACGGAGAACGCGTCGCCGAACGCCATCGGGATGATCAGCGGCCACAGCGAGCCCGACAGGTCCATCTGCCTCGCCCAGAACAGGTACATCGGGATGATCACCACCTGCGGCGGCAGCATCATCGCCGAGACGACCAGCATCAGCGCGAGCCGCCGCCCCCGGAAGCGGAACTTCGCGAGGGCGTACGCGACGGGGATCGACGACACGACCGTCAGCAGCGTGCCGAGCCCGGCGTACAGGAGGGTGTTGCGCCACCAGGTCAGGAAACCGGGGGTGTTCCACACCCGCGCGTAGTTGCCCCACTCCCAGGTGTCGGGGCTGAGGTCGCGGGTGAGGGCCTGCTGGTCGCTCATGAGCGAGGTGAGGAAGAGGAAGACGAACGGCAGCACGAAGAACAGCGCCGCCGCGACGCCCAGCGCGTGCACGGCGATCCAGTGCATCACCGCCCTGCGGCGGGCCGTGCGTGACGCGGGCGTGGCCTTCGTCAGCGTTGCGGGAGCGTACGTCATGGCGGTCAGTCACCCACCTGTACGAGGCCGCCGCGCCGCCGCATCAGCAGTGCCGTGAAGGCCATGGCGAGGGCGAACAGCACCAGGGCGACGACGCACGCCGATCCGTAGTCGAACCGCTGGAAGCCGAGGTTGTACACGAGCTGCGGCAGGGTCAGCGTCGACTTCTCCGGGTATCCCGGCTCGAACTGCTGCCCGCTGTTGCCGATGACGCCGGAGGCGACCTTCCCGGCGACCAGGGGCTGTGTGTAGTACTGCATGGTCTGGATGACCCCGGTGACGACGGCGAAGAGCACGATCGGGGAGATGTTGGGCAGGGTGACGTAGCGGAAGCGCTGCCGGGCCGACGCCCCGTCCAGCTCGGCCGCCTCGTACTGCTCCTTCGGTACGTCGAGCAGGGCGGCCATGAAGATGACCATCAGGTCGCCGACGCCCCACACCGCGAGCACGGTCAGCGCGGGCTTGGACCAGGCCGGGTCGGTGAACCAGCCGGGGGCCGGCAGGCTCAGGTCGGTGAGTAGCGCGTTGACCGGGCCCGTACCGGGGTTGAGCAGGAAGACGAACCCGAGGGTGGCGGCGACCGGAGGGGCGAGGTAGGGCAGGTAGAACAGGGTCCGGAAGGCCCCCGCCCCCGTTTTGATCCTGGTGACCAGCAGCCCGACGCCCAGTCCGAAGACGACCCGGCAGGTGACCATGACGGCCACCAGCCACAGGGTGTTCCCCATGGACGGCCAGAAGGCGGGGTAGTCGGCGAAGACGTAACGCCAGTTCTCCAGACCGTTGAAGACGGGCGCCTGGAAGCCGTCGTAGTCCATGAACGAGAAGTACACGGTCGACACCAGCGGGTAGGCGAAGAAGACGCCGAAGCCGACCAGCCAGGGGGAGAGGAAGGTGACGGTCCTGAGCGCGCCACGGGTGCGCTTCGCGCGGAGCGTGCGGACCGTCACTTCGCCTTCTCGATGTCGGTGTCGATCTGCGCGGCCGTCTTCTCCAGCCCGGCCTTGAGGTCCGGCACCTTGCCCGCCTCGTACAGGTAGCCGAACTCCTGCAGGGTCACCTGGTAGGCACCGCCGTTGACGGACGCGGGGGTGGTGTTGGACCTGGGGTGGCGGGCGATGTCCAGGAAGGTCTGGAAACGCGGGTCCAGCTTCAGCTTCGGCGAGGCCAGCGCGTCGTGCGTGGAGGGGACGTTGCGCAGCTCGTTGGCGAAGTTCACGACCGCGTCCGTGTCGGTGGTCAGGTACTTCACCAGTTCCCAGGCGGCGTTCTGCTTCCGGCTGGTGGAGGCGATGCCGACGATGGTGCCGGAGAGATAGCCCTTGCCGTAATCGGCGGCCTGGGTGTCGGGGACCGGCAGCGGGGCGACGCCCACCTCGAAGGGCACCTTGGCGTCGGTGGTCATGCCCAGGCGCCATTCGCCGTCGAGCTGCATGGCGACCTGACCGGTGTGGAAGGGGTGCTTGGCGCCCCACTCGTCACCGAAGGTGCTCCGGTACCTCTCCAGCTTCTCGAACCCGCCCAGCTTCTGGATCAGGTTCCTCTGCCAGGTGAACATGGCGGCGAAGGCGGGGTCCTCGGCGATCTTCGACGTGCCGTCCTCGGCGAAGTACGTGGGGCTCCACTGGGCGACGAGGTGCCCGGGGGTGCTCTCGTAGCCGTGGAAATTGGGCATGAAGCCCAGCTGCTCGTACGAGTCGCCCTTCGGCCTGGTCAGCTTCCGGGCGACCTCGTCGAACTCGCTCCAGGTCTTCGGTGGCGCCGTGATCCCCGCCTCCTCGAAGGCGTCCTTGTTGTAGTACAGCCCGTACGCGTCGCCGAGCAGCGGCAGTGTGCAGCGCCTGCCCTGGAACTGGGTGTAGTCCAGGCGCGGTTTCGCGAAGGTCTTCTCCAGGTCGATCCCCGACTTCTCGATGAACGGCGCGAGATCGGCGAAGGCACCGGAGGAGCAGAACTTGCCCACGTTGTCGGTGGTGAACGACGACACCACGTCCGGGGCGTTGGACCCGCCGGCCCGCAGCGCCTGCTGGATCTTGTCGTCGGTGATGTTGGGGACGACTTTCACCGTGATGTCGGGGTGGGCGGCCTCGAACCGCTCGATGTTGGCGTCGACCGCCTTCACCTCGGACGGCGCGGACCAGCCGTGCCAGAACGTCAGCGTGACCCGGGCGTCGGGGTCGTCGCTCGCGCCGGCCCCGGCCGAGCCGGTGCAGGCGGACGTGAGCACGGCTATGGCGGCGGCCGAAGCGAGCACGCCAAGGGCTTTGCGGTTCATGGCGGTGACTCCTGAGGTGGGGTTCAACGGGAGGTGTCGAAGACTTCGTCGCGCGTGGCGGCCAGCGCGCTCTCCAGCGCGCCGCGCAGCACCGGGTGTCCCTGTACGCCGCCGAGGACGAGCCGTGGCCTGGACGCGGCCAGTTCCCCCAGCTCGGCCTGGACGCGCTCGCGCAGCGCCTCCCCGCCGGCGACGATCACCTCGCCGGACAGCACCACCAGCTCCGGGTCGAGGACGGCGACCATGGAGGCGAGACCCGTGGCGAGACCGGTCGCGAAGGCGTCGAGGAGCCTGCGGTACGGCTCCGCGTCCGAGTCCGCCGCCCGCCGGACGAGCTCGGCACCGACCTCGGCGTGCTCCCCGCGCGGGATCTCCTCGATGCCGTACTCGCGGGCCAGCCGGGGCAGCACCTGCGCGCCGGCCAGCTCCTGGAAGCCGCCGCTGTTCGCCTTGGTGACCTGCCGCACCAGCGGCGCGCCCGGCACGGGCAGGAAGCCGACCTCGCCTGCGCCGCCGGTGAACCCGCGGTGCAGCCGCCCGCCGAGCACGAGCGCGGCACCGAGGCCCTCCTCGTTCCACAGCAGGACGAAGTCGTCGTGCCCCCGTGCCGCCCCCAGCCGCTGCTCGGCCACCGCCACCAGGTTGACGTCGTTGTCGTACTCGACCGGCATCGGCAGGGCGGCAGCCAGCTCGTCCAGCAGCGTGGGGGAGTGCCAGCCCGGCAGGTGGGACGCGTACCGCAGCCGCCCGGTCGACGGGTCGAACGCGCCGGGCGTGCCGATCACCAGCCGGTGCACCTCGCCCCGGGTGATCCCGGCCGCCTTCACGGCCCCGTCCAGCGCCTCGGTCACCTGACGTACGACGTTCCCCGCCGTCTTCTTCGGGGTCGCCAGCTCGAACTCGCCGGCCACCGCCCCGGTCACGTCGGCGACGGCCGCGCGGATGCGCCGGGGGTTCACGTCCAGCCCGGCGGCGTACGCGGCGCGGGCGTTGACCGCGTAGAGCTGCGCGTTCGGTCCGGGGCGCCCCTCGGTCACCCCGGTCGCCACGACCAGTCCGGCCGCCTCCAGCCGTGCCAGTAGCTGGGAGGCGGTCGGCTTGGACAGGCCCGTGAGCCTGCCGATGCGGGTGCGGGACAGGGGTCCGTGTTCCAGCAGCAGATCGAGCGCCGCCCGGTCGTTCATGGCACGGAGGACACGTGGTGTGCCGGGGGTGTTGCCGACGGTTCCGGTCACGGGACGATGCACCTGCCCACACTGTTAGGAAACTTTCCTGTTGCGGTGGCCAGACGGTAGGACGCACGTCAGGGACGCGTCAAGACCCGGGAAGGCCCGGGACACGAACGAGGGCGCCCCCACCGTCGCGGTGGGCGCGCCCTCGTGTCCGTACCGGGTGCTACTTGGTGAGGTTCGCCGGCGGGTTCAGCGGGGTGGCCGCGACCGACTGGGGGGAGGTGGTGGAGGCGAAGGCGGACGGGGGCGCCATGGACGCGGTCGGGTCCGGGGCGTCCTCGGAAGGAGCCGCGGGCAGGCCGCCCACGATCCGGATGCCCACCTCGTCGAAGGCCCGCTTGATGCGCCAGCGCAGCTCACGCTCCACACCGAGCGACTTGCCCGGCATGGTCTTGGCCGACAGGCGGATCGTCATGGAGTCCAGCAGCACCTCGTTGAGGCCGAGGACCTCGACCGGGCCCCACAGGCGCTCGTTCCACGGCTCCTCCTTGGCCAGCGCGTCGCCGACCTCGGTGATCACCGTGCGGACGCGGTCCAGGTCCTCGGTCGGGCGGACCGTCACGTCGACCATCGCCGTGGACCAGCCCTGACTGAGGTTGCCGATCCGCTTGATCTCGCCGTTGCGGACGTACCAGATCTCACCGTTGTCGCCGCGCAGCTTCGTCACCCGCAGGCCGACCTCGATCACCTCACCGGAGGCGACCCCCGCGTCGACCGAGTCACCGACCCCGTACTGGTCCTCCAGGATCATGAAGACGCCGGAGAGGAAGTCCGTGACCAGGTTGCGGGCGCCGAAACCGATGGCGACACCCGCGACACCCGCCGACGCCAGCAGCGGGGCGAGGTTGACGTTGAAGGCGCCCAGGATCATCAGGCCGGCGGTGCCCATGATCAGGAACGAGGCGACCGAGCGCAGTACCGAGCCGATGGCCTCGGAGCGCTGCCGGCGCCGCTCGGCGTTCACCAGCAGTCCGCCCAGGGCGGACCCCTCGACGGCCTGGGCGCTGCGGTTCATGCGCTCTATCAGTTTGGTCAGCGCCCTGCGCACGAGGTGGCGCAGCACGACCGCCACGGCCAGGATCAGCAGGATGCGCAGACCGGTGCTCAGCCAGGTGGACCAGTTCTGTTCCACCCAGCCGGCGGCCTCACCGGCCTGCTTGGCGGCTTCGTCGAGCGACACCGGGGCGGGTGTGGGGTCTGCAGCCGAAACGGCGGACCAGAGCACGGCGGGAACCTCCAGGATGGACAAGCGGACCAATTACATTAACGGCGCATCGGGGGTGCTTCGTTGCCATGTTCGAGGGAGAGCTGCGTCTCACCTGGGGATGATCGGAGTGTGGTCGAAAACACTTCGGGCCCGTTACCGGTACGTGGTGGCGCTTCGACCTGGCATGAGGAGAGACTGAGAGCAGATCGTCCCGGCGCGAGCCACGCGCCGCCGGCGTAATAGGAGGCATCCGTGCCGCATGTCCTGGTCCTCAACGCGTCGTACGAGCCCCTCGGCGTCGTACCGCTCCGCCGCGCGCTCGTCCTCGTCCTGGAGAACAAGGCCATCTGCCTCGAGGAATCCGGCGCCTTCATGCACAGCGCGACCCGTGCGATCGCCGCACCCAGTGTGGTCCGCCTGAAGCGGTTCGTACGGGTCCCCTACCGGGGGCCCGTTCCTCTGACCCGCAAAGCCCTCTTCGCCCGCGACGGCGGGCGCTGCATGTACTGCGGTGGCGTCGCAACCAGCGTCGACCACGTCGTGCCGCGCAGCCGCGGCGGACAGCACGCCTGGGAGAACGTCGTGGCGGCCTGCCGCCGCTGCAACCACGTGAAGGCCGACCGGCACCTGCGGGAGCTGGGCTGGCGGCTCCACCAGCAACCCGCCCCGCCGACCGGCCTGGCCTGGCGCATCATCGGGACCGGACACAGGGATCCGCGCTGGCTGCCGTACCTCCAGCCGTACGGCGCGGACGACGCCATGGCCCGGATCGACAGGGTTTCTTGAGGGCTCGGTTCGGCTCCGGGGCGCCTAAGGCTGTGTCGACGGTCGATCGTGCTCGGTCCCTCGTGCCTCGGGCCCTCCGCGCGTTCTCCCTTTCGGCACAGCCGCGCCCCTTCGCCTCACTCGCCGCCACGAACCGGGAGCACCCCGACTGCCGGGCCGCCCCTGCGCCTCACTCGCCAGGCGCCCCGGCAGGTGCCCCCGGGGGAGCCGGCGCCGTCACCGCGTACGCCTCGACCGTGAACAGGGAGTAGCCGTACTCGGTCGCCCGCTCGTCGCCCTGGACACGGACGAAGCGGGTGCCCGGGGCGTCCATCCGGACCGTCTCGCGGCCCCCCTTCCCGTCCCGCACGGTCGCCGCCGTGCGCCAGACGCGGCCGTCCGCCGACACCTGGACGCGGTACTTCGCCGCGTACGCGTCCTGCCAGTGCAGGACGACCTGGCCGAGCCGGACCGGCCCCGCCAGCTCCAGCTGCCACCAGGCGCCGTCCTCGGCCGGGGAGGACCAGCGGGACTCCGGGTCGCCGTCGATCGCGGCCGGGGCGGGGAAGTCGGGGGTCTCGTCGCCCGACGAGGACGCCTTGGCCGTACGGGCCAGATCCGGGCCGCCCGTCGCCGGGTAGGCCCGGACGGTCAGGGTGCGCTCCTGGCCGGCGAACGACAGCGGCACCCGGTAGTCGCCCGACGGCGTGTCCGCCGGGACGGTGATGTCGACCGGGACGGTCGCGGCCGTGCCGCGCGGAACGACCGTCTGCTTCGGGACGGTGACCTTCAGGCCCTTCGGGGCCTTCGCCGTCAGGGTGCCGTGCACCTCGCCGGGCCGCTGGGCGGCCAGCACCGCGTTCACCCGGCGCGGGGCGCCGCCGATGACCGCGTCCGTCTCGGCGTGCGGGAGGTCGAGGCGGGCCTGCGGCTCGTCCGCGAACCAGGGCACCAGGGCCCGGACGCCGGGGGACCGGCCGCTCCAGGTGATCCGGACGGCGTCGGCGGTGAGCCCGCGCGCGGCCGCCTGGGTCCAGCCGCTCGCCGACAGGGCGCCCAGCGGCCGCCACCCCTGCCCGGGGACGTGCGCCTCGACGGAGCCGTTCGCCGGAACGCCGCCGGGGCCGTCACCGGGGTGCGCCCCCGGCAGCGTCATCGCGGTGACCGTGTCCAGGGGCCGGGCCCGGTCCAGGCGCACGGTGTACGTCCCGTCCTCCCGGGCCACGGTGCCCGCGTCCCGCGACGCGCCCGTCCACCGTGCCGCCTCCTCGACGGCCCGCGACAGGAACGGGTCCAGCACCCCCTCGCCCACCGTGACCGGGCTCGCCGCCAGTTCGCCCCGCAGCGGCTCCAGCTCCAGCGAGGCCCGCCAGGCACCGGCCCCGTCACCGCGCGCCTGCGCCTGGAGCATGTCGACGGCCGCCTCGCCGGCGCGGCCGTACCGCGCGAGCTGGTCCAGCCACGGCCGCACCTCGTCGTCCAGCGCACCGCCCGCCGTGCCCGTCAGCCGCTCGGGCGCCTGGCGCATCACGGAGAACGCCGCCCGCAGCTCGCGCGCCGCCCGGTCCCTGGCCGCCGCGTCCGCCGTCGTGCTGGCGCGCGTGCTCCAGAAGCCGGCCAGCAGCGGGCGGAGGTACGCCGACTCGGTGCGGCTGAGGATCGAGGAGGCGTCGTTGCCGGCGAGGGCGTGCAGCGCCTCACGGGCCTTCGGGTCGCCGCCCGCCAGGTCGCCGAGCGCGGCGTGCCAGGACTCCCCGGGGCGGTAGCCCTTGGGGTTCCAGGCGTAGTCGGCGGCGGTGAAGAGGGGGATGCGGGACGCGGCGGGCTGCTCCATCGCGTTGGCCAGCAGGGCGGCGGAACCGGCCGCGACGGCCGGCTCGCGGCCCATGTAGGGGCCCAGGAAGATACGGTCCTGCGCGTAGTCGTTGACCGGGTAGTTGTCCAGGGTGACCAGCGGGTGCTCGAACGCGTCCCGCGCGCCCGCCAGTTCACGGCCGGTGATCGTCCGCGGGACGACACCGACGCCCGTCCACGCCACCTGCACCCGGTCGTCCAGTTCCGCGGCGAGCGCGGTGCGGTACTCGGTGGCACCGTCCTGGTAGTACTCCGTCGGCATCAGCGTCAGCGGCTCGGCGTCCGGGTACCGGCCGGCCAGGTGCCGCGCCAGTTCCGTCGCCACGCGCGCGTGCGCCCGGGCCGCCGAGGCGGGGCCGGAACCGAAGGTGTCCGCGTCCCTGGAGCAGTGCCACTCGTCGTAGGAGGCGTCCTGGAACTGCACCTGGAAGGCGCGCACCCCGAGCGCGTACATCGCGTCGACCTTGCGCCTGAGCGCCGTCAGGTCGTCCTCGGAGGCCAGGCACATCGACTGGGCGGGCGACACCGCCCAGGCGAGCGTCACGTGGTTGCGCCGGGCCCGCTCGGCCAGTTCCCGGAACTCGGTCCGCTGGGCCGCCGGATAGGGCTCGCGCCACTGGCTCTGGCGGTACGGGTCGTCGCCGGGCGCGTAGAGGTACCGGTTCTGCTTGGTGCGGCCCATGAAGTCGAGCTGGGCGAGGCGCTGTTCGTGGCTCCAGGGGCGGCCGTAGAAACCTTCCGTCATGCCGCGCACGGCCGTGCCGGGCCAGTCGCGCACGAGGACGCCCGGCACCGACCCGTCGGCGGCTATGAGCTGGCGCAGTGTCTGGACGGCGTGGAAGAGGCCGTCCTTGCCGACGCCGTCGACGGCGACCGTGTCACGGCCCTCGTACCGGCCGGTGGCGATGCGGTAGCCGCCGGACGGCAGGTCGCCGCGCTCGGGCGCGCGGAGGGCGCGCAGCGCGTTCTGCGCGCCCGTGCCGCCCAACAGGACAACCGGGCCCCGCCCGTCCCGCCCGGTGTAGACGGTATGGACACCGGCGTCCCGCAGGACGCCCTCCAGCGCGGTCACGGCGTACGGGTCGGCACCCTCGCCCGTGAGGATCGTCACCTCGTCACCGAGCGGTACCGCGGTGCCGGCCGGGCGGAGGGACTGCGGCCGCGGCCACACCGGGGGCAGGGCGGCGCCCTCCCGCCCGGGCGCGGTCGTGGTGGGGGAGCCGGGGCCGCCGGGCGCGGCCTGCGCGCCGGGAGCGCCGCTGAGCAGGCCGCCGATCACGGCGACGGCAACGGCCGTCGCGGTCCGCCTTCCGCGGCCGAAGCGCCCGAACTGCACGCGCGTCTCCCCTCGTCTTTCGTTGTTCTGCGAGTAGCTTTGCCGGTGGCCGGACCGATGGCCGAACCGGTCGGTTTCGAGCCCACCACCGACTCGCCGAAGGTGTCAATGTGCGTGGCCGTTGTGTCGTATTTGCCTACCGGGGTACGGGGTGCGGTCCAACTCCCGGCACGGGAGCGCCATGTGACCGACGCCACGTTGGGCGGATGTGTGGCCGCCCACTGGGTAGGGCTGCTGTGTCCCACCGTCACCTTCACAGGGAGGCCACCGTGGCCGCTTCCGCCCAGCTCCTGCTCTCCGCCCTCTCCAAACAGGTCCCGGGTCCCGCGCCCGCCACCGAGCCCCCGGCCGCCGGCCACGGCCCGGGCTACTGCCCCCTCACCGGGCTGCCGGCCGCCGGCACCCCGCTGACCAGCGAGCCGCCGCTCGCCGACGCCACACCCCTGACGAGCGAACCCGCCCTCACCGACTTCACCCCCCTGACCAGCGAGCCGACCGCGCACCGCACGGCCGGCGGACCGGAGTCACCAGGAGCCTGAATGACCCTTGCCCGGCTCGCCGCGCTGCACGGTGTCGCCACCGCGTACTCCCCGTCCGCGGGCGTCACCGTCCCGGTCCCCGACGCCACGGTGGTGGAGGTCCTCGCCGCCCTGGACGTCGACGCCACCACGCCCGAGGCGCTGCGCACGTCCCTGGCCGCCACCGAGGCGGCCAGGGACGCCCGGCTCCTCCCGCCGACCCTGGTCCTGTGGCACGACGACCCGGCCGAGGGGGCACCGCCCCAGGGGCGGCCGCCCGAGCTGCCGCGCCCGCTCGCGGCGCTCCCGCCGGGCACCGAGGTTCGGATCACCACCGAGCACGGCGACGAGATCTCGGGCACGCCCCGCTATGCCCGGCTGCCGCTGGGTGTGCACCGGCTCGACGCCCGGGCGCGCGACGGGCGCACCGCGCACAGCACGCTCGTCGTCGCCCCCGCGCGCATGCCGCGACCGCCGAAGCGCGCGCACGGGGTCCTCGTGCAGCTCTACTCGCTGCTGTCCACCCGGTCCTGGGGCATGGGTGACCTCGGCGACCTCCGTGAGCTGGCCGGCTGGGCGGGCCGGGCCCTCGGTGCGGGGTTCGTCCAGGTCAACCCCCTGCACGCGGCCGTGCCGGGGACGCCCACCGACCCGTCCCCCTACCGCCCCTCCTCCCGGCGCTTCCCCGACCCGGTGCACCTGCGGATCGAGGACATCCCCGAGTACGCGTACGTGCGCGGCCATCTCGGCGCCGAGGAGCGCGCCGAGCTGGACGCGCTCACCGGGCGCGCGGCGGAGCTGCGCGAAGGGGTGCTGCGCAAGGGCGAGCTGATCGACCGGGACGCGGTGTGGGTGCTGAAGCGGCAGGCCCTGGAGCTGCTGTGGCGCGTGCCGCTCGGCCCCGGGCGGCAGGCCGCCCTGCGGGAGTTCCGCGCCGCGCAGGGGCAGGCGCTGCTGGACCATGCCACCTGGTGCGCCCTCGTCGAGCGGTACGGCGCCGACCGGCGGCAGTGGCCCGAGGGCCTGCGCGACCCGCGCTCGGCCGCCACCGCGCGGGAGCGGGACGAGCTGGCCGACCGTGTCGACTTCCACGGCCGGCTCGCCTGGCTCACCGACGAGCAGCTCGGCGCCGCGGCGCGGGCCGCCCGGGAGGCGGGCATGTCCGTCGGCGTCGTCCACGACCTCGCGGTCGGCGTCCACCCGGACGGCGCCGACGCGTGGGCGCAGGGGGACGCGTTCGCCGCCGGGATGTCGGTCGGCGCCCCGCCGGACGCGTTCAACGCGCGCGGCCAGGACTGGGGCCTGCCGCCCTGGCGCCCCGACGCGCTGGCCGCCTCCGGCTACGCCCCCTACCGGGACCTGCTGCGCGGGCTGCTGCGGCACGCCGGCGCGCTGCGCATCGACCACGTCATGGGGCTGTTCCGGCTCTGGTGGGTGCCCCAGGGCCGCCTGCCCACGGAGGGGACGTACGTCCGGTACGACGCCGACGCCATGCTCGCCGTCCTCGCCCTGGAGGCCCACCGCGCGGGCGCCGTCGTGATCGGCGAGGACCTCGGCACGGTCGAACCCGGCGTACGGGAGTCCCTCCAGCGGCGCGGCGTCCTCGGTACGTCCGTGCTCTGGTTCGAGCGGGACTGGGAGGGAACGCGGCGGCCCCTGGCGCCCGCCACCTGGCGGGCGGACTGCGTGGCCACCGCGACCACGCACGACCTGCCGTCCACCGCGGCCCGGCTCACCGGCGAGCACGTCGAGCTGCGCCACCGGCTCGGCCTGCTCACCCGTCCGCTGGAGGAGGAGCGGACCGAGGACGCCGAGGAGGTCGCCGAGTGGCTGGCGTACCTGCGCGAGCTGGGGCTGCTGGAGGAGGGGCCGCGCGACGAGGAGGCCGAGATCCGGGCGGTCTACCGCTTCCTGCGCCGCACCCCCGCCCGGATGACCGGGGTCTGGCTCCCGGACGCGGTCGGTGACCGCCGCCCGCAGAACCTGCCCGGCACCTGGGACCAGTACCCGAACTGGCGGCTGCCGATCGCCGACGCGGAAGGCCGCCCCGTCACCCTGGAGGACCTGGCCGCCTCGCCCCGCCTGCACGCCCTGATGGACGTGCTGCGGCCGTCTACGGCACCCCCGGACGCGCGGGGTCTTTAGGCGTTCGCTACGTTTGCACCGTGGACAAGAAGAACGCCCTGCGCGCCGGCGCCGTCGCGGCCGGTACGACGCTGATGATGCTGCTCCTGTCGTCCCCCGCGCTCGCGCTCACCCGCGACGACGGTGACGACCCGGGTCCCGGCCTGAGCGTGGCCGAGACCCTCGGCCTGTACGTCGCCGCCCCGATCGTGCTGTTCGCGGTGATCGCGGGCCTGGTCATGGTGCTCGACAAGTCCAAGAAGGTCTGAGGCCCTCCTCGCTTCGCTGAAGGCGCTGTCCCGCGGTCGCCCCGCCGGACAGCGCCTTCGCGCGCTCACTCCCCGGTGCCCGCGCCTCACCGCGGGCCCGTTCTAGGCGCCCGTGGCCCGGAGCAGCTTGCGCAGCAGGCCCGCGAGTTGCTCGGCCTCCTGGTCGTCCAGGGCCGCTTCCAGGGCTTCCCGCTGGACCGCGAGACCGGCCGCCACCGCTTCGTCCACCAACGCGAGCCCGCGTTCGCCGAGCGTCACCCGCAGGCCCCGCCGGTCGTGCGGGTCGGGGCTGCGGCTCAGCAGCCCGGCCCGCTCCAGCTTGTCCAGCCGTCCCGTCATGCCGCCCGTCGTCAGCATGAGCGTCGCCGACAGTTCGCGCGGCGAGAGCGTGTACGGCTCGCCCGAGCGCCGCAGTGTCGCCAGGACGTCGAACTCGCCGCGTGAGATGCCGAAGGGCGCGTACGCCTTGTCCATGCGGGCCGCCATGGTGTGGCTGAGCCGGTAGATGCGCCCGTAGACCGCCATCGGGACGGTGTCGAGGTCCGGGCGAACCACCGCCCATTGGGCGGTGATGGCGTCGACGGGGTCCGGGGCCGGGGATGTCGAGGAGGTCATGGGCGCAGTGTGGGCGTCCTCTCCCTTGTTCGCAAGAAAGATGCTTGCGTGTAAGTAGCTTAGCGCTAAGCTACTTACTGCCGAGCTACTCCAAGGGGGAACAACCGATGTCCCGCAAGGCCGCCGTCATAGCCCTCACCGCCCTCGCGCCCGTCTCCTGGGGCTCCACCTACGCCGTCACCACCGAGTTCCTGCCGCCCGACCGCCCGCTGTTCACCGGAATGGTGCGCGCTCTGCCCGCCGGGCTGGCCCTGCTCGCCCTCACCCGGACCCTGCCGCGCGGTGCCTGGTGGTGGAAGGCGGCGGTGCTCGGGGCGCTCAACATCGGTGCGTTCTTCCCCCTGCTCTTCCTGGCCGCGTACCGCCTCCCGGGCGGTGTCGCCGCCGTCGTCGGCTCGGTGGGGCCCCTCTTCGTGGTCGGACTGGCCGCCCTGCTGCTGGGCGACCGGCCCAGCGCGCGCGCCCTGTTGGCCGCCGTCGGTGCCGCCTTCGGGGTGAGTCTGGTCGTCCTGAAGGCGGGTGCGGCGTTCGACCTCGTGGGGGTGGTCGCCGGGCTCGCCTCCGCGGCCTCCATGTCGGCGGGCACGGTGCTCACCAAGCGCTGGGGCCGCCCCGAGGGAGTCGGTCCCCTGGTCATGACCGGCTGGCAGCTCGGCGCGGGCGGGCTCCTGATCGCGCCGGTCGCCTTCCTGGTGGAGGGTGCCCCGCCGGCGCTCGACGGGCGGGGCGTCGCCGGGTACGCGTACCTCGCGCTCGCCAACACCGCCGTCTCGTACTGGCTCTGGTTCCGCGGCATCGAGCGGCTGACCGCCACCTCCGTGACGCTCCTCGGGCCGCTGTCCCCGATCACCGCGGCCGTCATCGGCTGGGCGGCGCTCGGTCAGGCGCTGGGGCCGGTCCAGCTGGCCGGCATGGTCATCGCGTTCGGCGCGACGGTGGCCGGTCAGTGGACGCCCCGCCAACCGTTCAGCTCATCTGAAGAAACCGATGAGAAAGTTTCGATGGACCTAAGAGATCCGGCGGTGCGACGGTAGGTCCCGCAACCGAGATCCCCTTCGTGGGGAGAGAGGCAAGGGATACCCGTGGCAATCCTGGACCGCGTCCGTGTCGATGAGCGGAAGACCACGAGAGGGGTGGCCGTCCGGGCTTCGGGCACGGGCCTGCTCCTCGCGGCCCTCGCGACGGTCGTCTGGTCGGGCAGCTTCGTGGCCTCCCGGGCCCTCCACGACTCCGTCCCGCCCGTCCAGGCCGCCTTCTGGCGATGGATCGTCGCCCTCGTCGCCGTCGCCCCCTTCGCCGCCCGCGAGGCCTGGCGGCAGCGGGAACTGATCCGGCGTCACCTCGGGTTCGTCGCCCTCGCCTCCCTGCTCGGCGTCGCCGTCTACAACACCCTCGTCAACCAGGCCGGCCTCACCACCTCCGCCGGCACCATGGGCATGGTCATGGCCGCCTCCCCGGTCCTGATGGCGGTGTACGAGAGGCTCGGCGGCGCCCGGCTCGGACCGCGCCGTGCCACCGGCATGCTGATCGCCTGCACCGGTGTCCTCCTCCTGGTCGGCCGGGGTTCCCTGGTGCCCGACCTGGCGGCCGGCGACCTGTGGATCGTCGCCGCGGCGGTCTGCTTCGCCTCGTACAGCGCCCTGCTGAAGCGGCGGCCGGCCGGACTCGGCGGACCGGCCTTCCTCTTCGCCACCTTCGTGCTCGGCACGCTGATGCTGCTGCCGGCGTACGTGGTCAGCCTCACCGTCCAGGGCGGGTTCGAGCCCACCGCCGGCACGGTCGGTCCGCTCGTGTACGTCGGGGTCTTCTCCTCCGCCGTGGCCTTCTTCGCCTGGAACAAGGCGATCGCCCTGATCGGCGCGGCCCGGGCGGGAGTCGTGTACTACCTCCAGCCGGTGTGCGTGGCGCTGCTGTCCTGGGCGCTGATCGGCGAGGCGATGGGGCCGCTGCAATTCCTGTGCATGGCCCTGATCCTCGGTGGTGTGGTCCTCGGGACCGCCCGCGGCAGGTGAGTAGGTTGCGGGACATGACCGAGTGGGACATCAAGAAGCTCCAGATCCTCCGCACCCTGCGCGACCGGGGAACGGTGACCGCGACGGCGGAGGCGTTGCTGATGACCCCTTCGGCCGTGTCGCAGCAACTGACGAACCTCTCCAAGCAGCTCGGGGTACGGCTGCTGGAGGCGCAGGGCCGCGGGGTGCGGCTCACGGACGCGGCGCGGCTGGTGCTGCGGCACGCCGAGGTGGTGTTCGCGCAACTGGAGCGGGCGGACGCCGAGTTGGCCGGCTACCTCCGGGGGGACGCGGGGGAGGTGCGGGTCGGGGCGTTCTCCACCGCCGTGCCCGCGCTGGTCGTTCCGGCCGTCCTGCGGCTCCGCGCCGCGCACCCGGGTCTGGAGGTACGGGTGCGGGAGGCCGAGGCCGCCGAGGCGTACGAGCTGCTGTCGGCCGGGCAGGTGGACCTGGCGCTCTCGCTGGCGGCCCACGCGCCGACGGCCCGGGACGCCCGGTTCGGCCGCGTACCGCTGCTGGCGGACCCGCTGGACGTGGCCCTTCCGGCGGGGCACGCGCTGGCGGGGGCGCCGGGGCTGCGGCTGGCCGACCTGTCGGGGGAGCGGTGGATCTTCGGGGGCAGCGGGCCCTGGTCGGAGATCACCAGGGCGGCGTGCGAAGCGGCCGGGTTCGTGCCGGAACAGGCGCACTCGGCCGCCGGATGGACGGCGATCCTGGCGATGGTGGAGGCGGGGATGGGCATCGCGCTGGTGCCGCGCATGGCGGCCGCCGAGCGCGCCTCGGGGGTGGTGATGCGGGTCCTGGCGGCGGACCAGCCGCGCCGTCACGTCGTGGCGGCGGTGCGCCGCGGGGCGGAGTCCGCCCCCGCCGTGTCCCGCCTGCTGGCGGCGCTGCGGGAGGTGGCGGCGCGGCGGTAGGCCGCGGGTCGGTCAGCGGGGGCGGGCGAGGCCCAGGAGGAGCTCGTCCGCGGCTGCCTTGATCTCGTCCACCGTCCGCGCGCCGTCGCGCGTCAGATGATGCGTCAGGCTGGGAAGGAACGGGGCGAGCAGCATGTGGGCCAGCAGCGACGCGTCGGCCTCCGGGCGGATGCGGGTGACGAGCACGGTCACGTGCGTGTGCATGGTCGCGTACGCCCCGCTGCTGTAGCGGGCGCTCGGCGCGGCCGTCTCGGCGGCGAGCATCATGTCCAGCTGGTCGGCGACCCGGTCGGCCAGCGCGTGCAGGAAGGCACGCAGCCGCTCCAGGGGCGGGGCGTCCGGGCCCAAGGGGGGCGGGCCCGTCATGAACGCCTCCTGGAACTGCTTCTCGCGCTCGTCGAGCAGGGCGAACAGGAGCTGGGCGACGTCCCCGAAGCGGCGGTAGACCGTGCCCACGCCGATACCGGTCTCGTGGGCGACGGCGTTCATCGTCAGCGCGTCCGGCCCCTTCTCCGCGACGATCCGCGTGGCCGCCTCCAGGATCCGGCGGCGGTTGTCGGCGGCGTCCGCGCGCTCGGCGCGTCCGGCGTGTCCGGCGTGTCCGGCGTGTCCGGCGTGTCCCGCCCGGTCTCCGGCGGGGCCGCCCGCGAGGGGAAGGTGGGGACGCGGCGGCTGGTCCATGGTCCCAGCATAACCCCGGTAACGGAAAGTTATCCGCTTGAGCTCGCTCGCCCCGCCCACCCTCGTACGCGGCCACAACGCCAACGGCTCCAGGATCGTCGCCGAGCACCGCTCCACCCCTGTGCGCCCGTGTCAGCCCCCCAACGGAGGCGTCGCCCGCCCGCGCGTCCACGGTGAGGCCGTGCCCGGCCCCGAGTGGCCGGAACTACTGCTCTCCAGGGCCGCGACGGCGAGAGGGGCGAGTGGTTCGAGATCATGCCGTGCACCCGGCTCCATCCCGACATCCCGCACCGGTTCGTGCTGCCCGGCCCGGCCGTCGCCACCCACCTCCGGCTCGACGCCTTCCCCGGCGGCGGCATCGCCCGGATGCGGCTGCCCGGCTCGCTCACCGACGAGGGCGCCGCCGCCCCGCGTGCCCGCTGGGCCGCGCCGAGCGGCCGGCGGCCCCCGCCCGGGCGGGGGCCGCGCGCCGATCACCCACCCGCCCGGCGGGCTTCACCCCTTCTGGCCCCATGAGGGGGCGCCCCACAGGGGAGTCGCCCCTTCATTCCGCTTCCGCCGGGCCAACTCGCGCAGAATGTGGCCCTTTTGCGCGTGACTATGCTCAAACCCTGGGTGACTGAGGACTTTTTTCAGTCACTTTTGGGCAGGGTGGGGCGGCCGATGAACACCCCCACATGACCGCAGGACCGGAGAACCGATGGACAGCAACCTCGCCATTCAGCCGACCACTGATGGCCAGGCATTCGACCACGCGCAAGTCCCGCTCTACTACAGCCGCAAGACGGCGGACATCCTCCACAAGTACGGACCGGGCCCCCGCGTCCACTTCCACGTAGGGCTGTTCGCCCCCGGCGCCACCCCCAACACCACCGTCTCGCAGCGGGCCCTCAAGCGCCGCATAGTCGAGTCCCAGGAGGCGATCGTCGCGCACGCGGCCCGCAGCTGGGGCGCGTACGCCACCCCGCCCGGCAAGCTCCTCGACATCGGCTGCGGTGTCGGCGGCGGCTCGATCTACTGGGCCCAGGAACACGGCAGCAAGGTCACCGGCATCACCGTGGCCACCGAACACGTGCCGCTCATCGCGGACTTCGCCCGCCGCGCCGGTGTCGCAGGCCGCGTCACACCGGTCCTCGGCGACATCCACGACTTCACCACCAAGCGCAAGTACGACGCCGCCTACGCCAACGAGAGCTCCGGCTACATGGACCGCGAGCGGCTCTTCCAGGTCGTGGCCCGGGCCCTGAAGCCGGGCGGCTGGTTCGGCATCCAGGAGCACTTCATCCGCCGCCCCGAGTGGACCGAGTTCATCGACGGCTACTACAAGACCCGGCTCGGCACCCTCACCGAGTACATCCTGGCCGCCGAAGCGGCCGGCTTCGAGCTCGAACAGGACGAGGACGTCACCGACCGGGTCGCCGAGTTCTGGGTCCAGTCCATGGCCTGGAACACGGCCGAACTGGAGCGCGTCGAGCGCGGCACCGGCCGGCCCGGCTCCCCTGAGAGGACCGCCTGGTCCCGTGAGCGGCTCCAGGAATCCACGATCACGCACGGCAAGCTGTTCCGCATCTGGCGCGACCACGCCATGGAGACCCGGCTGCTCCTCTTCCGCCTGGGCGGGGGCGTCTGACGATGCCACCCGCGTACGACGAGGACGCCCCGCCGTCCCGCATCGGCTGGCGACTGCCGCCGTTCTACTGCCCTTTCGACACCGGCCTCATCCACCCCAAGGCCGCCGAGCTCGAAGAGCGGGCGATCGAGTGGATCGACACGTACAACATCTACCCGGACGCCACCGAACGCGCCTGGGGCCTGGCCACCCACAGCGCCGACTTCACCAGCCGCATCATCCCGTTCGGTGATGTCGAGCCGATGCTGCTGTTCACCGAATGGAACTACTGGGCGTTCGCGACCGACGACTGGCAGGACTCCGATGCCGCCGCCAGCCGGACGGCGACCATCGCCGACCACGGGGCCCGGCTCGTCCGCGCCGTCGAGGCACCGGGCTCGGCCATGCTGCCTCCGGGACCGCACACCGACGCGCTGCACGACCTGGTGACCCGCACGCGGGCGATGCTCACCCCTTTACAGCTACGCCGGTTCGCCGAGGGCGTCAGGGACTGGGTCTTCGGCGCGGCCTGGCAGACCGCTCACGCCGAGCGGCGCCTCATGCCCGGTCTCAACGACTTCGTGGCCATGCGCAATTCCGGCAACGGAACGCGGTTCACCCTCGCCTGGTGCGACGTGGCGAACGGCATCGACGTGCCGGCGGACGTTCTGTACTCGGCCCCGGTCCAGGCCCTCACCGAAGCCGCCGGCTTCATCGTGAGCTGCGACAACGACTTCTGCTCGTACAACAAGGACGACCATCAGGAACCCCGGGAGCAGAACCTGCTCAACGTCCTCGCCCGGCACCACGGCTGTACGCCCGGGGAGGCGCTTCCCCTCGCGAGCGCCCTGCGGGACCGCACGGTGACGCTGTTCGTCCGGCTGGGTGACCAGGTCGGGCGCGGTGCCGACGATGAGCTGCGCCGCTATCTCCGCTCGCTGGAGCACTGGATCGCGGGTGACATCGAGTACCACAACCGGGCCCCGCGCTACACCAGTCCGCGCAACCGCAACGCTCTGCCCGTCGAAGGGGCCTCGTACGACATCACCTGGCGGGACACTCCCAGCGACCCCAGCCCCGAGCCGCCGCCCCTCCCGGCCATGGCCTGGTGGTGGCAGCAGCTCGACGGCTGACGGCCGGCTCCGCTCAGCGGCGTCCGAGCAGGCGGCTCCACCAGGACCTCCGGCCCTCCCGCCCGGCCTGCACGGGGGCAGGGCGGGCCGGGGGAACCACTGCCTCGGGCAGCGGCTGGGAGGGGCCGGTACCGGCGACGGGAGCGGCGGTGGTGCCCGTGGCCCCACGAGGAGTGAAGGTCACCGGCAGGGCCACCAGCTGCCGGGACATCAGCGACGACCGCCACCGCAGATCGCCCTCCGGGACCGCCAGCTCCAGGTCGGGCAGCCGGGACAGCAGGGTGTCGATGCCCGTGTCGGCGATCGCCCGGCCGATGTCCTGACCGGGGCACTCGTGCGGACCGCTGCTGAAGGCCAGGTGGGAGCGGTTGCCGTGGACGGGGAGCGTGAGGTCCGGCCGGATCTCCGGATCGACGTTGCCGGCCGCCAGACCCAGCAGGAGCATGTCGCCGGCCCTGATCTGCCTGCCGCCGAGCTGGGTGTCCCCGGTGGCCCACCGCCCGAGGATCGTCGTGAACGGCGGCTCGTCCCACAGCACCTGCTCCAGTGCGTCGGGGAGCGTCATATGCCCACCGGACAGGTTGGCGCGGAAGCGCCGGTCGGTGAGAACCATGCGCAGGGTGTTGGCGATCAGATTGGCGGTCGACTCGAAGGCCGCGATGATCACCAGCCGCAGGTGTTCGACGGCCTCCTCGTCGCTGAGCGCCGCCGAGTGCTCCAGCAGCCAGGACGTGAAGTCCTGCCCCGGCACGGTCTTCTTCCGCTCGACGAGCTCCCGCAGCACCGCCGTGACGTACTCGTTGCTGGTGACGGCCGTCGCCGTGCCCCGGAGCATGTCGCGGGCCGCCTCGACGAGCCGTGGCCCGTACGAGTCCGGCGCGCCGACCAACTGAGTCATCACCAGCATCGGCAACGGCTCGGCGAAGTCCGTGATCAGATCCGCACGGCTGGTCTCGGCGAAGTCGTCGATCAACTGGTCGGCGAAACGCTTCACATAGCGGCGTACTCCTCGCCGGTCGAAGCGCTCGAGGGACTCCGTGACCGCCCGGCGCAGCCGCTGGTGCTCCTCGCCGTCGACGAAGTGGCACACCGGCTGCCATGCCGTCATGGGGGTCAGCGGATGATCGGGCGGGACGTTTCCCTCCCGCATGTCGCCCCAGTGGCGCGGGTCCCGCGAGAACCGCGACGGCGTCCGCGCCACGTCCAGGTTCTCCCGGTGGCCCAGCACCAGCCAGGCGGGCAGGTCGCCGTGGACGAGGACCGGGGCGACGCTGCCGTGCTCGGCGCGCAGCTTCTCGTACAGGGCCATCGGGTCGGCCTCGGCCTCGGGGCCGTACAGCCGGTGCGCGGGGCAGCCCGGTGGTGGCCCGGACGGGCCCGGCGCGGTCGGGGGAGTGGACGGCGTGGTCACGATGCCTCCGGGGTCACGGCGAGGGAGTGCAGGTAGCGCATCAGCGTCATCAGGACGTCACGGCTGGAGTCGCGCCGCCGGGCGTCGCACACGACGATCGGCACGGACTCGGGCAGGTCGAGGGCGCCCCGCAGCTCCTCCAGGGGGTGCTCGGGCGCGCCGGGGAAGGAGTTGACGGCCACCACGAACGGAACACCGCGCTCCTCCAGCCTGCCGATGACGTCGAAGCTGACCTCCAGGCGCCGGGTGTCGACCAGGACCACCGCGCCCAGCGCCCCCTCGAACAGCCCCCGCCACAGGAACCAGAAGCGCTCCTGGCCGGGGGTTCCGAACAGGTACAGCACCAGTTCCTCGTTGATGCTGATCCGGCCGAAGTCCATGGCCACGGTGGTGGAGCTCTTGCGTTCCACGCCCGCCGTGTCGTCGACGCCGACCCCGGCCTGGGTCATCGTCTCCTCGGTGGTCAGTGGCCGGATCTCGCTCACCGACCCCACCAGGGTGGTCTTGCCCACCCCGAAGCCGCCGACGATCACCACCTTGACCGCGGCGGTGGTCGTCGCCGGCAGGGCGTCCGCACGGCGTGGCCCGGCGGGTGGCTCAGAGTTTCTGAAGTCCATCGATCACTGCCTCAATCAGTGCCAGGTCGGGGAGTTGGGCGCGGGCGACGGGCGCCCGTGCGAGCACGTCTCCGTCGGCGAGCAGGTCACCCACCAGGACGGTCACCACGCTCACCGGCAGGGAGAGGTACGCGGAGATCTCGGCCACCGACAGCGGAGCCTGGCACATCCGCATGATCGCCGCGTGCTCCGGCTGCATACCGGGCCTGGGCCCCGACCTGGCCACGATCAGGGTGACCAGGTCGAGAGGGGTGGACTCTAATGAACCGCTGCGGCCACCGGTGATCACGTAGAGCCGCTCGGGGCTGCCGTCCTCCCAGTCGGTGTCGTCACCGCGCCGGTGATCCGGGTCGCTCACGCGGGCTGCCCGTCGCGGCGGGGCGGGCTGCTCAGGTGTTCTCCGATCCGCGCCACCAGGTCGCGCATCCGCTGGCCCATGAGACCCGCGTCGACGCCCTCGTCGGCCAGGACGGCCAGGTAGGCCCCGGCGCCGGCCGCCATCAGGTAGAAGAAACCGCCGTCCATCTCGATCACGACGAGCCGCATCCGGCCCTCGCTGTGCGGGAGTTCGGCGCCGACCGCGCCCGCCAGGCTCTGCAGGCCGGCGCAGGCGGCGGCCAGGCGGTCGGCGGTGTCGGTCTCGGCCCCGTACTGCGCCATGCGCAGGCCGTCGGCGGAGAGCACGATGACATGACGGGTCTGCGGAACGCTCTCGGCCAGGTCCTTGAGCATCCAGTCCATATCGGGCCGCTGCTGACTCATGGCTGTTCCCCCTTGCTCGCCGAGGCCGGCGAGGCGTCGCTGTTCTGGTCTGCGCCGGTCTGGCGTTCCCCGGACAGGCCGCTCTGGAAGGCGGCCAGCCACATACCGGGCTGCACGTGGGGCGTGGGCTCCGGTTCGGTCGTGGCGGTCCGGGTGGTCGTGGTGGTGCCCGAGGCCTCCGGGGCGCCGTCGGAGGCGGCGGGTCGTGCCGGCGCCGTCACGCGGGTCTTGCGGCGCCGCTGCGGCAGGCCGCTGGGCGTCCGTTCGGTCACGACCGGCGCGTCGGGGTCGGACGGGCCGGTGACCGGGCGGGACGGGCCGCGTGCGGCGAGCGCGCCGGAGGTGACGGACGCGCCCGGGGCGCTCGAGGCGGTGGACGCTCCCGGGGTGCCGGAGGGGGCGCCCGAGGGCTGCCCGGCCGCCTCCCGTGCGGCCGGTGCCAGGGCGCCCCGGGGCCCGGACGAGGTGCCGATGCCATGGGCGATGCCGGTGGCGGACGAGGTGGTGGTGATCAGCTCCTGCGGCACCACGAGGACGGCGCGGACACCGCCGTACGCCGACGACCGCAGCGAGACCTGGAAGTCGTACGCCTGCGACAGCCGGCCCACCACGGCGAGGCCCAGGCGCGGCGTCTCGCCCAGGTCGTTGAGGTCGATGCCCTGCTGTGCCTGGCGGAGCATGCGCTCGGCCCGGTTCCGGGCCTCCTCGCTCATGCTCACACCGCCGTCCTCGATCTCGATGGCGATGCCCGCGTTCACGTCCACCGCGGTCAGATGGACCTTGGTCTGCGGCGGTGAGTAACGGGTGGCGTTGTCGAGGAGCTCGGCCAGCGCGTGGATGAGGGGTTCGACGGCGGGGCCGACGACGGCGACCTCGGAGACCGAGTGGAGCTCCACGCGCTGGTAGTCGATGATCCGGGACATCGCGCCGCGCAGCACGCTGTAGAGCGGCACGGCCCTGTTCCACTGGCGGCCGGGCCGCGCGCCGCCGAGCACGGCGATGGAGTCGGCGAGCCGGCCGATGAGCGCGGTGCCGTGGTCGAGCCGCAGCAGGTCGCCGAAGACGCTCGGGCTGTGGCCGTGCCGGTCCTCCATGTCCCGCAGTTCCTGGGCCTGCTGGTGCACGATGGCCTGGACGCGGCGGGCGATGTTCACAAAGGCCCGCTGCGCCGACTCGCGCAGGTCCTCCTCGGCGACCACGGCGTCCAGCACCGAGCGCAGCACGGCGAGGTGGGCGGCCCGGAACTCCGGCGTCAGCCCCGGCCCGTAGGCGTCAGGTGCCTCCAGCGAGGCCAGGACGTCCTCAGGGAACTCACCCTCGCGCAGCCGCCGTACCACGTCCGGCAGCAGCGTGTCGGCGAGCCGTACCGTCTCCGCCTCCTGCCGTGCGAGGGCCGTCCGCTGCTCGGCCACCGTGGCCCGCAGGTGCGCCAGCTCCCCGCCGCGCCGGGCGGCCGCACCCGAGGCGATGGCGACCGCGACGAACGCGGCGGCCCCGAGCCAGGCGACCGGGGTGCGGGCCGGCGCGGAGACCAGAGCCACGGCGACGGCGGTGCCCGCTGCGACGACGATGGCGGGCAAGGCCCATAGGGCGGGAGAAGCGGGCCCTGGACTTCCGGGCGACGATCCCAGTCGAACCATCAAAACCCTCAAACGATCGAAAACGAAAGATCAAATGACAAGGACGCAACGGCCCGAAAGCTTATCGGTTCCGTGCATGAGCCTTGACAACGGGTCATGATGTGGACGTAAAAGGCGAGTTGCGAACGGAAGACGCCCCGGACCCCACCGGGTCCGGGGCGCCCGAAGGTGCCTGACGGACGCCTACGCGTCCGCCGCCCGCGCCTTCAGCGCACGCTCGACACCCGCCCGCGACTCCGACACCAACCGCCGCAGCGCCGCGTTCGGTTCGGCGCTCGCCAGCCAGGCGTCCGTCGCGTCCAGAGTCTCCTGGGATACCTGGAGCGCCGGGTACAGCCCGACCACGATCTGCTGGGCCATCTCGTGCGACCGGGACTCCCACACGCCCTTGACCGCCGCGAAGTACTTCTCCGTGTACGGGGCCAGCAGCTCGCGCTGGTCGGTCTGCACGAAGCCGCCGATGACCGCCTCCTGCACGGCGTTGGGCAGCTTGTCCGACTCGACGACCGACGCCCACGCCTCGGCCTTGGCCTCCTCCGTCGGCCGCGCCGCCCGGGCGGTCGCCGCGTGCCGCTCACCCGCCGCCGTCCGGTCCCGCTCGTACTCGGCCGCGATCTCCGTCTCGTCGTACACGCCCGTCGCCGCCAGCCGCTCCACGAACGCCCAGCGCAGCTCGGTGTCGACGGCCAGGCCCTCGATCGTCTCCGTGCCCTCCAGCAGCCCCGTCAGCAGGTCCAGCTGCTGCGGCGTACGGGCGGTCGCCGCGAACGCCCGCGCCCACGCGAGCTGGTGGTCGCTGCCCGGCTCGGCCGTGCGCAGGTGCGCCAGCGTCGCCTCGGTCCAGCGTCCCAGCGCCGCCTCACGCCGCTCGGGCGCCGCGTACAGGTCCAGGGCCAGCTTCACCTGGCGGTGCAGCGACTGCACCACGCCGATGTCCGACTCCTTCGCGATGCCGGAGAGCACCAGCTCCAGGTACGCGTGCGTGGCCAGCTCGGCGTCCCGGGTCATGTCCCAGGCCGACGCCCAGCACAGCGCCCGCGGCAGCGACTCGGTGAAGTCCCCCAGGTGCCTGGTGACGTTCTCCAGCGACACCTCGTCCAGGCGGACCTTGGCGTACGACAGGTCGTCGTCGTTGAGGAGCACCACGGCCGGGCGCCGCTCGCCCACCAGCCGCGCCACCTCGGTCCGCTCGGTCGCCGTGACGTCCAGCTCCAGCCGGTCGGTGCGGACCAGCTTGCCGCCCTCCAGGTCGTACAGGCCGATCGCGATCCGGTGCGGACGCAGCACGGGCTCGCCCTTCGCGCCGGCCGGCAGCGCGGGGGCCTCCTGCCGGACGGCGAAGGAGGTGATCACACCGTCGCCGTCGACCTCGATCTCCGGACGGAGGATGTTGATACCGGCCGTTTCCAGCCATGCCTTCGACCAGGTCCGCAGGTCGCGCCCGGAGGTCTCCTCCAGCGCGCCCAGCAGGTCCGACAGACGGGTGTTGCCGAACGCGTGCCGCTTGAAGTAGGCCTGCACGCCCCGGAAGAAGGCATCCTCGCCGACGTACGCCACGAGCTGCTTCAGCACGGAGGCGCCCTTGGCGTAGGTGATGCCGTCGAAGTTGACCAGGACGTCGTCCAGGTCGTTGATCTCGGCCATGATCGGGTGCGTGGACGGAAGCTGGTCCTGCCGGTACGCCCAGGTCTTCATCGAGTTCGCGAACGTCGTCCACGAGTGCGGCCAGCGCGAGCCGGGGGCCGCCGCCTGGCAGGCGATCGACGTGTACGTGGCGAACGACTCGTTCAGCCACAGGTCGTTCCACCACTCCATGGTGACCAGGTCACCGAACCACATGTGCGCCAGCTCGTGCAGGATGGTCTCCGCGCGCACCTCGTACGCCGCGTCCGTCACCTTCGACCGGAAGACGTACTGGTCGCGGATGGTCACCGCACCCGCGTTCTCCATCGCTCCCGCGTTGAACTCCGGCACGAAGAGCTGGTCGTACTTGGCGAAGGGGTATGCGTAGTCGAACTTCTCCTGGAACCAGTCGAAGCCCTGCCGCGTCACCTCGAAGATCGCGTCCGCGTCCAGGTACTCGGCGAGCGAGGGACGGCAGTAGATGCCCAGCGGTACGACCTGCCCGCCCGGGCCCTCGTAGGTGCTGTGCACCGCGTGGTACGGGCCGACGATCAGGGCCGTGACGTACGTGGACATACGCGGCGTCGGCTCGAAGGCCCAGACGTCGTCCTTCGGCTCCGGCGTCGGCGAGTTCGAGATGACGGTCCAGCCGGACGGCGCCTTCACGGTGAACCGGAACGTGGCCTTCAGGTCGGGCTGCTCGAAGCTGGCGAACACGCGCCGCGCGTCCGGCACCTCGAACTGGGTGTAGAGGTACGCCTGGTCGTCGACCGGGTCGACGAACTTGTGCAGGCCCTCGCCCGTGTTCGTGTACGCGCAGTCCGCGACGACCGTCAGCTCGTTGCGGCCCTGCTTCAGGTGCTTCAGCGCGATCCGCGAGTCCCGGAAGACGGCCGCGACGTCCAGCGCGTGGCCGTTCAGGGTGACCTTGTGCACGGCGGGGGCCACCAGGTCGATGAAGGTCTCCGCCCCGTCCTCGGCGGAATCGAAGCGCACGGTGGTCACCGACCGGTAGGTCGCGTCCTCCTGCGCGCCACTGAGATCGAGGTCGATCTCGTACGAGTCCACGGTCAGCAGCTCCGCCCGCCGCTGGGCCTCTTCACGGGTCAGGTTCGTGCCAGGCACCCGGTCATCTCCTCGTTGTGTGACGTTTGCGGTCATCCTTCCACGGCGGGTGCGGAAGGCGACGACCCATTACCACCGACAGTCGGCGACGGGCCATGGTCCGAGCCGTCCGGAGCCCGGGCACGAGACGGGGGCGGCCACCCGTCAAGGTGACCGCCCCCGCGTCGTGCGTGCCGCCGTCAGGCGCCCTTGAGCTCCTCGGCCACCAGCTCCGCGATCTGCACCGCGTTCAGCGCGGCGCCCTTGCGGAGGTTGTCGTTGGACAGGAACAGCGCCAGGCCGTTCTCGACGGTCTCGTCGACCCGGATGCGGCCCACGTAGGAGGCGTCCTTGCCGGCCGCCTGGAGCGGGGTGGGGATCTCCGAGAGCTCCACGCCCTCGGCGTCCTTCAGCAGCTCGTAGGCGCGCTCCACGCTGATCGGACGCTCGAAGCGGGCGTTGACCTGCAGAGAGTGGCCGGAGAAGACCGGGACGCGCACGCACGTGCCGGAGACCTTGAGGTCCGGGATCTCCAGGATCTTGCGGGACTCGTTGCGGAGCTTCTGCTCCTCGTCCGTCTCGAACGAGCCGTCGTCGACGATCGAGCCGGCCAGCGGCAGCACGTTGAAGGCGATAGGACGCTTGTAGACGCCGGGCTCCGGGTACGCCACGGCCTCACCGTCGTGGGTGAGCTCGGCGGCCTTGTCGGCGACGGCCTTGACCTGGCCGTCCAGCTCCGCGACGCCCGCCAGGCCCGAGCCGGAGACGGCCTGGTAGGTGGTGGCGACCAGGGCGGTCAGCCCCGCCTCCTGGTGCAGCGGCCTGAGCACCGGCATGGCGGCCATGGTGGTGCAGTTCGGGTTGGCGATGATCCCCTTCGGGCGGTCCTTGATCGCGTGGGGGTTCACCTCGGAGACGACCAGCGGCACCTCGGGGTCCCGGCGCCAGGCGGAGGAATTGTCGATCACCACGGCACCCTGCGAGGCGACCTTCTCGGCGAGCGCCTTGGAGGTGGCGCCACCGGCCGAGAAGAGCACGATGTCCAGGCCGGTGTAGTCGGCCGTGGAGGCGTCCTCGACGGTCACGCCGTCCAGGACCGAGCCCGCCGACCGGGCGGAGGCGAACAGCCGGAGCTCGTCGACGGGGAAGTTCCGCTCGGCAAGGATCTTGCGCATGACCGTGCCGACCTGACCGGTGGCTCCGACGATTCCTACCTTCACGGGGACTCCTCCGTACGTGCTTACGGGCCTGGCGGCCTGGGTGCCGCACCCATGATGCGTATCACCTGGCCCGGCTTGTCCAATTCATTGTCCGGGACGTGAGAAGCAGCACGCGAGGCGACGGAAAGGGCGGGCGCCCGGTCCGGACGCCCGCCCTCACTCACCGTACGTACGGAGCTACGGAGTGACCTTCTCGATCACGACGCTGCCCGTGCCCGCGGCCGTGCCGCGCGCCGTCAGCAGCGACACCTCGCCGAAGAACTGCCGGCCCTCGGGGGCCGCGCCGTTCACCAGCACTTCGGCCGCGACCTGCGCGGACGCCCCGCTCGCCAGGGTGACCGGCTTCGACTCGTCGACCTTGAGCGTGCCGAGCGCGGACGAGAAGTACACGTCCTTGTAGTCGTACGTGGTCGTCCCGGCGGGCACCGCGTACCCGTCGACGACGATCGTGTACGTGCCCGGCGCGGGCTTGGCCACCGACACCGACTCCTCCGAGTCGCCGTCCGCCGACTGGCCGACGACCTTGCCGTCCTTCAGGACGGTCAGGTCCAGGTCGGCGCCCTTGTCGGAGGTGTTGCCGATCACGACGTCGAGGCGCTCCACGCCCTCGCCGACCGTCACCGTGCTGGTCTGCGACTCGTGGTTCTTGATCGTCGGCGCGGCGACCTTCGCGGAACCGAGCGATCCGCCCTTCAGCCTGCCGTCGATCGCCGCGAAGGTGTTGGTGACCTTCCAGTCGACCGCGGCCGGCGTGCCGACCTTGGCCTCCGGGACCGTCTTCACGGCCGGGTCGAAGGCCGCGCCCAGCAGCGTGACGTCAAGCTTGTACGGGTTGTCCAGGTCCGGCGACGTACGCCGCGACTCGACCTCGATCTCCCAGACGCCCGGCGCCGGGTCGGCGTACGAGCGCACGTCCGGGCGGCAGGTGTTGGCCGGGTTGTAGTGCGGGTAGCACAGGTTGGACGCGGTGTCCTCGACGGCCACACCGTACGGGTGGATGGAGATGAACCGGGTCTGGCTCTTCTCCTTCAGCCCGCCGATCGCCACCTCCAGCGCCTTGGCGCCCTCGGGCACGGTGACGAAGTAGGACTTGTGGCTGTTGCGCTGGACGCTGCCGCCGGCCGAGAAGGTGTACGAGGGCTTCGCCAGGTCGTGCGCGACGACCACGGTGGCGAGGATCTGCTTGTCGACGCCCTCGGTGTCCTCGTCGTCCGCCTCCACGATCGCGCTGTGCACGCCCGCGGAGCCCGGCTTGGCCTGCACCTTGATCGTGACCGGCTTGTTCAGCGGCAGGTCCACCTCGTCGTCGCCGAGGATGCGGAAGGTGCCGTCGTTGTACTTCAGGTCCAGCTCGTGCTCGATCGGCCGGTCCGGGCCGGTCGTGCGCGTGATGGTGACGTCGTAGACCTTCTTCTGGCCGGCCTTGAGGCCGCCCTCACGGTCGTAGATGCCCGTGCCGGGCTTCTTCAGGTGCTGGTCCAGCGCGGTGTCGACCGGGGCGGCGACCTTGTAGTCGTGCGCGGTCGCGCCGTCCTTGATCGACTCCCAGGCGTCCACGACGTCGATCAGGCCGGAGCCCTGCTCGTGCGCGGCGACACCGGAGATGCGGTTGGCGGTGCTGGTCAGCGCGGTGCGCAGGGTCAGCGGCGACAGCTCGATCTTCTTCGCCTTGGCGGCCGAGATCAGCAGCGCGCTCGCGCCCGCCGCCTGCGGCGAGGACATCGAGGTGCCGTTGAGCATCCCGTAGCCGGCGGGCAGCTTGTAGGTGGTCTCGGGCACCCCCGCACCCGCCATCCACAGCGGGATGGTGTTGACCGCCGAGCCGGGCGCGGAGATCGTCGGGGTGAACCCGCCGTCCTCACGCGGGCCGCGCGAGGAGAAGGGGAACATGGCGTACTTCTTCTCGACGACCGAGTTGTAGTTCGCCGCCCACGTCTCCTTGGAGATCGCCGCGCCGACCGAGACGACCTTGTCGGCCAGGCCGGGGTCGCCGATGGTGTTGATGCCGGGGCCCTCGTTGCCGGCCGAGATGACGAGCTGGACGCCGTAGGTGTCGATGAGCCGGCCGTACAGCTCGGCACGCGCGTTGTCGCCGGAGTTGAGCGCCGGCAGACCACCGATGGACATGTTGACGATGTCCACACCGCGGTTGACGACGAGGTCGGCCATGCCCTCGGTCAGGGCGGTGTTGGTGCAGCCGCCGGACCAGGTGCAGGCGCGCGAGGAGACGAGCTTCGCGCCGGGCGCGGCACCGTTCATCTTTCCGCCGAACAGCCCGTTGGCGGCGGTGATGCCGGCGACGTGCGAGCCGTGGTCGGAGTTGATGATGCCGATGTTGACGTAGTCGGCCTTGTCACCGGCGTCGTTGTACTCGACGTCCTTGCGGATCTCGACCACGAACGGGATGCGCTCGGCGACCTCGGTCGCCGGGTCGTCCGTACCGAAGTGGCCGATCTGGAAGCCGTCCTTGTACGGCTTCATCGCCACGTCGTCGGTGAAGTCGGCGTTGTCGTTGAGGTCGACCCGCACGGTGCCGGCGGCGGCGTCGTACAGCACGCCCCACGCGTCGGTGGTGTCGCCGTCCCGGTTGAGGTCACCGGCCATGTCGCCGCCCTTGGTGACGGCCTCGGCGAACCGGCTGTAGGCGTGCTTGCCGGCCGGCGCGGTGAAGGTGCGCCCGTCGGCGGTGAACGTGGGCCCCTCCACGGCCACGTTCATCCGCCGCCAGGTGCCGTCGCCGTCGCCGACCGGGTCAGTGGCGGTGACCCAGTCGGTGATCTTGCGCTCACCGGTGGTGGTCTTCTGCAGCGCCGGGTGGTCCAGGTCGACCCCGGAGTCCAGGATGCCGATGGTCACGCCCCGGCCGTCGGCCTTGGGGTACTTCTTCACGAAGTCGACCGCGCCCGTCTCGAAGGACGGGTTGTACGGGTTCTTCGCGGGGGTCTTGGCGCTCGGACCCGGGTACGTGGTCGTCGTGCCGGTGGCGGCGCCCCGGGCGGCGGACTGGCCGGCGTCCGGCGACGGGTCGTCCAGCTCGATCTCGTACTGGAGGTCGATGCCCTTGACGGAGGGCAGCTTCGCCGCCTGGTCGAGCGCGGACTCCGCCTTCGGGGTGGGCAGGGTGGCGCGGACGTAGCCGAGCTTGTCGTACGTCGTGCCGACCGTGGCGCCCGCGACTCCGTCAAGCTGCGCGGCGACCTGCTCGGTCTGACCGGGGGCGGTGGCCACCATGACGGTGACGGTCTTGCGGCCGGTGGCCTCCGCCTCGGCGAGCCGCTCGGTGTCGGCCGAGCCGAGCTTGTCCGCGGTGGCGGACGAGGGGGCCGGCTTGGGCGGCGCGGGGTCCGCCGGTTCGGCGGCGAAGACCGGGGCGGTGCCGGCCGCGACGAGCGCGGCCACCAGCCCCGCTGCGGCGGCCACGCGGGCCGCCCGTCTGTGGCCGGGGGCCGGGCTCCCTGATATGGAGCCCTGGGATTCGAGGGTGGTCATCAGCATCCCTGTATGTGAAAGAGAGAGTCCGGAATTCGGTGCCGGATGACCGCTCACCCTTTCGTAAGTGACGGGGTTTTGTGGAGGGTTGTCGGAGGTCAGGATGGGTTTATGGCGTACATCCGCCACCGCGGGCCGTACGCCATCGAAGACGAATCGGCCTCAAAGGCCCATATGTAGTTGACTGTTCACCTTTCCAAGGGGTGTGCGGTCCGTGTGCGGTCCGAAATCCCACCGGCGCGTCCGGCCCTGGCCCGTCTAATCTCGGCCCATGAACGAGAGGTTGAGAGTCGCCGCCTACGCCGTGTGCGTACGGGACGAACGGATCCTGCTGGCCCGGGGAATCGTCACCGACGGCACCAGGGAATGGACCCTGCCCGGCGGTGGCATGGACCACGGGGAGGACCCCCTCGACACCGTCGTGCGCGAGGTGGAGGAAGAGACCGGCTACCGGGCCGAGATGACGGCTCTCCTCGGCATCGACTCGATACGCCGGCGCTACACCCGCCGGCTGGGCGCCGCCACCGACTTCCAGGGCCTGCGCATCCTCTACGAGGGCCGGATCACCGGTGGCGACATGCGCCCCGAGGTGGGCGGCTCGACCGACCTGGCCGCCTGGCACCCGCTGGAGGACGTCCCCTCCCTCGTACGCGTCGGAGTCGTCGACGTCGGACTGCGGCTGTGGCGTGAACGGCCCGCCGCCGGACGCCTCACGCACAACGGCTGAAACACGCTCAACGCTTCCGGACCGGGCAACGCGCCCGACACCGTCCGAGTCCTGCCCCGTGACCACACGTCGCGCAGAGGGGAACTCCGGCATGTCCGTACGGAAGACACTGTCCGCCGTGGTGCTGGCGGCAGCGCTCACCGCCACCGCCTTCACCGCTCCCGCCCTGGCCGGGGAGAGGACCGCGGACCGGCACCGGCCCACCCAGGAGGCCGTCGACGCCCTCGTCCGGGCCGGCCTCCCCGGCGCGCTCGCCCAGGCGCAGGACCGGCACGGCACCTGGAACGGCACCGCGGGCGTCGCCGACCGCACCACCGGCCGCCCGCGTCTGCCGCAGGACCGCTACCGCGTCGGCTCCATCACCAAGACCTTCGTCGCCACGGTCGTGCTGCAACTGGAGGCCGAGGGCAGACTGGACCTCGACGACACGGTCGAGCGCCGGCTGCCCGGCGTCGTCCGGGGCAACGGCCACGACGGCCGGAAGATCACCATCCGCCAACTGCTCAACCACACCAGCGGCGTCTACGACGTCACCGTCGACCCGGGGTTCCAGGAGAAGGTCTTCGGCCCCCGCTTCCTGGAACACCGCTACGACACCTGGACCCCGCGCCAACTGGTGGACATCGCCATGCGGCACGAGCCGGACTTCGCCCCCGGCACCGACTGGCGCTACTCCAACACCAATTACCTGCTGGCCGGCATGGTCATCGAGAAGGTCACCGGGCGGCCCTACGGGAAGGAGATCGAACGCCGCATCCTGAAGCCGCTCGGACTGCGCGCCACCAGCGTGCCCGGCACCGACCCGAAGATGCCCCGGCCGAGCGGCCGGGCGTACTCCACCCTCTCCGCGGAGCCCGGTGCGACCGTCCACGACGTCACGGAGCTGAACCCCTCCATCGCCTGGGCCGCGGGCGAGATGATCTCCGACTCCGCCGACCTCCAGCGTTTCGTCAGGGCACTGCTCAAGGGCGAGCTGCTGCCGCACCGGCAGATGAAGGAGATGACCACCACGGTCGCCGTGGGCGAGGACATGCCGTCCGCGCGGTACGGCCTGGGCGTGATGGTGCGGAAGCTGAGCTGCGGCAAGGAGGTGTGGGGCCACAGCGGCGGGATCCACGGCTCCGGTTCGGACATGGTGGCCACGCGGGACGGCAGGCACTCGCTCACGTCGAACGTCAACGGCGACTGGGCGGGAGACACCCAGGCGGTCGTCGAGGCCGAGTTCTGCGGCTGAACCGGCGGGCGTCCGGCCTACCGTGGCAGGACGACCACATAGGCGGCCGGGGCGCGGTCCCCGGCCGCCATCAGCGCGGTACGCACTACGACCGCCTGCTGTACCAGGGCGTCCCGCAGCTTCCGGGGTGTGATGTGGACGACGGTGATGCCGAGCCGCTCCATGTGCTCGCGCTTGCGGGTGTACTCCGTCCACACCGTGTCGTCGTGCTGGCGCGGGGAACGGGTGTCGAGCTCGACGGCGACGGCATGGTCCGGCCAGTACGCGTCCACACCACCCAGGTGCGGGCCCCCCGGCAGCCGGAGGTCGACGTTCCACAGGGGCTCCGGCAGGCCGTGCGTCCGCACCATCTCGTACAGCCGGTCCTCGGCCAGCGCCCGACCCTCGGCGAGCAGCGAGTCGACGGCGTCCACGACGTGCGGCCGCACCAGCAGTCGCAACCGGTTCAACTCCCGCACCACCGCCGCCGGTTCGCAGTGGCCGGCACGCACGGCCTCGGTCAGCAGCCGGCGTACGGTGTGGGCGTCGCCGAGCTGCGCGACGGCGTCCGCCAGCGCGCGGGCCACCGGGGCGACGGCCACACCGGTCACCTCCACCGGCTTCGGCAGCTCCTGCGCACGCACCACCCGTACGTACCCCGTGGACCGCAGCCGCCGGGTGCGGGGGACCAGGACGTCGACGCGGTCCAGCGACGGCAGCGGCGGGGCGGCGGTGAACCGGTACAGCGCCAGCGCGGCGAGCCCGGTGATCATCGCGTCGGACGGCTGCGGGCGCCGGTCGGCGTACAGCAGCGCGGCGTGCAGCCGCTCCTCGCTGGTGGGCGGGCCGGGGTGCAGCAGGTACACCCCCGGCAGGAGCTGCTGCCAGGGCCCGCCTGCCCGGCACTGCGCGTCGGCCTCGGCGGCGGACACGCCGTGCGCGCGCAACTGCGCGGCGGACAGCACGCGCCGCCGGTCGGCGGCCAGGTGGGACAGGGGGCGGGGGGAGAGCGGGGTGTTCGTCATGCCCGGGGGTTTCCCGCCAACTGACCGGCCGCTAACCGCTGTTACAGGTCCGTCGACAATCCGGGACATCCCCGTCCTAAAGTACGTGCGTTCGACTGCCGATCAGGGGCCCCGATCACGCCTCCGACCTGGGCGGCGGCCTCCCGCCCGCACCCGTGTCCGCCCGGGGAACAGGCGCCCGAGCCGCACGTCCGCCCACCACCGCGCCGGCGCCCCGCCACGACCCGGCGCCCACCCGATGGCCGGAAGCATCCCCGTACGGAGGCACGTCATGCCTCCGCACGGGGCACCCGCCCGAAGATCCGCCGGTGAACCGCCGAGAACCGCCGAGAGCCGCCGGGGCGCCCGGCCTCGGCCCCGAGCCGGGGCGGCACCGTGACTCCCTGCCGGGGTTCACCGTGACTCCCGGCCGGGGTTCACCGTGCCTCCCGGCGGGCTCGCCGCGGCCGGGAGCCGGGGCGTCCGGCCGTGGGTTCCGGCCGGGCCCTCCGGGCGTCAGCCCGCCGACGCGTCGCGGGCCTGGGCGCGAAGGGCGCGGGCCAGGTCGTCGCGGGACTCCAGGACCAGGCGGCGCAGCGCGGGGGCGGCCGACTCATGGGCGGCGAGCCACGCGTCGGTGGCCTCCAGGGTCGAGGGGTCGTCCTGGAGGGACGGGAACAGGCCCCGCACCACGTCCATGCCGATCTGGATGGACCGCTCGGCCCACACGCGCTCGATCGCGTCGAAGTACTTCGGCGCGTACGGAGCGACCAGCGCCCGCTGCGACGCCTGGCCGAAGCCCGCGATCGTCGCCTCCACCAGCGCGTTCGACAGGGCGTCCGACTCGACGACCTGCGCCCAGGCCTGCGCCTTGACCGCCTCCGACGGGCGGGCCGCCAGGCAGCGCACCTGGTGGCGCTTGCCGGACGCGGTGTCGTCGCGCGCCAGCTCCGCCCCGATCACCGCCTCGTCCGCGCGGCCGTGCGCGGCCAGCGCCTCCAGGAACGACCAGCGCAGCTCCTGGTCCACGTCCAGGCCGTCGATCTTCGCCGTGCCGTCCAGCAGCCCCTCCAGGAGGGCGAAGTCGGCGGCACCCGTGGCCGTCGCCGCGAAGAACCGCGCCCATGTCAGCTGGTGCTCACTGCCCGGCTCCGCGGCACGCAGCTCCGCGAGGGCGCCCTCGGCCAGCAGCCTGCCGCCCTCCTCGCGCCACTGGGGCGCCGCGTAGTGGACCAGCGCGGTCCGCGCCCAGGCGTGCAGCATCTGCAGCACCCCGATCTCGGACTCGCGCCCGGCGAACGTCAGCACCAGGGACACGAAGTCCCGCGCCGGCAGCAGCGCGTCCCGCGTCAGGTTCCACAGCGCCGACCAGCACAGCGCCCGCGCGAGCGGGTCCTTCAGGTCGCCCAGGTGGGCCCGCAGCGTGTCGAGGGAGGCCTCGTCGAAGCGGACCTTGCAGTAGGTGAGGTCGTCGTCGTTGACCAGCACCAGCGCCGGGCGTTCCGCCCCCGCCAGCTCCTCCACCACGGTCCGCTCACCCGTGACGTCCACCTCGGCACGGGCGTACCGCACCAGCTCGCCCTCCGGCGACAGCCGGTACAGGCCCACCGCCACCCGGTGCGGCCGCAGCTCCCCGCCCTCCTGGAGCACGGCGAGCTCGGACACGCGGCCGTCCGCGTCGTACGAGACGACCGGCGCGAGGACGTTGACGCCCGACGTCTCCAGCCAGGACCGGGACCAGGCCTTCATGTCGCGCCCCGACGTCTCCTCCAGCACCGACAGCAGGTCGCCCAGGCGCGTGTTCCCGTACGCGTGCCGCTTGAAGTACCGGCGGGCGCCCTCCATGAACGCGTCCCGGCCCGCGTAGGCCACCAACTGCTTGAGCACCGCGGCGCCCTTGGCGTACGTGATCCCGTCGAAGTTCAGCTTGGCGTCCTCCAGGTCACGGATGTCGGCCGTGACCGGATGCGTCGAGGGAAGCTGGTCCGCCCGGTACGCCCATGCCTTGCGGCTGTTGGCGAAGGTCACCCAGCTGTTGGTGAAGCGGGTGGCCTCGGCCAGCGAGAAGGAACCCATGAAGTCCGCGAAGGACTCCTTCAGCCACAGGTCGTCCCACCACTTCATGGTGACCAGGTCGCCGAACCACATGTGCGCCATCTCGTGCAGGACGACGTTCGCCCGGCGCTCGTACGCCGCCTGCGTCACCTTGCCGCGGTAGATGTACTCCTCGCGGAAGGTCACCATGCCCGGGTTCTCCATGGCGCCCAGGTTGTACTCGGGCACGAAAGCCTGGTCGTACTTCCCGAAGGGGTAGGGGTAGGCGAAGTTGTCGTGGAAGAAGTCGAAGCCCTGCTTGGTGACCAGGAAGACGTCGTCCGCGTCGAAGTGCTTCGCCAGGCTCCTGCGGCACATCGCGCCCAGCGGGATCTCCAGCTCACCACGCCGGTAGGTGTCCGTCACGCGGTGGTACGGACCGGCCACGACACAGGTGATGTACGTCGAGATCGGCGCGGTCTCCGCGAAGCGCCAGACGCCTCCCTCGCGCGACTCCTCCGCGCCGTTGCTCCACACCGTCCAGCCCTCGGGAGCCGTCACCTCGAACCGGAACGGCGCTTTCAGGTCGGGCTGTTCGAAGTTCGCGAACACGCGCCGCGCGTCGGCCGGCTCGTACTGCGTGTAGAGGTAGACCTCGCCGTCCTCCGGGTCGACGAACCGGTGCAGGCCCTCGCCGGTCCGGCTGTACGCGCACTGCGCGTCCACCACCAGCACGTTCTCGTCCGCCAGGCCGTCCAGCGCGATCCGGGACCCGTCGAAGACGGCCGCCGGGTCCAGCTCCCGCCCGTTGAGCGTCACCGCGTTCACCGACGGGGCGATCAGGTCCACGAACGTCGCCGACCCCGGCGCGACACGGCGGAACCGGATGGTCGTCAGCGAACGGAACGTGCGCCGCTCCGACTCGCTCTCCCCGACGGCGGACCGCAGGTCGAGGGCGACCTCGTACCCGTCGACGGACAGCAGCTCGGCCCGCTCACGGGCCTCGTCGCGGGACAGATTCTCACCGGGCACGGGCGGCACTCCTTCGTGGCTCGTTGGTACCGGAGCGATCCTCCCATGCGGCACTGACGCGGGCAGCACGCGGGAATGACCGGGCCGCCGCCCGCGTTGGGACCGGGGATGAGCACGGCCGATCACGAGTGCAGACCATGAGGAGTGACATGTCCGAGAGCAGGACCACCGCCGACTTCTGGTTCGACCCTCTGTGTCCCTGGGCGTGGATGACCTCCCGCTGGATGCTGGAGGTCGAGAAGGTCCGCCCGGTCGACGTGCGCTGGCACGTGATGAGCCTCGCCGTCCTCAACGAGGACAAGCTGGACCAGGTCCCGCCGGAGTACCGCGAGATGCTGGAGACCCAGGCGTGGGGACCGGTCCGGGTCGTCATCGCCGCCCAGCAGCTGCACGGCGACGAGGTGGTCGGCAAGCTCTACACCGCGCTCGGCACCCGTTTCCACAACAAGGGCGAGGGCCCGACCCACACGGCGATCCGCGAGGCGCTGGAGGACGTCGGCCTGCCGGTGTCCCTCGCCGAGTACGCCGGCAAGGACACCTACGACGCCGAGCTGCGGGCCTCGCACAACGAGGGCATCAGCAAGGTCGGCCAGGAGGTCGGCACCCCGGTCATCGCGGTGCCCGGCCCGGACGGCGAGCAGATCGCCTTCTTCGGACCGGTGGTCACCCCCGCCCCGAAGGGCGAGGAGGCGGCCCGCCTGTGGGACGGCACGCTGATGGTGGCGTCGATCCCCGGGTTCTACGAGATCAAGCGCACCCGTACGCAGGGCCCCGATTTCAGCAACCTCTAGCACCCGCCCGCGTACAGAAGGCCCCCCGCGAGTCCTGTCCTCGCGGGGGGCCTTCCTCCATCCGCCTGCCCGGTGAAGGTTGAGAAGACGATCACGAGCAGGACGTTTCACGGCGCCGTCGTCAGGGCGCGATCAGCGGCGTGCGCTCCTTGGCGCCGGCGTAGCGCCGGGCCACGTCCTGCCAGTTGACGACCTCCCACATGGCCTCGATGAAGTCCACCTTCTGGTTCTTGTACTGCAGGTAGAAGGCGTGCTCCCAGGCGTCGAAGACCAGGATCGGCACCGAGCCCTGGCCGACGTTGCCCTGGTGGTCGTAGACCTGTTCGACGATGAGGCGGCCGCTGACCGGCTCGTAGGCCAGTACGCCCCAGCCCGAGCCCTGGGTGGTCGCCGCGGCCTTGGACAGCTGGGTCTTGAACTTGGCGAAGGAGCCGAACGACGCGGCGATCGCGTCGGCGAGTTCGCCCACGCCGTCCGCCGCCAGCGGCTCGCCGCCACCGCCGTTCTTCTTGCCCGTCATGTTGTGCCAGTAGATGGAGTGCAGGATGTGGCCGGAGAGGTGGAACGCGAGGTTCTTCTCCAGGCCGTTGATGGAGCCCCACTGCTCCTTGTCGCGGGCCTCTTCCAGCTGCTCCAGCGTGTCGTTCGCGCCTTTGACGTAGGCCGCGTGGTGCTTGTCGTGGTGCAGCTCGATGATCTGCGGGTTGATGACCGGCTCGAGCTCCGCGTAGTCGTACGGAAGTTCAGGAAGTGTGTAGATCGCCATGTCCGAGCCCTCCGACTGCTGCTGCTTATTGCGAACTATATGCAAGTGCAGGCTAACAGCAGCAAGTCGTCGAGTTGATCAGTCCTTCGTCCTAGGACGCGAGTCCCTGGCGATCACCGCCAGGTCCGGGAAGTCCGTCACCACGGCGTCCACCCCGAGGCCGAAATGGTGGGCGTACTCGGCGAAGGCGTCCCCGAAGGCGTCCGGGTCGGTGCCGCGCCGCAGCTCGGCCGGCAGGTACCGGTTCTCGGCCCGGAAGGTGTACGCGCCGACCTTCAGCCCCGCCGCGTGGGCGTCCGCGAGCAGGGGCGAGGGCGGCACCAGGGACGACTTGTCGGGGCCGATCCACCGGGCGTACGCGGCGATCGCGCGCAGCCCGGACGGGGTCGTCATGTCCCGGTAGGTCATGGGGTGCCCGTACGGGCCACCGCTGGTGCCGAGGGCCTGCCACAGCGGGACGCGCAGCCCCTCCCCGGCGAGCCGCAGCAGGCTGGACGGCTCGAAGGACTGGATCACGCACTCGCGGGGCCCGAGCCGGCTCTCGCGTACGGCGTCGGCCAGTACCGGCTCCAGGGGCAGGCCGAGGGAGCGGAAGTAGGTCGGGTGCTTGGTCTCCGGGAAGACCGTGACGGTCCGGCCGTGGCGGCGGGACAGCCGGCGCGCCAGATCGACGACCTCCTGAAAGGTCATCACCTGCTGGTGCCCGTCGAAGACGGTGTTCCGGTTCCGTACGAGCGGCAGGCGCTCGACCGCACGGAGGGTCTTCAGCTCCGCGAGGGTGAAGTCCTCGGTGAACCAGCCGGTGACGGCCCGCCCGTCGACGGTCTTCGTGGTGCGGCGGCCCGCGAACTCGGGGCGCCGGGCGACGTCCGTGGTGCCCGAGATCTCGTTCTCGTGGCGCACCACGAGGTGGTGGTCGCGGGTGGCGACGAGGTCCGGCTCGATCCAGTCGGCGCCGGTCTCGACGGCGAGCGTGTACGAGGCGGCCGTGTGTTCGGGGCGCCAGCCGGCCGCGCCCCGGTGGCCGATCACGAGCGGCCCGTCTGCGGGCCCGGCGAGGGCGGGAGCGGGGGACAGGGAGCCGGCGGCGGCGGTCGCGCCCGCCGCGAGGAGTACCGAGCGACGTCTCATGGGCCCGGACGGTAGGCCCACGGCGGGGCCGCGCCCAGGTCACTTCACGCCCCGTGCGGGCGGTTTTCACCTCCCGTACCTCACGGAACCGCGCAAAAGGAGGAGCCCCGGCGCGTGACGCGCCAGGGCTCCCCACGGTGACCGGTCAGGCGGACTTGGCCGCCACGAGCTTCTGCCGGACGAAACCGACGACGGCCAGGCACAGCGTCAGGCCGCCCGTGTAGTAGAGCTGCACGCGGGTGTCCGGCTCACGCGCCATCAGGACGAAGACCGCAGCCATGCCGGCGAGCGCCACCCAGGTCAGGTACGGGTACAGCCACATCTTCACGACCAGCTTCTCGGGCGCCTCGCGCTCCAGCCGGCGGCGCAGCGCCAGTTGCGACACGGCGATGAAGAACCACACCACCAGGATGATCGCGCCGATCATGTTGAGCAGCCAGGCGAAGAGGTCGTCCGGCCGCCAGTAGCTGAGCAGCACGCACACGAAGCCGAACACCGACGACGTCAGCACCGCGACGCGCGGCACCCCGCCGGAGATCCGGCCGAGCAGCTTCGGGCCCTGGCCGCGGGCGACCAGCGAGCAGGCCATGCGGGAGGCGCCGTAGATGTTGGCGTTCATCGCGGAGAGCAGGGCGACGAGCACGACCACGTTCATGATCTGACCGGCGGCCGGGATGCCCAGGAAGTCCAGGGTGGCGACGTACGGGCCCTTCTCGGCGACCGACTCGTGCGTCCAGGGCAGCAGCGTCACGACGACGGCCATCGAACCGACGTAGAAGATCGCGATCCGCCACATCGCCGTACGCACGGCCTTGGCGACGCCCTGGACCGGGTGCTCGGACTCGGCGGCGGCGATGGTGACCGTCTCCAGGCCGCCGTACGCGAAGACCGAGGCGAGCAGACCGACGATCAGGCCCTCCGTGCCGTTGGGCATGAAGCCGCCGTGGCCGGTGAGGTTGGTGGCGCCGGGGGAGTCCGTGCCGGGCAGGACGCCCGCGATGGCCAGGACGCCGATGCCCAGGAAGAGGACGATCGCGCCGACCTTGAGCGCGGCGAACCAGAACTCGAACTCACCGAAGTTCTTCACGGCCGCCAGGTTCGTGGCGCAGAACAGCGTCATGAACAGGGCCACCCAGACCCACTCCGCGGTGCCGGGGAACCAGCCCACCATGATCTGCGCGGCGCCCATGCCCTCCAGGCCGACCGCCACACACATCAGGAACCAGAAGGACCAGCCCGCCGTGAAGCCCGCCCACGGGCCGATGGCCCGCTCGGCGTGCACCGAGAACGAGCCGGAGGCCGGGTTGGCCGCCGACATCTCGCCCAGCATGCGCATCACGAGCATGACGAGGGTGCCGGAGATGGCGTACGCCAGGACGATCGACGGCCCGGCGGCGGCGATGGCCTGGCCCGAGCCGACGAACAGTCCGGCGCCGATGACGCCGCCGAGGGCGATCATCGACAGGTGGCGTTGCTTGAGGCCGTGCGTGAGCGGCGCGTCGCCCGGCGGCGAGTCGACCGGAGCCGACTCGGCGGGCGCGGTGGTCCGAGACATGGGCGTGCCCTGTTCCGTAGCTGAGACGGGTGCGGAGGTACGTGTGCGGCCCACGAGTCCGGGCCGGGGCACAGTCTGGGCGGGCGCACCGCTCACAGGGAACAACTGCCCGCTATACGGACACCGTGCTCACACAATGTGAACGAGCACTCACATAATCATCACACCGGCCGGGTGCGCAACTCCCTTACCCACGCCACCACGAGCACCGCTCCCGTCGCCGCGCCCGACCACAGCACCTGCGGCCGGGAACCGTCGTCCAGCAGCATCAGCACCAGGACCGCCGCCATCGCCGCCAGTGCCGCCCACGTCAGCCACGGGAAGCCCCACATCCGGAGCGTCAGCTTCTCGGGCGCCTCGCGCTCGATACGCCGCCGCAGGCGCAGCTGTGACACCGCGATCAGGCTCCAGACGAACAGCAGCACCGCCCCGACCGCGTTCAGCATGTAGAGGAAGACCGAGTCCGGCCACTTGAGGTTGAGCAGTACGGAGACGAAGCCGAACGCCACCGACGCCAGCACCGCCCGGCGCGGCACCCCGCCGCCCGACACCGCGAGCAGCCCCTTCGGCGCCTCGCCCCGCTCCGCGAGCGAGAAGACCATCCGGGACGAGCCGTACAGGTTCGCGTTGAGCGCCGACAGCAGCGCCACGAACACCACGACGTTCATGATCTGGCCGGCTCCCGGCACACCGATCGCGTCCAGCACGGCCACGTACGGGCTCTGCCCCGGCTCCATCGACGTCCACGGCAGCAACGTCACGATGACCAGCATCGAACCGACGTAGAAGAAGAGGATGCGCCACACCGCGCTGCGCACCGCGCGCGCCACATTGCGGGCCGGGTCCTCCGACTCGGCGGCGGCGATCGTCACCACCTCCAGGCCGCCGAACGCGAACACCACCGCGAGCACCCCGGAGACGACCCCGTCCCAGCCGTTGGGAAGGAAACCGCCCTGCCCGGTCAGGTTCGCGAGCCCCACCGGCTCCGTGTCCGGCAGCCATCCGCCGATGGCCAGGACCCCGAGGCCCAGGAACAGCACGATCGCGCCGACCTTGAGCGCGGCGAACCAGAACTCGAACTCACCGAAGTTCTTCACCGCCGCCAGGTTGGCGACCGTGAACACCACCATGAAGACCAGCACCCAGGTCCACTGCGGGACCCCCGGCACCCAGCCGTTCGCGATCCGGGCCGCGCCCGTCGCCTCCACGGCCAGCACGACCACCAGCAGGAACCAGTACAGCCAGCCGACCGAGAACCCGGCCCACCGGCCCAGCGCCCGCTCCGCGTGCACCGAGAAGGCGCCGGACGCCGGCATCGCCGCCGACATCTCCCCGAGCATCCGCATGACGAGCATCGCGAGCGCTCCGGCGATCAGGTACGACAGGACGATCCCCGGCCCCGCGACCGCGATCCCGGCGCCCGAGCCGACGAACAGCCCGGCGCCGATCACCCCGCCGAGGCCGAGCATCGTCAGGTGCCGCTGCTTCAGCCCGTGCGACAGGGGTTCCGGCGCGGGGGCGAGCGGGGTGGGCGGGGCGTCGTGCATGGCGCTCGTACTCTCAGGTATTTGGAAGGACCCCACAGTCTCTCCGCTCGCGCCCTCCCGGCGCAAAAGGGACCGTCCACTCGGCATCCCTAGTGACGAGCATCACGCCGATCGTGGCGTATCCGAGCTCTTTGTGTGAACCCCACCAACGCCCGGTCAACGGCTTTGTCGTCGACCGACGGTGATCGGGCGTTCACGCGTGGGCTACGGTCAGCCTGTTCCGAACCGCCCTACATCCGCCGGAGTCCCGATGAGCACCGCCGCCGCCCCCATCCGCCACGGAGTGGTCCTCGCCGACCTTCTTCCGGCGAGCCGAGTCCGCGACATCGCGCTCGTCGCCGGAGGCGCCGTGCTCACCGGTGTCGCCGCCCAGATCGCCGTGCCGGTTCCCGGCTCGCCCGTGCCGGTCTCCGGACAGACCTTCGCCGCCCTGCTCGTCGGCACCGCCCTCGGCGCCCGCCTCGGCTTCCTCTCCCTCGCGCTGTACGCGGCGGCGGGGATGGCCGGCGTGCCGTGGTTCGCCCAGGCCACGTCCGGGTACGCGATGCCGTCCCTCGGCTACATCCTCGGCATGCTGCTCGCCGCCACCGTCGTGGGCGCCCTCGCCCGGCGGGGCGCCGACCGCTCCGTGCCGCGCATGGCGGGCACCATGGCGCTCGGCTCCCTGATCATCTACGCGGTCGGCGTGCCGTACCTGGCCCTGGCGACCGGCATGAGCCTGCCGCAGGCGGTGGCCGCGGGCCTGACGCCCTTCCTGATCGGCGACGCGCTCAAGGCGGCGCTGGCGATGGGCGTGCTGCCCACGGCGTGGAAGGTCATCGGCCGGAAGGGCTGACGCCGTCCCCGCTGACGTCCTTCCCGCCGACGTCGCTTCTGTTGATCATGCGAAAGGCTCTCCGTCCACGCGGTGTGGACGGAGAGCCTTTCGCGATACCCGACGGGAACCGTCAGGTACGGAGCTGCTTCTTGCGCGCCCGGTCCAGCACGACGCCGATCGTCACCACGACGACCGCGACGAAGATCGAGGACAGCACCACTTCGCGGTTGTCCTTGTCGTAGACCATGTAGCCCAGCACGAAGGTGATCATCGCGGCGGTCGCCCACGTCAGGTACGGGAAGAGCCACATCTTCACCGTCAGCTTCTCGGGCACCTCGCGCAGCAGGATCCCGCGCATCCGGAGCTGGGTGAAGCAGATCACCAGCCAGACGAACAGGGCGACGGCGCCGGAGGAGCTCAGCAGGAAGTCGAAGACCGTGTCCTTGTACGCGTAGTTCGCCCAGACCGCGCCGAAGCCGAAGACCACGGAGCCCAGGATCGCGGCGGTCGGCACGCCCTTGGCGTTGACCTTGGCGAAGGCCTTCGGCGCGTCACCGCGCTCGCCCAGCGAGAACGCCATGCGGGAGGCGGTGTACAGGCCCGAGTTCAGGCAGGACAGCACGGCCGTCAGCACGATCACGTTCATGATCTGGCCGGCGTGCGGGATGCCGATGGAGTCCAGGGCGGCGACGTACGAGCCCTTGTCGACGATCGACTTGTCGTTCCAGGGCAGGAGGGTCAGGACGACGAAGATCGAGCCCAGGTAGAAGACGGCGATACGCCAGATCACGCTGTTGGTGGCCTTGGTGACCGCGCGGCGCGGGTCCTCGGACTCACCGGCGGCCAGGGTGACGATCTCGCTGCCCATGAAGGAGAAGACGACCATCAGGACACCGGTGAGGATGGCGCCCGCGCCGTTCGGCATGAAGCCGCCGGCGTCCGTGAGGTGCGCGAAGCCCGCCCCCGGGTTGTCGGAGCCCGGCAGGAAGCCGAACACGGCCAGCAGGCCGATCACGACGAAGGCACCGATGGCGACGACCTTGATGCCCGCGAACCAGAACTCGAACTCGCCGTACGACGCGACCGAGACGAGGTTGGTGGCGGTCAGCACCACCATCACGATGAGCGCCCAGGCCCACTGCGGCACGGCCGGTATCCAGCTCTCCAGGATGACCGCGCCCGCGGTCGCCTCGACCGCCAGCACCACCACCCAGAAGAACCAGTACAGCCAGCCGATCGAGAAGCCCGCCCAGCGGCCGAGGGCGCGGTCGGCGTACGCGGAGAACGAGCCCGAGTTCGGGCTCGCGGCGGCCATCTCGCCGAGCATGCGCATCACGAACACGACCATCGCGCCGACGAGCATGTACGACACGAGGATCGCGGGGCCGGCCTTGGCGATGCCGCCGGAGGACCCGACGAACAGGCCGGCGCCGATCACTCCACCGATGGCGATCATGGAAAGGTGACGGTTCTTGAGTCCGGCCTTGAGACCGTCGGAGGACTGCGGAGTACCGGGTTCCCCGGTGCTTCCGCCTTCCTTCTGCAGGGTCGGCTGCGTCGTCATGGACGATTCCTAACGTCTGTGCGGTACTCGGGTTACGAGCCCGTGCATGCAAGCACGAGACCCGGACGCACCGAAAGACCCGATTCCGGATCGTGATACGCGGGCCCCGATGACCGGTCCCGCACCGCGCGCGTGCCACACTCGGACCCATGCGCGTGTACCTCGGCTCCGACCATGCCGGCTTCGAACTCAAGAACCACCTCGTCGAGTGGCTCAAGGCCCACGGCCACGAGCCCGTCGACTGCGGTCCCCACATCTACGACGCCCAGGACGACTACCCGCCGTTCTGCCTCCGCGCGGCCGAGAAGACCGCCGCGGACCCCGACAGCCTGGGCATCGTCATCGGCGGCTCCGGCAACGGTGAGCAGATCGCCGCGAACAAGGTGAAGGGCGTGAGGGCCGCGCTGGCCTGGAGCGAGCAGACCGCCGCGCTCGGCCGCGAGCACAACAACGCGAACGTCGTCGCGATCGGTGGCCGGATGCACACGGTGGAGGAGTCCACCACGTTCGTGGAGACCTTCCTGAACACCCCGTACTCGGGTGAGGAGCGTCACACGCGCCGCATCGAGATGCTGTCGGCCTACGAGACCACCGGCGAGCTCCCCCCGATCCCGGCCCACCACCCCCACCAGGACTGACCCGGCGCCGGTCCCCCGCTGCGGGCAGCCACCCCGCGGGGCCCCTCCCCGTTGTGGGCAGTCGTCCCGCAGGGTGGCGGGGGTCCCCCTGCTCGAGCGAAGCCGAGAGCTTGGGGGAGGGTGGGCACAACGGGACGGGGCGGTGCCTTCCGGCGGTTCGCACCAGGGCGGCGCCCCTGACCGGGTGACCCACGGGGCGGCCCCCCGCCCTGCGGCCACCCCCGGTGGGTGAGGGGCGTGGCCCCTCCGGGCTCACCTCCTCGAGGCCGGCGGCCTCAGGGCTCGCGCAAGGGAGCCCTTCCGTTGCCGCCGACCTCTGCGGGGGCGACCCCGCACAGCCCCACCCCGGGCGGTACGCCGAGTGCGGGACTCACACACGAGGAGACGCCCAGCCATGCCCGAAGGGCATACGATCCACCGCCTCGCCGAGGACCACCTCGCCCGCTTCGGCGGGCACCCCGTCCGCGTCACCAGCCCCCAGGGCAAGTTCTCCGACAGCGCCGCGCTGCTCGACGGGCAGGTCCTCCACGGCGTCGACGCGCACGGCAAGCACCTGTTCCTCGGTTTTCGGGACAGCGGCTGGGTGCACATCCACCTCGGGCTGTTCGGCAAGGTGGCGTTCGGGGACGCGCCCGCGCCGCCGCCCACCGACACGGTGCGGCTGCGGATCGCCGGCGCCGGGGCGTACATGGATCTGCGCGGGCCCACCACCTGCGCACTGATCACCGAGCCGGAGAAGCGGGCGATACACGAGCGCCTGGGGCCGGACCCGCTGCGCGACGGCGACGACCCGGACAGGGCGTGGCGGCGTATCTCCGCGAGCCGCACCACCGTCGCGGCCCTGCTCATGGACCAGAAGGTCATCGCGGGCGTCGGCAACGTCTACCGCGCAGAGGTCCTCTTCCGGCACGGCATCGATCCCTACCGCGCGGGAAAGGACCTCACCCGGGCGGAGTGGGACGCGATATGGGCCGACCTCGTGGCGCTGATGCGCGAGGGCGTGCGCAACAACCGCATCGACACGGTGCGTCCCGAGCACACCCCCGAGGCCATGGGCCGCCCGCCGCGCGTGGACGACCACGGCGGTGAGGTGTACGTCTACCGCCGGGCGGCCATGCCCTGCCACATCTGCGGCGGCGAGATCCGCACCGCCGGTCTCGCCGCCCGCAACCTCTTCTGGTGCCCCACCTGTCAGAAGCCGTGAGGCAGCCAGGGCGCGACCGCGGAGCCGAAGGCCAGGGACGCCTCGGCCAGCGCGCCCTGCCGCAGCTCCCGCACCAGCCCCGCGCCGGCCAGTGACGCCAGCGAGGTACCGCCCAGGTACGCCGCGCCCAGCTCCCGTACCGACAGGGCGAGGTCCGCGGGGTCGTTCGTACGGGAACACACCGCGCCCTTGGGGTCACCGGACAGCCGCCAACGCCCCGTGTTCCACGGGCAGAAGGCGTCGTCCACCTCCAGGACCACGTCCACCGGCGCCTGGTACGTGCGGGCCTCCAGCGCCGCGCCCACGTCCACCAGGCGTACGTGCATCCCGTCCCGGACGCGCACGCCGCAGCGCCGGATGTCGGACACCAGGTGCTGCCACGGGTCGTCCACCGGGCGGTTGTGGATCAGGACCGTCGACATCAGGTCGATCCCGCACAGGAACCGCCACACCGCCGCGTAGGCCGCCGGGTCCAGCGCGCCCATGCTCCGCAGCAGCACCGTGCCCTTCGGGCCCTCCGCCGCCCACTCCGGCTTGGTGCTGTACAGCGCGAACCCCACGGCCTCGCCGTCCCGCTCGGCCAGCACGCACTGCAGCGGTGACGCGCCGTCCCGGGTTTCCGGCGGGTCCAGCAGCGGCAGCCGCTCCCAGCCGGGGCGGCGGGCGAGCATCCCGGGCCGCCCGGCGACCAGCCGCGCGTACACGGCCTCGCACGCCCCGCTCGCCTCCGTGGGCGGGACGAGCCGCAGGGCTACGTCATCCGTCCCCTCCGGTACGGACAGCCGCACCCGATCCGTATCGATCTCCGCACGGAGCTGCCGGGTGGCGATGCCGTACCCGAATCGCCCGTAAATAGCCGGTTCCGATGCCGTCAGCACGGCCAGCGGCTCGCCCCACGCGAACACGTCGTCGAGCTGGCGCCGCATCATCGACCTGAGGATCCCGCGCCGCCGGTGCGTCGACGCCACACTCACCAGCGTCACGCCCGCCGCGGGCACCAGCGCGCCCCCCGGCACGGACAGCCGGAACGTGAACGCCCCGGCCGTACCGACGCACACGTCGCCGTCCCAGACGCCGATCGAGCGCTCGTGCTCGGTGAGCGCCTCCCACAGCTCCCGTTCCTGCCGAGCCTCCGGCACCCCGCCGAAGGCCAGCTCCAACTGCCCGTACCAGGCGTCCCATTCGGCTGACCGGAGCACACGTAACTCTGTCGTCATATGCCATGCGTATCAGGCGCCCGGTGCCGGGGCGACTCAATTTCGAACGCAATGTCGCAGGGGTCCCCCTGCACGGGGCCCCACCGGGTGGATAGGGTCCAGGCCAATGGCCCGTAGCGCACGAGTGGACGCGTACCTGGCCCGGATGCGGAAGTCCGCCCGCCGGGTCAAGGTCGGCTTGCGCAAATCCGGCGTCGACTACTTCCGTGGTGACGGCTCCGACTGGATCGCCCTGGTGGGCCTGCTGCTCACCGTCCCCGCGATCACGCTCCTCACCGTCACCACCCCGGTGTGGGCCGCCCCGGCCGCGCTGGTCCTGCCCATCGTCGCGGGCGGCCTGCTGCTGCGCCCGGCGAGCCTGCTGGCCCTGTACGCGGCAGCCGCGGGCGCCCTGATCGTCGAGTCCGCCGTCCTCGGCCCCTACCCGGAGGGCGCCGCCCGGGTCACGCCCGGCACGGTTCTGGTGGTGGCCGCGTGCGGACTCTTCGGGCTGCTGATAGCCCAGTTCCGGGCCCGGGTCGGCGTCCCGTGGCGGCGCGGCGGGACCATGCTGTTCGACCTGCGCGAACGCATCCGGGTGCAGAGCGCCCTGCCCCGGCTGCCCAAGGGCTGGCACCACGAGATGGCGCTGCGCCCGGCGGGCGGCCAGTCCTTCTCGGGCGACTTCGTCGTCGCGGCCCGCACGCACGGCGGGCGCACCCTGGAGGTCGTCCTCACCGACGTGTCCGGCAAAGGCATGGACGCGGGCTCCCGCGCCCTGCTGCTGTCCGGCGCCTTCGGCGGGCTGCTGGGCTCACTGCCGCCGCACGGCTTCCTGCCGGCGGCCAACGGCTACCTGCTGCGCCAGGACTGGGACGAGGGCTTCGCCACCTCGATCCACTTGGTGCTGGACCTGGACTCGGGCGACTACGAGCTGCTGTCGGCGGGCCACCTCCCGGCGCTCCAGCTGCACGCGGGCAGTGGCCGGTGGGAGGAGAAGGCCGCGGAGGGCCCGCTGCTCGGCGTGTACGACGGCGCCGAGTTCCATCCGGTCAAGGGCTCCCTGCGGCCCGGTGACGTCCTGATGCTGTTCACCGACGGCCTGGTGGAGGCGGCGGACCGGGACATCGCCGAGGGCATCGACCGGCTCACCGGCGAGGCCGACCGCTATGTGGCGTCCAGCTTCGAGGGCGCGGCGTGGCACCTCATCGAAGCGTGCGCCAAGGACGTCAACGACGACCGGGCGCTGCTGCTCATCACCCGTGACGCATAGGGGACATCGCATGGCGTATCTGACACTGGTCGAGGTCGAGGCGATCGCCCGGGAGGCCCACGCCGGCCAGACCGACAAGGCGGGCCGTCCCTACGCCGAACACCTCCAGGCGGTGGCCGACGGGGTTCGGGCCCGGGGCGGCAGCGACGAGCAGGTGGCCGCGGCGTGGCTGCACGACGCCGTGGAGGACGACAAGCTGTCCGAGGACTGGCTCCGGGACGCCGGGCTGCCGCGGTCCGTCAAGGACATGGTGCTGGCGCTCACCAAGCGGCCGGGCGAGGACCTGGAGGCGTACACCGCCCGCGTCCTGGCCGTGGAGGGTGCCCGCCTCGTCAAGGAGGCCGACCTCGCGCACAACGCCGACCCGGAGCGCCTCGCCGTCCTGGACGAGGCGACCCGGGCCCGGCTGACGGCCAAGTACGCGAGGACACGGGCGCTGCTGGGGCTCAGCGCCGGCTGAGGCGGGCCGCGTCGCGGCGGAAGGCCCAGCCCATGTCCGGTTCGGTCACCCACCGCAGTGCCCGTCGCACGGGCGGGGTGCACATCAGGGTCACCGCGGCGGCGGCCACCAGCGTGACGACGATCCGCCCGCCGGGTGTGTCGAGCCGGTAGGCGGGAACGAGCGCCCAGTAGTCCATGCCCTTCACCAGGAACCCGTGCAGCAGGTAGCCGCAGATGGTGCCCGCGCCGAGGGCGGTGAACCAGGTGCGCCGGCGCGGCACCCAGGCGAGGAAGGCCACCGTCAGTACCAGGGCGCAGCCGAAGAGCGCGAACGTCATGACCGGCCCCGCCCACCAGGGCGCGTCCAGCTCCTCGGCGCTGGTGGAGCGGTAGAACCAGCTCATCCGGATGTCCGGCGCGATCCAGTAGGTGAACGCCAGGGCGCCGAGGGCGACCGGCACGGCCGCCGGCCGGACGCCGCGCCGCCGGACCAGCTCGAAGTGCTCGGGCTTCAGCGACAGGCCCAGCACGAAGAACGGCAGGAACTGCAGGATCCGCTGGAGGTCCAGGTCCTGGCCGATGCCGGGGGTGAGGGAGCCCAGCGCGGCGATGACCAGGGCGACGGGCAGCGGGTGGCGGAGGGCGCGCCACAGGGGCGTGGACAGCCGCCAGACGAACAGCGCGACCAGGAACCAGGTGAGGTAGATCGGGTCGGTCAGGCTGAGGGCCTGGTCGGGGGTGTGACCGGCCCAGCGCCGGTAGAGCGAGTACGCCACCTCGAACACCACGTACGGCACGACGAGCCCGCTGACCAGTCGCTTCAGCTGGTCGGGCCGACCGGTGAAGCTCCGCGAGAAGTACCCGGAGATCAGGATGAACGCCGGCATGTGGAAGGTGTAGACGAACATGTAGAGCGCTCTGGTCGCCCGGCTGCCGTCCATGACGGGCTCCCAGGCGTGCGCCATGGCGACGAGCACGATCGCCAGGTACTTGGCGTTGTCGAAGAACGCGTCCCGGCCGGGTCTGTCCGTCCCGCGCTCGCGGGTGCTCGTCCTGGTCTCGGGCTCCCCGACCGGTGGGAGCAGGGTCTGCTGATTTCCATGCGGAGCCTGGAACATCTGAGGCACCCTAGCCACGCCTCCGCCAATTCGTAAAACCCGGTGGAATCTCTTCCATTCGTTTCTGACACCACCCGCAACCGCCCCCTATGCCCCAATTAATCCCGCTTAAATGGTGCATATTGCTACGGCGTCTTCGGCGGAGAATTACCTGCCGGGCACGCTGCGAATTTGTTGTGACCAATATGTGTGCGTCGCGAAACGATCACATTGAATTCGTAGTCCGCTTTTCCTTCCGCCGCCCGGCCCGGCCAGGGTCTCGGCGCGTACTCGTGTGAACGATGTGTCAGCGGGCCTCCCACGTGGGGATGTTGGTGGCACGATGGAGCGAACGGGGGGCGCCGGGCCGCGCACCCCGGGGCCGGCAAGGCGGACCGACCGAGGGTGTGTGATCAGTTGTGGCCATTTCACTGTCCGTGGTGCTGCTGTTGGCGATCATCCTGGTGGTGTTGATCCGCGGCGGCTCCCTCAAGGCGGGCCCGGCGATAGTCGCCGTCCTTTTCGGCTTCTTCCTCGCCTCGTCCGGGATGGCGCCCTCAATACAGCGCTTCCTCGACTCGATCGCGCGCACGATCAACCAGATCAGTTTCTGATCGGCTCCGGTCGCAGCCGGTCATGCGGGAGCCCAGACTGGAGGGAGGGGAGCCAGTCGAGGAGGACCCATGACGGGAATGACGCGCGACGAGACCCCCGTCGCCATCCAGAGCGACGGCGTGGAACTGCGGGTGCGGGAGGTCGGCGGTGACATGACCGCCGCCTTCATCACCCTTCCCCGGGGTACGGACATGCGTCCCGCGCTCAAGGGCATGAAGGACGACCTGTGCCAGTGCCCGCACTGGGGCTATGTGTTCAAGGGCCGGCTGAGGATGCACACGCAGGACGGCCAGGACGACTACGAGGCGGGGCAGACCTTCTACTGGGCGCCGGGCCACGCGCCCGAGGCGCTGGAGGACTGCGAGTTCCTGGACATCTCACCCACGGACAAGTTCACCGAGGTCATCGACCACGTGAAGGCGCAGATGGGGTGAGCGGGCGCACGACAACGGCCCGGTGGGAAGCTCACCGAGCCTCCCACCGGGCCGTGGCCGGATGGAGCGGGCGACGGGAATCGAACCCGCGTAGCTAGTTTGGAAGACTAGGGCTCTACCATTGAGCTACGCCCGCAGTAAACGCACCGCGGGTCCAAGGACCGCGGCACGAACGCATCGTCATCGTAGCGGGTCGGGCCGGGTCGTCGCACACCCCTTGAACGTGCCGACGCACCGCCGTGGGGCATGTACCCTACGTGTCGCAGCGACGGGGTGTGGCGCAGCTTGGTAGCGCGTCCGCTTTGGGAGCGGAAGGCCGTGGGTTCAAATCCCGCCACCCCGACCACATCAGACGCGCCGGATCATGCGCGCAACCAAGATCACATTGTGGGCCTCATCCCGCTTGCGGTTACTATGCAAGCTGCGTGCCCGTGTGTCTCTCTGACCGGGCCGAATCCGCCGGAACCGCCCGCAAGCGGCATCGGCAGAATCCAAGAATCAGCCACCAAGGAGACCGAACCGTGAAGAGCGCCGTGGAGACCCTGAACCCGACCCGGGTTCGGCTCACTGTCGAGGTGCCCTTCGAGGAGCTCAAGGACAGCCTCGACGCGGCGTACAAGAAGATCAACCAGCAGGTCACGGTCAAGGGCTTCCGCAAGGGCAAGATCCCGGCTCGTGTCATCGACCAGCGGTTCGGCCGTGGTGCGGTGCTGGAGGAGGCCGTCAACGACGCCCTCCCGAAGTTCTACACCGAGGCCGTCAACGAGGCCGAGGTCAACCCGCTGGGGCAGCCCGAGGTCGACATCACCGAGCTGAAGGACGGCGAGCTGCTGGCCTTCACCGCCGAGGTCGACATCCGCCCGACGATCGAGATCCCGGACTACTCCGGCATCGAGGTCACCGTCGACGCCGTCGAGGTCACCGACGAGGACGTCGAGAAGTCCGTGCAGCAGCTGCGCGACCGCTTCGCCTCCACCAACCCGGTCGAGCGCGCCGCCGCCGAGGGCGACGTCGTCACGATCGACCTGGAGGCCAAGGTCGACGGCGAGGTCCTGCCGGACGGTGTCGCGAGCGGCGTGCAGTACACGATCGGCTCCGGTGAGCTCCTCGACGGCATCGACGAGGCCGTGACCGGCCTGGAGGCCGGTGGCGAGGCCACCTTCACCTCCGAGCTGAAGGGTGGCTCCGCGGAGGGCAAGGAGGCCGAGGTCACCGTCAAGGTCACCCAGGTCGCCGCCCGTGAGCTCCCCGAGCTCGACGACGACTTCGCCCAGATGGCGTCCGAGTTCGACACCCTCGAGGAGCTGAAGGCGGACAGCCGCAAGCGCCTCGAGAACATGAAGCAGTACGACCAGGCCACCCAGGCCCAGGAGCGCGTCCTGGACGAGCTGCTGAAGCTGGCCGAGGTGCCGATCCCCGAGAAGCTCCTCGAGGACGAGGTCAACACCCGCAAGCACAACCTCGAGCACCACCAGCTCGGCCAGATGGGTCTGACCCTCGAGAAGTACCTGGAGCTCCAGGGCAAGACCGTCGAGGAGTTCGAGGCCGAGACCCGCGAGCAGGCGGTCAAGGGCATCAAGACCCAGTTCATCCTGGACGAGCTGGTCAACCAGGAGAAGCTCAACGTCAACCAGGAGGAGCTCACCGAGCACCTCATGCGGCGTGCGGCCTCCTCCGGCATGAGCCCCGACCAGTTCGCCAAGGCCGTCGTCGAGGGCGGCCAGGTGCCGATGCTCGTCGGCGAGGTCGCCCGCGGCAAGGCCCTCGCGGTCGTCGTCGAGGCCGCCAAGGTCGTCGACACCAACGGTGAGCCCGTCGAGCTTGACGACGACGAGGACGAGACCGCCGAGACGGTCGAGGCCTCCTCCGACGAGTCCGACGAGTCCGAGGACAAGACCGAGGCCTGACCACCGGCCCCGGCATGAACGGTCCGACGGGCCCGATCCGCACCCGCGTGCGATCGGGCCCGTCGCCGTACGGTCCGGCGCAGACCCTCCCCGGCCCAACTACCTTGCGCTCCCAGCGAACAGTTCGGGAACCGGGATGGCGCCCGCCGACCAGCGCGTTAGGGTCCATGAATACGAGGGCAGGGGAGTACCCGCCCCCAGTACGTAAGACGCTGAGACGGCCGGAGCCGTCAGAGACGAGCAGGTGGATACGTGACGAATCTGATGCCTTACGCCGCGGGTGAGCCGTCCATCGGTGGTGGCCTCGGCGACCATGTCTACAACCGGCTGCTCGGCGAGCGGATCATCTTCCTCGGCCAGCAGGTCGACGACGAGATCGCGAACAAGATCACCTCGCAGATGCTGCTCCTTGCCGCCGACCCGGACAAGGACATCTACCTGTACATCAACAGCCCGGGTGGCTCGGTGACGGCCGGCATGGCCATCTACGACACCATGCAGTACATCCCGAACGACGTCGTCACCATCGGTATGGGCATGGCGGCCTCCATGGGCCAGTTCCTGCTCACCGGCGGCACCCCCGGCAAGCGCTTCGCGCTGCCGAACACCGACATCCTGATGCACCAGGGCTCCGCCGGCATCGGCGGCACCGCCTCGGACATCAAGATCCAGGCCGAGTACCTCCTGCGCACCAAGAAGCGCATGGCCGAGATCACCGCGCGCCACTCCGGCCAGACCGTGGAGACGATCATCCGTGACGGTGACCGCGACCGCTGGTTCACTGCCGAGGAGGCCAAGGAGTACGGCCTGATCGACGACATCATGTCTGCCGCCGCGGGCGTTCCGGGCGGTGGCGGCACCGGCGCCTGAGCGCCGACCGCCCCTCGCCCACCAGCCCCGCCGAACGCCACCAGGATGGTGAACACCCACATGAGCAACTTCTCCGCGAGCGGCCTCTACACCGGCCCGCAGGTGGACAACCGGTACGTCGTCCCGCGATTCGTCGAGCGCACCTCCCAGGGCGTGCGCGAGTACGACCCGTACGCGAAGCTCTTCGAGGAGCGCGTGATCTTCCTCGGCGTGCAGATCGACGACGCCTCCGCGAACGACGTCATGGCACAGCTGCTGTGCCTGGAGTCGATGGACCCGGACCGCGACATCTCCATCTACATCAACAGCCCCGGTGGATCCTTCACCGCGCTGACGGCCATCTACGACACGATGCAGTTCGTGAAGCCGGACATCCAGACGGTCTGCATGGGCCAGGCGGCGTCCGCCGCGGCCGTCCTGCTGGCCGCCGGTACCCCCGGCAAGCGGATGGCCCTGCCCAACGCCCGCGTGCTGATCCACCAGCCGTCCGGCGGTACGGGCCGCGAGCAGCTCTCCGACCTGGAGATCGCGGCCAACGAGATCCTGCGTATGCGGACGCAGCTGGAGGAGATGCTGGCCAAGCACTCCACCCAGCCGATCGAGAAGATCCGCGACGACATCGAGCGCGACAAGATCCTCACGGCCGAGGACGCCCTGGCGTACGGCCTGGTGGACCAGATCGTCTCCACCCGCAAGAGCACCGCAGGGGCGGCAGCCTGACGGCCCCACCTTCCCTTGGCGCGGTGTGAACCGTGCCAAGGGGGGCCCGAACCACGGGCCCGGCAAGGTACCGTCGGATATGAGGCACCAGGAGCCGGCTGAACCAAGCCGCTCCCAGGCGAAGGGGAAGCACCTCGTGGCACGCATCGGTGATGGCGGCGACCTGCTCAAGTGCTCGTTCTGCGGAAAGAGCCAGAAGCAGGTGAAGAAGCTCATCGCAGGCCCCGGTGTGTACATCTGCGACGAGTGCATCGACCTCTGCAACGAGATCATCGAAGAGGAGCTCGCGGAGACGAGCGAGGTCCGCTGGGAGGAACTCCCCAAGCCGCGCGAGATCTACGAGTTCCTGGAGGGGTACGTCGTCGGCCAGGAGCCGGCCAAGAAGGCCCTCTCCGTCGCGGTGTACAACCACTACAAGCGCGTCCAGGCCGGCGAGAACGGCGGCGGCGCGGGCCGGGACGACGCGATCGAACTCGCCAAGTCCAACATCCTGTTGCTGGGCCCCACGGGCTCCGGCAAGACGCTCCTGGCCCAGACACTGGCCCGGATGCTCAACGTCCCCTTCGCCATCGCCGACGCGACGGCGCTGACGGAGGCGGGCTATGTGGGCGAGGACGTCGAGAACATCCTGCTGAAGCTCATCCAGGCCGCCGACTACGACGTCAAGAAGGCCGAGACGGGCATCATCTACATCGACGAGATCGACAAGGTCGCCCGTAAGAGCGAAAACCCGTCGATCACCCGGGACGTGTCGGGCGAGGGTGTTCAGCAGGCGCTGCTGAAGATCCTGGAGGGCACCACGGCGTCGGTTCCGCCGCAGGGCGGCCGCAAGCACCCGCACCAGGAGTTCATCCAGATCGACACGACGAACGTGCTGTTCATCGTGGGCGGTGCCTTCGCCGGCCTGGAGAAGATCATCGAGTCGCGGGCGGGCGCCAAGGGCATCGGCTTCGGCGCGACGATCCGCTCGAAGCGCGAGATCGAGGCGAGCGACCAGTTCCAGGAGGTCATGCCGGAGGACCTGGTGAAGTTCGGGATGATCCCGGAGTTCATCGGCCGGCTCCCCGTCATCACCTCGGTCCACAACCTGGACCGCGAGGCGCTCCTGAAGATCCTCGTCGAGCCCCGCAACGCACTGGTCAAGCAGTACCAGCGCCTCTTCGAACTCGACGGTGTGGAACTGGACTTCGACCGCCCGGCCCTGGAAGCCATCGCCGACCAGGCCATCCTCCGCGGCACCGGAGCGCGCGGCCTGCGCGCCATCATGGAGGAGGTCCTGATGTCGGTGATGTACGAGGTCCCGTCCCGCAAGGACGTGGCCCGCGTGGTCATCACGGAGGACGTCGTCCACAACAACGTCAACCCGACGCTGGTCCCGAGGGTCGTCAAGGACCCGGGCCGCCACGAGAAGTCCGCGTAGCGGGCACGCACACGACGAGGGCGCCCGCCCGGTTCCAGAAACCGGGCGGGCGCCCTTTGCTGTGTCGCGCCGGGTTACTTGATTTCGACGCGGACGTCCTTGCGGACCTTCGCGGTCAGCTCCGCGGCCTGGTCCATGGGCGTGGACTGGCCGGTCATGATGGCGGCCGGATCCGTCGAGATGACGTACGCCAGGGTGCTGTGGTCACCCCAGATGCACAGCGGCATCTTGAAGCTGCTCGGCGCGCCGGCGGTGTCGCTGCCCTCGGGCATCGAGTACTCGGCTTCCTGGCACTTCATCACGCCGTTCTCGAACCCGGCGGGCTCGAACTCCTGCGGGCTGCCGACGAGCTTGACGTTCTCTCCGTCGGAGCTTCCCTCGGAGGACTTCTTCTTCATCTCCGCGAACATCGCGTCGACGACCTTCTCCGGGTCCTCGATCTCCCCGTAAACGCCGCTTATCTGCAGCTGCTTCGCCGTGGCGGCCGTGCCGGCCTTGTACGAACCGGTGACGTTCTGAGGATTCTTCACGCCCCACTTGGCGGCATCCTTGACGTCGTCCTCGCTCGCCGCGCTGGAGTCGGCGGACTCCTTCTTGTACTCGGCGGCAACCGTCTCGGGCGTCGTGAGCTTGTACTTCTTGCCGTCGTCCGCGACGGAACCGCCACCGCCCCCGAACACGAAGTACGCGCCCACGCCTATCGCCGCGACCACCGCGACCGCGCCGATGATGAGGCCCGTCTTCTTCTTGGGGGCCGGCGGCGGGGGCGGAGGGTAGGCGCCGGGGCCCGCGCCGTAGGGGGGCTGCTGCGGGGGCTGGCCGTAGGGGCCGGGCTGCTGGGGCTGGCCGTAACCCTGCTGCGGCACGCCCTGCGGGGCCTGCTGGGGGTAGCCGTAGCCGGGCTGGGGCGCCTGCGGCTGCTGGCCGTAAGGACCCGGCTGACCGTACGGTCCGGGCTGCTGGGGCTGTCCGCCGTACGGGCCCGGCTGGTTGTAACTCATTAAGGGGTTCCCCCTCCGATGCTTATGCGTTCCTCACATCCTGGCCGAAAGCCCTCTCACACGGCACGGCGGGGGTCACACCGTTACGGAACATTCCCGTTTCAGTACGGGCCTGTGACACCTCTAAACTGTGGCCCGTGACCGAGAACACTCAGCAGCAGCCAGCATCCGTTCCCGAACTGCCGACCCAGTACGCGCCGGCCGAGGTAGAGGGGAAGCTGTACGAGCGCTGGGTAGAGCGCGGTTACTTCACGGCCGACGCGAAGAGCGAGAAGCCCCCGTACACCATCGTCATCCCGCCGCCGAACGTCACCGGCAGCCTCCACCTGGGCCACGCCTTCCAGCACACGCTCATGGACGCCCTGACCCGCCGCAAGCGGATGCAGGGCTTCGAGGCGCTGTGGCTGCCCGGCATGGACCACGCCGGTATCGCCACCCAGAACAAGGTCGAGCAGCAGCTCGCCGAGGAGGGCAAGTCCCGCCACGACCTGGGGCGCGAGGAGTTCGTCGAGCGCGTCTGGCAGTGGAAGGAGGAGTACGGCGGCAAGATCCTCGGCCAGATGCGCCGCCTCGGCGACGGCGTCGACTGGTCGCGCGAGCGGTTCACCATGGACGAGGGCCTGTCCAAGGCCGTCCAGACCATCTTCAAGCGGCTCTACGACGACGAGCTGATCTACCGTGCCGAGCGCATCATCAACTGGTGCCCGCGCTGCCTGACCGCCATCTCCGACATCGAGGTGGAGTACCAGGAGGACGACGGCGAGCTCGTCTCCATCCGGTACGGCGAGGGCGACGAGACCCTCGTCGTCGCGACCACCCGCGCCGAGACGATGCTCGGTGACACCGCGGTCGCCGTCCACCCGGACGACGAGCGGTACAAGCACCTCGTCGGCAAGCGCATCAAGCTGCCGCTGACCGACCGTACGATCCCGGTCGTCGCGGACACCCACGTCGACCCCGAGTTCGGCACCGGCGCCGTCAAGGTGACCCCGGCCCACGACCCGAACGACTTCGCCATCGGCCAGCGCCACGGCCTCGAGTCCATGACGATCATGGACGAGCGCGGTGTCCTCACCGTCCACGGCCCCTTCCAGGGCCTGGACCGGTTCGAGGCCCGCAGCGCCGTCGTCGGCGCGCTGCGCTCGCAGGGCCGGATCGTCGCCGAGAAGCGGCCGTACGTCCACTCCGTCGGCCACTGCTCGCGCTGCAAGACCACCATCGAGCCGCGCCTGTCGATGCAGTGGTGGGTCAAGGTCGGCCCGCTGGCGAAGGCCGCCGGTGACGCGGTCCGCGACGGCCGGGTGAAGATCCACCCGGAGGACATGTCGAAGCGGTACTTCGACTGGGTCGACAACATGCACGACTGGTGCATCTCGCGCCAGCTCTGGTGGGGCCACCGCATCCCCGTCTGGTACGGCCCGGACGGCGAGGTCGTCTGCGTCGGACCGGACGACGAGGCGCCCACCGGCGAAGGCTGGACGCAGGACACCGACGTCCTGGACACCTGGTTCTCGTCCGGTCTGTGGCCGTTCTCCACGCTCGGCTGGCCGGAGCGGACGCCGGACCTGGAGAAGTTCTACGCCACCGACGTCCTCCTCACCGGCCACGACATCATCTTCTTCTGGGTCGCCCGGATGATGATGTTCGGCCTGTACGCGATGGACGGCGAAGTCCCGTTCAAGACCATCGCGCTGACCGGTCTCGTCCGTGACGAGCGCGGCAAGAAGATGTCGAAGTCCTTCGGCAACGTCGTCGACCCGCTGGACTGGATGGACGCGTACGGCTCCGACGCCGTCCGCTTCACCCTGGCCCGCGGCGCCAACCCCGGTACCGACGTCCCGATCGGCGAGGACTGGGTCCAGGCGTCCCGCAACTTCGCCAACAAGATCTGGAACGCCACCCGCTTCGCGCTGATGAACGGCGCCACGGTGGAGGGTCCGCTGCCCGAGCCGTCGCAGATGTCCGCCACCGACCGGTGGATCCTGTCGCGGCTCAACGCCACGGTCGCCGAAGTCGACGCGTACTACGAGGACTTCCAGTTCGCGAAGCTGTCCGACGCGCTGTACCACTTCGCGTGGGACGAGGTCTTCGACTGGTACGTCGAGCTGTCGAAGACGACGTTCTTCGGCGGCGGCGAGCCCGCCAAGGTCTCGGCCCGCGTCCTCGGCGAGGTCCTCGACGTGACACTGCGGCTGCTGCACCCGGTGGTCCCGTTCGTCACCGAGACGCTGTGGACCTCCCTCACGGGCGGGGAGTCCCTGGTGATCGCCGACTGGCCGAAGGACAGCGGCTTCCGTGACGAGGCTGCCGAGCGCGAGATCGAGCTCGTCCAGCGGGTCGTCACCGAGGTCCGCCGCTTCCGTTCGGACCAGGGCCTCCAGCCGGGCCAGAAGGTCCCGGCCCGCCTCGACACGGCCGGTACGGCGCTGGCGCCGCACGAGGCCGCCATCCGCCAGCTCCTGCGCCTCCAGCCGGAGGGCGAGGGCTTCCACGCCACCGCCTCCCTGCCGGTCGCGGGCGCCACGGTCGCGCTCGACCTGTCGGGCACCATCGACGTGGCGGCGGAGCGCAAGCGCCTCGCCAAGGACCTGGCGGCGGCCGAGAAGGAGCGCCAGCAGGCCCAGGCCAAGCTGGGCAACGAGGCGTTCCTCGCGAAGGCCCCGGACCAGGTCGTCGACAAGATCCGTACGCGGCTGGCCAAGGCCGACGAGGACATCGCCCGTATCCAGAACCAGCTGGCGAGCCTCCCCGAGGCGTAACCCGAACGGCGGGGGCGTGGGGCGTGTGCCCCGCACCCCCGCCGTTGTGGCACCGGTCCGGGCGCTGTCGGTGGGGCTCCGTAGACTGGGCCCGTGAGTGAGCAGCCCCCGTCCAGCGACAGCGACGACTTCGACGAGATCGTGGAAGCCGAGACCGACCGAGACCCCGACCTGGCGGTGATCGAGGCCGGCAGCCGCACGTTGCGCGCGCAGGCCGGTCCGCCGACGGCCGCCGAGGCGGTGCCCGCGCGGCCCTCCGACCCGGAGGTGGACAAGACGCTGCGGGTGGTGGAGCAGGAGCTGGCCACCCGTTGGGGTGAGACCAAGCTGGAGCCGTCGGTGACGCGGATCGCGGCACTGATGGACGTGCTGGGCGAGCCGCAGCGCGCGTACCCGTCGATCCACATCACCGGGACCAACGGCAAGACCTCCACCGCCCGGATGATCGAGGCGCTGCTCGGCGCGTTCGACCTGCGCACCGGGCGGTACACCTCGCCGCACGTGCAGTCGATCACCGAGCGGATCAGCCTGGACGGCGTGCCGATCAGCCACGAGCGGTTCATCGAGACGTACCAGGACATCAAGCCGTATATCGAGATGGTCGACTCGTCCCAGGACTACCGGCTCTCCTTCTTCGAGGTCCTCACCGGTATGGCGTACGCCGCCTTCGCCGACGCGCCGGTGGACGTGGCGGTCGTCGAGGTCGGCATGGGCGGAAGCTGGGACGCGACGAACGTGATCGACGGGGACGTCGCCGTCGTCACCCCCATCGACCTGGACCACACGGACCGGCTGGGCTCGACGCACGCCGAGATCGCCGGCGAGAAGGCCGGGATCATCAAGCAGGGCGCCACCGTCATCCTGGCGCAGCAGCCGGTGGACGCGGCGCAGGTGATGCTGAAGAAGGCCGTCGAGGTCGACGCGACGGTGGCCCGGGAGGGCATGGAGTTCGGCGTCGTGTCGCGCGAGGTCGCGGTGGGCGGGCAGCTGCTGACGCTGCGCGGGCTCGGCGGTGAGTACGAGGAGATCTTCCTGCCGCTGTACGGCGCGCACCAGGCGCACAACGCGGCGGTGGCGCTGGCGGCGGTGGAGGCGTTCTTCGGCGTGGGTGCCCAGGAGGCGCGGACGCTGGACGTGGACCGCATCCGCGGGGCGTTCGCCTCGGTGGTCTCGCCGGGTCGCCTGGAGGTCGTGCGGCGCAGCCCGACGGTGGTGCTGGACGCCGCGCACAACCCGGCGGGCGCGCGGGCCACGGCGGAGGGCATCAGCGAGGCGTTCGGCTTCTCCCGGCTGGTCGGTGTCGTCGGCACGAGCGGCGACAAGGACGTCCGGGGCCTGCTGGAGGCGTTCGAGCCGATCTTCGCGGAGGTCGTCGTCACGCAGAACTCCAGCCACCGCGCGATGGACGCGGACGAGCTGGCCGCGATCGCCGTCGAGGTGTTCGGCGACGAGCGGGTGGTGGTCGAGCCGCGTCTGCCGGACGCGCTGGAGGCGGCGATCACGCTGGCGGAGGAGGAGGACGAGTTCGCGGGCGCGGGCGTCCTCGTGACGGGTTCGGTGATCACGGTCGGCGAGGCCCGGCTGCTGCTCGGGAAGGGCTGAGGTGTTCTGATGCGTACGCTCTGCGCGTCCACGCTGATCGGCGAGTTCTTCGTGATCGGCTTCGCCGGACTGGTGGCCATGAAGGACGACAGCCTGACGATGGGCACCGTCTGGACGGTGTGCGGCGTCCTCATGGCCTTGAGCGTGCTGCTGTGCGGCATGATCACCCGGCCGGGTGGGATCCAGCTCGGCTGGGCGCTCCAGGTGGCGCTGATCGTGAGCGGCTTCATCGTGCCGGTCATGTTCTTCCTGGGCGCGGTGTTCGCGGGCCTGTGGTGGGCCTCGGTCCACTTCGGCCGCAAGATCGACGAAGCCAAGGCGAAGTGGGCGGCCCAGCCGCAGTAGCCCCGCCGGGCGGCTCCCGAACCCGGTGGCTCTGCCCTGGCCCCTGGCGGGGGCCTCGCCCATGAGGCCGGCGTCACCGCGCCGCGATGACCGGGCGCCCCTGAGGAGGCCCGAGCCCTCCGCGGGGGCGCACCCACGGACACGGCCCCGCCCGGCTGCCCCGCTCCCGCCCCGCCCGGCCGCGAGGGCACTGCCCGCGGGCGCAAGGCGGGACCCGGTGCCGTACCGCCGTGGGGTCCCTGTAGCCTCGGCTCACCGCACATGTATGCCTGCAAGGAGCCGTAACACATGACCCAGCGCACGCTCGTCCTCCTCAAGCCCGACGCGGTACGCCGCGGCCTGATCGGCGAGATCATCGGTCGTATCGAGCGCAAGGCCGGCTGGGCCATCACCGCGCTGGAGCTGCGCCACCTGGACCAGGACACGCTGGAGCTGCACTACGGCGAGCACAAGGGCAAGCCGTTCTACGAGCCGCTGGTGGCGTTCATGTCCTCCGGGCCGGTCGTCGCACTGGTGGTCGAGGGTGAGCGGGTCATCGAGGGCGTACGCCAGCTGGCGGGACCGACCGACCCGATCGCCGCGGCACCCGGGTCCATCCGTGGCGATTTCGGCACCATCGTCCGGGAGAACCTGATTCACGCCTCGGACTCGGAGGAGTCCGCCATTCGGGAACTGAAGATTTTCTTCCCCGGCATTTCCTGACCCGCTGTCAGCCAAACAGCGCTCATGACCTGGGGCGACCGAAGGAATTTCGGTCGCCCTTCGGCATATGAACGCCGCGACCGGGAACGCATCGCTCCGACACTTCGTCACCTATACAGAGGCGGGCCACCGCGCCGTGTCCGCGCAGGCGGGACTACGATGTGAAACTCCTCGCCACACCACCCACCTCGCCGACCTGAGAAGCCGTCAACGCTCTAATTGGGAAGGCCCGACGCATCCTCATGGGAAACAAGGGGAACTCAATGTCGTTCATCGGCCGTGACATGGCTGTCGACCTCGGGACCGCCAACACGCTGGTGTACGTGAGGGGTCGCGGCATCGTCCTCAACGAGCCGTCCGTCGTCGCGATCAACACCAACACCGGCGGCATCCTGGCGGTCGGCGCCGAAGCGAAGAAGATGATCGGCCGGACGCCCGGCAACATCGTGGCGGTCCGGCCATTGAAGGACGGCGTGATCGCCGACTTCGAGATCACGGAGCGCATGCTCCGCTACTTCATCCTCAAGATCCACAAGCGCCGCTACCTCGCCCGCCCGCGGGTCGTCGTCTGTGTGCCGTCCGGCATCACCGGCGTCGAGCGCCGCGCCGTCATCGAGGCGTCCACCCAGGCGGGCGCCCGTCAGGTGCACATCATCGAGGAGCCCATGGCCGCCGCCATCGGCTCCGGCCTCCCGGTCCACGAGGCCACCGGCAACATGGTCGTCGACATCGGTGGCGGCACCACCGAGGTCGCCGTCATCTCGCTCGGCGGAATCGTCACGGCACAGTCCATTCGGGTGGCCGGCGACGAGCTGGACAACGCGATCATCCAGCACATCAAGAAGGAGTACAGCCTCCTCCTCGGTGAGCGGACCGCCGAACAGATCAAGATCACCATTGGTTCGGCGTACGACCTCGACACCGACGAGCACACCGAGATCCGGGGCCGGGACCTGGTCTCCGGTCTGCCGAAGACCGTGGTGATCTCGGCCGCCGAGGTCCGCAAGGCCATCGAGGAGCCGGTCAACGCGATCGTCGACGCGGTCAAGACGACCCTCGACAAGTGCCCGCCGGAGCTCTCGGGCGACGTCATGGACCGGGGCATCGTCCTCACCGGCGGCGGCGCCCTGCTGCGCGGCCTCGACGAGCGGCTGCGCCGGGAGACCGGCATGCCGATCCACATCGCCGAGGACCCGCTGGACTCCGTGGCGCTCGGCTCCGGCAAGTGCGTGGAGGAGTTCGAGGCGCTCCAGCAGGTGCTGGACGCCCAGCCGCGCAGATAGCGGGGCCCACAGGTCAGCCGTACGGGTGCTGCCGGACCCGTACGGCTGATCGTTGATCCGGTTGATCCGGTTGGTATAACGGCACAAACATTTCCTACGAGATTCCTACGAGGAAGGGCACGGCCGCCCCACGTGAGGGACACACGAGAGAGCCGGCTGCTCCTGGTGCTGCTGGTCGCCGTCGCGTTCGCGCTGATCACGGTGGACATCCGCGGCGGCGAGGAGTCACCCGTCGACGGCGCCAGACGGGCAGCCGCCACTGTCTTCGGCCCGGTCGAGAACAGCGTCGCGTCCGCCGTCAACCCGGTCGGCAACGCCATCGCGGCCGTACGGGACTCGGGCGAACGCCACAACCGCATCGCGGCCCTGGAGCGGGAGAACGCCGCGCTCAAGGCGAAACTCGGCAGCGACGACCGCAACCGCAGCCGCGTACGCGAACTCGACAACCTGCTGAAGAAGGCCGGGGCCGGTCAGTACGGCATCAAGGCGGCCGAGGTCATCGCCATAGGAGCGGCCCAGGGCTTCTCCTGGACGGTGACCATCGACGCCGGCTCCGACGACGGCATCAAGCGGGACATGACGGTCATCAACGGGGACGGGCTCGTCGGCCGCGTCACCACCGTCGGACCCGGCACCGCCACCGTGCTCCTCGCCAGCGACCCCGACTTCACCGTCGGCACCCGCCTGGAGAGGTCCGACGAACTGGGCTTCGCCACCGGCCAGGGGGACCGCCCGCTGTCCGTGCAGCTCCTCAACGGCAAGGCGAAGGTCAAGCCCGGCGACCGGCTGGTCACCTTCGGCTCCCAGGCCGACAAGCCGTTCGTGCCCGGCGTCCCGGTCGGCGAGGTCGTCCGTGTGGACCCCTCCACCGGCAACCTCACCCGGAACATCTTCGTCCGCCCGTACGTCGGCTTCAGCAAGCTCGACATCGTCGGCATCGTCGTCCAGGCCCCGCGCACCGACCCCCGCGACACCGTCCTGCCGCCCAAGCCCACGCCCGAGCCGACCGTCACGGTCACGGTGACCCCGTCCCCGACCGGGGCACCCAGCGGCGCCCCGAGCGGGCAGCCGGAGGGGGAGTGACCATGCGCTTCAACCGGATCCTGCTCTCCACGACCCTGGTCGTCGTGGCCCTGGTCGTCCAGGTGTCGATCCTGGCCCGTCTCCAGCTCCCCGGCGCCGTTCCCGACCTCCTGCTGCTCGTCGTCGTCGGCCTCGCCCTGGTGTACGGGCACGTCAGCGGCGCCCTCATCGGCTTCGGCGCCGGGCTCCTCGTCGACCTCGCCCCGCCCGCCGACCACGCCGCCGGGCGGTACGCCCTGGTCCTGTGCGTCATCGGCTACCTCGTCGGCCTCGCCAAGCCCGAGAACGGCCAACTGCGCTCCGCCACCGGACCGATGGTCATGGTGGTCGTGGCGGCCGTCGGCTCGACCCTGCTGTACGCGGGTGTCGGTGCCCTGGTCGGCGACACCGCCGCCCGCCACGTCGGCCTGGTCTCCCTGCTGGTCACCGCCGTGATCTACGACCTGCTGCTCGCCCCCTTCACCGTGCCGCTGATCATGGCGCTCGCGAGACGCGCCGAGAACGACCCGCTCGCCGAAACCGGCAGCGGCGGCGCCGACGTCGCCTCGGGCTTCATGGCGAACGGCACCGGGCTGAGGATCGGCGAACAGCGCGGCGTCCTGCGCATCAAGGCCGCCCGCAACCGGGCGGCGCGTGCCGGCCGCATCAAGGGCGTCAAGCGACTGTGACCGAGGGGGCAACCGCGTCATGAGCAACATCCCCGAGACCGGGCGGACCCCCAGGGTCCAGATCCGGCTCATCGTCATCCAGGTCCTGGTCTTCTCCCTGCTCCTCACCCTCGGCGGCCGGCTCTGGTACCTGCAGATCCGGCAGGGCAAGGAGTACACCGACGAGGCGAAGAACAACCACGTCCAGCAGGTTGTCCAGCCCGCCGTGCGCGGCGCCATCCTCGACGCCCGGGGCGTGCCGCTCGCCGACAACGAGACCCGCCTGGTGGTCTCCGCCTCCCGCACCGAGCTGCTGAAGATGAAGGACGACGGCAAGGGCGTCCTCACCCGGCTGGCCGGGGTCCTGGGCATGAAGCCCAAGGAGGTCATGGACAAGATCCGCCTCTGCGACTCCGAGACCCCCCAGCCCTGTTGGAACGGCTCGCCCTTCCAGCCCATCCCCGTCACCGCCGAGGCCACCACCCAGCAGGCCCTCCAGATCCGCGAACGCGCCGAGGACTTCCCCGGCATCACCGCCGAACCCACCGCCGTACGCCGCTACACCGCGCCCGGCGGCGCCCGCGCCGCGCAGGTCCTCGGCTACCTCTCGCCCGTCACCGACGAGGAGCTCGAGAAGGCCAAGGACACCGACTCGCCGTTCCTCCGCTCCGACCAGGTCGGCCGCTCCGGCCTGGAGCGCACGTACGACAAGGCGCTGCGCGGCAAGGCGGGCGTCACCCGCTACGAGGTCGACAACCTGGGCCGCGTCCTCGGTGAGGCGGAGAGCGACCCGGGCAGGCCCGGTTCCACGGTCGTCACCAGCATCGACGCCCGGGTCCAGGCCGTCGCCGAGTTCGAGCTGCAGGCGGCGATGAAGGCCGTCCGCAAGGAGACGGACAAGATCACCGGCCGTCCGTACAAGGCCGACGCGGGCGCCGTCGTCGTCATGGAGTCCAAGACCGGCCGGGTCGTCGCGATGGCCTCGCAGCCCGACTACGACCCCAACGCCTGGGTGGGCGGCATCTCCGGCAAGGAGTACGCCAAGCTCACCGGCAAGAACTCCAACTATCCGCTGCTCAACCGGGCCATCCAGGGGCAGGCACCCGCCGGCTCCATCTTCAAGGTCGTGTCGGCGAGCGCGGCCGTCCGGGCCGGCTACCCCTTCGACGGCAGCTACAACTGCAGCAGTTCCTACAGCCTCGGCGGCCGGAGCTTCGCCAACTTCGAGTCCAAGGGGCACGGGCCCATCTCCCTCGGCGAGGCCCTCAAGTTCTCCTGCAACACCGTCTTCTACGCCCTCGGCCACAAGGAGTGGCAGCGCGACGGCGGCCTCAAGCCGAAGAAGAACGCCAACGACTGGTTCTACCGGACCGCCCATGACTTCGGGCTGGGCTCCGAGACCGGCGTCGACCTGCCGAACGAGGTCAAGGGCCGCATCCCCGACCGCCACTGGAAGCAGTCCTTCTGGGAGGCCAACAAGGACTCCTGGTGCAAGCAGGGCAAGAAGGGCGGCAGCTACGTCGAGCAGATCGCGTACGAGAGCTGCCTCGAAGGCAACCAGCTGAAGGCATTCGACAGCATCAACTACGCCATCGGGCAGGGCGACGTACTCGTCACGCCCATCCAGATGGCCACCGCCTACGCGGCGATCAGCAACGGCGGCACACTCTTCAAGCCCACCCTCGGCAAGGCCGTGATCAGCCCCGACGGCAAGAAGGTCGAGGAGATCAAGCCCAGGCCCCACGGCAGGCTGCCGGTCGACGCGGAGACCGTCAGCAACCTCGACAAGGGCCTGCGTTCCGTCGTCGAGCCCGGCGGTACCGCCGCCTGGCGGTTCGGCGGCTGGCCGCAGGACAAGATCCCGATGCGGGCGAAGACCGGCACCGCCCAGGTCTACGGCAAGCAGACCACCTCGTGGTTCGCGACCTACACCGACGACTTCACGATCGTGATGACGATCTCCCAGGGTGGTACGGGCTCCGGCGCCTCCGGCCCGGCCGTACGCAACATCTACGACGCCATCTACGGCCTGGACGACGCAGGCAACCAGGACCTCAAGCGTGCCCTGCTGCCCAAGCCGCAGACGGCGCTGCCCAAGGTCCAGCCCGACGGTTCCATCGACGCGCCGCCGGTCAAGCCGTACGACCCGAACTCCCAGAAGGTCGAGCCCGGCAAGCAGAGCGACGGCGAACAGCAACTCGCGGGCCCGCCCCCCGTCTGGAGGGACTGACCCACGATGGCCGGAACCAACAACTTCTCCGTGTCGCGCTACGCGCCCGACCGCGGCGCCTGGTCGAAGCTCACCGCCCGCGACTCGATGATGCGCAGGCTCGACTGGCCGCTGCTGTTCTCCGCGATCGCGCTGTCCTTCATCGGCTCGCTCCTGGTGTGGTCCGCCACCCGCAACCGCACCGAGCTCACCCAGGGCGACCCGTACGCCTTCCTCTTCCGCCACATCCTCAACACCGGCATCGGGTTCGCCCTGATGATCGGCACCATCTGGCTCGGCCACCGCACCCTGCGCGGTGCGGTGCCGGTGCTGTACGGCATCTCCGTCGTCCTCGTGCTGCTGGTCCTCACCCCGCTCGGCGCCACCATCAACGGCGCGCACGCCTGGATCGTCATCGGCGGCGGGTTCTCGCTCCAGCCCTCCGAATTCGTGAAGATCACGATCATCCTGGGCATGGCGATGCTGCTGGCCGCCAAGGTCGACGCGGGCGACCAGCTCCACCCCGACCACAGCACGGTCGCCAAGTCCCTCCTGCTCGCCGTCGTACCGATGGCCATCGTGATGCTGATGCCCGACCTCGGCTCGGTGATGGTCATGGTCGTCATCGTGCTGGGCGTGCTGCTCGCCTCCGGCGCGTCCAACCGGTGGATCTTCGGGCTGATCGGCGCGGGCGTCATGGGCGCGGTGCTCGTCGCCGCGCTCGGCCTGCTCGACCAGTACCAGATCAACCGGTTCGCCGCCTTCGCCAACCCCGAGCTCGACCCGGCCGGCGCCGGCTACAACACCAACCAGGCACGCATCGCCATCGGCTCCGGCGGCCTGTACGGGGCGGGGCTCTTCAACGGCCACCAGACCACCGGCCAGTTCGTTCCCGAACAGCAGACCGACTTCATCTTCACCGTCGCCGGCGAGGAACTCGGCTTCCTCGGCGGGGCCACGATCATCGCGCTCCTCGGCGTGGTGCTCTGGCGCGCCTGCCGGATCGCCCGCGAGACGACCGAGCTGTACGGCACGATCGTCGCCGCCGGGATCATCGCCTGGTTCGCGTTCCAGTCCTTCGAGAACATCGGCATGACCCTCGGCATCATGCCGGTCGCGGGCCTGCCGCTGCCGTTCGTGTCCTACGGAGGATCGTCGATGTTCGCCGTGTGGGTCGCGATCGGACTGCTCCAGTCGATCAGGGTGCAACGACCACTCACCGCGTAGACCGCATGAAACGGCCGGTCGGGGGCACTTAGATTCGAATGAGGGCGGACGCGAAACGCGAGATCGAGCGGAAGTACGAAGCCGGCCCCGGCACCCGGCTCCCGGACCTGACGGGCGTACGCGGTGTCTCGGCGGTCCTCGACCGGGGCGTCGTCGAACTGGACGCCGTCTACTACGACACCGACGACCTGCGCCTGGCCGAGGCGTCCATCACCCTGCGCCGCCGCACCGGCGGTACGGACGCGGGCTGGCACCTCAAACTGCCGGTCGCCCCCGGGGTACGGGACGAACTGCGCGCGCCCCTGGAGGACGACCTGCCCAGCTCCCTGGCCGGGCTGGTCCGCGCCAGGACCCGGGGCGCCCCGCTCGTCCCGCTGGTACGGCTCCGCTCCCGCCGCGACGTCCGCCACCTCGTCGACGCCGAGGGCGCCCTGCTCGCCGAGGCGAGCACCGACACGGTCCGCGCCGAGCGGCTCACCGGCGGGGACGGCGGCACCGTCGAATGGACCGAGATCGAGGTCGAACTGGCCGACGACGGCGACCCCGCGTTCCTCGACGCCGTGCACAAACGGCTCCGCAAGAAAGGGCTCGAGCCCGCCGGGTCGGCGTCCAAACTCGCCAAGGCGCTCCAGGACACCGGGTGGCGGCCACCGCAGCCCCCCGAACCGGACGGCACCGCCGGCGGCTGCATCCTCGCCCACCTGCGCGAACAGGCCGACAAGCTGGTCACCTACGACGCCGCCGTACGCCGCGACCTGCCCGACTCCGTCCACCAGATGCGCGTCGCCACCCGCCGTCTGCGCAGCGCCTTCCGTACGTACCGGAAGGTCCTGGACCCGGCCGCCAGCCGCCCCGTCGCCGACGAGCTGAGGTGGCTGGCCCGCGAACTGGGCGTCGACCGCGACCAGGAGGTCCTCGCCGAGCGGCTCACCGCCCGCATCGACACCCTGCCCGTCACACTGCTCCTCGGGCCGGTCAGGGGACGCCTCCGCGCCTGGTCCGCCGCCGGCCGCGCCGCATCACGCGCCCGCACCCTCGCCGCCCTGGACAGCGACCGCTACGCCGCCCTCCTGGACGCCCTCCACACCCTGCTCGCCGACCCGCCGCTGCGCCCCGCCGCTCGGAAGGACGCCGCCGCGGTCCTGCCCAGGGCGATCCTCAAGGACCACGAGCGGCTCGCCGCCCGTATCGACCGGGCGCTTGCCCTGCCCGCCGGCCACGACCGGGACGTCGCCATGCACGAGGCCCGCAAGGCCGCCAAGCGTGCCCGGTACGCCGCCGAGGCCGCCGCGCCCGTGCTCGGGAAGCCCGCGAAGCGGTTCGTCAAACGGGTGAAGGCCGTCCAGAAGGTCCTCGGCGACCACCAGGACGCCGTCGTCGCCCGCGACACCCTCCGCGACCTCGCCATCCGGGCACACCTGGCGGGCGAGAGCGCCTTCACCTGGGGGCTGCTCTACGGCCAGGAGGAGGCCGGGGCGGCGGAGCGCGAAAGGGAGCTTCCCAAGGTATGGGCGAGGGCGGTGCCGGGGAAACTGCGGCGGCTCTGACCTTCCACGCACCGGGGTACGCTTGAGAGTCGCCCCCTGCCAGCTCATGAAGGTCTCTGATGTCCGAGTCGGTCTTCCCACAGCTCGAAGCTCTGCTCCCGCACGTGCAGAAGCCCATTCAGTACGTCGGCGGTGAGCTGAACTCCACCGTCAAGCCCTGGGACGAGTGCGACGTGCGCTGGGCGCTCATGTACCCGGACGCCTACGAGGTCGGACTCCCCAACCAGGGCGTCATGATCCTTTACGAGGTACTGAACGAGCGTGAGGGCGTACTGGCCGAGCGCACGTACAGCGTGTGGCCCGACCTCGAAGCGCTGATGCGCGAGCACCACGTGCCGCAGTTCACGGTGGACAGCCACCGGCCCGTGAAGGCGTTCGACGTCTTCGGCCTGAGCTTCTCCACCGAGCTCGGCTACACCAACATGCTCACGGCGCTCGACCTGGCGGGCATCCCGCTGGAGTCCAAGGACCGCACGCTCGACGACCCGATCGTGCTCGCGGGCGGCCACGCGGCCTTCAACCCGGAGCCGATCGCCGACTTCATCGACGCCGCGATCATCGGTGACGGCGAGCAGGCCGTGCTCGACATGACCGAGATCATCCGCGCCTGGAAGGCGGAGGGCCGCCCCGGCGGACGCGAGGAGGTCCTCTTCCGGCTCGCGAAGACCGGCTCGGTCTACATCCCGGCGTTCTACGACGTCGAGTACCTGCCCGACGGCCGTATCGGCCGTGTGGTGCCGAACAAGTCGGGCGTCCCGTGGCGTGTGTCCAAGCACACCGTCATGGACCTCGACGAGTGGCCCTACCCCAAGCAGCCGCTCGTCCCGCTCGCCGAGACCGTCCACGAGCGGATGTCCGTCGAGATCTTCCGCGGCTGCACCCGCGGCTGCCGTTTCTGCCAGGCCGGCATGATCACGCGCCCCGTGCGGGAGCGAAGCATCACCGGCATCGGCGAGATGGTCGAGAAGGGTCTCAAGGCGACCGGCTTCGAGGAGGTCGGCCTGCTGTCGCTGTCCTCCGCCGACCACTCCGAGATCGGTGACATCGCCAAGGGCCTCGCCGACCGGTACGAGGAGGACAAGGTCGGCCTGTCCCTCCCCTCGACCCGGGTGGACGCGTTCAACGTGGACCTCGCCAACGAGCTGACCAGGAACGGCCGTCGGTCCGGTCTCACCTTCGCCCCCGAGGGCGGCTCCGAGCGCATGCGCAAGGTCATCAACAAGATGGTCTCGGAGGAGGATCTGATCCGCACGGTCTCCACGGCGTACGGCAACGGCTGGCGCCAGGTGAAGCTGTACTTCATGTGCGGCCTGCCCACCGAGACCGACGAGGACGTCCTCCAGATCGCCGACATGGCGATGAACGTCATCGCGGAGGGCCGCAAGGTCTCCGGCCAGGACGACATCCGCTGCACCGTCTCCATCGGCGGTTTCGTGCCCAAGCCGCACACCCCCTTCCAGTGGGCGCCGCAGCTGTCCGCCGAGGAGACCGACGCCCGCCTGGAGAAGCTCCGCGACAAGATCCGCGGCGACAAGAAGTACGGCCGGTCCATCGGCTTCCGCTACCACGACGGCAAGCCCGGCATCGTCGAGGGCCTGCTCTCCCGCGGCGACCGCCGCGTGGGCGCCGTCATCCGCGCCGTCTACGAGGACGGCGGCCGGTTCGACGGCTGGCGCGAGCACTTCTCCTACGACCGCTGGATGGCCTGCGCGGAGAAGACGCTGCCCGAGTTCGGCGTGGACGTCGACTGGTACACCACCCGCGAGCGCACCTACGAGGAGGTCCTGCCCTGGGACCACCTGGACTCCGGTCTCGACAAGGACTGGCTCTGGGAGGACTGGCAGGACGCGCTCGACGAGACCGAGGTCGAGGACTGCCGCTGGACGCCGTGCTTCGACTGCGGTGTGTGCCCGCAGATGGACACCCACATCCAGATCGGTCCGACGGGCAAGAAGCTGCTGCCGCTGACCGTGGTCAAGTGATCATGTAACGTCCGCGCAACGGCCCGGCCCGGGGAGAAACCCCGGGCCGGGCCGTTCGCGTCCTGCCGGGCATGGACCTGGACAAGCGTCAGCACGAACCCGAGGGATGCCTCACGGCCGCCATCCGGATCCCGGTGCGGATCGTGGTGCTGCTCGTCGTCGTTCCCGTACGCGTCGCCTGGGACGCCCTCACCGTGTGCGGCCGGGCACTCGACCGGGTGGTGCTGCGCCCCCTCGGCCGGGCGCTGTACATGCTGTGCGTCACCCCTCTGGTGTGGCTGTGGAAGCACGTCCTGGCGCCCCTCGGCCGCGCGCTGGCGTGGCTGGCCGGGGCGCTCGTGACGTACGGACTCGTGAAGCCCGCCGGATGGCTGTACCGCTGGGTGCTCACGCCGCTCGGGCACGCGCTCGTGTGGCTGGGGGAGACCCTGGTCATGGCCCCGGCGCGATGGCTGTATCGATACCTGCTGACACCGCTCGGACACGGCGCCGCCTGGCTGGCGAAAGCACTGTTCGTGTGGCCGTGGGTGGCGCTGTGGCGGTACGTGGTCGTGCCCGTCGTCCGGTACGGGATCGTCGTCCCGCTGGTGTGGCTGTACCGCTGGGTGCTCGTCCCGCCCGCGCGGTGGCTGTACCGGTGGGTGCTCACCCCGGTGGGGCGGGCGCTCGTCGTCGTCGGGCGGGAGGTCCGGGACGCGATCGTGATGGCGTGGCGCGTCGCCGGGTACGTCTCGCGGGCCGTGGGGCGTGCGCTGAAGTGGCTCGCCCGGAACCTGGTGGGCCGGCCGGTCGCCTGGTGCTACCGGAACGTGTGCACGCCGGTCGGTCACGCCCTGCGCGACCACCTCTGGCGCCCGGTCCACAAGGCCGCCGTCGAGGCGGGCCGCGCCACCCGGGCGGCGCTCGCCTCGGCCGCCGAGACGGTCCGCCGGGCCCGCCGGCACGCGTGGCGGGCGCTGGTCGGCGGACCCCCGGCGGGACGGCCTGGGGAACCGGCCGCAGCTCCGGCGCGTAGTCTGGGTAGTACAACGACTGCGCCCGGCGTGGCGCCCGCACCCGAGATCTCCCTGCGAAAGCGGGGGTGAGCCGGGCGGGACCCCCGGGAGCCGCCCGAATTTCGTGGGCGGAGCGCCACCGCGCCCGCCCCGCACCGAGGAGAAGAACCACTGGGCAAGCGACAGCCCGAAGGCCCGCCGCCCGCACCGGCAGTGCAGCGCATCCGCCTGCGCTACACCAAGCGCGGCCGCCTCCGGTTCACCAGCCACCGCGACTTCCAGCGTGCGTTCGAGCGCGCGCTGCGCCGCGCCGAGGTGCCCATGGCGTACTCGGCGGGCTTCACGCCGCACCCCAAGGTCTCGTACGCCAATGCCGCCCCCACCGGTACGGGCTCCGAGGCCGAGTACCTGGAGATCGCGCTCACCGAGCCGCGCGACCCGGAGAAGCTGCGCGAGCTGCTCGACGAGTCGCTGCCGGACGGCCTCGACATCACCGACGCCGTCGAGGCCCGCACGTCCGGCCTCGCCGACCGGCTGACCGCGTCCGTCTGGGAGCTGCGCCTGGAGGGCGTGTCGGAGGAGGAGGCCGAGCGCGCCGTCGCCGCCTTCCTCGCCGCCGACGCCGTCGAGGTGCAGCGCAAGACCAAGAACGGGATGCGCACCTTCGACGCGCGGGTCGCCGTGGCGGGTCTGGAAACCGGTTCTGCGCCGTCTGATAGGCCTGGACAGGGCCCCTGTGCGATACTGCGGCTGGTTGTTCGGCACGTGACACCTGCCGTGCGACCCGACGACGTCCTGTCCGGTCTCCGAGCTGTGGCCGACCTGGCGCCGCCGGTCCCCGCAGCGGTGACCAGGCTGGCGCAGGGGCTCTTCGACGAGGAGTCCGGCACGGTGACCGACCCGCTCGCGCCCGACCGCGAGGCAGTCACGGCCGCCCCACAAAAGGCCGCCGGACTCGCCGCCGCCCCGGAGCCGACAGGTGCAGGTTCCGCGTAGGGCGGTCGTTGTAGCGCGGCCCTGGCACTCGGGAGCCACCTGGGTCGGGCCGCGTACACCCACAGGAGACTTTCGCCAGGCCGTACGTACAACGCGTACGGAACCGGCGAGCCAGACATAACAGCTCCCGTGCGGCGCCGCGCCAGACGCGGCGCCCGGGAGCGTGACGGGAGAACCGCCCGCATGCTCGAGCCGAACGAAACCGGCACCAACGCCGGTAACCACAGCGAAGAGAACAACTCGCCCAGCGACACGCTGCCGCCGCGCCGCCGTCGCCGGGCCGCATCGCGCCCGGCCGGCCCGCCGGTCGCGGCGAGCGCCGGGGACGCCCCGGCCGGCGAGGTCGTCGTCGAGACGCCCGCCGCCGAGGTGGCCGATGTCGCCTCCCTCGCCGAAGCGCCCAACGAGGCCCCCGAGCCCGCTCCGGCGCGTCCGCGCCGCCGTGCGACCCGTAAGGCGACCGCTCCGGCGGGTGCCCCGCAGGTCGCGGAGGAGCCGCAGGCCCAAGTGGCCGAGGAGCCCGAGGCCGTGCAGGAGCCGGAGGCCGCTCCGGCGCGTCCGCGCCGCCGTGCGACCCGTAAGGCGACCGCTCCGGCGGGTGCCCCCCAGGTCGCCGAGGAGCCCCAGGCCCCGGCCGCCGAGGAGCCGCAGGCGCCGGCCGCCGAGGAGGTCGCCGAGGAGCCCGAGGCAGCCCCGCGTCGTACCCGCCGCCGTGCCACCCGTAAGGCGACCGCGCCGCAGGCTCAGGTCGCGGCGGAGGACGACGGCGTCGCCGAGGCGGGCGAGAGCCTGCCGGCCGACACCGTCGCGCAGATCTCCTCCGACGAGGCGGGGGCCGAGGTCGCCGCCGCCGAGGAAGCCGCGTCCCGCGGCCGTACGCGCCGCCGGGCCACCGCCCCGCAGTTCACCGCCGAGCCGGTCAAGAAGCCCGAGCAGTCCCGCGGCCGCCGTGCCGCGCGGCCCGCCGTGCCCGTCTTCCAGGCCCCGGTCTTCACCGAGCCGATGTTCCAGACCCCGGAGACCGCCGCCGCCGCGGCCGCCGCCGAGGCAGCCGTCCAGGAAGAGGCCGAGGAGGTCGAGGAGGTCACCGAGACCGCCGCGCAGGCCCCCGCTCCGGTCGCCGAGCAGCCCGAGACCGGTGGCCGTCGCCGTCGCCGTCGCCGGGGCGAGCCCGCCGAGCCGGTCGTCGAGGCCGAGCCGGTGCGCCCCGCCCCGGAGCCCGAGGCCGAGGAGGAGGAGCCCGAGGCCGAGGCGGAAGCCGCCGAGGGCGAGGAGACCGACGAGTTCGGCGAGCGTCCGTCGCGCCGTCGCCGTCGTGGTGGCCGCCGTCGCCGCCGTGGTGAGGCCACCGAGGCGGAGGAGGCCGAGGAGGCCGCCCGCGCCGAGGAGGAGGCCGCCGAGGAAGAAGCCGAGGACGAGCGGGACGAGGCCGAGGAGGACGAGGCCGGCACCCCGTCCGCCGCCGGTACCAGCAGCTCGCGCCGTCGCCGTCGTCGTCGCCGCCGCAGCGGTGACGCGGGCGCCGAGGCCGAGACGGCCGGCGAGGAGGACGGCGTCCGTACGGTCGTCAAGGTCCGTGAGCCGCGCCCCGCGCGGGAGAAGGCCGAGCCGTCCGACGAGGTCCAGTCCATCAAGGGCTCGACCCGTCTGGAGGCGAAGAAGCAGCGCCGCCGCGAGGGCCGCGAGCAGGGCCGCCGCCGGGTGCCGATCATCACCGAGGCGGAGTTCCTGGCGCGCCGCGAGGCCGTCGAGCGCGTGATGGTCGTCCGCCAGAGCGGCGAGCGCACCCAGATCGGCGTCCTCGAGGACAACGTGCTCGTCGAGCACTACGTCAACAAGGAGCAGGCCACCAGCTACGTCGGCAACGTCTACCTGGGCAAGGTCCAGAACGTGCTGCCGTCCATGGAGGCCGCGTTCGTCGACATCGGCAAGGGCCGCAACGCCGTCCTGTACGCCGGTGAGGTCAACTTCGAGGCGCTCGGCATGGCCAACGGGCCGCGCCGTATCGAGACCGCCCTCAAGTCCGGCCAGTCCGTCCTCGTCCAGGTGACGAAGGACCCGATCGGCCACAAGGGCGCCCGCCTCACCAGCCAGGTCTCGCTGCCCGGCCGCTACCTGGTCTACGTGCCCGAGGGCTCGATGACCGGTATCAGCCGCAAGCTGCCCGACACCGAGCGGGCCCGTCTGAAGACCATCCTCAAGAAGATCGTCCCCGAGGACGCGGGCGTCATCGTGCGCACCGCCGCCGAGGGCGCGAGCGAGGACGAGCTGCGCCGTGACGTCGAGCGTCTCCAGGCGCAGTGGGAGGACATCCAGAAGAAGGCGAAGAGCGGCAACGCCCCGACCCTCCTCTACGGTGAGCCCGACATGACCGTCCGGGTCGTCCGCGACATCTTCAACGAGGACTTCTCGAAGGTGATCGTCAGCGGCGACGAGGCGTGGAAGACCATCCACGGGTACGTGTCGCACGTCGCGCCCGACCTGGCGGACCGGCTGCAGCGCTGGACGTCGGAGGTCGACGTCTTCGCGACGTACCGGATCGACGAGCAGCTGATGAAGGCGCTGGACCGCAAGGTCTGGCTGCCGTCCGGTGGTTCGCTGGTGATCGACAAGACCGAGGCGATGATCGTCGTCGACGTCAACACCGGCAAGTTCACCGGCCAGGGCGGCAACCTCGAGGAGACCGTCACCAGGAACAACCTGGAGGCGGCCGAGGAGATCGTGCGTCAGCTGCGGCTGCGCGACCTGGGCGGCATCGTCGTCATCGACTTCATCGACATGGTGCTGGAGTCCAACCGGGACCTGGTGCTGCGGCGCCTGCTGGAGTGCCTGGGCCGGGACCGGACCAAGCACCAGGTCGCCGAGGTCACTTCGCTGGGCCTGGTCCAGATGACCCGTAAGCGGGTGGGTCAGGGCCTGCTGGAGTCCTTCTCCGAGACCTGCGTCCACTGCAACGGCCGTGGCGTGATCGTCCACATGGAGCAGCCGACCTCCGCCGGTGGCGGTGGCAACGGCGGCAAGCGCGCCAAGAAGCGTGCCCGTGCCGCCGAGGCCGAGGCCGAGCTGGAGACCACCGGCACCGAGGCGGAGCCGGAGACCGAGACCGAGACCGAGGCCGAGGTCGCCGCGGAGGTCGCCGCCCCGGTGGCGGTGGAGGAGCCGTTCCGTCCGGACGAGGAGCTGTACTCCAGCGTCGCGGAGGCCGAGGCGGCCGCGGGCCGTGGGCGTTCGCGCCGCCGGGTGTCCCGCAAGGCGACGGCTCCGGCCGGTGCGCCGAAGGCCGCCGTGGAGCCCGAGCCGAAGCTCGGGGTCGCCGAGGTGGCCCCGGAGGCCGTCGAGGTGCAGGCCGCTCCGGCGCTCGTGGCCGCGGCGGAGGAGGCACCCGCTCCGCCGGCTGCCGAGGCTCCGCAGGGCCGTACCCGTCGGCGTGCCACCCGTAAGGCGACCGCCCCGGCGGGTCCGCCGAAGCCGGTGGTGACCGAGGAGGTGCCCGAGCCCGCCCCGGCCCAGTCCGAGCCCGTCCCGGCCCAGTCCGAGCCCGTCCCGGCCGAGTCGGAGCCCGCCCCGGCCGAGCCGGTGCAGGAGCAGCAGCCGGTGCAGGAGCAGCCGGTCGCCGAGGAGGCCCCCGTGGCCGCCCCGCCGCGTCCGCGCCGCCGGGTGGTCCGCAAGGTCACCGCACCGGCCGCTTCCCCCGCGGGTGGCGCGGAAGCCGCGGTGATCGTGGTGAGCAGCGGTTCCACGCCGGAGCCCGAGCCGGCTCAGGCCCCGGAGGCGGAGGCCGCGGAGACCGAGGCGCCGGCCAAGAAGACCGCGGCTCGCAAGACCGCCAAGAAGGCCACGGCGAAGAAGGCGGCCACCAAGAAGACGGCTGCCAAGAAGACGACCACGGCGAAGAAGACGACGGCGAAGAAGGCGGCCACCAAGTCGGCGGCGAAGACGGCGAAGACGGCGAAGACCGCCAAGTCGGCCACGTCGGCGTCGAAGGAGACCGTCTCGGCCGAGCAGTAGGCGGCCGGCCCGAGATCGCCGTGACCACGGTCACGGCGGGGGAGGGCGAGTCACCGCTGAACGGTTGGTGAGCGTCGATTGAACGTTCCGCGTTCCGCCCCGGATTAGTCCGGGGCGGAACCGGGATTTTGTTTCGGAATCGATGCCTCCTACGGTTAACGGCCCCGAAATTGACTAGGAAATTCCTGATAATGTGACGCCGGTCGCTGCCGTGGGCGGGCCCCGCCCGAAGACTACGGTCGGTGACCGACCCGGTTGAGGGACAGACCGGTCCCAGCATTCCTCGGTAGGGCGTCGGCATCGCGCCGGAGGGGTAAGCGCGGCCTTGTTAGCCTCCGCAACACCCTTCAGACCTCTGCCACAAAGAGCTCTTGCGGTGTTCAAGGAGGACGTCCATGCCGAGCATCAACGAGCAGCCCATCCCCGCTGCCCGCCCGGTCATCGGTGAAGAAGAGATCGAGGCCGCGGTACGCGTACTGCGCAGCGGCCGCGTCGTACAGGGCCCCGAAGTGGCCGCCTTCGAGGAGGGATTCTCCGAGCTGGTCGACGGCCGCCACTGCGTCGCCGTCAACTCCGGTACGTCGGCGCTGCACCTCCTTCTGATGGCGCTGAACATCGGCCCGGGTGACGAGGTGATCGTCCCGTCCTTCTCGTTCGCCGCCTCGGCGAACGCGGTCCGTCTCGTCGGCGCCGACGTCGTCTTCGTCGACATCGAGGCCGACAGCTTCAACATCGACCCGGCCGCCGTCGAGGCCGCCATCACCCCGCGCACCGCCGCGATCATGCCGGTCCACATCTACGGCAACCCGGCGGCCATGGACAAGATCATGGCCATCGCCGGGAAGCACAAGCTCGCGGTCGTCGAGGACGCCTGCCAGGCGCACGCCGCGGCTCTCCACGGCACCCCGGTCGGCGCGTTCGGCTCCGGCGGCACGTTCAGCTTCTACCCGACCAAGAACATGCACAGCCTCGAGGGCGGCATGATCTCCACGGCCGACGCCGAGGTCGCCCGCACCCTGCGCCTGCTGCGCAACCAGGGCATGGAGCAGCGGTACGCCAACGAGATCGTCGGCGCCAACATGCGTATGACGGACGTCGCCGCCGCCGTCGGCCGCGTCCAGCTGTCCAAGCTGCAGGGCTGGACCGAGACGCGCATCGCCAACGCCGCGTACCTGAGCGAGCACATCACCGCGCCCGGCATCGTGACGCCGATCGTCGCCGAGGGCGCGCGCCACATCTACCACCAGTACACGATCCGGGTGCAGGGCGGTGACCGCGACGCCGCCATGGCGAAGCTCACCGAGGCGGGCGTCGGCAACGCCGTCTACTACCCGACCCCGATCCACCGGCTGAAGCCGTACTGGGAGCCGGACCAGAAGGCCGGCCGGAACTGGGACCTGCCCGAGACGGAGAAGGCCGCCGGCGAGGTCGTCTCGCTGCCCGTGCACCCCTCGCTGACCCAGAACGACCTTGAGCGCATCGTCACCGCCGTGAACGCGCTGGGAGAGAACCTGTGACTGCTGCTGGACTGCGGGCCGGTCTGATCGGCCTCGGCTCGATGGGACGCCACCACGCCCGCGTACTCGCCGGGCTGGACGGCGTGACCCTCGTCGGCGTCGTCGACCCGATGGGCGACAAGAACGGCTGGGCGCAGGGCGCTCCCGTCCTGTCCACGGTCGAGGAACTGATCTCGCTGGGCATCGACTACGCCGTCGTGGCCTGCCCGACCGCGCTGCACGAGGAAGTCGGCCTGAAGCTCGCCGACGCCGGTGTTCACGCGCTGATCGAGAAGCCGGTCGCCGACACCGTCGCCGGTGCCCGCCGCCTCGTCGAGGCGTTCGAGACGCGCGGCCTGGTGGCCGGCGTCGGCCACATCGAGCGCTGCAACCCGGCGCTGCGGTCCCTGCGTTCCCGTCTGGAGGCCGGCGAGCTGGGCGACGTCTACCAGGTCGTCACCCGCCGCCAGGGTCCCTTCCCGCACCGCATCGCGGACGTCGGCGTGGTCAAGGACCTCGCCACCCACGACATCGACCTGACGGGCTGGGTCACCGGCCAGCAGTACACGTCGATCGCCGCGCACACGGTGTCCAAGTCGGGCCGCCCGCACGAGGACATGGTCTCCGCCGTCGGTCAGCTCTCCGACGGGACGATGGTCAACCACCTCGTCAACTGGCTGAGCCCGCTGAAGGAACGCTTCACGTCGGTCACCGGCGAGAAGGGCTGCTTCATCGCCGACACCCTCACCGCCGACCTGACGTTCTACTCGAACGCCGCCGTCGCCACCGAGTGGGAGGCGCTCCGCGCGTTCCGCGGTGTCTCCGAGGGCGACATGATCCGGTACGCCATCCCGAAGCGCGAGCCGCTCCTCGTCGAGCACGAGCTGTTCCGGGACGCGGTCCTCGGCAAGGGTGACGACATCTGCACGCTGCGCCAGGGTCTGCGTACGGTGGAGGTGGCCGCGGCGGTCATCGACTCCGCCGACCGCGGTGTCACCGTGCGGCTCACCCCGGAGGACGTGGCCAGTTGACCACACCCGATGTCACCGTCGTGGTAGCCGTGTACAACACGATGCCGTACCTCACCGAGTGCCTGAACTCGCTGGTGGGGCAGAGCATCGGGCTGGACCGGCTCGAGGTCGTGGCCGTCGACGACGGCTCGACCGACGACAGTGGCCGGGAACTGGACCGCTTCGCGGAGACGTACCCGAACACTGTCAAGGTGATCCATCAGGCCAACTCCGGTGGCCCGGCTGCTCCCAGCAACCGGGCCCTGGAGCTGGCCACCGGTCGTTATGTGTACTTCATCGGCTCCGACGACTACCTGGGCAGCGAGGCCCTGGAGCGCATGGTGGCCTGTGCCGACGAGCACGGCTCCGACGTCGTCGTCGGCAAGATGGTGGGCACCAACGGCCGTTACGTCCACCAGGCGCTCTACAAGAAGAGCGACCCGGACGTCTCGCTGTACGAATCGGCCCTGCCGTTCACGCTGGCCAACACCAAGCTCTTCCGCCGCGAGCTGGTGGAGAAGTACGAGCTGCGCTTCCCCGAGGACCTGCCGGTCGGCTCCGACCAGCCGTTCACCCTGGAGGCGTGCGTACGGGCCGCGAAGATCTCGGTCCTGGCGGACTACACGTACTACTACGCGGTCAAGCGCGGCGACGCCAGCAACATCACCTACCGGGCGAACCACCTGTCCCGGCTGCGCTGCACCGAGCGGATCATGCACTTCGCGGCCTCGCTGATCGAGGCGGGCCCGCAGCGTGACGCGGTCCTCAAGCGCCACTTCACCTGGGAGCTCGCCAAGCTGATCCAGGACGACTTCCCGGGCCTGGACGCGGTGACGCGGACCGAGGTGTGCGCGGGCATCGCGGCGCTCGCGGACGAGTACTTCACCGACGCGCTGCGCGACTCGATGGACGTCAAGCGGCGGGTGCGGATCAGCCTGGCCCGGCGGGGTGCCGTCGATGAGCTCGTACGGGCCATCGAGGACGAGGCCGAGCACGGCTCACCGCCGCTGCTGCTGGAGGACGGGCGGGCGTTCGTCCGCTACCCCGGTTTCCGCGACCCCGCCGTGGGGCTCCCGGACCGGGTGTACGAGGTGATCGGCGAGGCCGTCCCCGGGCGGCTGGCCGAGGGCACCTCGCTGGTCGCGGCCGAGTGGCACCAGAGCGGCGACGACATGGCCGTCGACCTGACGGTCCGGCTCGGGCTGACCGGCGACACCGGCTCCGCCGTCGTGAGGCTCGCCACCAAGGCCATGCCGAAGAGCGCCGACAAGCCCGGCGCCCGAAGGCTCCCCATGGGCCACGAACTGCCCGCGCCAGTCGGGGAGTTCACCCGCAAGCCGACCGAGGACGGCGAGGGCACCCTGCTGTCCGCCCGTATCCCGGTCACACCGAAGAGCGCCAAGCTCGGCGTGCGCGTGTACGCCGACGTGGCAGGCTCGACGTACGAGATTCCCGTGCCGGTCCGTGGCAGGCCGCTGCCCCTGGCCCGCCGCTGGCGGGAGAGGATCCCGTACCGGATCTCCGCCAACGCCAACCCCAAGGGGCGGCTGGTGATCACCACGGCTCCGCTCTGGGAGCCCTCGCTCGGCGTGGGCAAGCGACTGCGTCAACTGATGTCCCGTGTGAAGAGGAAACTGACCCGATGAATATCTGTGTAGTCGCGCTCGGCAAGATCGGCCTGCCGCTCGCCGTGCAGTTCGCCGCCAAGGGCCACAAGGTCATCGGCGCCGACGTCAACGAGAAGGTCGTCGAGCTGGTCAACGCCGGCACCGAGCCCTTCCCCGGCGAGCACGACCTCGACCGGCTGCTGAAGCAGACCGTCGACGCCGGTCTGCTGTCCGCGACCACCGACACCGCGGCCGCCGTCGCCCAGTCCGAGGCCGTCGTGGTCGTCGTCCCGCTGTTCGTGGACGCCGAGGGCACCCCCGACTTCGGCTGGATGGACTCCGCGACGAAGGCCATCGCCAAGGGCCTCAAGCCGGGCACCCTCGTCTCCTACGAGACGACCCTGCCGGTCGGCACGACCCGCACCCGCTGGGCGCCGATGCTGGAGGAGGGCTCCGGCCTGAAGGCGGGCGAGGACTTCCACCTGGTCTTCTCCCCGGAGCGCGTCCTCACCGGCCGCGTCTTCGCCGACCTGCGCCGCTACCCCAAGCTCGTCGGCGGCATCGACGAGGCGTCGGCGAAGCACGGCGTCGAGTTCTACGAGCAGGTCCTCGACTTCGACGAGCGCGACGACCTGCCCCGCGCCAACGGCGTGTGGGACCTGGGCACCGCGGAGGCCTCCGAGCTCGCCAAGCTCGCCGAGACCACCTACCGCGACGTCAACATCGGTCTGGCCAACCAGTTCGCCCGGTTCGCCGACAAGCAGAACATCGACGTCCTGAAGGTCATCGAGGCCTGCAACTCCCAGCCCTACAGCCACATCCACCAGCCGGGCATCGCCGTCGGCGGCCACTGCATCCCGATCTACCCGCGGATGTACCTGTGGAACGACCCGGAGGCCACCGTCGTGCGCTCGGCCCGCGAGGCCAACGCCGCGATGCCCGAGTACGCCGTCGACCTGCTGGCCGCCGCCTACGGCGACCTGAAGGACGTCAACGTGCTCGTGCTGGGCGCCGCCTACCGCGGCGGCGTCAAGGAGACCGCGTTCTCCGGCGTCTTCGGCACCGTCGAGGCCCTCAAGGCCCGCGGCGCCGTCCCGTACGTCTCCGACCCGATGTACACGGCCGAGGAGCTCGCCGCGCACGGCCTCACCCCGCACCAGGGCGAGAAGGTCACCGCCGCGATCCTCCAGGCCGACCACGCCGAGTACAAGGAGCTGGCCGCCTCCGACCTGCCGGACGTCACCGTCCTGGTCGACGGCCGCCGCACCACGGACCCGGCCCGCTGGGAGGGTGTCCGCCGCGTCGTCATCGGCGGCTGACCCGGCCGGTCCCATACGTAACGAACCATGGCCCTGCCCCGCACTCCCGTGGGGCGGGGCCGCCTTGCAGAGGGTTTCCCCATGACCTGGTTGATTACTGGCGGCGCCGGATTCATCGGCTCCCACGTGGTGAAGGCGATGGCCGACGGCGGTGAGCGGATCGTCGTGCTCGACGACCTGAGCACCGGCCGTCCCGAGCGGCTCCCCGAGGGCGTCCCCCTGGAGGTCGGCACCGTCCTGGACCGGGACGTCGTCGACCGTGTGCTGCGTGAGCACGGCGTCACCGGCATCGTGCACATCGCGGGCAAGAAGCAGGTCGCCGAGTCCGTCGCCAAGCCGCTGCACTACTACCGCGAGAACGTCGAGGGCCTCCGTACGCTCCTGGAAGGCGCCGTCGAGGCCGGGGTGACCCGGTTCCTGTTCTCCTCGTCGGCCGCCGTGTACGGCATGCCCGACGTGGACCTGGTCACCGAGGCCACGCCGTGCGCGCCCATCAACCCGTACGGCGAGACCAAGCTGGCCGGCGAGTGGCTGGTCACGGCGACGGGCCGGACGCACGGGATGGCGACCGCCTCCCTGCGCTACTTCAACGTGGCGGGCGCGGCCAGCCCCGAGCTCGGCGACGACGGTGTCTTCAACCTCGTACCGATGGTGTTCGAACGCCTCACGGCCGACGAACAGCCGCGGATCTTCGGCGACGACTACCCGACGCCCGACGGCACCTGCATCCGCGACTACATCCACGTCGAGGACATCGCCTCCGCGCACGTCGCCGCCGCCCGCCGGCTGGCCGCCGACCCGGACGCCTCGCTGATCCTGAACATCGGCCGCGGCGAGGGCGTCTCCGTCACGGAGATGGTCGGCATCATCCAGGACGTCACCGGCCGCACCGACATCGAGCCGCTCGTCACCGACCGCCGTCCCGGCGACCCGGCCCGGGTGGTGGCCTCCGCCGACCGCATCGCCGAGGAGCTCGGCTGGAGCGCGCGGTACGGGGTGCGGGAGATGGTCGAGTCCGCGTGGGCGGGCTGGCAGCTGCGCCACCCGTGACCACCGCGGGAACGGAGAAGGGCCCCGGGATCGCTCCCGGGGCCCTTTCCCGTACGGTCTAGCCCTCGCCGAGGAACAGCTTGTCGAAGGCCTTGCTCACGATCGGCCAGTCCCACGTCGACAGCGCGTACTCCGACGCCAGCTTCCCGGCGTTCTGCCACGCCTCCTCGGTCGCCGTGGTCTCCAGGATCCGCTTCGCGGCCTCCTCCGTGGAGCCGACGACCCAGCCCTCCGGGTACAGCGTGCGGGCACTGTTGGGCTTGCCCGCGTAGAACGGCCAGTCACGGGCGACCGGGACGGCGGCGCTCGCCGCGCCCTCCATCAGGCCCACGTGGCAGCCCTCGCGCACCGACGACGACAGGATCACACCGATGTCGGCGAGCGCCGACGGCACGTCGTCGGTCGGGCCGAGCTTCAGCACGGCGCCTTCCTCGATGAGCGGGGCGATCTCCTTGTCGAACTGGCGGCGGTAGTCGCGCGTCGCCCGGCTGGTCTTCGGGTTCATGTCGCCGCCCACCAGCAGCAGCCGGTAGCGCTCGTCCTTCTCCCGCAGCCGCCGCAGCACGTCAACGGCCCACATCGGGTCCTTGGCGACCTGGCTGATGCCCACCAGGCCCAGGTTGAACCGGGCGTCGGCCGACTTCGGGCGGGCGAAGCCCGACAGGTCCATGGCGTTGTCGATGAGGTGCGCGCGCGGCGCGGAGTCCCCGCGCAGCATGGGCACCAGCGACTCCACGAGGTCCTTCACGTGCGGGGCGACGTAGATCAGGTCGTCGATCCGCGAGAAGTCCGTCATGTGCGGCCAGCGCGTGAACGCCTCGTAGCTGTGCAGACGGACGACGATCCGGGTGTCGCCCGGGTCGATCGTCGTCAGCATCGCCGCCGGGCCCACCGACCAGTCCAGGAAGACCGTGTCCGCCCAGTCCAGGTACGGCCGCATCAGCCGCTCGACTTCCTCCTGGTACGTGCTGGTGCCGCCGGCCAGGCGGTCCTCCAGCACCCGGCGGCCCGCCCACGCGATCCGCTTGAGCGCCTTCTGCGCCGCCAGGTCCAGGTACCGCAGCTCCACGCCCTCGTGGTTGCCGTACCGGTCCAGGATGTGGTGCAGGAAGTTGTCGTTGGCGCTGGTGGTGACCAGCAGCCGCAGCGGACGGTCCTTGGGCGCCGGGGCCGCCGGGGTCTTCCGTCCCTGCGGGCGCTTCATGACGTCCATGACCTTGGAGCGGTACAGCGGCGCGACGAAGCCCTGCGCGTCCTTGGCGAGCGGCGAGGACAGCTGGTCGATGTGCAGCACCCGGTGGAAGCCCAGGAACAGCGCGCGGTCCAGCGCGAAGGACGCCTTCTCGTGGTTGCCCTCGGCGAACTGGGCGTCGGCGTGGGCGAGCTGGGCCGCGACCGCCTTGTCCAGGTCGCGCGGGTTCAGCCCCTTGCCGAGCTCCTTCATCACCGCCTCGTCCAGCAGCTGCGCCTTGAGCCCCAGGTCGGTGAGCTTCGACGCGGCGGCGGCGAGCGCCAGCGCGGCGCCACTGGTGCGGCCCGCCCACTGCATGCCCTCGGCCACATAGCGGGAGGTCGCGATGCGCACCTTGGGCGGCACACCGGGCGCCGTGACGGCCGTGCGCCACATCCGGGCGCCGACCGTGGAGCGCATCACCGGGCGCGCGGTGGCGTGCCGCATGACCGTGGCGGGCAGCCCGTCCACGGAACGGCGGACGTTCTGCTTGACGACGTCCAGCGGGGGCAGGACGCCCCGGCCACCGGTGGAGCCCTTCGCCTTGACCCGTTCGACGGCCTTCAGGGCCGGCGCCAGACCGAAGTGGGCCTCCTCGACGCGGTAGTACTGCGACAGGCGCCACACCGTGTAGACCGCGCCCGCGTCGAGAGCCACCAGGACGTCGGCCTTGCGGGCGAGCTGCCGCAGCTTGCTGTCGCGCTGGCACTGCATCCACACCTTCATGCCGCCGGGCGCCGTACGGGCCTTGCGGCGCAGCGCCGTGCTGCGGAAGTTGAGGTTGCGCGGGAGCTGGAGCGTGCCGTCCAGGTCCATGGCGGCGAGGTCCTCGGCGACCGGCTCGAGGTGGAACGTACCGGCGAGGTACGTCTGCGCGCCCGCGGTGCGGAACTTGCGCACCGAGTCGGCGAACACGCCGAGCTGGGGCCGGACGCTGGCGATGAACAGGACGTGGGTCACAGGGACGGTCCTCCGGCGACGATCTGGTTCTCGGCGAGGGGGGCCGCGTCCGCGGTGTCCTTCCCGTCCGCCTTGAGCGCGGCGTAGTCGTCGATCAGCTGCTTCACGGCGGCGGTCATCAGCGCCTCGCGGGTGAACTGGTCGGCGTGCGCCATGGCTTCGGCGTGGACCTCGTCGCTCGTCTCGACCGCCATGTGCGCGGCCTTGATGAACGATTCGGTCAGTCCCTCCTCGTCGATGCCGACGGCACCCGTCCACAGCGGGTGGCCGCGCAGCACGTTGGAGGCGTCGTGCTCGACGACGTGCGCCGAGACGATCGGCAGGCCGGTCGCCATGTACTCGTACACCTTGCCGGAGGTGACGTAACGGCCGCCGATGAGGATGAGGACCATCGCGTCCCAGCGGGCGTAGATGGACGCCACCTCGGCCTTGGCGGCGGGGCCGCCGAAGCGTACGCCGTCGACCTCGGCCTGCTTGAGGACCTCGGCGTGCCGGTTGGCCTCGCGGCCGGAGCCGTTGCCGATGTGGCCGCGCACCTCGAAGGTGGCGTTGGCCAGCAGCGGTTCCTTCTCGCGGGCGGCGCGCCAGGCGTTCAGCACGGTCTCCAGGTGCGGGACCGTGAAGTTGACGGTGCCGAGGTAGCCGAACGCGAGGCCCGCCTCGGGGTTGGCGCGGTGCGCCTTGCCCGGCGAGCTGTCCGCGTCGTAGCCGTTGCGCACGACGTGGACGCGGCCGGCGAAGTCGGGGTAGCGGGTGCGGTAGTGCTCCGCGATCGGGTCGTTGACGACCCACAGGGAGAGCGCGTTGTCGAGGATCTTCTGCTCCCAGACGCCCTCGGCGGAGTCGCGGGCGAACGCCTCGACGCCGTCGATGACGTCGATGGACCAGCCGTCGCGGAAGTCCACCGCGTACGGGACCTTCGCCTCCTCCCACAGCTTCCACGCCGCGGCGAGGTTGACGTAGGGGACGCAGCTGGCGAGCAGCAGGTCGGCCGGGTGCTCGCCGTGGATGCGGAGGACGGCCTTCTCCAGGTCCTCGCGCCACTCACCGAAGTTGGGCTCGGGGAAGGGCTCCATCTGACGACGGCGCAGCCGGGTGACCCACCCGTTCGGGTTGAGTGCGCGGTCCTCGCTGTACAGACGGATGTCCGTCTCCAGGTCCTCGCGCACCAGCGGCAGTTCGACGATCTTGATCTTCGGGTCGACCTGCTCCAGCAGGGTGAGGTCGACGCCGGAGTCCCTTTCCCACGACTCCTGCGCGATGGTGACGACGGTGACGTCCCAGCCCTGGTTGATGAACTGGTTCGCGGTCTCGCGCATGCGGTACGCGCAGCTCTTGGCCGCGGGCGGGAAACCGATGGCGAGGTAGATCACATGGGGCCGCTTGCCTGTCGCGGGCAGCCCGGACCTGGGAGACGCTGACATAACCGGTGACGCTAGCACGGTGACATGTACGGAAAAGTGCCTCGTGAGAGGACCTGTCCGGTCACGCGTGCCGGCTGCCTCCCTTCCACTCTTCCATGATCCGGACAACGTTCTGGGCGGCCCGCCCGTCGCCGTACGGGGTGCCCGGGTCGGCCGTGGGCACCGCGCGGGTCACCGTCGCGGCCCACTCGTCGGCGGACAGCGTGTGCGGGTCGGGAACAAGGACGTTCCAGCCCGTGTCGACGGTTTCCACCCACTCCGTTTCGGGACGGATGGTGGTGGTGATGCGCTCCAGCAGGAACGCTTCCTTCTGCAGACCGCCCGAGTCGGTGACGACACCCGCCGAGGCCAGCACGGCGGCGACCAGACCGGCGTACGGCAGCGGACGGCCGACGTGCACGGAACCGGTGTTGAGCTCGATGCCGTGCTCCTCGGCACGCGCCACCAGGCGCGGGTGGGCCAGCAGCGCGACCGGGACCGGCAGGCCGGCCAGCGAGTCGATGATGGCGCGCAGCCGCTCCGGGTCGTCGGTGTTGTCCGGCCGGTGCAGCGTCGCCAGCAGGAACGGCTTCGCCGGGTCGATGCCCTCGGGCAGCACGGGCGCGGGGTGCTTGCCGGCCAGGACGTCGTCCCGGATCTTCAGGCAGATGTCGACCATCACGTCACCGGCCAGCACGGCACGGTCCTTCAGGCCCTCGTCGGCGAGGTGGCGCATGGCCTCCTCGGTCGGGGCGAGCAGGACGTCGGCGCAGTGGTCGGTCAGGACGCGGTTGTGCTCCTCCGGCATGCGCCGGTTGAAGGAGCGCAGACCCGCTTCCAGGTGGGCGACCGGCAGGTGCATCTTCACGGCGGAAAGGGCACCGGCGATGGTGGAGTTGGTGTCGCCGTAGACCAGCACCCAGTCCGGCTTCTCGCGCTCCAGGACCGGGTCGAGCGCGGAGAGCACCGCACCGGTCTGGACGCCGTGGCTGCCGGAGCCGACGCCCAGGTGGACGTCCGGGTCAGGGATGCCGAGGCCGTCGAAGAAGACGTCGGAGAGGTCGGCGTCGTAGTGCTGCCCGGTGTGCACGATGAAGTGCTCGTGCTCCGTCTCGGCGAACGCGGCCGCGATGGGGGCGAGCTTCACCAATTGGGGACGTGCGCCGACGATGCTGATGACTTTCACTGAGCACTCTTCTTCTACTGGGACAGGTCAATGAGGGAGGCGTGCCGTGCCATCGTAGGCAATGGCGGGGATGACCAGGCCCGCGGCCGGAGCACCGGCCGGAACACACCGGTCCGACGGTCGTGGTCAGACATGGTCAGAAGGTACGCACACACCCCTGAACGGCCGGGATAACGATTCCATGAACAGTTGACGGCGAGGTTCGCGGCGGTTCTCAGGGCCGTACGGAGCGGGGGCCGATCGCTTCCGCGCCGTGGGCCGCCACCCGCCGGCGCAGCTCCCGGTCGGCCGTCACCACCACGCAGTGACGCCCCGCCGCGGCCGCCTCGCCCGCCAGCTCCACGATCCGGTCGTCGCCGCTTCCCGGCGCCGCGTCGACCCGCACCCCGGGCACCGGTTCCACACCGCGGGCCTGCCCCTCGACGACGAGGACGACGTCCAGGGGGCCCGGGTGTCCGGCGACCCCGTCGGCGCCGAGGGGGACGAGCCGGTCACGCAGCCGCTCGGCGGCTCCGCGGCGGTCCCGCCACCAGCCGTCGGGCACCGATCCGACGACGTTCGCTGCGTCGACGACGAGGAGAGTGAGCACGCTTACGAGGGTCCCACGCGGATACGGCCGTACAGGCCTTCGGGGGGCTGGGGAACACGCGCCAAAATGCTATCGTCGCGCAAGCTTGGGGGAACTGTGCGTGAACTGTTTGAACTGTTCAGGGGAAGGTCGGCGGTGAGCCATGGCGGTGTGGTCCGCGCGGAAATCCAAGCGTCCTGCGGGCGCCCCGTCGAGCCGTAGCGCCGCCACGGGCGGTACCCCGCTCCCCGACGCCTCCCTCCCGGCCACCACCGACTGGCTGGTGCGCGGCAAGGACGGCCGCCTCACGGCGTACGCCCCGGTCGAGGGCGCCGTGCTGCGCTGGACCGAGATGCACCCGGGTGGCCCCGAGTGGACCGGCCCCGAGACGATCCCGGCGCCCGACATCGACCCGCACCTGTCCATAGCCCAGGGCGCCGACGGCTACGTCCACCTGGTCGCGCTGCGCCGCAAGCGCCTCGCGGACGGCACCCTCGCCACCGACGTGGTCTTCGCACTCCAGTACCAGTCGGGCCTGGCCGTGCGGGACTGGGCCGTGATCGGCAACCCGTACCCGAACGACCCCTCCCTCGCGGAGCGGATCGGCCCGCCCGCGGCCGTCATCGACGCCGAGGGCTCGCTGCACGTCTTCGTACGGAACGTGGGCGGCGGGATCTGCGGGCGCTCCTCGGTGCCCTCGGGCAAGTGGAACAAGTGGGCCGACCTCAAGGGCAGCGGGATCACCGGTCCCATCCGGGCGTCGATCACCTCCGACGGCCTGATGGAGCTGGTCGCGCCCACGGAGGACCACATCATGCGGTGGACGCAGGAGACCAAGGGCGTCAAGTTCCAGCGGGCCGAGGACATCCCGGCCCGCGCCGAGGCGAGCTCGCTGTCCTCGGAGCGCACCGGCGCCGGCCGCCTCACCCACTTCTGGCACGACGCCGACGACGGTACGGTCCGGGCCTGGCGCCCCTCCGACAAGGCCCCGTCCGTCCTGGGCTCCGGGGCGGGCACCGGGCCGGTCGCGCTGCTCCGCACCGCCGTCGACGGCCACGACTGCACGATCATGGCCCACCGCGACGCCGCCACCGGCCGCCCCGCGCTCGCCGCGTACCCGACGGAGGACGAGGCCCTCGGTGCCACGTGGACGCTCACCGGCGAGCCGTGCGTGGGCGCCCCCGCGCTGGGGGTCGACGGACGGGGCCGCGTCGTGATGGCCGCCTTCGGCACGGACGGCACGCTCCGGGTCGCCCGCCAGAAGCCGGAACCTGGGCTGGCCCTGGAGGCGTGGCAGCGGGTCTAGGACCCCCGGCCCCTCCCGCGCTCCGGTCCCGACCGTCCCGGTGCGACGGTGCCGGGCGTCGCGCCGCCGAACGCGGCGGTGCCGGTTCGGGCGGGAGCCCGGACCGGCACCGGCGACCGGTGGGCCGTCAGCCGCTGCCCTCGGCGGTGACGTCGTTCGCGGCGACCCAGTACCCGGTCAGCCCGCCCGCCGCGATCCGGAACATCGGCCGGCCGTTGACGATGGCCCGCCGATCGGTGGGCGCGGTGGACGGGTTGGCGAACGACACCGTCTTGATGCTCGACGCCGTGCCGTCCTCGGTGAACCGGTACACGTCGACCGGCTGGTTGCCGCCGGGGAAGGTCAGCGTGCGGTCCGGGTGGTAGACGGTCGTCAGGTACTCGCCGCGGAGGAACGAGGCCGGCCACACCTCGCCGACCCACCAGCCGGCGTACGCGCCCGCGCTGATCCGGTAGTAGATGCCCCGGTTCTGGATGCGCCGCCGCACCGACGCCGGGGCCTGGGTCGCCCGGGCGAAGGTCACCTTCTTCATCTCCAGCTCGGCGTCCTGTGCGCCCTTGTCGTACCCGCCGTCCGCCTCGGTGGCGAACCGGTACAGCGTGTGCGTTCCCGCGGCGAAGGCGATCGTCGAGCCGTCCCGCAGCGGCGGTGCCGGGAAGTCGTCGGTGAGCACATCGGTGTGGTGGGCGAAGTCCGCGCTGCCCGTCTGCCAGTGAAGCTGCCGGAACAGGTTGATGTGGTGCTGGTGGTACGACTCCGTCGGGATTCGGTGGGTCTGGCAGTAGTAGGAGATCCACCGCGTGTTGCGCAGCAGCGGGAAGTACCGGGCGATGGTCGTCGCCGAGCCGTCGTACAGCGCCAGCGCCAGTTCGTTCCGCGTCGCCACGTAGTAGTCGTAAAGACCGAACATGGCGAAGACCATGCCGTTGTACGTGTAGTCGCCGGCGCCCGGCTCCGCACCCGGGTACTCCTGGATCCACAGGTAGCCCGAGGCGTTCTTGTTGACCACCCACGGGGTCCCGTCGTCCGCGCGCAGCAGCGAGGCGAAGGCGCCGTCGGCGGCGGCGCGGTACAGCGTCCGCTCCGCCTCCGTGACCCCGTCCAGCTCGGACAGCTGGATGAACAGGCTGATGGCCTCGCCCTGCGCCATGCCCGAGTACCAGGGCGCCCGGTAGGAGACGCCGCTGTGCGCGGCGTGCGAGAAGTCGAAGGGGTACGGGAAGTACCAGGCGCCCCGGGCCTCCACCCGCTTGTCGATCAGCCGCTTGGCCTGTGCCTTGGCGCGGGTCAGGAACAGCGCTTTGCGGGCCGGGTCCTGCTCGGTGCGGTAGCTGGTGACGCAGCCGAGGCCGAACTGGATCTGGGTGACCGGCTGGTCGTAACCCGGCTCGTTCCAGTCGGACCGGTACTGGATGACGCCCTCGGCGTCCAGATAGGTGTTCCTGGTGTCGGGCGTGACGTTCTCCCACCGGGTGGGGCGGTCCCGCCAGGGGCGCATGTGCTCGGGGATGTCCGCGGCGATCGCGTAGCCGTTGCGGTTGAACGAGAACGGGAGCTGGGTGGGCACGTCCTCCGCCACCCGGCGCGGCACCGGTGCGCCCTGCGCGTACGGGATGCGGCGGCTCGGCCGGGAGATCCGGCCCCCCGCGAGCTGGTCCGGCAGGGGCGGCAGCGGGGCGCTTCCGTCGACCCCCCGGGGCACGCTCAGCGCGAGCGACCGCGGCATCCCGCGCAGCGGGTCCGGCTCCGGCGCCAGCGGGGCCCGTGGGGCGGCGACGGCCGAGGCCGCGGGGCCGGCGAAGGTCCCGCCGGCGGCGACGGCGACGCCGGCCGCACCGCCCGCGGCGAGACGTATGAGTGCACGACGGTCCAGACCGGTACCGGATTCGGGCATGACTGAGTACCCCCCACGGGTGGTGATCACAAGGATTCGATCAGCGGCGACCGGATCCTATGTGAAGATCGTGAAGGCGGGTCACCATAATTTCGGCCTCCTGGCCGGAGGGTTCTGAGCTGCGGTTGTACGAGGTCGGGGCGGTCATGACGAAGGCCGGCCCCCGATGGTTCGGGGGTCGGCCTTCACGTGTGTGGTGACGCTGTGGTCAGGCGTCGCGCTCCGTCAGGGCGCCGTCCTTCTCTTCGTACAGCGCACCGGTCTTCGGGCACTCCCACACGCCCGGCTCGCCGTCCCGCTCCACCAGCTTGACGCCGGCCCGGCCGACCCAGCCGATCTGCCGCGCCGGGACGCCCACGACCAGCGCGAAGTCCGGGACGTCCTTGGTGACGACCGCGCCCGCGGCCACCATCGCCCAGCGGCCGATCTCCAGCGGCGCCACGCACACCGAACGCGCGCCGATCGAGGCGCCGTCGGCGATCTTCACGCCCACGGCCTCCCAGTCGCCGCCCCGCTTCTGCTTGAAGTCGGGGTCGACCGAGCGGGGGTTGTGGTCGTTGGTGAGGACGACCGCGGGACCGATGAAGACACCGTCGCCCAGCTCGGCCGGCTCGTAGACCAGCGCGTAGTTCTGCAGCTTGCAGTTGTCGCCCATGCGCACGCCCGTGCCGACGTACGCGCCGCGGCCGATCACGCAGCCCTCGCCGAGCTTCGCGTCCTCGCGGATCTGCGCGAGCTCCCACACGCTGCTCCCGGCGCCGATCTCGGCGTTGTCGGCGACCTGTGCGGTGGGCTGGACCCTGTAGTTCATGCTCTGCCTTCCGGTGTGCGGCTTCCCGCGGCTTGCCCGGTGAGCATACGGGCGGTACCGCGGCCGGGCCTTGACGGGCCGGTTTGACCCCCGGATGCGCGGACCGTAACCTTGACCGTCGGCGTGTTTCCATGCGCGCCAACTCCTGAGCACCTCCCTTCCGGCCGGACTCGGTCCGTGGTTGGAAGAGGCCGCTCGTCCCCACCCGGACAGTCACGGACCTCGCCGGTCCGTGCGGGCGGCTGGCATCAGGGGTTTCCGTTCCGAGCGAGAGAGAGATCCGCGTGTACGCCATCGTGCGCAGCGGTGGTCGCCAGCACAAGGTTGCTGTCGGCGACATCGTTGAGGTTGACAAGATTTCCACTGCCAAGGTTGGCGACACGGTCGAGCTCTCGACCCTGCTCGTTGTCGACGGCGACGCTGTGACCAGCGACCCGTGGGTGCTGGCCGGCATCAAGGTCCAGGCCGAGGTCGTGGACCACCACAAGGGCGCCAAGATCGACATCCTGCGCTACAAGAACAAGACCGGCTACCGCCGTCGTCAGGGCCACCGCCAGCAGTACACGGCGATCAAGGTCACGGCGATCCCCACGGCTGCGAAGTAAGGGACTGAGGAGACATGGCACACAAGAAGGGCGCATCGTCCACCCGGAACGGTCGCGACTCCAACGCTCAGCGGCTCGGCGTGAAGCGCTTCGGCGGTCAGGTCGTCAACGCCGGTGAGATCCTGGTCCGCCAGCGTGGCACCCACTTCCACCCCGGCTCGGGCGTGGGCCGTGGCGGCGACGACACGCTGTTCGCGCTGCAGGCCGGTGCGGTGCAGTTCGGTACGTTCCGTGGCCGCAAGGTCGTGAACATCGTTCCGACCGCTGCCTGATCCACTTTCGCGGAGGCGGACCTCACTTCCCGTACGGGAAGCGGGTCCGCCTTTCGCGTGTTACGTCTAAGACATTTCGTACGTACGTATCTGGTATCTGGAGGCACAGAACATGACCACCTTCGTGGACCGCGTCGAGCTGCATGTCGCCGCGGGTAACGGAGGCCACGGCTGTGCCTCCGTTCACCGTGAGAAGTTCAAGCCGCTCGGCGGCCCCGACGGGGGCAACGGCGGCCGGGGCGGTGACGTGATCCTGGTCGTCGACCAGTCGGTCACCACGCTCCTCGACTATCACCACTCGCCGCACCGCAAGGCCACCAACGGCAAGCCCGGCGAGGGCGGCAACCGGTCCGGCAAGGACGGCCAGGACCTGATCCTGCCGGTGCCGGACGGCACGGTCGTCCTCGACAAGAAGGGCAACGTGCTGGCCGACCTCGTCGGCCACGGCACGTCGTACGTCGCCGCCGAGGGCGGCCGCGGCGGCCTCGGCAACGCGGCGCTCGCCTCGGCCCGCCGCAAGGCGCCGGGCTTCGCCCTGCTGGGCGAGCCGGGACGCTCCGGCGACATCGTCCTGGAGCTCAAGACGGTCGCGGACGTGGCCCTCGTGGGCTACCCCAGCGCCGGGAAGTCGTCGCTGATCTCCGTCCTCTCCGCCGCCAAGCCGAAGATCGCGGACTACCCGTTCACCACGCTGGTCCCGAACCTGGGCGTCGTCACCGCCGGCTCCACCGTCTACACGATCGCCGACGTCCCGGGTCTCATCCCCGGCGCCAGCCAGGGCCGCGGCCTGGGTCTGGAGTTCCTCCGCCACGTCGAGCGCTGCTCGGTGCTGGTGCACGTCCTCGACACGGCGACGCTGGAGTCCGACCGTGACCCGGTCACCGACCTCGACGTCATCGAGGAGGAGCTGAAGCAGTACGGCGGCCTCGACGACCGTCCCCGTATCGTCGTCCTCAACAAGATCGACATCCCGGACGGCAAGGACCTCGCGGACATGATCCGTCCGGACCTGGAGGCGCGCGGCTACCGCGTCTTCGAGGTGTCGGCCGTCGCCCACATGGGCCTCAAGGAGCTGTCCTTCGCGCTGGCCGAGATCGTCTCCCAGGCGCGCGCGGCCAAGCCGAAGGAGGAGGCGACCCGGATCGTCATCCGCCCGAAGGCCGTCGACGACGCGGGCTTCACGGTCACGCAGGAGGAGGACGGTCTCTTCCGGGTGCGCGGCGAGAAGCCGGAGCGCTGGGTGCGCCAGACGGACTTCAACAACGACGAGGCCGTCGGCTACCTGGCGGACCGCCTGAACCGCCTCGGCGTCGAGGACGAGCTGATGAAGGCCGGAGCCCGCGCGGGCGACGGCGTGGCCATCGGCCCCGAGGAGGACGCGGTCGTCTTCGACTGGGAGCCCACGATGATGGCGGGTGCGGAGATGCTCGGCCGCCGTGGCGAGGACCACCGCATGGAGGCCCCGCGCCCGGCCGCGCAGCGCCGCAAGGACCGCCAGGCGGAGCGGGACGAGGCGGACCGCGAGTTCGACGGCTTCGACCCCTTCTGATCCCTTGCCCCCTCCTGGCGGGGCAGCTCACCGGACAACGCCGCCCCCGCACGGGGAGCACGCGGCGGGCCACCCACCACGGGCGGCCCGCCCCGCGCCCCGTGCGGGGGCGTCGCGCTGCCGCGGCCCGGGCACACGGGCCGACCGCCCGCGCCGGGTCGCCCCACTCCGTTCCGCGCCGCGCCGCCGCGGGGCGTGGGGCCCGTGGACGCCGTTCTCCGTACCTGACCCGCCACAGCGGGCGAGCGGCCGAAAAAAGGGTATGAATTCCGGTTTACGTCGCTCCGACCGGACAACCTGTGGCCAAGGATCACCGTCTTGTCTCCGGGGGCGGGACCGCGGGTGTCCCGGCTGGACTTGAACGGAGCGTTGATGAAGGTCTCCTTCCTCATCCACACCATCTACGGCATCGGCGGCACCATCCGCACCACGCTGAACCTCGCCGAGGAGCTCGCCGGACGGCATGAGGTGGAGATCGTCTCGGTGTTCCGCCACCGGGACGAGCCGCTCTTCGCGATCGACCCGCGCATCACCGTCGTACCGCTCGTCGACACCCGCCCCGGCTCCCCGTCGAACGAGAAGAAGCACGAGCGCCACCTCCAGCCCGCCGAGCACTTCCCGAAGAACGAGGCCCGCTACAAGGAATACAGCCGCCTCACCGACGAACGCGTCCGCGCCCACTACGCCGGTGCCGGCTCCGACGCCGACGTCGTCATAGGCACCCGGCCCGGACTCGTCGCGTACGTCGCCGAGTTCGCGCCCGAAGGCGCCGTGCTCATCGGCCAGGAGCACATGACGCACAACCACCACAAGCCCGCCCTGCGGGCCGAGATGGCGGGGTTCCTGACCGAGCTCGACGCGTTCGTCACCGTCTCCGAGGGCGACGCCGCCTCCTGGCGCGCGCAGATGCCGCTGCCCGACACCCGGGTGCTGGCCATTCCCAACAGCGTGCCGGAGCCCGTCGTCACGCCCTCCGACACCTCGGGCACCACCATCGTGGCGGCCGGGCGGCTGGCCCCGGAGAAGCAGTACCACGTGCTGATCGAGGCGTTCGCCAAGGTCGTCGCCGTACGCCCCGAGTGGACGCTGCGCATCTGCGGCTGGGGCAACCAGAAGGACCGGCTGCGGCAGAGGATCGAGCAACTGGGCCTGTACAACAGCGTTCACCTCATGGGCCCGCGTTCCCCCATCGAGCCCGAGTGGGTCAAGGGCGCGATAGCCGTGTCCACGTCCCGCCACGAGTCCTTCGGCATGACGCTCGTCGAGGCGATGCGGTGCGGCCTGCCCGTGGTGTCCACCGACTGCGACTACGGCCCGCGGGAGATCATCGAGGACGGCGAGGACGGCCTGCTCGTACCCGTCGGTGACGTCGACGCCATCGCCGCCGCCCTGCTCCGGCTCATCGACGACCCCGCGCTCCGCCGCCGCATGGGCGCCGCCGCCCGCGTCAACGGCCGCCGTTTCGACCCGGGTCCGGTGGCCAAGCAGTACGAGGAGCTGTTCACCGAGCTCGGCGCGGCCGCGACCCACCGCGCCGGCGAACCCCGGCAGCCCGCCCCCGTTCCCCCCGCCGCTGTCCCCGCTGCCGCCCCCGTCCCCGCGGCCGGAACCGTCGCCGACTGCGCGGTGGCCGCCGACGGCACCCTGACGGTGACGCTGCTCACCCCGCGCCAGGGCGCCCGACTGGTGGTCGGGGACCACGGCTTCCCGTTCGACGAGCACGGCACCGCGACCGTCCCGGCGGGCACGCCGTTCCCCGAGGGCGTCCACCCCGCACACGTGGAACTGCCCGGGGCCGCCGAGCCCGTACCGCTCGCCACCCGCGCCGTCGACCAGCGCGGCGCCAGGCGCGCGGCGGACCGGCAGCGCGCGGGCGAACCGGTCCGGCAGCTCGTCCCGTATACGAGGACGGGCGCTCTGACGCTGCGTTCCTGGGTGCGGCCCGTGCACGCCGAGGTGGGCGACGTCCGGATCGACAACGGAACGATCACCCTGTCCGCGCGGCTCCACGGCGGGCAGGTCCCCGGCGGCGGGCCCGGAGCCGCACCCGCTCTCCTGCTGCGGCGGCGCGGCAAGGCACCGGAGGAACTGTCCTTCGCGGGAACCGGTACGGGCCGGGACGGTTTCCGCTTCACCTTCTCCTGCACCGCGCCCGCCGCCCGGCAGCAGGACCCTCACGATGTGTGGGACCTGTGGCTCCGGCCCGCCCCTGACGCCGATCCGGTCCGGCTGGCGCGCTTCCTCGACGACGTCGTGGAGAAGGGCTCCCTCTTCCCGTATCCCCCGGCCGAACTGCGCAAGAAGCACCCGCTGGGGCCGGTGCGGGACCTCGTCAGGAAGCTGGCGGGCAAGCCGCGGGAACGGGTCGTGGTCAAGCTCTTCTACAGCGCCGCCAACGAGCTCGTCCTCAATGTCGTCGACAAGCCGGCCACGTGATGTCGGTCACCGGAGCACCGTCGCCGTGCCCGTCCGCTCTCCCTGGCCACAGCGTGAACACCGGGTGTCGCGCGGGTGTGGGGTGCCCTATGTCCGCCTTGCGAGACGGTCACGGAGAGTGCGACCATCAGCCCGTCCCCCAGTCGTCGCAAGGTAGGTCGTTCTGTGTCAGCGCCGCATGAAGCCAAGACCCGCACCACAGCTGTCGTGCTCGCCGGCGGTACCGGCCAGCGCGTGGGACTCGCGATCCCGAAGCAGCTGCTGAAGATCGCGGGCAAGGCGGTCATCGAGCACACGCTGACGATCTTCGAGCAGGCCGACTGCGTCGACGACGTGATCGTGCTGATGGCGCCGGGTTTCGTGCCCGACGTCGAGAAGATCATCGCCAAGGCCGGCCTCACCAAGGTCACCCGGGTCATCGAGGGCGGCGCCACCCGCAACGAGACCACCGAGCGCGCCATCCAGGCCCTCGGCGAGGGCCTCGGGGAGGGGGAGGACCTCAACGTCCTCTTCCATGACGCGGTGCGTCCGCTTCTGTCACAGCGCGTCATCAAGGACTGCGTCGACGCCCTCGACCGCTACCAGGCCGTCGACGTCGCCATCCCGTCCGCGGACACGATCATCGTGACCCGCACCCACGGCGAGGACGGCGAGTTCATCACCGACGTACCCGACCGCTCCCGGCTGCGCCGCGGCCAGACGCCGCAGGCGTTCAAGCTGTCCACGATTCGGCGGGCCTACGAGATCGCGGCCGGGGACCCCAACTTCCAGGCGACGGACGACTGCAGCGTCGTCCTGAAGTACCTGCCGGACGTGCCGATCTACGTCGTCGCGGGCGACGAGTACAACATGAAGGTCACCCAGCCCGTCGACGTCTTCATCGCCGACAAGCTGTTCCAGCTGGCCTCCACCGCCGCCCCGCGCCAGGCCGACGAGGCCGCCTACCGCGAGCTGCTGTCCGGCAAGACCCTCGTCGTCTTCGGCGGTTCGTACGGCATCGGCGCCGACATCGCGGCCCTCGCCGAGCGGTACGGTGCCACGGTGTACGCGCTGGGCCGCTCCACCACCGGCACGCACGTCGAGAACCCCGAGCACGTCGAGGAGGCGCTCTCCAAGGCGTACGCGGAGAGCGGCCGCATCGACTACGTCATCAACACGGCGGGCGTCCTGCGCATCGGCAAGCTGGCCGAGACCGACAACGCGACCATTCAGGAAGCGCTGAACGTCAATTACCTGGCGCCCGTGCAGATCGCCCGCGCCTCGTACAAATACCTGGTCGAGACCAAGGGGCAGCTGCTGCTCTACACCTCCTCCAGCTACACTCGCGGCCGCGCCGAGTACAGCCTTTACTCGTCGACCAAGGCCGCCATGGTCAATCTCACCCAGGCTCTCGCCGACGAATGGGCGGGCGAGGGAATCCGGGTGAATTGCGTCAATCCCGAACGCACCGCTACGCCGATGCGCACCAAGGCATTCGGCCAGGAGCCCGCCGGATCGCTGCTGTCCTCCGAGGCCGTGGCCCGGACCTCGCTGGACGTGCTGCTTTCCGAGCTCACCGGTCATGTCATCGACGTACGGCAGCAGGACCCCACCCGTGGGGCGAGCGAGGCCTCGGGCTTCGAGCAGGCCCTGGCCTCGGTGCTGGACCGACAGGAAGATGTGTAATACTCACCAGATGTGTTCTTCGGGCCTCTGTGTCGCTTTGTGCGAATGCAGAGGCCCGAGTTCGTAAGGCTCGAGTAAGAGCCTTGTAAGTCAGTGCACAAGTCAGTCCGTAAAAGCAGTACGTGCAGTTGGTCCGTGAAGCTCCGCCTTCACACGAGTTTTGTCCATGTGAAAAAACCGGCACCCCCTTCTGGAGCAGGTTCTTCGTGATTTCGACCGCCATTCGCCTGGCACGTGTGGGCAGTGCGTCAGAGCTCGCCGCGGCAGTCCTCCTGGGACTGGGTTACCCGTGCGTCATGCTCGCCGCCCTCCTCCCGAACCTCTGGTTCTTCGCGGCCGCCGGTGCCGTGACCTACGTCGCCGACTGGTATCTGCACCAGAAGAACAGTTACCTGATCAACCGGCTGAGCAAGGTCAGGGCCGGTCTGCCGATCCGCTTCCTGCTGCGCCAGCTACTGCTGATCATGCTGCTCGCCCGCGAAGGCCTCGCCGAACAGCCCGTGTTCTACGCGGCGGTCGCCTGCTTCCTGCTCTTCTTCGGCCTCCAGGCCCCCCAGGGCGCCCTCGCGACCCTGATCCGGCTGCGGCGCACCATGCCGGTCGTCACCCGCAACATCGACCTCAACGCCGTCCGTATCCCCGACGCCCCACCGCAGGCGCTGCTCAACCGCTCCGCCGAGAAGATGCTGCACCTCGACATCCCCGCCATGGCGGGCGTGATCGTCGCGGTCGCCACCGGCCGGAACGTCATCGGGTACGCGGGTGTCGCGGCCACCCTCGCGCTGGGCCTGCTCTACACGGCCGCCCTCGTCCCGTACCTGCGCCGCAAGCGCCGCGTGCCGGGCGCGGGCGCCGTCCTCAAGGCCGTCGGCACCTGGCTGCGCGAGTACCAGCCGACCGTCGCCCTGTACTTCTCCGGCTCCGACGACTCCGCGTACCAGGTCAACATGTGGCTGGAGACGATGGAGCAGGTCGACGGCCGGCCGCTGATCATCATGCGTGAGCGGAACCTGGTCAAGAAGCTCAACCCGACGTCGGTGCCGATCCTGTGCGTCCCCGGTGGCCAGCACCTGATGGCCATGGACATGTCCTCGATTCGCGTCACCCTGTACGCCGCCAACGTCGGCAAGAACATCCACATGCTGCGCGTACCGACCATGAAGCACGTCTTCATCGGGCACGGCGACAGCGACAAGCTCGCCAGCGTCAACCCGTTCTCCAAGGTGTACGACGAGGTCTGGACCGCCGGGCAGGCCGGCCGCGACCGGTACGCGCTCGCCGACGTCGGCGTCCGCGACGAGGACATCGTCGAGGTGGGCCGCCCGCAGCTCGCGCCGATCCGGACCTGGACGGGCACGCCGAAGAACCCGATTCCGACCGTCCTGTACGCCCCCACCTGGGAGGGCTGGGACAACAATCCCGGCAACACCTCGCTGCTGCTGGCCGGCGAGAACATCATGAAGCGGCTGCTGAACGCCCCGCAGCCGGTCCGCGTGATCTACAAGCCGCACCCCTTCACGGGGCTCGTCAACAAGAAGGCCAAGGCCGTCGACGAGCGCCTCCAGAAGATGGTCACCGCCGCCAACGCCGAGCGCGCCGCGGACCCGCGCTGGGCCAAGGAGATCGCCGCCGCGCAGGGCGACCAGGCCGCGGCGCGCGCCGAACTCGCCCGTATCGAGGCACGGATCGCCCAGCTCTCCGCCCCCGGCCGCAAGGGCGGCGACGAGGCCGAGGAGTCGCGCGTCTCGCTCGCCGACCCGCAGCGCCTCGCCGAGATCAAGCGGCTGCGGGCCGAGTGGAACGACGCCTACTGGCGCTCGTTCGGCTGGTGGGAGCACAAGGTCGTCACCGGCTCCGAGCCGAAGCTGTACGACTGCTTCAACGAGGCCGACGGCATGGTCTCCGACATCTCCAGCGTCGTGTCCGACTTCATCGCGAGCGGCAAGCCGTACGCGGTGACGGACTCCGCCGAGCTGGGCGTCGACGAGTTCAAGCGCCAGAACACGGCCGTCCGGGCTGCGGTGATCCTCTCCAACAGCGCCGCCGAGCTGGACGAGCTGCTGGCGGCCGTGGCCGACCCCGCCGCCGACCTGCTCGCCGGGGAGCGGAAGCTGCTCAAGCGGTACCTGCTCGGCCCCGACGAGCCCACGTCCCTGGAGCAGTTCAACGCCGCCGTGCAGGTGCTGGCAGCCAAGGCCGAGGCCCGCAACAACGGCGTCGCCCAGCGGCTGGCGGGCCAGCGGATCGGCGAGCTCGACCAGGAGGCCGACGGCGCCGGCGCCGAGCCGGTGTCCGCCGCTCTCGACACGGTGGCGGAGAAGGGTGCCGAGGAGGCGACGGTGGCGCACTGAGCGCCGGCCCCCACCAGAAGCGCCGACACAGGCGTCCACGCAGAACGCCGACGTAAAGCACCCGCGCAAAGCACCCGCGTAAAGCCGGACGTAAAGCCCGACGTACACCCCGCGGCCCGTAAGTCCCTCGTACGAGGAGCACTTACGGGCCGCTGTGCGTGCCGTCACACCCGGGAAACGCCTGGCGGGCACGATGTCGACGACCTTCGTCCGTGCGGTGGATCGAGCAGTGGGTGCCGATGACTGAGAACACTCCCGATGTCAGCGTGATCATCGGGGCCTATGAGGCCATGCCGTACCTGGTGAAGTGCCTCGAATCGGTGGAGGCGCAGACGCTGGGCGCCGACCGGATCGAGATCGTCGCCGTCGACGACGGCTCGACCGACGGCACGGGGGAGTACCTGGAGGAGTTCGCCGCCCGCTCCAAGGTCCCCACCCGCGTCGTCCGGCAGCCCAACTCCGGCGGACCCAGCGGCCCGCGCAACACCGGACTCGCCCTCGCCCGGGGCCGTTTCGTCTTCTTCCTCGACGCCGACGACTACTTCGGCGAGGAGGCACTGGAACGTCTCGTCGCCATGGCCGACCAGGCCGGTACGGACGTGGTGCTGGGCAAGACCGTCGGCGTCAACCGCAACGCCGCGAAGTCGATGTGGAAACAGACGGTCGAACGCGCCGACATCTACCGCTCCAACGTCAAGTACACGCTCAGCGCCCAGAAACTGTTCCGCCGCGACCTGCTCGTCAGGCACGGCATGCGGTTCGACGAGTCGCTGAGGACCGGTGAGGACGCGCTGTTCACGCTGGAGGCGTACCTGCGCGGCAACGGTGTGTCGGTCGTCGCCGACCACACCTGCTACTACCTGGTGGGCCGGGAGGACGGCAAACACCTGACGAAGACCGGCGGTTACGTGCCCCGCTTCGACTCGGCCAAGGCCCTGATGGAACTCATCGCCGCCCACGAGCCGCCGGGGGAGCGCCGAGACCTGCTCATGATGCGACCGTTCACGGTCACCCTGCTCCCGCAGTTCGGGCCCGTCGTGCTCAGGCAGCCCCGCGACATCCTGCTCGCGAAGATGGAACTGGCCGCCCCGCTGATGGCCGCGTACTGGACGCCCGGAGTGGCCGGCCGTCTGAAGACCGAGGACCGGCTGCGCCTGACGTGCGTGGCGATGAACCTGCCCGACGCGCTCATGGACGTGGCCGGTTTCCTCCAGGAGGGGAAGCAGCCCGGACGGGTACGCCGGCAGGGCCGCGAGTACCTCGTGTACCCGCACTTCGGCGACCCGGCGACGGGCATCCCGGACACCGCCTACGAAGTGCGCGGCGCGCCCGGCCCCTTGACCGTGGCACGTCGCCGGGCCCGGCGGCTGGCGGGGCGGGTGGTGCGCCGGGTGCGGCGGATGCGGGCGAGAGACTGAGCCGGCGAGCGGGCACCTGTCCAGGAGGATGTCCAGCCGCTGGAATGAGCGCGCGCCCCAGGCCGCTCCTGGCATAGATTTTCCCACGTGACAGTGGCAAGACAGTACGTAACGGAAGCCCGCAGGATCGTCGTCAAGGTCGGTTCCTCGTCCCTGACCACCGCCTCCGGCGGCCTCGACGCCGACCGGGTCGACGCCCTCGTCGACGTACTCGCCAAGGTCCGCAGCGGAGGGGAGAAGGAGATCGTCCTGGTCTCCTCCGGCGCCATCGCCGCCGGGCTCGCGCCGCTCGGCCTCGCCCGCCGTCCCAAGGACCTGGCCCGCCAGCAGGCCGCCGCCAGTGTCGGCCAGGGCCTCCTCGTCGCCCGCTACACCGCCTCCTTCGCCCGCTACGGCGTACGCGTCGGCCAGGTCCTCCTCACCACCGACGACACCAGCCGCCGCGCCCACTACCGCAACGCCTACCGCACCCTGGACCAGCTGCTCGCCATGGGCGCCGTCCCGGTCGTCAACGAGAACGACACGGTCGCCACCGACGAGATCCGGTTCGGCGACAACGACCGGCTCGCCGCGCTCGTGGCCCACCTGGTGCGGGCCGACCTCCTCGTCCTGCTCTCCGACGTGGACGGGCTGTACGACGGCGACCCGGCGAAGCCGGGCACCTCCCGTATCGCCGAGGTGCGCGGCCCCGCGGACCTGGAGGGCGTCGAGATCGGCTCGGCCGGGAAGGCGGGCGTCGGCACCGGCGGCATGGTCACCAAGGTCGAGGCCGCCCGGATCGCCGCCGCCGCGGGCGTACCGGTCGTCCTCACCTCGGCGAGCCGCGCCGCCGACGCCCTCGCGGGCCGCGACACCGGCACGTACTTCCGCCGCACCGGCCGCCGCTCCGCCGACCGCCTGCTGTGGCTGGCCCACGCGTCCACCCCGCAAGGCGCCCTGATCCTGGACGACGGGGCGGTCCGGGCGGTCGTCGAGGGCAAGAAGTCGCTGCTCCCCGCGGGCATCGCGGCCGTCGAGGGAGAGTTCGGCGCCGGGGACCCGGTCGAGCTGCGCGACGCCTCCGGCCGGGCCGTCGCGCGGGGCCTGGTCAACTTCGACGCCAAGGAGATCCCCCAGCTCCTGGGCCGGTCCACCAGAGAGCTGGCGAAGGAACTGGGCCCGGCGTACGAGAGGGAGGTCGTACACAGGGACGATCTCGTCGTCCTCCAGCCCTAGACCCGTCCCAGAACGGCTGAAAGTCCCGCCATCCGCCAGAGACCTTCACCAAAACCGCCCCACGTTCCGCGCAGGACTGGTCAACTTTGTCTCAGGGGTAAGCGGGGTGACAGCACCACGACGCACAAACAGGAGGCCGCCGGTGAGACGAGCGCGCCCAGGGGCTCTGCCCCGAGGGACGGCCGAACGGGCCTTGACGAGTGTCGAGGCCGGGGCCGACTTCGATGAAGCCGTCCTCGACGAGGGCGCCACGGGCCGACAGGCGGGCAGCGGGCCGGACCGGCACACCCCGGACCGCCCCGTCTCCAAGCTGTGGCACATCACCCTCAGCGTCTCGGGTCCGGAGGCCCCGCTGAAGGACGTCAGACGGGCCCTGGAGCAGCTCGCCCACGACCACCCGTTCCTGCTGACCAGCCGGTATGCCAACGACCACGCCGAGATCCGGTACTGGGAAGAGGCCCGCGACCTGCACGACGCCGCCGCCGTCGCGCTGCGGCTGTGGGGCGAGCACCGGCAGAGCGCCGGGCTGCCGCCGTGGGAGATCGTCGGCCTGGAGGTCATCGACCGCGAGACGTACCACCTGCGGATCGCGGAGGGGTACGGGCCGCCGCCCGCCGCCCCCGTGGGCGTACACCCGTACTGACGTACCGGGCCGAGGGTGTCTCGCAGAGCGGGATATGTGATGGATGCCCGTCGGGAGCGCATTACGCTGCGAGTATGACCTCGTCGCATTCCCCCGCCTCCGCCACCTCGCCGTCCGTCACGCCGTACGACGACATGACCCCCGTCGCCCGTGCCGCCTACCGGGCGCGCGCCGCCGCCGCCGAAATCGCGCCACTCCCGCGCTCGGCCAAGGACGACGCGCTGCTGGCGATCGCGGACGCGCTGGAGGTCCGTACGAGCGAGATCGTCGAAGCCAACGCCGAGGACGTCGCCCGGGCCAGGGAGGCCGGCACCAGCGAGTCGATCATCGACCGGCTGACGCTCACCCCCGAGCGGGTGCGCGCCATCGCCGCCGACGTCCGGGACGTGGCCGCGCTGCCCGACCCGGTCGGCGAGGTCGTCCGCGGCTCCACCCTCCCCAACGGCATCGACCTCCGGCAGGTCCGCGTCCCGCTCGGCGTGGTCGGGATCATCTACGAGGCCCGGCCCAATGTGACGGTCGACGCCGCCGCCCTGTGCCTGAAGTCCGGAAACGCGGTGCTGCTGCGCGGTTCCTCCTCCGCGTACTCCTCCAACACCGCCCTCGTCCGGGTCCTGCGCGACGCCGTCGGCGGCGCCGGCCTGCCGGCCGACGCGGTGCAGCTCGTGCCCGGCGAGTCCCGCGACTCGGTACGCGAGCTGATGCGCGCCCGCGGCCTGGTCGACGTCCTGATCCCGCGCGGCGGCGCCTCCCTCATCCGTACGGTCGTCGAGGAGTCCACCGTCCCGGTCATCGAGACCGGCACCGGCAACTGCCACGTGTACGTCGACTCCCAGGCCGACCTCGACATGGCCGTCGACATCCTGATCAACTCCAAGGCGCAGCGGCCCAGCGTCTGCAACGCCGCCGAGACCCTCCTCGTCCACCAGGACATCGCCGAGGCCTTCCTGCCGCGCGCCCTCGACGCCCTCGCCGAGGCGGGTGTCACCGTCCACGGCGACGAGCGGGTGCAGTCGTACGCGGACCGCTCCAAGGCCACCGTGGTGGCGGCCACCACCGAGGACTGGGAGACCGAGTACCTCTCGTACGACATCGCCGCCGCCGTCGTCGACTCCCTGGACGCCGCCGTGGCGCACATCCGGCTGTGGACCTCCGGCCACACCGAGGCCATCGTCACCACCTCCCAGGCGGCCGCCCGCCGCTTCACCCAGCTGGTGGACTCCACGACGGTCGCGGTCAACGCGTCCACCCGCTTCACGGACGGCGGCCAGTTCGGTTTCGGGGCCGAGATCGGCATCTCGACGCAGAAGCTGCACGCCCGTGGCCCGATGGGACTGCCCGAGCTGACGTCGACGAAGTACATCGTCACGGGGGACGGCCACACCCGGTAGGCGCCCTCTCGCGGTGGCGGAGTTCGTACTCTCCCTGCCGAAAACCACCTCCCCGGTCTACTCTGAATGCGTGCCGGACGACGTGGGGGGCAAGCCGTTCCCGGACGGCTGGGAGCCCGACGACGACCGCGGGGGCGCCGACGAGGACTTCGCCTCCGTGGTGTTCGACGAGGACTTCGTCCGGGCCGCCCGGATCCATGAACCGACCGCCGTCGAGCGGCTGTTGGCCGCCGCCCAGGCCCGCGCGGACGCCGAGGCCGCGCGGGCGGGACCGGGCGGCGCCGGGGCCGACGACGAGCTGTACGACGACGTGTACGGGCCCGGGAACCGTGCTCACGGGTACGCCGACACGTACGGCCCCGCCGACGACGACGCCGGGCCCTACGGGGCGCACGGCGGCGCCCTGCGCCCGTACCGGCCGAGCTCCCGCTGGCACCGGCCGGTGGCGTGGATCCTCGCGGTGGTGATGGGCGTCGGCATGATCGCCCTCGCCTTCACGGCCGTCTACCGGGGCGCCTCCGGCGGCCGCGGCGGGCAGGTGCCGACGCCCGCGACCAGCGGTATCGACACACCGCCGACGCCGGCCCGGACGCCGGTCCCGACCGCCCCGTCAGCCCCTTCCGCCTCGGCCGAATACGGCGCCCCGCCCGTGTCGGTGGTGCCTCGAACACCCTGAACAGCCCCGTACGTTGCCGTGCGCCAGCGCGTTTACCGGGGCACCGACAGACCTACCCTGAAGGTATGGCAGGGCGTGGCGACCCGCCCGAGGGGACGCCCGAGGGGCTTCCCGGTGGTGGTGAGGACGAGTACCGGTCCGTCGTCTTCGACGAGTCGTTCATCCGCGCTGCCCGCCTCCAGGAGTACTCCGCACAGGAGCGCATGGGTGAGCACGCCCAGGCCGTGCGGAGCCGCCCCGTGTGGGAGAGGCCCCCGACGCCGGCCTCACGCCCCCGGCACGGCGCGCTGGTGCTCGTGCTGGTGGTCGCGGTGGTTTTCGCCGCCGTCGTCTACCTCAGTGCCCGGGGCGCCTACCAGCCGCTGACCGACCGGCGCGCCGAGCCGCTGCGGATCACGGTGGTCCCGCTGGCCCCACAGGGCACCGTCCCGGGCGGAGAGCCCGCCGCCCTGTACGCCCACAGCCCCGCCGCCCAGTTCCGCTCGGGCGCCGCGGGCATCACTCTCCCGGCCGTCAGACGCACCGCCCATTTCTCCGAGAGCCAGGTGGTGACCGCCCTGAGCACGGTGAAGGACTACCTCGTGCAGTCCTCGCTCGACCCGGACGTCCTGACCGGTGAGGCCGTCCGGCAGGTGCGGCTGCTGCTCGACCCCGACCAGCTGGAGCAGTTCGACCGCAGCGTCGAGTCCCCCGCCGATGACGGGCGGCACGCCGCGACCGGCTGGCTGGTGCGCTTCGACACCTCCGAGGTGGCGCTGGCGGACTCCACCGCGCGGGTGCGCGGCACGATGCGGGCGGCCGAGGTGGGGCCAGACGTCCTGGAGGTCACGTCGGACCACACCCTCGTCTACGCGGTGCGCCCGGCGGGGGCGGGCACCGACGCGGACGCCTCGCTGTTCACCGTCCGCCGTGAGCTGGCCTTCCGCTTCGACCGCGAGGACCTGCGGATGCACCGCGCCGAGGTGCTGACCAGCCGGGTACAGGCCGGCCCGCAGGCCTGCTCGGCCAACCCGTCCGGCGCCCTCCACCCGGTGCTCGCCGGGAACCGCTCCACCCCGGCGGGCCCCGCGGTCACCGACCCGTACGCCATCGGCACCCACACCTCCACCGCCCTCTGCGGCGCCCTCTCTCCCAGCGCCCAGCCCTCCCTCCCGGCCCCCTGACCACCGGCAGCCCGCTCGTGCGGCGGGCGCGGTGCGGGCTGTGCGGGTCGTGCGGCCGTGCGCGGGCGGTGCGGGGCCGTGCCCGGGCGGTGTGGCCGTGCCCGGGCCGTGCGGGTTGTGCGGGCGGCCTTGCACGGGCCGTGCGGGCGGTGCGGCCGTGCCGGGGCGGGTGTGGCCGTGCACGGGCGGCTGGCCGGGCACGAGTCGTGCGGTCGTGCCCGGGCGCTGCGGGCCGTGCCATGCCCGGGCCCCCGGGGGCGTTGCCCGGGCCGGATGCGACCCCGGCGCGGGCCAGCGACCGCAGGGCGCCCGCCCGGCGGCCGTGTCGGCTCCGCACGTGACGCCCACGTCGGCCCCCGCGCGCGTCGCCCACGCGGCCCCCGGGGCGGCCACGTCGGGCCCCCGCACGTGACGCCCACGCGGCCCCCGCACGCGCCGCCCACGCGGCCGTACCGGCCCGTGGTGTCCGCCCGGGCCCACGCTCCGGCGACGTGGGGTCAGTCCGCGGTCCGGCCGTTGTCCGACGGGCGGGGCGAGCCGCCGGGGCTGCCCGTGAACCTGTCGCGGAGTTTGCCGCCGAGGTCGCCCGCCCCGCCGGCTATGTCGCCGACCAGCTTCATCAGCGGATCCTTGCTGCCGCGCACCGATTCGGCGTAGTGGGACGCGGACTCGCGGAAGGAGTCCGTGACCGAGGTCTCCTTGTCCTCCGAGCGGCGCGGGTAGTGACCGTCCATGATCCGCTGGTAGTCACGGCTCTCGGCCCACTTCTTCAGTTCGGCGGCCCGCACGGTGGTGAACGGGTGCGAGCGCGGCAACACGTTCAGGATCTTGAGCACCGAGTCGCGCAGGTCACCCCCCGCCTCGTACTCCTCCGCCTGCTCGAGGAACGCGTCCACGTTCATCTCGTGCAGGTGATTGCCGCCGGCGATCTTCATCAATCCGCGCATCGACGCCTTCAGGTCCTGGCCCACCAGCAGGCCCGCCCGGTCCGCCGACAGCTCGGACTTGCGGAACCACTCGCGCAGCGCCGTCACGATCGCCATGATCGCGACATTGCCGAGCGGGATCCAGGCCACCTTCATCGCCAGGTTGGTGAGGAACAGCAGCACCGTGCGGTACACGGCGTGGCCCGACAGCGCGTGCCCCACCTCGTGCCCGACGACCGCCCGCATCTCCTCCTCGTCCAGCAGCTCCACGAGCCCGGTCGTGACGACGATGATCGGTTCGTCCAGCCCGATGCACATGGCGTTGGGCTTGGGGTCCTGCGTGACGTACATCGCGGGGACCTTCTCCAGGTCCAGGATGTAACAGGCGTCCCTCAGCATGGTGTTGAGGTGGGCGAACTGCGCGTCGCTCACCCGCACCGAGTCGGACAGGAAGAGCAGCCTCAGACTGCGCTCCGGCAGCAGCCCGCTCAGCGCCTTGAAGACGGTGTCGAAGCCGCTGAGCTTGCGCAGGGCGACGAGCGCGGAGCGGTCCGCCGGGTGTTCGTAAGCCCGGGACGAAATGCCCGGGAACCGCGTGCGCTGCCTGCTCGGCACGTTCTCGTGACTGCTGTCGGTCATGGAATGCCCCCTCTTCGTACGAGACCTGGTCCCGTCCCCCTGACGGCCCCCAGCGTAGGCGCTGGCGCCACGGGGCGGCCGGGCCTGTGGACAACCGCGGAAATCCATCGGTACGCCCCGGCTCGTACCGGCCGTCCCGGCCCTCGGGACCGGCCCGCCCGCCCGGTTCCCGCTCCGCGCGTACCGCAATACCGACGACAACGACTGAGTCGGCGTGAGCGTGCCCGGACGGCCCGCATACGATGTGCGCGAAGTCTCCGCTCCGACTCCGATGGATAGGTCCTGCCGAAGATGAGCCTCCCCACCACCGCCGCCAGCCTCGTCACGCTCGCCCAGGGCGGCGAGCACGGTGGCAACCACGACAGCCTCAACCCGTACATCACCGGTGGCGGCGCCCTCGTCGTGCTGCTCCTGCTGCTGTGGATCACCACGCGCTTCAACCGCGACCGCTGAGCCCCGGGCGCCGAGCCGCGACCGCCGGGGCCGCCCACGGCGCCGTGCCAGTAGGCTCTGCACGCATGGGAGACCAGCAAGTGCCTACCAGTTCCGGCAAACGCCGACTTGGCGTGATGGGCGGGACATTCGACCCGATCCACCACGGACACCTGGTGGCGGCCAGCGAGGTGGCCGCCCTGTTCCACCTCGACGAGGTGGTGTTCGTACCGACCGGGCAGCCGTGGCAGAAGAGCCACAAGAATGTCTCCCCGGCGGAGGACCGCTACCTGATGACGGTCATCGCGACGGCGTCCAACCCGCAGTTCTCCGTCAGCCGCATCGACATCGACCGCGGCGGACCGACGTACACCATCGACACGTTGCGGGAACTGCGTGACCTCAACAAGGACACGGATCTGTTCTTCATCACCGGAGCGGACGCGCTGTCCCAGATCATGCCGGGCTGGCGCAATGCCGAGGAGCTCTTCTCGCTCGCCCACTTCATCGGGGTGACCCGCCCGGGGCACGACCTGTCGGACGACGGGCTGCCCGAGGGCGGGGTCTCCCTGGTCGAGGTGCCGGCGCTCGCCATCTCCTCCTCGGACTGCCGGGCGCGGGTCGCCGCGGGCGATCCCGTCTGGTATCTGGTGCCGGACGGTGTGGTGCGCTACATCGACAAGCGCCAGTTGTACCGGGGCGAATGAGCCACGGAGAGGGGCACCGGTGAACGACCAGCAGAACCCGTACGACCCGTACTACCCGCCGCAGCCGCAGATCGTCGGCTACGACGCCTACGGGCAGCCGGTGTACCAGCAGGCTCAGCAGGCGCAGCAGTACCACCAGGAGCCTCACCAGTCCCAGCAGTACGACCCGTACGCGCAGCCCCAGCAGTCCTACGGCTACGACCAGTACACCCAGCACCAGCCGCAGCACTACGACCCGTCGTACACCCAGCAGGGGTACGGGTACGAGGGCTACGCCGCCGCCGGGTACGACACCGCCCAGCAGCAGCCGGCGGCACCGCAGCCCGAGGCCCCCGCCGCGCCCCCCGCCGGCGTCCCCGAGCAGCGCCGCCCGGCGCCCGCGCCGGGAACGGGACCGGGAACGGGACCGGGGTCGCGAAACGAGTGGCAGAGCGAGCGACGCAGCGAGCGGGAGAGCGACCGGGAGAGCGACCGGGAGACCGAGCGCGACTACCGCACCGAGCAGTTCGCCTTCGTCGAGGACCCCGACGAGGACTCCGAAGACGTCATCGACTGGCTCAAGTTCACCGAGAGCCGCTCGGAGCGGCGCGAGGAGGCCAAGCGGCGCGGCCGCAACCGGGTCGTGGCGCTCGTCGTCGTCCTGGCCGTCGCCCTCATCGGCGGCGTCGGCTACCTGTGGTCCGCCGGAAAGATCCCCGGCCTGTCGGACCAGGAGACCAAGCAGGGCGGCACCGCGAGCGGCCCCCAGAAGCGGGACGTCATCGTCCTGCACCTGCACAACACCAAGAACAAGGAGACCTCGACGGCGCTGCTGGTCGACAACGCCACGACCAAGCAGGGCACAACGGTCCTGCTGCCGAACTCCCTCTCCGTCGCCAATGACGACGGCACCACCACCACGCTCGCCAAGTCCGTCGACGACGACGGCTCCACCGGCACCCGCGAGGCCATCGGCGCCCTGCTGGGTACCAGGATCAGCGGAACGTGGCGGCTCGACACCCCGTACCTGGAGAACCTGGTCGAGCTGGTCGGCGGCATCGAGATCAGCACGGACACCGAGGTGCCCGGGGCGAAGAAGGGCGACGCGCCCCTGGTGCCCGCCGGCGAGAACCAGACCCTCAACGGGCGCATGGCCGTGGCGTACGCCACCCACCGCGGTACCGGCGAGGCGGAGGCCGAGCAACTGGAACGCTTCGGTCAGGTCATCCATGGTGTCCTGCGGAAGATGTCGGACGACCCGGAGTCGGCGACCGTCACCGTCCAGACGCTGGCACAGATCCTCGACCCGTCCCTGCCCGAGAAGGACCTGGGCGCCTCCCTCGCCAGGCTCGCCGAGCACGCCAAGGTCGGCGACCACAAGACCGCGCTGCTGCCCGTCCGGGAGGACGGCACGCTCAGTGAGCAGGCCACCGGCAGTGTGGTGAAGGACATCCTGGGCGGTTCGGTCACCGCCCCGGAGCAGGGCGCGGCCGTACGCGTCGGTGTCCGGAACGCGTCCGGCGACGAGGACGCCACCGAGGCCGCACGGATCGCGCTGGTCAACGGCGGCTACGCGGTCATCGACGGCGGCAAGGCCGACGAGGAGTCGTCGTCGCAGGTCATCTATGGTGACGCGGCGCAGAAGGCGAAGGCCGAGGAGGTCGCCAAGACCCTGGGCCTGCCCGCCGGCGCCGTGGAGAAGGGCACGGCGGCGGCCAACGCGGACGTCACGGTCGTCCTGGGCCAGGATTACGAGGTCGAGCGGGGGGCCGGCGGCGGGGGCGAGTAATGGTTTGCCGGGCTGTCGGCGGTACGTGAGACCCTGGGAGTGTTCTGGACCGCCGACGAAAGCTTGCATGTGACCGCCACTGACCGCTCCATCGAGCTCGTGACCGCCGCCGCCCAGGCGGCTGCCGACCGGCTCGCGCACGACATCATCGCCTACGACGTCAGCGACGTGCTGTCGATCACCGACGCCTTCCTGCTCGCCTCCGCGCCCAACGACCGCCAGGTCAAGTCGATCGTGGACGAGATCGAGGAGCGGCTGAACAAGGACCTCGGCGCCAAGCCGGTCCGCCGCGAGGGCGACCGCGACGCCCGCTGGATCCTGCTGGACTACGTCGACATCGTCGTCCACGTCCAGCACAGCGAGGAGCGGGTCTTCTACGCCCTGGAGCGGCTGTGGAAGGACTGCCCCGAGCTGCCGCTGCCCGAGGACGCCCTGAAGACCCGCGGCAAGGCCGAGGAGCACGCCCGGCTCAGCGGCGCCGACGGCTCGGACGGTGATCTGAGCTGAACGGCACCAAGGGCGGCAGGGGCCGCCGGATCGTCCTGTGGCGGCACGGCCAGACGTCGTGGAACCTGGAGCGCCGTTTCCAGGGGTCCACGGACATCGAGCTGACCGACACGGGCCTCGCCCAGGCGCGCCGGGCCGCGCGGCTGCTCGCCGCGCTGAAGCCGGACGCGATCATCTCCTCCGATCTGAAGCGCGCGTCGGTCACGGCCGCCCAGCTGGCCGCGATCACCGGCCACCAGATCAACCACGACTCCGCGCTGCGCGAGACCTACGCGGGTGAGTGGCAGGGCCTGACCCACGACGAGATCCTGGCGCGGTACGGCGAGCAGTACGCCGCGTGGAAGCGCGGCGAGCCGGTGCGGCGCGGTGGTGGCGAGCTGGAGACGGAGGTGGCCGACCGGGCCGCGCCCGTGGTGCTGGCGCACGCTGAGAAGCTGCCCGACGACGGCACGCTCGTCGTGGTCAGCCACGGCGGCACGATCCGCACCACCATCGGCCGGCTCCTCGGTCTGGAGGCCCGCCACTGGGAGGGCCTCGGCGGGCTCTCGAACTGCTGCTGGTCGGTGCTGGGCGAGGGTGCGCGCGGCTGGCGACTGCTGGAACACAACGCCGGAACGCTGCCCGAACCGGTCCTCGGCGACGACGACTGACCCGGATTTCACTTTCCGGCAGGTCACAGGCTAAAGTTCTTCTTGTTCGCAGCGCGGAGCGCGAAGAACACGAGGGGCTATAGCTCAGTTGGTAGAGCGCCTGCATGGCATGCAGGAGGTCAGGAGTTCAATTCTCCTTAGCTCCACAGTCACCGAATCCCGTCCCCACCAGGGGGCGGGATTCGTGTTTTCCCGGCCCTTCCCGCCGCCCGCCTCCGGGGGACGCCCGAGCAGCCGGGGTCGTCCGCCGCACGGTCGGGCCGGCCCGGCTCGTGTCCGGGCCCGCTCCGGTGCCCTCGCCTCTCCTCGCTTCTCCTCGCCCCTCCTCGGCCGTCCGAACGCGCCGGGGTGTGTGCATCGGCCGATGCGCTGTGGGTAAGTGCCTGGCGTTGGCGGCCGCGTCGATCGTGGGGGCGTCGGCGGGGCTGGTGCACGGACCCCGCTGACCCTCGTGCCGGGCCATGGCAGAATCGGACGGCCGGAGGGGGACGACGGTCCGGACGGGAGGGAGTGCGCAATGGCGGCCAGCGGTTTCGAGGAGGCTTCCGAGCCGCTCACCGCGGCACGGCCGCGCTCCGGACTCAGCTGTCCCTCGTGCGGTTCGGCCCACGTCGCCCAAGTGCTCGGTGACAATGGCGGAGTGTCCTATGTGTGCACGTCCTGCGGCCACAGCTGGAGCTGATTGATGGGTGCACACAGGCGGAAATGCGACTGGTGCGGCAGCGGCACGCCCATCGTCAGGGACATGGACCCGGTCAACCCCGAGTACCAGTACTGGTGCGAGGAGTGCGCCCGGGCGCTGATCATAAAAGGCGACCCCATCGAGACCTACCGTGAGCTCGAAGGGGAGCCCATCTACGGGCGCCTGCTCGACGAGCACTGCACCCTCAAGCGGTTCTACTCCTTCGCCACTGCCTGACCCGCCCGCCACTGCCTGACCCCGAACGCGGCCAACAGGGCCAGACCGACCAGCGTGTAGAGCCCGGACAGCAGCATCTGCCAGCCGTTCTGGTGCAGTTCGAGACGCACCGGGGCGGGCGCGTGCGGCACCCACCACAGGGCGAACGACGCGAACACCAGAGCCGTCGCGACCACCCAGGCCGGCCGTACGCGGGTCGCCAGCAGTATCAGCGTCGGCACACACCACACCCAGTGATGCGACCAGGAGATCGGGCTCACCAGGAGGGCCGTCGTCGCGCACGCCACCACGGCCACCGGCCGGTCGTCCCGCAGCGCCGCCAGCACCGCCACCGTGATTCCCGCCACACCCACGACAACGGCCGCGAGCAGCCACCACACCCCCGGATCGGTGGTGTGCAGCAGCCGGGCCAGCACGCCGTTCAGCGACTGGTTCGCGGTCTCCTCCTTGCGCCCGACCCGACTGGTCTCGAAGATCATCTCGGTCCAGAAGCGGCGTGAGTCGTACGGCAGGACGACCGCGGACGCCACGGTCACGGCCAGGAACACCCCGGTGGCCGTCGCCGCCTGCCGCAGCCATGGGTGCCACCCCCGTCGCCAACCCCCCGCACGCGCGCGTGCCACCCCCACGACCACCAGCAGCACCACGAACAGCCCCGGCGTCAGCTTCACGGCCGTGGCCAGACCGATGCCCACCCCGGCCCACCGGTTGTTCTCCCGCCGCGTCAGGTCCCAGAGCACCGCCACCGCGATCAACAGGTTGATCTGCCCGTACCGCAGCGTCGTCCACACCGGCTCGCACCAGACGAGCACCGCGGCCACCCACAGCGCCGCGCCCGGGCGGTCCCGGCCCACCAGGCGCAGCGACAGATGCACCAGCGCCAGCAGCAGGAGCAGGTTCCCGGCGGTCGCCAGGGTGCGCATCTCGGGGACGCCGAGCAGCGTCAGCGGCGTGAACAGCAGCGCGGCGAACGGCGGGTACGTGGTCGGCAGGTTCGCCGATGTGGCGCGCATCGCATACAGGTCGCCCCCGGCCAGGACGGTCTCGCCCTCCGCGCGGTAGACGGAGAGGTCCAGCATGGTGACGTTGGCGGCGCGCTGCGCCATCCAGAACGCCACGAAGGACAGCAGGCAGGCCATTGCGGCGGCGGCGACGGGCAGCTCCCGGAGGCGCGCCCGGAGGGTCAGGGTCACGGTCACGAAGGGCGACGCTACCGGCCAGAGCCCTACCGACCGTAAACGATTTGGTGAACCACCGGGGGGACCGTGTAATGTTCTCTGTGTCGCCGCGAGGGGAAACCCCGCGAGGGAAACCCGCAAGGGGAACCCGGCCAGGAGGAGACTCCAGGAGGGCGGCACACCGCAAGGGGCTATAGCTCAGTTGGTAGAGCGCCTGCATGGCATGCAGGAGGTCAGGAGTTCAATTCTCCTTAGCTCCACAGAACGTGGAAGGCGGGCCATCCGATTCGGATGGCCCGCCTTCTCGTGTACCCGGCGGCAGTGGCCGCTCCCGGCATGCCCCCGGCGGCCGCGGCCGCCGGGGGCGGGGCGTCAACCCCGGCCGCTGCCGAGGGCCTTGCGGTCGGCACTCGGCAACGCCGGACGGGAGGGGCGCTCCTGGGCCCCTCGCTCGAGTCGGAGCGCCAGCTCGGGGCAGCGCCGTACCGCCAGTTGCGCCCGGTCCCGCAGGTGGGTCGGCACGGACGCGTCCGCGAGCACCGGGTAACCGTCGCGGCCCATGCGGATCAGCTCCGGGACGATGTCCGCGCACAGACCGTGGCCCTTGCAGAGCGTCCAGTCCACCGCCAGCTTCTCGCCGCTCGGGATGGACTCCACGACCTCCTGGTAGCCCGGCTCGGGCAGCGGCAGTACACCGATCGTCGGACGCCCGCAGCCGCCGTGCAGCACGTGCGCGGCCAGGTCGTCGGTGAAGGCGGACAGGGTCGAGCTGAAGAACCGGGCCGAACCGTCGGGGTGCTTGCACACGCCCCGGCCCTTCACCGCCTGGGTGACCTCGCGCAGCGCCTCCAGGGCCGCCGGCCCGCCGCCGTTGAGCACGTCCGACAGGCCACCCGCCGCGGCGGGCAGGCCCAGGCGACAGGGGCCGCACTGGCCGGCCGTCTCGGCCGCCAGCCAGTTCGCCACGCGCTGCGCCTCGCCCAGCGGGCAGGTGTCCGGACCGATCGGCAGGATCGCACCGGCTCCCAGGGCGCCCCCCACGGCCGCCATGGACTGCTTCGAGATCACGCAGTTGTCGACACCCATGGAGTCGATCCAGTTGCCGTGGTACCCGCCCGTCAGCACGCCCTGCGGGACCGGCGGGGCGCCCGCGAGCTGGAGGACGTACCGCATGGGGACGCCCGTCGGGACCTCCACCACCATGGGACGGGCGACCTGCCCGGAGATCGTCAGCATGACCGTGCCCGGCTCGCTGTCCAGGCCGTGCTGGCTGTAGCGCCCGGCACCGATCCGGGCGGCGACGGCCAGCTGCGCGAACGTCTCGGCGTTGGACAGTAGCGTCGGCGCGTTGCCCACACCGGACTCTGCGGCGCGCTCGCGGCGGCCGGGAGGGATCGCGGGCCCGCCGTTCACCGCCCGGATCACGGAGGAGGCCTCGCCGGAGACCATGCGCTCCGGAGTGCGCACGACACGCGCGCGCAGTCGCTGACCGCGCCGGTCGGACAGGCCCCGCTCGGCGAGGGCGGCGCGGATGGATATCTCCGTGGAGTTACGGGTCACGGCGACGACCAGAGTGCGGGCACCCAGCGCCTCGGCGGCCAGCAGGGCGCCGTCCAGGATGAGGTGCGGCGCGCGGTTCAGCAGGACGGTGTCCTTGCGGCAGGCGGGCTCGCCCTCGCTGCCGTTGACCACGACGACGGGGCGCACTCCGCGCCGGATCGTCGCCTTGGCGACCGCCCGCAGCTTCTTGCCGAAGGGGAAGCCGGCGCCGCCGCGGCCGGTCAGGGATATCTCCTCGGCGAGCTGGGCGAGCCGCTCGCCGCCCATGGGTTCGAGGGGGCCGTGCACCTTCAGGTGCATCTGGAGGTCGAGCCGCTCGACGAGGTCGAAGCCCTGGGTGAGCTGGGGGAGGCCGACGACGCGGACTTCGGGGACGTCGGGGAGCGGGGCGTTCACGGGCGGTCTCCTGCTGGTGCGGTCCAGGGCTCGCCGGCCGGCGGCTGCTGGAAGGGGCCCGGTACGGGCTCGGAGGGGCTGGTGTCGCCGTACGAGGGCGGTTCGTGGGTGGGGGCGCCGTAAGGGGACGGCTCGGGGGTGGTGGGGCCGTACGAGGGCGGCGTGGGGGACTGGGCGGGCGGCGGCGGGGAGGGGGTCGGCCAGTAGCCGGGCCGGGTGGCCGGTTCGTCGGTCACGACCGGCAGCTCCTCCGTCATGGGGACGCGCTCGGCGTAGGGGATCTCCTGCGTGGGGCTGCCCGCGGCGGCGTTGCCCAGGGACACGGCCCGATAGCCGGCCGAAATGCCCGCCCCCGTGGTGCTGGGGGAGGGCGAGGGGAACGGGGGCTCGAACAGCGGCGCGGACGGCGGCGTCAGGGTGCGGGGCTGCTCGCGGGGGCGGCCGATGGGACGGTCGGGGGACGGGGCGGTCTGCTCGGGGCGGGTGACTGGCTCACGCCGCACTTCCTGCTCGAACGGGGAGGCGGTCTCGTACGACGGCCGGGGAGGGGTGATGTCGGCGGCGCCGGGCAGCGGCGACACCGACGGGTCCCGCCGCCTGCCGCGACCCCGGCCCGGCTTGTCGGTGCCCGGCCCGATCAGGCCCAGCAGCCGGTCGGCGAGGCCCTGCTGTACGGGGCGGGGGAGCAGCCGTACCGAGACGGCGACGGCGGCCCCGGCGAGGGCGAGGCAGTACATGGTCGTCACCCACGTGGCCGCGGGGCGACCCGCGTAGAGCCCGTGCACGAGCGCACAGCACCAGGCCGGGTAGGCCAGCATGTGCAGCGGCCGCCAGCGGGCCGCGATGCTGCCACGGCCCGCCAGAGCGCTGCGGGCGGCGCCGGTGGACGCGGCGACCACCATCAGCAGGCCGGCGAGCGACCCGAAGCCGATCAGGCCGGACGTGCCGGTGACGCCGAGACCGAAGGGGATGAGAGCCCCGATCAGTGCCACGTGCCCCAGCGAGACCTTGACGGTGGCGTGGAGCAGGAGGAAGCCGAGGGACGCCACCGCGGTGGTGCGGTGGATGGCCTGGGCGAGCAGCCGGTGGCGGGTGGAGAGGAGGAGCCGGTCCGTCGCGAGCAGGCCCCAGGCCACGGATGCGGTCAGCGACACGAGGGAGAGGACGCCCGTGGTGAAGTCCAGGGCGGCCCGGAAGCTGTCGCTCCCGCCGATCGCGAGCACCGGTATGAGAACCAGTGCAGCCGCGGTGAGCCCGCCCTGTACCGGCTTGCTCAGACCGGCCTGCAAGGCGGGCGATGAGCGGATCTTGCGATGAGGGTTCATGGGGGGCGACTCCAGTGGTGCGGAAAAGAGGTCCCGTGGCCGCATGCTAAGTCGAGGCATACCAACCGGTACGAGCTTTGAGCGTTTAAGGTTCGGATCTGCCGACAACTGACTCTGGGGTTGCCCTGGATAGGGTCGATACGCGGAGTAACCCTGAGGCCCGCGGTGAGGTCCGGTGCCGTGTCCGGCCCGTGGTACCTCGATGCGACTCGTACGGGCCCTGCGGTACCCTGACGCCATGCGTGCCGTACGCCTTCTGCTTAGTGAGCCGCGCTGATCAGTACCGGCGGATGAAAGATCCGGCCGGAATCGGCGCGGCGTCCCCTCCTGTGCGAGGGGTTTTTTCATTTCGCCGCGCCACCGGGCGGTAGCGGGCAGAGACGATCGATGGAGCTTTAAGGATCATGAGCGAGATGAATTCGGCTGCTGTCGAGGCAGCCCCGCATCGTTACACGGCGGCCATGGCCGCCGACATCGAGGCACGCTGGCAGGACTTCTGGGACGCCGAGGGCACGTACGAGGCACCCAACCCGAGCGGGGACCTGGCCGGTGACCCGGCCGTGGTCGCCCGCCCCAAGAAGTTCATCATGGACATGTTCCCCTATCCCTCGGGTGCCGGCCTCCACGTCGGCCACCCCCTGGGCTACATCGCCACCGACGTCTTCGCCCGCCACCAGCGCATGACCGGGCACAACGTCCTGCACACCCTGGGCTTCGACGCCTTCGGCCTGCCCGCCGAGCAGTATGCCGTCCAGACCGGCACGCACCCGCGCGTGTCGACCGAGGCGAACATCGAGAACATGAAGGTCCAGCTGCGCCGGCTGGGCCTGGGCCACGACAAGCGCCGGTCGTTCGCCACGATCGAGCCGGACTACTACAAGTGGACCCAGTGGATCTTCCTGCAGATCTTCAACTCCTGGTACGACGAAGCGGCGAAGAAGGCCCGCCCCATCGCCGAGCTGGTCGCCCAGTTCGAGAGCGGTGAGCGCCCCGTACCCGGCTCCACGCGCGCGTGGAGCGAGCTGACCGCCGCCGAGCGCGCCGACGTCCTGGGCGAGTACCGCCTGGCGTACGCCTCGGACGCCCCCGTCAACTGGTGCCCCGGCCTGGGCACCGTCCTGGCCAATGAAGAGGTCACCGCCGACGGCCGTTCCGAGCGCGGCAACTACCCCGTCTTCAAGGCGAAGCTGCGCCAGTGGAACATGCGCATCACCGCTTACGCCGACCGCCTGCTGGACGACCTGGACGCGCTGGACTGGCCCGAGGCCATCAAGCTGCAGCAGCGCAACTGGATCGGCCGCTCCGAGGGTGCCCGGGTCGACTTCGCCGTCGGCGACGACGCGATCACCGTCTTCACCACCCGCCAGGACACCCTGTTCGGTGCCACCTACATGGTGCTGGCGCCCGAACACGAGCTGGTCGAGAAGATCGTCCCGGCGGCCTGGCCCGAGGGCACCCACGACGTCTGGACGGGCGGCCACGCCACCCCGGCCGAGGCCGTCGACGTCTACCGCAAGCAGGCCGCGTCCAAGTCCGACGTCGAGCGCCAGGCCGAGGCCAAGGACAAGACCGGCGTCTTCACCGGCGCGTACGCCATCAACCCGGTCAGCGGCGACCGCGTACCGGTCTTCATCGCCGACTACGTCCTGATGGCCTACGGCACCGGCGCCATCATGGCCGTCCCGGCGCACGACTCCCGCGACTTCGCGTTCGCGCGCGCCTTCGAGCTGCCCATGCGCTGCGTCGTCGAGCCCTCGGACGACCGCGGCACCGACCCGTCGACGTGGGACGACGCCTTCGACTCGTACGACGCGAAGATCGTCAACTCGGCCAACGAGGAGATCTCGCTGGACGGCCTGCGCGTCGCCGAGGCCAAGGCGAGGATCACCGAGTGGCTGGTCGCCAAGGGCGTCGGCGAAGGCACCGTCAACTTCCGGCTGCGCGACTGGCTGTTCAGCCGTCAGCGGTACTGGGGCGAGCCCTTCCCGATCGTCTACGACGAGGACGGCATCGCCCACCCGCTGCCCGAGTCGATGCTGCCGCTGGAGCTGCCCGAGGTCGAGGACTACTCGCCGCGCACCTTCGACCCGAACGACGCCGACACCCAGCCCGAGACGCCGCTGTCGCGCAACGAGGACTGGGTCAACGTCACCCTGGACCTGGGCGACGGCCCCAAGAAGTACCGCCGCGAGACCAACACCATGCCCAACTGGGCCGGTTCCTGCTGGTACCAGCTCCGCTACCTGGACCCGCACAACAGCACCAAGCTGGTCGACCCGGCCATCGAGCAGTACTGGATGGGCCCCCGCGAGGGGCAGCCGTACGGTGGCGTCGACCTGTACGTGGGCGGCGCCGAACACGCCGTGCTGCACCTGCTGTACGCGCGCTTCTGGTCCAAGGTCCTGTACGACCTGGGGCACGTCTCCTCCGTCGAGCCGTACCACAAGCTGTACAACCAGGGCATGATCCAGGCCTTCGTCTACCGGGACGCGCGCGGCATCGCCGTACCGGCCGCCGAGGTCGAGGAGCGCGACGGCGGCTTCTGGTACCAGGGCGAGAAGGTCAGCCGTGTCCTGGGCAAGATGGGCAAGTCCCTGAAGAACGCCGTCACCCCGGACGAGATCTGCGCCGAGTACGGAGCGGACACCCTGCGCCTGTACGAGATGGCCATGGGCCCGCTGGACGTCTCCCGGCCCTGGGACACGCGCGCGGTGGTCGGCCAGTACCGCCTGCTGCAGCGGCTGTGGCGCAACATCGTCGACGAGTCGACCGGTGAGGTGACCGTCGTCGACACCGAGCCCGACGAGGACACGCTGCGCGCCCTGCACAAGGCCGTCGAGGGCGTGTCCCAGGACATGGCCGCCATGCGGTTCAACACGGCGATCGCCAAGGTCACCGAGCTGAACAACTACCTGACGAAGACGGGCGCCCCGCTGCCCCGGTCGGTCGCCGAGTGGCTGGTGCTGCTGGTCGCGCCGCTGGCCCCGCACATCGCCGAGGAACTGTGGCGCAAGCTGGGCCACAGCGAATCGGTCGTGCACCAGGCCTTCCCGGTCGCCGACCCGGCGTACGTCGTCGACGAGACCGTCACCTGCGTCGTCCAGATCAAGGGCAAGGTGAAGGCGCGCCTCGAGGTCTCCCCGTCCATCACGGACGCGGACCTGGAGGCCCTGGCCCTGGCCGACGCGGGTGTCGTCGCGGCGCTGGACGGCGCGGGCATCCGCAAGGTGATCGTGCGGGCGCCGAAGCTGGTGAACATCGTCCCGGCGTGATGCCCCGGCGCACCGCCTAGGTGTTTTCCCCTACGGGCAGGTTGGGGGTTCGAATGGAACCCTCGGCCTGCCCGTTCCGTTTACCGTGGAAGAACGACGGACGGCCGCGTCCGATGCCTTACCGAGCGACATCGAGGGGACTTCATGGCAGAGGCGATCGCGATCCTGGCGCTGCTCTTCGTCGCCTTCGTCGTTCTGGGGGTGTACGTGACGGTGAAGGCCGTCAAGGCCGCCAAGCGCGGAGTGGACCGCACCATCACCCAGGCGCGGCGAACGGTCGAGGACACCACGCTGCGGGCCAAGAGCTACGGGCCGGGCGGTGTCACGGCCGAGCTGGCGCAACTGCGTCTGTCGCTGCGGACCTCGATGCGGTCCACCCAGGACGCCCTGGAAGCGGGCGCGGCGGAGGACGCCTCGCTCAAGGAGTCCCTGGAGCTGTTCCGGCGGCTCAGCGCCCACGGACACGAACTGGACGCGGACCTCAAGCGACTGGAGCGGGACCCGGACCGGGCCGGGGTGGCCGCCCAGCTCGACGAGCTGCGCGAGCGCACGGAGCGGATCATCCACTCGGCGGAGTCGCTGCGGTGGGCGGCCCGGGACCGGGCGCGGAAGTTCGCCGACGACGACCTGGCGTCTCTGAGCGCCCAGATCGACGTGGAGGCCGGGGCGCTGCGGCACTGGACCGGGACCGAGCAGGACGACCTGTCCTGGCCGGAGACGGCGGAGGGGCAGGCGTCGGCACAGCCCCGGCAGGCGGACGCCGAAGCGAACGCGCGGCCCGCGAGGGAGCCGGAGGACGGCCGGAGCACGACCGACCCGGACACGCCCAGGGCGATCACCGCGCGGGACCCGCGACAGCAGTCCTTCTACTCGTGGCAGAAGTCGACGCGCCCCGAGACCACCAACTGACCGGATGGGATCACGAGACGGGGGCGGGCTGCCGTAGGGAGCCGCCTCCGGGGTACCCTCCCGGTCATGTCCCGCCATGTCGCGATCGTCACTGATTCCACGGCCTACCTGCCGACGCGGACGATGGAGCGGCACGGTATCACCGCGGTGCCGCTGACCGTCGTCCTCGGCGACCAGGCCCTTGAGGAGGGCACCGAGATCTCGGCCCGCTCGCTCGCCGTCGCGCTCCAGAAGCGTCGCTCCGTGACCACGTCGCGGCCGAGCCCCGAGGTGTTCGCCGCGGCCTACCGCGCGGCGGCCGGGAGAGGGGCCACGGAGATCGTGTCGCTGCACCTGTCGGCCGAGTTCTCCGGGACGTACGACGCCGCGCTCCTGGCCGCCAAGGACGCGGCGGTGCCGGTGCGGGTCGTCGACACGGGGATGGTCGCCATGGCGCTCGGGTTCTGCGCGCTGTCGGCCGCCGAGGCGGCGGAAGCGGGCGGCACGCTGGACGAGGTCGTCGCCGCCGCGGAGAAGCGGGCCGCCGGTACCTCCGCGTACTTCTACGTCGACACGCTCGAGTACCTCCGCCGGGGTGGCCGCATCGGCGCGGCCCAGGCGCTGCTGGGCTCCGCCCTCGCCGTGAAGCCGCTGCTGGAACTGGAGGGCGGCCGGATCGAACTGCGGGAGAAAGTACGCACGGCGTCCAAAGCGATCGCTCGGCTGGAGGAGATCGCCGCCGACCGGGCCGGCGGGAGCCCGGTGGACATCGCGGTGCACCACCTCGCCGCCCCCGACCGGGCGGCCGCCCTCGCCGACCGGCTGCGCGTCCGCGTGCCGGGCCTGGCTGAGCTGCACGTCAGCGAAGTCGGCGCGGTCATCGGCGCGCACACTGGGCCGGGCCTGCTGGGGGTCGTCGTCTCGGCGCGGTGACCGTCGGCCTCACACGGTCGGGTGAGCGCGTTTTCCACAACGGGTTGGTTTTCCACGGAATGTGAGGCGGCCCAGCGGGTCCGGGTGATCGCCTCTACCGTCCTGTGGCATGGCAACGCGAACACACTCCGTGACATCGACAGCGCTCCTCGTACGGGCGGCGAGTGGACCCGGCCGGGCGCCCGGCTCCGACGGCCGCACGCGGGGCCGAGGCCCCGCACGACACCGTGTACGGCGCGGGAGGAGCACAGCCGCGCACGTGACGGCGACAGCCCGCCGCCGCGCGGACGCGCTCTTCGAAGGGACGGGCGCGTCGGCGACCCACCCGCCCCCGGCCGCCGGCGCCGTACCGGCACAGCCGCCGATGGTGGATCCGGGCGCTGACGGGGTGTCGGGGACTGCTGAGGGGTCGGGATCCTCTGCGGGAGTGGGGACTTTCACTGTGTCGCCGGTCGGTGTGCCGAGTGCTGCTGCGGGGTCGGGCAATCCCGCTGTGCGGCGTACTGCTGCGGGGGTGGGTACTCCCGCCGTGCCGGGGACTCCTGTGGGCGTGGAGTCGGAGCTCGTGGCGGGCGCGTCGGCGGAGGGTGCCGGAGGTGCTCCGGCTCCGGCTCCCGAGGGGGCGCGGGAGCGGCGGGAGCGGTGGCGGCTCGGGCTGCGGGAGCGGTTGCCGCTGTGGGTGCGGACCCGGTGCGGGACGGAGCCCCGAACGGTCGTCGCGCTCGCCGTGGTCCTGGTCGTGGCCGCCGCACTCGCCGGGCGGTACTTCTGGGTGGGCCGGCCGGAGCCGGTCCGGGCGCCCGAGGTGGTCACCGAGGCCGCGCCCGCCGCGGAGCGGGCCCCGGTGCGCCGTCCCCCGGCCGGGGCGCCACCCGTGGTCGTCGACGTGAGCGGGAAGGTGCGGCGGCCGGGCGTGCTGCGGTTGCCCGCCGGATCCCGGGTCGCCGACGCCCTGCGCGCGGCGGGTGGCACAAGGCCGGGCACCGACCTCACGGGGCTGAACCGGGCGCGAGTGCTCATGGACGGCGAGCACATCGTGGTGGGCGCCCCGCCGGCACCGGCGGGGCCCGCACCCGGGACGTCCGGGGCATCGGGTCCGGACGGTTCCCAGGGACCGGTCAGCCTCAGCACCGCCACGGTGGACCAGCTCGACACCCTGCCCGGTGTCGGCCCCGTGCTGGCCCAGCACATCGTCGACTACCGCACCCGGCACGGTGGTTTCCGGTCGGTCGACGAACTCCGCGAGGTCAACGGGATCGGTGAGCGCCGGTTCGCGGACCTCCAGTCCCTCGTACGGCCATGAACCGCCAGGTGGTACATGCCGTGTCGGGTGCCCGGCCGGGTGCCGGGGATCCTCGGCAGGAGGGCCCGGCGGACATGCGGCTCGTCGGGCCCGCCCTGGCGGCGTGGGGAGCGGCGGCGCTCGCGCTGGGCACACCGGGCTGGTGGACGGTGACAGGTGTGGTGCTCTGCGTCCTGGGAGGCGCCGCGCTGTTGCTCCGGCGTCTCGGTGGGCGCTCCGCGCTGCTGGGCCGCCGCCCGCCGGCCGGCGGCCGCACGGTGTGGGCGGCGGTGTTGCTCTGCGCCGCGGCCGGGGCGGCGTCGGCGGGACTGCACGGCGCCGATCTGAGGAGGGGACCGCTGCCGGGGCTGGTGGAGCGGCACGCCCGGGTCACCGTCGAGGCAACGGTCACCTCCGACCCACGGCTCACCCGTGTGAAGGTCCACGGCCCCCGGGCGGCGCCCGCCGCCGTCGTGCTGGACGCCGACGTCACGCTGGTGACGGCCTCCGACGGCGCCGTCACCAGGGTCCGGACGCCCGTGCTGGTGATCGTGTCGCCCGCCGGAGGCGACTGGCGGCGACTGCTGCCGTCCACCCGACTGCGCCTGACCGGGCGGCTGGCGCCGCCGCACCACGCCGGGGAGCCGTTCGCCGGTGTCCTGCGGGCCGACCCCGGCCCACCGCGGATCCCCGGGCCGCCGACCGCGCTCCAGCGCACCGCCGGGGAGCTCCGCGCGGGACTGCGCGCCGCGACCGACGGGCTGCCGCCGGACGCTCGCGCCCTGCTGCCGGGGCTGGTCGTCGGAGACACCTCCCGCATCCCGTCCGACCTGCACGACGCTTTCCGGGCAACCGACCTGACGCACCTTCTGGCCGTTTCCGGGAGCAACCTCACCATTGTCTTGCTGCTGCTCATCGGACCGCCCGCCACGGCCCTGAAGGCCGAACGTGGCGGGCTGGCACCCCGGTTGGGGATCCCTCTGCGGGCGACCGCGCTGCTCGGCGGGGCGTTGACCCTCGGCTTCGTCCTGGTCTGCCGACCCGATCCCAGCGTGCTGCGCGCCGCCGCCTGTGGACTGATCACCCTGCTGGCCATCGGCACCGGGCGCCGCAGGTCGCTGATCCCCGCGCTCGCCGCCGCCGTACTGCTGCTGGTGCTGTACGACCCCTGGCTGGCGCGCAGCTACGGCTTCCTGCTCTCCGTACTGGCCACCGGGGCGCTCCTGACCGTCGCGCCGCGCTGGAGTGCCTCGTTGCGCGGGCGCCGGGTTCCGCCCCGGATCGCGGAGGCGCTGGCCGCGGCGCTCGCGGCCCAGGCGGTGTGCGCCCCGGTGGTGGCCGTCTTCGCCGCACGGGTCAGCCTGGTGGCGATCCCCTGCAACCTGCTGGCCGAGATCGCGGTGGCCCCGGCGACCGTGCTCGGGTTCGCCGCGCTCGCCACGGCACCGGTCGCGATGCCGGTGGCGGGTCTCCTCGCCGAATGCGCGGGGTGGCCCGCCGGGTGGATCGCCTCCATCGCCCGAGCGGGAGCCGCGTTGCCCGGGGCGGAGGCCCAGTGGCCCGGAGGCTGGGGCGGAGGGCTGCTCCTCGCCGCCGTCACCGCGCTGCTGCTGGTGTGGGTGCGCCGGTTGCGTCACCGGGGGTGGCTGGCCGGCGCGTGCACCGTGCTGTTGCTGCTCGCGGTGGTGCGGCCGCAGCCGCTCACCAGGCTGGTCACCGGGTGGCCGCCGCCGGGGTGGGTGTTCGCGATGTGCGACGTCGGCCAGGGTGATGCGACCGTACTCGCCGCGGGCGGGGGCACGGCCGTGGTGGTGGACGCGGGGCCCGACCCGCAGCTCGTGGACCGGTGCCTCCACCGACTCGGTGTCAGCCGCGTGCCGCTCGTGGTGCTCACGCACTTCCACGCCGACCATGTCGCCGGCCTGCCGGGCGTACTGAGAGGCCGGGCGGTCGGGGCGATCCAGACCACGAGCCTCCAGGACCCGCCGGACCAGGCGGCGTTCGTGCGGAGAACCGCCGCGGCGGCAGGGGTGCCGGTCGTCCGCGCGGGGGCCGGTGAGCGCCGGCGGATCGGGCCGCTCGACTGGAGGGTGCTGTGGCCCGGTGCCGCCATGGCCGGACCGGAGCCGGAGGGACCGAACGACGCCAGCGTCGCGCTCCACGTCCGGATCGGCGGCGGCACGACCCTGCTCCTCCTCGGCGACCTGGAGCCGCCCGCCCAGCAGGGCCTGCTGCGCGCCCACCCGGACCTGCCGCCGGTCGACGTCCTGAAGGTCGCCCACCACGGCTCGGCCCACCAGGACCCGCGTCTGCTGAGCAGGGCCCGGCCACGGCTGGCTCTGGTCTCGGCCGGCCGGGACAACCCGTACGGCCATCCGGCACCGCGTACGGTCGGCGCACTGCGGGCCGGGGGAGCGGTGGTGCTGAGTACCGACAGGCACGGCGCGATCGCCGTGACGGGGCGGGGAAGGGAACTGCGCGCGATCACCGCCCAGGGACGGGGGCCGGGGCCGGAGCCCTAGCGGCACGCAGGAACAATGTCCCTGTGAGTGATGTGCGACATGTGCTGGTACTGCCCGACCGGGACGCGGCCGAGGAGGCCGCCGAGGAGCTCGGGGAGCGTTTCAGGATCACGGAGGAGCCCCAGCTGGTGAGGGACGCCCTGGCCGGTGAGGACGACGCCGAGGACGCCCAGTGGCTGGTGGTGGTCGAGGACCCGGACGGGCGGCTCGCGGCCGCCGAGCTGGACGAGTTCGCGGCGCGGTGGGACGGCTGGCGGGAAGAGCCGTAGGGAGCGGCTGCCGGGCGTAACGGCGTTGTCGGTGGGCCGTGCGATGCTGGTTCGCGATGGCCACCAGAAAGAACCAGACCGACGACGTCCTCGCGCCCGTCACCCTCGCCGTGGGGCAGGAGGACCTGCTCCTCGACCGCGCGGTGCAGCAGGTGGTGGCGGCCGCCCGCGCGGCCGACGCCGACACGGACGTCCGCGACCTCACGCCCGACCAGCTCCAGCCCGGTTCGCTCGCCGAGCTGACGAGCCCCTCGCTCTTCGCCGAGCGAAAGGTGCTGGTCGTGCGGAACGCGCAGGACCTCTCCGCCGACACGATCAAGGACATCAAGGCCTACCTCGGCTCGCCCGTGGAGGACATCAGCCTCGTGCTGCTCCACGCGGGCGGCGCCAAGGGCAAGGGCCTGCTGGACGCCGCACGCAAGGCGGGTGCGCGGGAGGTCGCGTGTCCGAAGACCACCAAGCCGGCGGAGCGACTGACGTTCGTGCGCGGTGAGTTCCGCACGCTCGGGCGGTCGGCGACGCCGGAGGCGTGCCAGGCGCTCGTCGACGCGGTCGGCAGCGATCTGCGGGAGCTCGCCTCCGCGGTGTCGCAGCTCGCCGCGGACGTCGAGGGCACCATCGACGAGGCGGTCGTCGGCCGGTACTACACGGGCCGGGCCGAAGCCTCCAGCTTCAACGTGGCCGACCGGGCGGTGGAGGGCCGGGCGGCGGAGGCCCTGGAGGCGCTCCGCTGGTCGCTGTCCACCGGTGTCGCGCCGGTGCTGATCACGAGCGCGCTGGCGCAGGGTGTCCGGGCCATCGGCAAACTGTCCTCGGCGCGGGGCGGCCGGCCCGCGGACCTGGCCCGCGAGCTCGGCATGCCGCCGTGGAAGATCGACCGGGTGCGCCAGCAGATGCGCGGCTGGACGCCGGACGGAGTGGCCGTCGCGCTGCGAGCGATCGCCGAGGCCGACGCGGGGGTCAAGGGCGGGGGCGACGACCCGGAGTACGCGCTGGAGAAGGCGGTCGTCACCATTGCCCGCGCGGCCCGCTCTCGCCGCTGAGCCCAGGGCGTCGCCCGGTCCACGCGGCGGAGTACCGCGGGTAGCGCGGGTGGTTCGTGCGGGCGGTTCGCGCCGTGCCGGTCGCGCCGTGCCGGTCGCGCCGTGCGGCTCGTGCGGGTGGTTCGCGCCGTGCCGGTCGGACCGGTCGTGCCGGTGGTCCGCGCCGTGCGGCTCGCGCGGGGTGGTCCGCGCCGTGCGGTTCGTGCGGGTGGTCCGCGTCGTGCGGTTCCTGCCATGCGGCTCGCGCGGGCGGTTCGTGCCGTGCGCTGGGGCGGTGGAGGTGTGGGGTCGGCCGCGGGCCGGTGGGCGCGCCCGGCCTCCGGCCGGGCGTACGTGGGGGGCTTCTCGCCGTCGGCGGTTGCCCGCAGGCAGGCCGTCGGGCGAGCTCCGCCGCACACGCTGCCGGGCCCGCCGGCGCCGGGAAGTCCTATGGGCGCTGTGTCCGTGGGCGCGGACATGCCGAAGGCCCCGGGGCCGTGTCCTGGGGAAGGACGGGCGACGGGGCCTTCGGGTGATGCGCTGGTGAGCTCGTACCCGCGTGGCGAACGCAGGCCGCGTACGGGCTCGGGGTGCCGGTCAGGAGCGGATGAGAGGGCCCGCTTGGTCCGTCCCGGCGATCAAATCAAGAGCAGCTCAGCCCTGAAGGGAGGCAACCTTGGTGGCCAGCGCCGACTTCTTGTTGGCGGCGGCGTTCTTGTGGATGACACCCTTCGAGACGGCCTTGTCGAGCGCACGGGAGGCGGCGCGAGCGGCAACGGTGGCCTTCTCGACGTCACCCGCGGCGGCAGCCTCACGGGCCTTGCGGATCGCGGTCTTGAGCGACGACTTGACGGCCTTGTTGCGCAGGCGCGCCTTCTCGTTGGTCTTGTTCCGCTTGATCTGGGACTTGATGTTCGCCACGAAAGAGCCTTTTCAGGTTCGTAAGGATTTCTCTGATGTGTGCCGCGCTGCTGAGAGGGCCACGAGACACAGCTGCCCAGGCTACCAGTCGCCCTCCGAGCGGCCCAAACCGAGCGCCCGTCCCCGTCCGTGGGACCATGGAACCTACGTATCGATCCGACGTCGACCCGAGCAGAGACGCCCGGCGTCTCGAGAATCAGGACCCTGCGTGCCCGCGACCCCTATCCACGTGCCCGAGCCGAGCCGTACCGACCCGGCGCTGATCCGCAACTTCTGCATCATCGCGCACATCGACCACGGCAAGTCGACCCTTGCCGACCGGATGCTCCAGCTGACCGGTGTGGTCGAGCAGCGGCAGATGCGCGCTCAGTACCTCGACCGCATGGACATCGAGCGCGAGCGCGGCATCACGATCAAGTCCCAGGCGGTGCGTCTGCCGTGGGCCCCCACGGAGGGGCCCGGCCAGGGCAGCACTCACATCCTCAACATGATCGACACCCCTGGTCACGTCGACTTCACCTACGAGGTGTCGCGGTCCCTGGCCGCCTGCGAGGGCACCATCCTGCTCGTCGACGCCGCCCAGGGCATCGAGGCGCAGACCCTCGCCAACCTCTACCTGGCGATGGAGAACGACCTGGCCATCGTCCCCGTGCTCAACAAGATCGACCTTCCGGCGGCCCAGCCGGAGAAGTTCGCCGAGGAGCTGGCGAACCTGGTCGGCTGTGACCCCGACGACGTACTGCGGGTGTCCGCCAAGACCGGCATCGGCGTCGAGGCGCTGCTGGACCGCGTCGTCAGGGACGTCCCGGCCCCGGTCGGCGTCAAGGACGCCCCCGCCCGCGCGATGATCTTCGACTCGGTCTACGACTCGTACCGCGGTGTCGTCACCTACGTCCGTGTGATCGACGGGCAGCTCAACAAGCGCGAGCGCATCCGCATGATGTCCACGGGCGCGACCCACGAGCTGCTGGAGATCGGGACGAACTCGCCCGAGATGCTCCCGGCCGACGGCCTCGGTGTGGGTGAGGTCGGCTACCTGATCACGGGTGTGAAGGACGTCCGCCAGTCCAAGGTCGGTGACACCATCACCACCCTGCACAAGGGCGCCACGGAGGCCCTCGGCGGCTACAAGGACCCCAAGCCCATGGTGTTCTCCGGCCTCTACCCGCTGGACGGCTCGGACTACCCCGAGCTGCGTGACGCGCTCGACAAGCTCCAGCTCAACGACGCCGCGCTCGTCTACGAGCCGGAGACCTCCGCCGCCCTCGGCTTCGGCTTCCGCGTGGGCTTCCTCGGCCTGCTGCACCTGGACGTGATCCGGGAGCGGCTGGAGCGCGAGTTCGGGCTGGACCTGATCGCCACCGCCCCCAACGTGGTCTACCGCGTCCTCATGGAGGACGGCAGCGAGCACACGGTCACCAACCCGAGCGAGTTCCCCGAGGGCAAGATCAGTGAGGTGTACGAGCCGGTCGTACGCGCCACGATCCTGGCCCCCAGCGAGTTCATCGGCTCGATCATGGAGCTGTGCCAGACCCGCCGCGGCACCCTCCTCGGCATGGACTACCTCTCCGAGGACCGGGTGGAGATCCGCTACACCCTGCCCCTCGCCGAGATCGTCTTCGACTTCTTCGACCAGCTGAAGTCCAAGACCCGCGGCTACGCCTCCCTGGACTACGAGCCCACCGGCGAGCAGGCCTCCAGCCTCGTCAAGGTCGACATCCTGCTGCACGGCGACAAGGTCGACGCCTTCTCCGCCATCACCCACAAGGACGCGGCGTACGCCTACGGTGTGCGGCTGGTCGCCAAGCTGCGCGAGCTCATCCCGCGGCAGGCCTTCGAGGTGCCCATCCAGGCGGCCATCGGTTCGCGCGTCATCGCCCGCGAGACGATCCGCGCGATCCGCAAGGACGTGCTCGCCAAGTGCTACGGCGGTGACATCTCCCGTAAGCGGAAGCTGCTGGAGAAGCAGAAGGAAGGCAAGAAGCGGATGAAGATGGTCGGTTCCGTGGAGGTTCCGCAAGAGGCCTTCATCGCGGTGCTGTCCAGCGACGACTCCGCCGGCGGCAAGGCCAAGAAGTAGCGGTGCCCGCACAGCGCCCGTTCGGTTCACGGACGGGCGCTTTTGCGTGCATGCGACGGGCCGCCGGGCGTCCCAGTCGTTATGAAGCGGGTATGAAGCACCGGGCCGCAGCCCCTTACGTGGCGGACGACGGAGCTCTAACCTGATGCCGCCCGAGGGTTACTCGCCAGTTAAACAATCATCCCGTCGTGCAGCCCTGCCGCAAGCCGCCCGGAGGACGTCGTGAGCGACACACAGACCCTGATCGAGAACCGACCGCCCTCCGTGGCCAACCTCTTCCTGGAGCGCGTGGCGAAAACGCCCGACGGCGAGGCCTACCGCTACCCGGTCCCCGCCCCCTCAGGGCAGGGCCCCGACGAGTGGAAGTCCCTCAGCTGGGGTCAGGCCGCCGAGCGCGTCTACGCCATCGCCGCCGGCCTCATCGACCTCGGCGTACGGTCCGAGGAGCGGGTCGCCCTCGCCGCCGCCACCCGCGTCGAGTGGATCCTGTCCGACCTCGGCGTGATGTGCGCCGGTGCCGCGACCACCACCGTCTACCCGCAGACCAACGCCGAGGAGTCCGCGTACATCCTCGCCGACTCCGAGAGCCGCGTCCTGATCGCCGAGGACGCCGCCCAACTGGCCAAGGCACGAGAGAAGCGCGCCGAGCTGCCGCACCTCGCCCATGTGGTCGTCATCGACCCGGCCGGCGTCGAAGCGGACGAGTCCGAGCCCGAGGGCTGGACGCTCTCGCTGGCCGAGCTGGAGGAGCGCGGCCGCGCCTACCTGGAGAAGAACCCGGACGCCGTCAAGGACCGGGTCGCCGCCATCACCTCGGACCAGCTCGCCACCCTCATCTACACCTCCGGCACCACCGGCCGCCCCAAGGGTGTACGGCTGCCGCACGACAACTGGTCGTACATGGCCAAGGCCATCGCCGCGACCGGTCTCATCACCGCCGAGGACGTGCAGTACCTCTGGCTGCCCCTCGCGCACGTCTTCGGCAAGGTGCTCACCTCCGGCCAGATCGAGGTCGGGCACGTCACCGCCGTCGACGGCCGCGTCGACAAGATCATCGAGAACCTGCCGGTCGTCCAGCCGACGTACATGGCCGCCGTACCCCGCATCTTCGAAAAGGTTTACAACGGGGTCGCGGCAAAGGCACGGGCCGGAGGCGGCGCCAAGTACAAGATCTTCAAGTGGGCGGCCGAAGTCGCCCGCGAATACGCCAGGACCAGCCAGGACAACTTCCGCCGCACCGGCAACGCGAGCGTCCCCTTCGGCCTGAACGCCAAGCACAAGATCGCCGACGCCCTCGTCTACTCCAAGCTCCGCGAGGCCTTCGGCGGCCGGCTGCGCGCGGCCGTCTCCGGATCGGCCGCCCTCGCACCCGACATCGGCTACTTCTTCTCCGGCGCCGGTATCCACGTCCTGGAGGGCTACGGCCTCACCGAGTCCAGCGCCGCCTCCTTCGTCAACCCGGGCGAGGCCTACCGCACCGGCACCGTCGGCAAGCCGCTGCCCGGCACGGAGGTCCGGATCGCCGACGACGGCGAGATCCTGCTGCGCGGCCCCGGCATCATGGAGGGCTACCACGGCCTGCCGGAGAAGACCGCCGAGGTCCTGGAGTCGGACGGCTGGTTCCACACCGGCGACATCGGCGAACTCTCCGTCGACGGCTACCTCCGCATCACGGACCGCAAGAAGGACCTGATCAAGACGTCCGGCGGCAAGTACATCGCGCCCGCCGAGGTCGAGGGACAGTTCAAGGCCGTCTGCCCGTACGTCTCCAACATCCTCGTCCACGGCGCCGACCGGAACTACTGCACCGCGCTCATCGCCCTCGACGAGCCCGCCATCCTCGGCTGGGCGCAGGAGCACGGTCTGGGCGGCAAGTCCTACGCCGAGGTCGTGGCCACCCCCGAGGTCACGCAGCTCGTCCAGGGCTATGTGGACCGGCTCAACGAGGGGCTCCAGCGCTGGCAGACCATCAAGCAGTTCCGGCTCCTGCCGCGCGACCTCGACATCGAGCACGGCGAACTGACGCCCAGCCTCAAGCTGAAGCGCCCCGTGGTCGAGCGTGAGTACAAGCACCTCATCGACGAGATGTACGCGGGGACCAGGGAGGCCTGAGACCGGCGGGACACGACGACGGGGCCGCGCGGCGGGAAGCGCGGCCCCGTTCGCGTGGGCGAGTTCGATGACTCGGCGCTTATGAACGTGCTCGATCTGTCACCCTGTCGGTGTCCGACCACGAGCCGACCCAGGAGCCGACGAGGAGCCGCACGTGGGGTCCTTTCCGACACAGCGCGCGACCACCGGAGAGTTGCTGCTGCCGCCCCACCACCCGCCCCAGGGCCAGTCCGTCACGCGCACCAGCCTGCCGGGAAACCCGCTCGCGCCGTCCGCCGCCCGCCGCTTCGTACGCGCCGCGCTCGCCGACTGGACCGGCCTGGCGCTGCCCGCCGCCGCCACGATCACCGAGCGGGTCGCCGACGACGCCGTCCTGGTCGTCACCGAACTCGTCACCAATGCCGTCGTCCACGCCGGCACCACCGTCGAGCTGCTCTTCCGGCTCGAGGACCCCGCCGACGGCCGCCCCGCGGCCCTCGTCCTCGAGGTGTCCGACCACCACCCGACCCGGACCGTCCGCCACGAACACCAGCACCACGAGGACGCGGACGGCCTCGACGACTACGGCCGGGGGCTCCAGCTCGTCGCCGCCCTCGCCGAATGCTGGGGCATCACCTACCGGCCGGGCCTGAAGACCGTCTGGGCCCGGCTGCCCCTCGAAGGCTGGGACACCTGCCCCCTGCCCGGCTCCGAACCGGCGATCCAGCGCGGGCTGCGCGCCGCCGAGATCCTCGCCCCGTCACCGCGCCGAGTGGTGCGCGACGACCACGAATGGGCCGGCCGCGGGGCGCTGTCGTTCCTCGCCGAGGCGTCCGACCTGCTCGCCGGCCAGCTCGACGAGGACCTCGTCGCGGCGCTCGCCGGCCAGCTCCTGGTGCCGCGCCTGGCCGACTGGTGCGCCTTCTGGCTGGAGGACGAGGGCGCCGAGGGCAGCGGGCCGCAGCTCGCCCGGGTGTGGCACGCCGACGAATCGGCGCTGGAGACGCTGCGTACGGCGCTGGAGAAGGAACCGCCCCGGATGCCGGAGCCGCCCCGCACCGGGCCGGTGCCGATCCCCTGGCCGTCATCGGAGCACCGCGGCGACACCGGCGCGGCGCACGGCGAGGCGGACGGCCGGGCGCACGGCGAGGCGGATGGCCGGGTGCGCGGCGCGGCGCACGGTAGTGCGGACAGCGTGGCGGACGGCAGTGCGGAAGGCGGCGCGCACGGCGGGGCGGACGGCAGTGCGGAAGGCGGCGCGCACGGCGGGGCGGACGCCAGTGCAAAAGGCGGCGCGCACGGCGGGGCGCAGAGCGCGGCGGAAGGCGCGGAGGCGGGCACCGCGCTCGCGTACCGGCTCGTCGTGGGCGGGCACGGGCTGGGCACCCTGATGCTCGGACGGCGCGGGCGGGCACGGATCCCCGACGCCGTCACCAGCCTCGTCGAGGACTTCGCGCGCCGCGTCGCCCTCGCCATCGGCGCCGCCCGCCGCTACACCCGCCAGGTCACCATCAGCCGGGTGCTCCAGCGGGGTCTCCTGCCCAGCCAGGTGGCCCAGATCCCGGGCGTCGAGAGCCGCATCGTGTACGAACCCAGCGACGACGGTCTGGCGGGCGGTGACTTCTACGACGTGTTCCAGGCCGGCCCCGGGGCGCGCCGCTGGTGCTTCATGCTCGGCGACGTCCAGGGCAGCGGCCCCGAGGCCGCCGTCGTCACCGGCCTCGCCCGCCCCTGGCTGCGGCTGCTCGCCCGCGAGGACCACCAGGTCGGGCAGGTCCTCGACCGGCTGAACCGGCTGCTCCTCGACGACGCCACGGAGGCCGCCGAGGCCGCCGCCTCTATGGTCGCCGCGGCCGGTGACCTGCCCGGCGGGCCGCATTCCCCCGCCCAGCCCCAGTCGCGGTTCCTGTCGCTGCTGTACGGCGAGCTCGTGCCGCTCGCCCCCGAGGACGGCGGCGGGGCGCGCTGCACGCTCGCCAGCGCCGGTCACCCCCTGCCGCTCCTGCTTCGCCCCGACGGCTCCGTGACGCCCGCCGCCGCGCCCCAGGTGCTGCTGGGCGTCGTCGACGACGTCGGGTACGAGAGCCACACCTTCCACCTCGCGCCCGGCGACACCCTCCTGTGCGTCACCGACGGCGTCACCGAGCGCCGCTCCCGCACAGGCCGGATGTTCGACGACGGCGACGGGCTGGCCGAGGCCCTCGCCGGCTGCGCCGGGCTCCCGGCGCGGGAGGTCGCCGACCGGATCCGGCGGGCGGTCCACACGTTCGGCGAGACGCCCGTGCGCGACGATCTCGCGCTGCTGGTGCTCCAGGCCCGGCAGGTGCCGCGGTGACGGACAATGGGCGGTATGCCTTCCGTACTGCCCGATGGTGAGCCCATGCCCGAGGACGGCGCACTTCCCGCGTCCGCGCTGCTCGGGGCCGGTGAGCGGCCGCTCGGGTTCTATCTGCACGTGCCGTACTGCGCGACCCGCTGCGGCTACTGCGACTTCAACACCTACACCGCCACCGAGCTGCGCGGTTCCGGCGGCGTCCTCGCCTCCCGCGACAACTACGCCGCGACGCTCACGGACGAGGTGCGCCTGGCGCGGAAGGTGCTCGGCGACGACCGCCGCCCGGTGCGCACCGTCTTCGTCGGCGGCGGTACGCCCACCCTCCTCGCCGCCGCCGACCTGGTGGCGATGCTGGGCGCCGTCCGTGACGAGTTCGGGCTCGCGGACGACGCCGAGATCACGACGGAGGCGAATCCGGAGTCGGTCGACCCGGCGTACCTCGCGGAGCTGCGCGAGGGGGGCTTCAACCGGATCTCCTTCGGCATGCAGAGCGCCCGGCAGCACGTCCTGAAGGTGCTCGACCGTACGCACACCCCCGGGCGGCCGGAGCGTTGCGTCGCGGAGGCGCGCGCGGCGGGCTTCGAACACGTCAACCTGGACCTGATCTACGGCACGCCGGGGGAGAGCGACGACGACTGGCGGGCCTCGCTCGACGCGGCGATCGGCGCAGGACCGGACCACGTCTCGGCGTACGCGCTGATCGTCGAGGAGGGCACGCAGCTCGCCCGGCGCATCCGGCGCGGTGAGGTGCCGATGACGGACGACGACGTCCACGCGGACCGGTACCTGATCGCGGAGGACGTGCTCTCCGGGGCGGGCTTCTCCTGGTACGAGGTGTCCAACTGGGCCACCTCGGAGGCGGGGCGGTGCCTGCACAACGAGCTGTACTGGCGCGGCGCCGACTGGTGGGGCGCGGGGCCCGGCGCGCACAGCCACGTGGGGGGTGTGCGGTGGTGGAACGTCAAGCACCCGGGCGCCTACGCCGCCGCGCTGGCGGAGGGGCGGTCGCCGGGGGCGGGGCGCGAGGTCCTGTCGGAGGAGGACCGGCGGGTGGAGCGGGTCCTGCTGGAGCTGCGGCTCCGGGAGGGGTGCGAGCTGGCGCTGCTCAAGCCCGCGGGCCTGGCTGCCGCCGAGCGGGCGGTAAGGGACGGGCTCCTGGACGCCGGTCCTTACGCCGACGGGCGGGCCGTGCTCACCCTGCGGGGACGGCTGCTGGCCGACGCGGTGGTGCGGGACCTGGTGGACTGACCCGGGCCCCGCCCGCCAGGCGTCGCCCGCAGGCCCCGCCCGCCAGGCCCCGCCCGCCAGGCCACGCCCGCCAGGCGCCGCCCGCCGGGCCCGCCCCGCCCGCCAGGCCCCGCCCCGCACCGGGCAGCGCCTAGGGCGCCGTCACGAAGTCGATCAGCTCCTCCACCCGGCCCAGCAGCTCCGGCTCCAGGTCCTTGTAGGAGTGGACCTTCGAGAGGATGTGCTGCCAGGCGGCGCCCGTGTTCTCCGGCCAGCCCAGGGCCCGGCACACGCCCGTCTTCCAGTCCTGGCCGTGCGGGACCGAGGGCCACGCCCGGATGCCCACGGACGAGGGCTTCACGGCCTCCCAGATGTCGATGTACGGATGCCCCACCACCAAGGTGTGGGCGTCCGTGACCGACGCCGCGATGCGGGACTCCTTGGAGCCGGGGACCAAGTGGTCCACCAGGACCCCGAGCCGGGCGTCCGGGCCGGGGCCGAAGTCCCGGACGACGGCCGGGAGGTCGTCGACGCCCTCCAGGTACTCGACGACCACGCCCTCGATGCGCAGGTCGTCGCCCCACACCCGTTCCACGAGCTCCGCGTCGTGCCGGCCCTCCACGTAGATGCGCCCCGCACGGGCGACACGCGCGCGTGCACCCGGGACGGCGAGGGAGCCCGAGGCGGTGCGCGACGGGCGGGAAGGCCCCGCAGACGGGCGTACCAGCGTCACCGTACGGCCCTCCAGCAGGAAGCCCCGGGGCGTCAGCGGGAACACCCGGTGCTTGCCGAACCGGTCCTCCAGGGTGACCGTCCCCGCCTCGCAGCCGATCACCGCCCCGCAGAAGCCGGTGCTCACCTCCTCGACCACCAGGTCCGGGTCGGCGGGTACCTCCGGCACCGGGGCCGAACGCTTCCAGGAAGGCGTCAGGTCAGGGTCGTAAGCGCGCATCCGCCAGACGCTACGACACCCTGAACCGCCGGGCCAGCTCATCGCGTTGGGCGCGTACGAAAGCGGCGTCCACGACGGCCCCGTGCCCCGGCACGTACACGGCGTCCTCGCCGCCCAGCTCCAGCAGCCGGTCCAGGGCGGCCGGCCAGCGTGAGGGGATGGCGTCCGGCCCGGCCTGCGGGTCACCCGACTCCTCCACCAGGTCACCGCACAGCACGACCTCCCGGTCGCCCGGCACGAGGACGGCCAGGTCGTGGCCGCTGTGACCCGGCCCCACATTCGCCAGCAGCACCTGCCGCCCGCCCAGCTCGAGCGTCCACTCGCCGGACACCAGGTGGTGCGGCGCCACCAGGACGTCCGTCGCCTCCACGGCGTCCTTCTCGGCCACCCCGTGCCGTACGGCGTCGCCGCGCAGCGCGTCCGGGTCCTTGGTCAGCACGGCGTCGATGCCGACCGCCCCGTACACCTCCGTCCCCGAGAACGCCGCCGTGCCGAGGACATGATCGAAATGGGGGTGGCTCAATGCGATATGCGTCACTCTCCGGCCGCCCATCAGCGCCTGCGCCTGCGCGCGGATCCCGGCGCCCTCACGGAGCGTCGCGCCCGTGTCGTACAGCAGAGCGCCGTCCTCGCCGACCACCAACGCGGTCGTCGCGTCCCACACCGGCAGCCTCTTGCGGCCCACGCCGTCGGCGAGACGCTCCCAGCCGAACTCTTCCCAACTGACGTCCATACCGCGACGCTATCCGCAACCACCAGCGCAGTCGCGCGGTAGCGTGGTCGGCCGCTCTTGCTAGGGCCGTACCCCGGAGCCGTACACTTGCCGGGGGAAGGTTGGCACTCGGGCAAGGTGAGTGCCAGCGACGCAGAAGGAACCACAGCCAGCTGGAGGTGCGCGCGATGCTCAGCGAACGCAGACTCGAGGTGCTGCGCGCCATCGTCCAGGACTACGTGGGCACCGAGGAACCCGTCGGTTCCAAGGCCCTCACGGAGCGTCACAACCTCGGCGTCTCGCCCGCCACCGTGCGCAACGACATGGCGGTGCTGGAGGAGGAGGGCTTCATCGCCCAGCCCCACACCAGCGCGGGCCGCATCCCCACCGACAAGGGCTATCGCCTCTTCGTGGACAAGCTCGCCGGCGTCAAGCCGCTGTCGTCGCCGGAGCGGCGCGCCATCCAGAACTTCCTGGACGGTGCCGTCGACCTGGACGACGTCGTCGGCCGTACGGTACGGCTGCTCGCGCAGCTGACCCGGCAGGTCGCGGTGGTGCAGTACCCGTCCCTGACGCGCTCCACCGTGCGTCATGTGGAGCTGCTGTCGCTGGCCCCCGCCCGGCTGATGCTCGTCCTGATCACCGACACGGGCCGTGTGGAGCAGCGCATGGTCGACTGCCCCGCGCCGTTCGGCGAGACGTCCGTGGCCGACCTGCGGGCGCGGCTGAACAGCCGCGTCGTGGGCCGGCGCTTCACGGACGTACCCCAGCTGGTGCAGGACCTCCCCGAGTCCTTCGAGGCGGAGGACCGGGGGACCGTCTCCACGGTCCTCGCCACCCTGCTGGAGACGCTGGTGGAGGAGACCGAGGAGCGGCTGATGATCGGCGGCACCGCCAATCTCACCCGCTTCGGGCACGACTTCCCGCTGACGATCCGGCCGGTGCTGGAGGCGCTGGAGGAGCAGGTGGTGCTCCTGAAGCTGCTCGGCGAGGCCAAGGACTCGGCCATGACCGTACGTATCGGGCACGAGAACGCCCACGAGGGCCTCAACTCCACGTCCGTCGTCGCGGTCGGCTACGGTTCGGGCGACGAGGCAGTCGCCAAACTCGGCGTGGTCGGACCGACCCGCATGGACTACCCCGGAACGATGGGAGCGGTACGCGCAGTGGCACGTTACGTCGGACAGATCCTGGCGGAGTCGTAAGTGGCCACGGACTACTACGCCGTACTCGGCGTACGCCGCGACGCGTCCCAGGACGAGATCAAGAAGGCGTTCCGGAGGCTCGCCCGCGAGCTGCACCCGGACGTCAACCCCGATCCGAAGACGCAGGAGCGGTTCAAGGAGATCAACGCCGCCTACGAGGTGTTGTCGGACCCGCAGAAGAAGCAGGTCTACGACCTCGGCGGCGACCCGCTGTCCGCCTCCGGCGGCGGTGCGGGCGCGGGCGGCTTCGGCGCGGGTGGCTTCGGCAACTTCTCGGACATCATGGACGCCTTCTTCGGTACGGCGTCCCAGCGCGGCCCCCGGTCACGTACACGGCGCGGCCAGGACGCGATGATCCGGCTGGAGATCGACCTCAACGAGGCGGCCTTCGGCACGACCAAGGACATCCAGGTCGACACGGCCGTCGTCTGCACCACCTGCTCCGGTGAGGGCGCCGCGCCCGGCACGTCGGCGCAGACGTGTGACATGTGCCGCGGCCGTGGCGAGGTCTCCCAGGTCACGCGGTCCTTCCTGGGCCAGGTCATGACCTCCCGCCCCTGCCCGCAGTGCCAGGGCTTCGGCACGGTCGTCCCGACCCCGTGCCCCGAGTGCGCGGGCGACGGCCGTGTCCGGTCCCGTCGTACGCTCACGGTCAAGATCCCGGCCGGTGTCGACAACGGCACCCGCATCCAGCTGGCCGGCGAGGGCGAGGTCGGCCCCGGCGGCGGTCCGGCCGGTGACCTGTACGTCGAGATCCACGAGCTGCCGCACCCGGTCTTCCAGCGGCGCGGCGACGACCTGCACTGCACGGTGACCATCCCCATGACGGCGGCCGCACTGGGCACCAAGTGCCCGCTGGAGACGCTGGACGGGCTGGAGGAGGTCGACGTCCGGCCCGGTACGCAGTCGGGTCAGTCGATCCCGCTGCACGGGCGCGGTGTGACGCACCTGCGCGGCGGCGGACGCGGCGACCTCATCGTGCACGTCGAGGTCCAGACGCCGTCGAAGCTCGACCCCGAGCAGGAGCGGCTGCTGCGGGAGCTGGCGAAGCTGCGCGGCGAGGAGCGGCCCACGGGACAGTTCCAGCCGGGGCAGCAGGGTCTGTTCTCCCGACTGAAGGACGCGTTCAACGGGCGGTGAGCCCTCTGGGTTCGGTGCGGGTGCGGGGGCGTGACACCATGCGTGCATGTCCTCCGCACTGACCGATCTCTGCCGGTACCCGATCGTGCAGGCCCCCATGGCGGGTGGCGCCTCCTGTCCGCAACTCGTGGCGGCCGTGTCCGAGGCCGGCGGCCTGGGGTTCCTGGCCGCCGGGTACAAGACCGCCGACGGCATGTACCAGGAGATCAAGCAGGTACGCGGGCTGACCTCGCGGCCCTTCGGCGTCAACCTGTTCATGCCGCAGCCCGGGCACGCCGACCCTGCCGCGGTGGACGTGTACCGGCACCAGCTCGCCGGTGAGGCCAACTGGTACGACACCCCCCTGGGCGACTCCGACGCGGGGCGGGACGACGGGTACGAGGCCAAGCTGGCCATCCTGCTGGAGGACCCGGTCCCGCTGGTGTCGTTCACCTTCGGGTGCCCGACCCGCGAGACCGTGGCCGCGTTCGCGCGCGCCGGGACGGTCACCGTCGTGACGGTGACGTCGCCCGAGGAGGCGCAGGCCGCGCAGCAGGTGGGCGCCGACGCCGTGTGCGTCCAGGGCATCGAGGCCGGCGGGCACCAGGGCAGGCACCGCGACGACCCGGAGACCGGCGGCGCCGGCACGGGGCTGCTGTCCCTGGTCTCGCTGGTGAAGGAGACCGTGCCGCTGCCGATCGTCGCCGCGGGCGGCCTGATGCGCGGCAGCCAGATCGCCGCGGTCCTCGCGGCCGGCGCCGAGGCCGCGCAGCTCGGCACCGCGTTCCTGGTGTGCCCCGAGTCGGGCGCGCACGCCCTGCACAAGCAGGCCATGACCAACCCGCTGTTCACCCGCACCGAGCTGACGCGGGCGTTCTCCGGCCGCCCCGCCCGGGGCCTGGTCAACCGGTTCATGCACGAGCACGGCCCCTACGCCCCGGCCGCGTACCCCGAGGTGCACCACCTGACGAGCGGGCTGCGCAAGGCCGCGGCCAAGGCGGGCGACCCGCAGGGCATGGCGCTGTGGGCCGGGCAGGGCCACCGGATGGCGCGCGAGCTGCCCGCCGGACGGCTGGTGGAGGTCCTGAACGCCGAGCTGGGCGCCGCGGTGGCCGCCCTCGCGCTGCGGGGCGCCGCGTCATGACCGCGCCCGTCTTCCTGGTCGACCACGTACCGGCGACCGCCGGAACCGTCACCCTCGACGGACCCGAGGGGCGCCACGCCGTCTCCGTACGCCGCATGCGCGTCGGCGAGGAGATCGTCCTCACGGACGGCGCCGGCACCGGCGCGTACGGCACGGTCGCGGCCGTCGAGGGCAAGGACCGTCTCGACGTGACGGTGACCGAGGTACGCGCCGAACCCGAGCCCACCCCTCGTATCACCGTGGTCCAGGCCCTTCCCAAGGGCGACCGGGGCGAGCTCGCGGTGGAGACCATGACCGAGACGGGTGCCGACGCGATCGTGCCGTGGGCGGCGTCCCGGTGCATCACGCAGTGGAAGGGTGACCGGGGCCTGAAGGCGCTCGCCAAGTGGCGGGCCACCGCGCGGGAGGCGGGCAAGCAGTCGCGCCGCCTCCGCTTCCCGGACGTCGCGGACGCCGCCACCACCAAGCAGGTCGCCCGGCTGCTCGCCGAGGCGGACTTCGCCGCCGTCCTCCACGAGGAGGGCGCCCAGCCGCTGGCCACCGCCGAACTGCCCACCACCGGCCGGATCGTGCTCGTCGTGGGCCCCGAAGGGGGCGTGTCGCCCGACGAGTTGGCGGTGTTCGCCGAGGCGGGCGCCAAGCCCTACCGGCTCGGTCGCACCGTGCTGCGCACGTCGACCGCCGGGACGGCCGCCACCGCCCTGCTGCTGGGACGCACCGGCCGCTGGTCCTGAGGCGGCCCGCGCCGGGGACGGCAGGGGCCCCGGATCCGGTGTCGTACCGGGTCCGTAAGGTGGCGGCATGTCCGACGAGTCTCCCCTCCTCCGCAGCCTCCGCACCGCCGTCGCCGCCGCGCCCGACGACGTACCCCTGCGGCTGCACCTCGCCGAACTCCTCCTCCAGGCAGGGCGGAACGACGAAGCCGTGACCGAGGCGGCCGTCGCCCTCCAGCACGCCCCCGGTGACCCGGACGCCCGCGCGCTGATGGCCCGCGCCATGGGCATGCCGCCCGCGTCCCCGCCGGCGCCGCAGGCCCCGCACACGCCGCCGGCGCCGCAAGCCCCGCCGACGGCTCCGACTTCCCGGCCCCGCGAGGACTTCGACTGGACGGCCGCCGAGCGGGAGGTCGGCGACATCGTGCCGCCCCGGTTCGTCGACGGCACCGAGGCGCCCCTCACCGTCGACGGCCACGGGGACGACCCGGGTGACGCCGAGGCCTGGGACGTCGACGCGCCCGGCGCCGTACGGCTCGCGGACGTCGGCGGCATGCAGGAGGTCAAGGACCGCCTGGAGGCCGCCTTCCTCGCGCCCATGCGCAACCCCGAGCTGCGCAAGCTGTACGGCAAGAGCCTGCGCGGCGGACTCCTGCTGTACGGGCCTCCCGGCTGCGGCAAGACGTTCATCGCCCGCGCGGTCGCCGGTGAACTCGGCGCGAACTTCCTGTCGATCTCGCTCAGCGACATCCTCGACATGTACATCGGCGCCTCCGAGAAGAACGTCCACGACATCTTCGAGACCGCCCGCGCCCAGGCCCCCTGCGTCGTCTTCCTCGACGAGCTCGACGCGCTGGGCGCCAAGCGCAGCCGCAGCCACCACAGCGGGCTGCGCAACGTCGTCAACCAGCTCCTCACCGAACTGGACGGCATCGCCGCCGACAGCAACGACGGCGTGTTCGTCCTCGCCGCCACCAACGTCCCCTGGGACGTGGACATCGCCCTGCGCCGCCCCGGCCGCCTCGACCGCACTTTGCTGGTGCTCCCCCCGGACGCCGCCGCGCGCGACGCGATCCTCCGCTACCACCTGCGTGACCGCCCCATCGAGGCGGTCGACCTGGGCAAGCTCGTCAAGGCCACCGAGGACTTCTCCGGCGCGGACCTCGCCCACGTCTGCGAGACCGCCGCCGAGGCCGCGCTGCTCGACTCGGCCCGCACCGGCACCGTACGGATGATCAACATGAAGGACCTGATGGGCGCGGCCAAGCAGATACGGCCGTCCACCGAGCCCTGGTTCTCGGCCGCCCGCAACGTGGCGACGTTCGCCAACGACGGCGGCATGTACGACGACCTCCTCGCGTACCTGAAGAGGAAGCGCAAGCTGTGACCACCCCGCCCACCCCGCCCGCCTCGCAGGCGCTGACGCTCGACCGGGCCGAGGCGCTCTACGACCTGGAGCGGTACGAGCAGGCCGCCGCCCTCACCGCACAGCACCTCGCCCAGAACCCGGACGACGCACGGGCCCTCGCCCTGCTCGCCCGCTGCCGCCGCCACCTCGGTGACCGCGCCGAGGCGCTGCGCCTGGCCGACGAGGCGCTGCGCGCCGACCCCGAGCTGCCGTCGGCATGGTTCCTGCGCGCCGACCTGCTGGCCCACGGACCGGTGAACGGGCCCCAGTGGGCGGCCGCGGAGGACGCCGCCCGGCGCGGCCTCGCCCTCGTACCGCACCACTGGAGCGGCTACCACGTGCTCGGCACGATCCTCTCCCGCTCGGGGCACCCGGCGCGGCTCCGCGAGGCGTACGCGCTCGCCGTCCGCTCGGTCGAGCTGGGCCCGGAGGAGGACGCCACCCACTTCCTGGTCGGCCTGACCGCCTATCAGCTGAAGGACTACCGCACCGCCGAGAAGGCCTACGAGACCGCGCTGCGCCTCAACCCCGAGAGCAGCGAGGCCCACAACAACCTGTCGCTGCTGCACCTGCGCCGCCGCTGGTTCCGGCGCGGCGCGTGGACCAGGGCCGCCGAGGGGTTCGTCGACTCGGCCGCGCTCGACCTGGAGGACCGCGAGGCCCGGTTCAACCTGGAGACCATGGCCTGGGGCACCGCCGCGGGCGCGCGCTGGGTGGCCCTCGCCGGGTTCATGGCCGCGGGCATCGGCTCCGCCCCCCTGCGCACCGGGGGCAGCGGGGCGGGCGCGATCACCAGTGAGCTGATCGGCATCGGCGTGGTCCTGGCGCTGTGGACCGCCTGGTTCCTGTGGATGCGGCGGCGCGTCGCGCCACGCCTGCGGCGCCCCATGCTGCTGATCTCCCGGAAGTGCCCTCCGGTGCTGTGGATGGCCGGGGCGGTGGGTCTGCTGGGCCTGCACTCGCTGGTCACGCTGGCGCTGCCGAGGGCGGGCGCGGGCGTCGTCGCCGGGTTCGGCGCGCCGCTGTTCTGGGGCGTGGTCATCACGTACTGGGTCAGCCGGTCGGCGCTCAACAGACGCGCGCCCGGCCGCCGATAGAGTGCCCTCGTACACAGCCGGTGACAGAAAGGACCAGGACATGGCCGGAGAGCCGCAGAGCGACTGTCTGTTCTGCAAGATCGTGGCGGGGGAGGTCCCGGCCACGATCGTCCGTGAGTCGGAGACGACCGTCGCCTTCCGCGACATCAACCCGCAGGCGCCCACCCACGTCCTGGTCATCCCCAAGGCGCACTACCGGGACGCCGCGGCGCTTGCCGCCGGGGCCCCCGAGCTGGCGGCGGACGTCCTGCGCGAGGCCGGACACGTCGCCGAGGACGAGAAGGTCGACGGCGTCGGCTACCGCATCGTCTTCAACACCGGCACCGGCGCCGGTCAGACCGTGTGGCACGCGCACGCCCATGTGCTCGGCGGCCGCGGCCTCAACTGGCCTCCCGGATAGGACGCCGGATGTCCGTCCGTGAACTCGTCGTGCTGGGCACCGCCAGTCAGGTGCCCACCCGGCACCGCAACCACAACGGCTACCTGCTGCGCTGGGACGGCGAGGGCATCCTCTTCGACCCGGGCGAGGGCACCCAGCGCCAGATGCTGCGCGCCGGGGTGGCCGCGCACGACATCGACCGCATCTGCGTCACGCACTTCCACGGCGACCACTCCCTGGGCCTCGCCGGGGTGATCCAGCGCATCAACCTCGACCAGGTCCCGCACCCGGTCACCGCGCACTACCCGGCGAGCGGGCAGCGCTTCTTCGACCGGCTGCGGTACGCGACCGCCTACCGCGAGACGGTGAAGCTGGTCGAGGCGCCCGTCGCCGACGACGGCGCGCTCGCCACGACCTCCGCGTACACCCTTGAGGCGCGCCGCCTCTCGCACCCCGTCGAGTCCTTCGGCTACCGGCTCACCGAGCCGGACGGGATCCGGATGCTGCCCGGGAGACTCGCCGCGCACGGCATCAAGGGCCCGGACGTGGGCCGTATCCAGCGCGAGGGCGCGCTGGGCGGGGTGCGCCTGGAGGACGTCAGCGAGGTGCGGCGCGGGCAGAGCTTCGCGTTCGTCATGGACACCCGGCTGTGCGACGGTGTCCACGCGCTCGCCGAGGACTGCGACATGCTGGTCATCGAGTCGACGTTCCTCGACGAGGACGCCGTCCTGGCCGAGGACCACGGCCACCTGACGGCCGGTCAGGCCGCCGCGGTGGCCCACGCCGCGGGTGTGCGTCACCTCGTGCTCACCCACTTCTCGCAGCGCTACAGCGACCCCGACCTCTTCGAGCAGCAAGCGCGGGCGGCCGGTTTCGACGGTGAGCTGACCGTCGCCCAGGACCTCATCCGCGTCCCCCTCCCCAAACGCCGGTAGGGCCACCACATCAGTAAGGCCACCACGCCAAGTAAGGCCACCGGCCACCACACCGGTAAGGCACCACGCCAGCCAGTAAGGCACCACGCCCGTAAGGCACCACGCCAGTAAGGCCACGCACCATGCACCTGCCCGAAGCGCTCCCCAAAGCGGAACTTCACCTCCACATCGAGGGCACCCTCGAACCCGAACTCGCCTTCGCGCTCGCCGCGCGCAACGGGGTCGAGCTGCCGTACGCCGACACCGAGGAGCTGCGCAAGGCGTACCTCTTCAGCGACCTGCAGTCCTTCCTGGACCTGTACTACGGGCTGATGGCCGTGCTGCACACCGCCGACGACTTCACGGAGCTCGCCGACGCCTACCTGGAGCGGGCCGCGCGGCAGGGCGTACGGCACGCCGAGATCTTCTTCGACCCGCAGGCGCACACCGAGCGGGGCGTGCCCATCGGCACGGTGATCGAGGGGCTGGCGCGGGCGCTGGAGCGGAGCGAGGAGCGGCACGGCATCTCCACGCAGCTGATCACGTGCTTCCTGCGTGACCGGTCGGCCGAGTCGGCGATGGAGACGCTCCGGGCGGCGGAGCCGTACCTGCACCACATCGTGGGCGTCGGCCTGGACTCGGCCGAGGTAGGCCACCCGCCGGCGAAGTTCGCCGAGGTGTACGCGGCGGCGGGCGAGCTCGGCCTCCGCAAGGTGGCGCACGCGGGCGAGGAGGGCCCGCCCGCGTACATCCGCGAGGCGCTGGACGTCCTGGGCGTCGAGCGGATCGACCACGGTCTGCGGGCCATGGAGGACGCGGAACTGGTGGAGCGGCTGGCACGGGAGCGGGTGCCGTTGACGCTGTGCCCCCTGTCGAACGTCCGGCTGCGCGCCGTCGACGTCCTGGAGGACCACCCGCTGCCGTCGATGATGGCGGCGGGGCTGCTGGTGACGGTCAACTCCGACGACCCGGCGTACTTCGGCGGGTACGTCGGTGACACCTTCCACGCGGTCCACGAGGCGCTGGGCCTCGGCCAGGAGCGGCTGCGCGAGCTGGCCCGCAACTCGTTCGTGGCGTCGTTCCTGGACCACGACGAGGAGCGCAGGGCGCGGTACCTCGCCGAGGTGGACGCGTACGAGTTCGACTAGCGGGAAGCCGCCGGCGGCCTGCTCGGCGTTCCTCCGGCGCAGCGGCACGGCAAAGGGCTGCAACCCGATCGGGTCGTCGACCGGAAGGGAAGGCGATGGATCTCGTCGATGACCTGACTGGTAGGGACACCCCATGAGGAGCACGCCGTGACGAACACCCGGGGCCGGGTCCGCTGGATCGTGCCGCTCGCGCTGCTGCTGGTGTGGCTGGGCATCGGCGGGACGCTCGGGCCGTACGCGGGCAAGCTGGGCGAGGTCGCCACGAACGACCAGGCGGCGTTCCTGCCGCGGAGCGCCGAGTCGACGAAGGTCCTGGAAGCCCGCAAGGCGTTCGAGGCATCGGCGTCCGTCCCCGCCATCGTCGTGTGGACGGCCGACGGGGCCCGGGTGACCACCGGGCAGCGCGCGGCTACCACCCGGGCGGTCGCCGACCTCGCCGGCCGGCCGGGCATCACCGCCGCGCCCTCGCCGGCCATCGTCTCCGACGACGGCGAGGCGCTGCAGGCGGTCGTCCCGCTCGCCCCCGACCTGGGCGACAAGCTACCGGCGGTGCTGGACGAGGTGCGGCGGGCGGCGCAAGCGGTACCGGGTGCCTCGGTCCACATCGCCGGACCCGCGGCCACCCAGGCGGACCTGTCCGACGCGTTCGCCGGTATCGACGGACTGCTGCTGGGCGTGGCGCTCGGGGCGGTCCTGCTGATCCTCCTGCTGGTCTACCGCAGCGTGCTGCTGCCCCTGGTGATCATCGTCAGCGCGGTGTTCGCCCTGGGTCTGGCCTGCGCGGTGGTGTACGCGCTGGCCGACCGGGGCGTGGTCCGGGTGGACGGCCAGGTCCAGGGGATCCTGTCGATCCTCGTCATCGGGGCCGCGACCGACTACGCGCTGCTGCTCGCGGCGCGTTTCCGGGAGGAGCTCGCCGCACGCGGTGACCGGACGAGGGCCGCGCGGGCCGCGGTCCGCCGGTCGGCCGGAGCGATCACCGCCAGCGCGGCGACCGTGGCGCTCGGTCTGCTGGCCCTGCTGGCGAGCGACCTGACGAACAACCGGGCCCTCGGGCCGGTGGGCGCGATCGGCATCGTCTGCGCGGTCCTCGCCACCCTGACCTTCCTGCCGGCCGTTCTGGTCCTGCTGGGCCGAGCCGCCTACTGGCCCGCCACGCCCAAGCCCGCCGACGCCACCGCCGAGGGCCACGGAGTGTGGCGCCGCATCGCCGCGGTGATCGACCGGTCGCCGCGCCGGGTGTGGGTGTCCACCGCGCTGGTGCTCCTGGTCCTCGCCGGGTTCTCTCCCGCCCTGTCGTCCAAGGGGGTGCCGCTGGACGAGATCTTCGTCAATGACGCGCCCTCGGTCGCCGCCCAGCAGACCCTCGCCCGGCACTTCCCCGGCGGCTCGGGCAACCCGGCCGTCGTCATCACCGACGCCGACCGGGCCACCGAGGTACGGGCGGCCGCCGAGGGCACCGACGGCGTCGCCACGGTCACCCCCGTCACCGCGAGCGGCCGACCGGGCACCGGGGCCCCGCTCGTCGTGGACGGACGGGTGCGCCTGGACGCCACACTCGGCGCGCCCGCCGACAGCGACGCGGCGAAGGACACCGTCCAGCGGCTGAGGGAGCGGGTGCACGCGGTGCCGGGCGCCGACGCGCTGGTCGGCGGCTATACGGCCCAGCAGTACGACACCCAGCGAACCTCCGCCCGCGACCGCGCCGTCATCGTCCCGGTCGTCCTGACCGTCATCCTGCTGATCCTCGTGCTGCTGCTGCGCTCCCTGCTCGTGCCCGTCCTGCTGGTGGCGACCGTCGCCCTCAACTTCTTCGCCACCCTGGGCGTGTCCGCGCTCGTCTTCGAGCAGCTCCTCGGCTTCAGCGGGACGGACGCCTCCGTGCCGCTCTACGGCTTCGTGTTCCTGGTCGCCCTGGGCGTGGACTACAACATCTTCCTGATGTCCCGTGTACGCGAGGAATCCCTCACCCACGGCACCCGTCAGGGCGTCCTGCGGGGGCTGACCACCACCGGAGGGGTCATCACGTCCGCCGGTGTCGTCCTCGCCGCGACCTTCGCCGCGCTGATGGTGATCCCGCTGGCCTTCCTCGTCCAGATCGCCTTCATCGTCGCCTTCGGCGTCCTGCTGGACACCCTCGTCGTCCGTTCCCTGCTGGTACCGGCCCTGGTGATCGACATCGGCCCGCGTGCCTGGTGGCCCAGCGCCCTCCGGCTCCCGCGTCAGGCCTGAGGCCCCGACGGGCCCGCCTGGCGGTAGGCGCGGCGGCGGACCAGCAGGGGGGCCAGGGAGCGGACGGGGAACTCCGTGACCGGCTGCTCCGGCGCGCCGATCTGCGGGGCGGCCAGACCGGTCGCCGCACCCGTGGTGCCCGCCACGACCGCCGCGGGGGCACCGCCGCGGCGGCGGACCGCGCCCGGCACGAGCGGGCGGCCCGAGGTGTGCAGGGCCACGGCGGTCAGCGGGACGGCGAGCAGCAGCAGGAGGGCGCCCAGCACCAGGCCCATGCCCGGGTAGCCGGCCCGTTCCGACAGGACGCTGCCGACGACGGGGCCGCAGGCCACGCCCAGCGAGGACGCCGAGCCGGCGAGAACCGCCCACCGGCCGCGCGGGTCCAGGGAGGCGGCCAGACCGATCAGGTACGACAGGACCACCGGGTAGCAGGCGTTCCACAGGATCTCGCCCGCAGCGAAGGACACCAGGCCCTCGGCGGCGGAGCTCAGCACGATGCAGCCGGCGATCACGACCGTACCGAGGCCGATCGGCACCGCCCGCCCGAGCCGCGCACCCAGCGCTCCCGCCGCCGTGACGCCCAGCAGCCCGGCACCGAGCGCCGCCGCGAACACCGCGCCGACCGTCACCTCGCTCAGGCCCGCCTGGGTGAGTCCGATCCGGCCGCTGACGCCCCACAGGGCGTTCTGCGCCATGGACCAGCACACCATCGCGCCCGCCAGCACCAGGCCCGCGCGCGGCCGCGGCAGCGGCGCGCCGGCCTCCCGGACCTCGCCGGTGTCGTGACCGGTCTCCAGCCGGCCCGTCGCGGGCCACACGGCCGCCGCGACCAGCGCGAGCGACGCGAACGGCAGCGCGTGCCCGCCGCCCAGGTGCGGAAGCGTCAGGTACAGGGCACCGGCGGTGGCGGACACCGACAGCAGGCCGAGCGTGGAGGCGCGGTGCGGATCGCGCTGCCCCGCGATCCCGGCCGCGGCGACCGCCGTCGCCGTACCGGAGCCGAAGCCGCCGAGCACCGCGCCCGCCACGACCAGCGGTACGGCGGAGGTGAGCGCGGCGCAGCCGTAGCCCGTGAGGGCCACCAGCAGGCCCGCGCGGGCCAGTCGGCGCGGTCCGTACCGTTCCACGCGCGACGCGAGCGTGAAGCCCGCGGCGGCGGAGCCGAGGAGCAGACCCGAGCCGACCAGACCGGCCTGGGCCGGGGTCAGGCCGAGACCGGCGGAGAGCCGGCCGACGACGGTCGGAAGGAGGTACGCGGCGAGGTAACCGGCCGTGAACACGGCGACGAGCGGCCACAGGGCGCGCGGGCGCGAGGGCATGGGCGTTCCCGAACAGGGAGAGGGGAGAAGGGGGGAGCGCCCGGTGTCGTACGGGAACGTGCACGGGAACGCGGGCCAATTTGTATCAAGCGGGCCGGTCGCACGAGAAGGCGGGACGGCGTGATCCAGGTCACATGGTGTTTGCGCCGGTCGGGGCCGGGTAAGAACACATGTTTTCCCGGGCCGACGCCCGTCGCGAACGGCGAGAATCGGGCACACTGTCCTGATCCGTACCGCGACCGGGGAGCCCGCCGTGACCACATCCCGAGGAGAGCAGCAGCAGCGGCAACACACGGCCGGAATCGACCCGTTGGACGCGCTGCGCACCCCCGCCGATCCCGATTACGACGTGTTCCTCACCGGGACGGTGTTCCTCGACATCATCTTCACCGGACTGGACAGCGCCCCCGTGCGCGGCACCGAGACCTGGGCGCGCGGCATGGGCTCCAGCCCCGGCGGCGTCGCCAACATGGCCACCGCCCTCGCCAGGCTCGGCCTGCGCACGTCCCTGGCGGCGGCCTTCGGCGACGACCACTACGGCGAGTACTGCTGGGACGCCCTGGAGCAGGGCGAGGGCATCGACCTGTCCCGCTCGCGGACCGTGCCCGGCTGGCACTCGCCGGTGACCGTCTCCATGGCCTACGAGGGCGAACGCACCATGGTGTCCCACGGACACGAGGCCCCGCCGCTGGACGGCTCCCTGCCCGCGTCACCGCCACGCGCGCGTGCCGCCGTCGCGTCCCTCGCACCCGGCCGCCCCGAGGAATGGGTCGGCGACGCCGCCCGCCGGTCCACCCGCATCTTCGCCGACACCGGCTGGGACGAGACCGGCCGCTGGGAACTGGCCGCCCTGCCGGACCTGGACCACTGCGAGGCGTTCCTGCCCAACGCGGAGGAGGCGATGCGCTACACGCGCACCTCCTGTCCGCGCGCCGCCGCCCGCCTGCTCGCCGAGAAGGTGCCGCTCGCCGTCGTCACCCTCGGCGCCGAGGGCGCGTACGCCGTGGACGGCGCGACCGGCGAGACCGCGGAGGTCCCGGCCATCGAGGTCGCCGCCCTCGACCCGACCGGTGCGGGGGACGTCTTCGTCGCCGGATTCGTCACCGGCACGCTCGCCGGATGGCCGCTCGCCGACCGGCTCGCCTTCGCCGGGCTGACCGCCGCCCTCTCGGTGCAGGAGTTCGGCGGGTCGCTGTCCGCGCCGGGGTGGGCGGAGGTCGCCGCCTGGTGGAACTACGTCCAGGGCTGCTCCGGCCAGGACCCGCACGCCCTGCACCGGTACGCGTTCCTGGAGTCGCTGCTGCCCGCCCCCATCAGGCCCTGGCCGCTGCGGCGGGCCGTGCCCACGATCGGCTTCGGCCGGTCCGCGTAAGGCCCGGCCCGGCCGCGGAGGCGGGAAAAGCCTTCGGGGTTGTCAGCGCCACGACGTACGCTGGATGTCCAGAGGTTGTCGAGCAGCGAGAACCCTGCAGCGGGAGGTATGTGCAGGCCTGAGAGCCGGCCCATGACGCAGACACCCACAGCCCAGACCCAGCAGGCGCGAGCCCACTTCACCGTCCCTGCCAAGCACCCCATGGTGACCGTGCTCGGCTCGGGAGACGCCCTGCTGCGCGTGATCGAAGAGGCGTTCCCGGCCGCCGACATCCATGTCCGGGGCAACGAGGTCAGCGCGGTCGGACCGGCCGCGGAAGTCGCTCTGATCCAGCGCCTGTTCGACGAGATGATGCTGGTGCTCCGCACCGGGCAGCCGATGACGGAGGACGCAGTGGAACGCTCGATCGCCATGCTCAGGGCGAGCGAGAACGGCACGGCCGAGCCCGGCCAGGAGAGCCCCGCCGAGGTGCTCACCCAGAACATCCTCTCCAGCCGCGGCCGCACCATCCGCCCCAAGACGCTCAACCAGAAGCGGTACGTCGACGCCATCGACAAGCACACGGTCGTGTTCGGCATCGGCCCCGCCGGCACCGGCAAGACGTACCTGGCCATGGCCAAGGCGGTCCAGGCCCTGCAGTCCAAGCAGGTCACCAGGATCATCCTGACCCGGCCGGCCGTCGAGGCGGGCGAGCGGCTCGGCTTCCTGCCCGGCACGCTCTACGAGAAGATCGACCCGTACCTGCGCCCGCTGTACGACGCGCTGCACGACATGCTCGACCCCGACTCGATCCCCCGCCTGATGGCGGCGGGCACGATCGAGGTCGCCCCCCTGGCGTACATGCGCGGGCGGACGCTCAACGACGCGTTCATCATCCTCGACGAGGCGCAGAACACGAACCCCGAGCAGATGAAGATGTTCCTCACCCGGCTCGGATTCGACTCCAAGATCGTCATTACCGGCGACATCACCCAGGTCGACCTGCCGGGCGGCACCAAGAGCGGTCTGCGCCAGGTCCGGGAGATCCTGGACGGGGTCGAGGACGTCCACTTCTCGATGCTCACGTCGCACGACGTCGTACGGCACAAGCTCGTCGGCCGTATCGTCGACGCGTACGAGAAGTACGACAACCAAAACGGGAAGTAGAGCGCACCAGCACCATGTCGATCGACGTCAACAACGAGTCCGGTACCGAGGTCGACGAGCAGGCGATCCTCGACGTCGCCCGGTACGCCCTCACGCGGATGCGCATCCACCCCCTCTCCGAGCTGTCGGTGATCGTGGTGGACGCGGACGCGATGGAGCAGCTGCACATCCAGTGGATGGACCTGCCGGGCCCGACGGACGTCATGTCCTTCCCGATGGACGAGCTTCGCCCGCCGTCCAAGGACGACGAGGAGCCCCCGCAGGGCCTGCTCGGCGACATCGTGCTCTGCCCGGAGGTCGCCGCCAAGCAGGGCCAGGACGCCCCGACGCAGCACTCCATGGACGAGGAGCTCCAGCTCCTCACCGTCCACGGAGTGCTGCACCTGCTCGGGTACGACCACGAGGAGCCGGACGAGAAGGCCGAGATGTTCGGTCTCCAGGCGGCGATCATCGACGGCTGGCGGGCGGAGAAGGGTCTGACGGGCCCCTCCCCGGCGCCGACCGTCTCATGACCGCCCAGCTGATCCTCGGCGCGGTCGCGCTGGTCGTGGTCGCCTGGCTCGCCGCCTGCGCGGAGGCGGGCCTGGCCCGCGTCTCCAGCTTCCGCGCCGCAGAGGCGGTACGGGTGGGGCGGCGCGGTGCCGCCAAGCTGGTCCAGGTCGCCTCCGACCCCACGCGGTACCTGAACCTGGCGCTGCTCATCCGGGTGGCGTGCGAGATGGCGGCCGGGGTGATGGTCACCTACGTCTGCCTGAACGAGTTCGACGAGACCTGGTCCGCCCTGCTGGTCGCGATAGGCGTGATGGTGCTCGTGTCGTACGTCGCCGTCGGCGTGTCACCCCGCACCATCGGCCGCCAGCACCCGCTGAACACCGCGACCGCCGCCGCCTACGTCCTGCTGCCGCTGGCCCGTGTCATGGGCCCGGTGCCACAACTGCTGATCCTCATCGGCAACGCGCTCACGCCCGGCAAGGGCTTCCGCAAGGGCCCCTTCGCCTCCGAGGCCGAACTGCGCGCCATGGTCGACCTCGCCGAGCAGGAGTCCCTGATCGAGGACGACGAGCGGCGCATGGTCCACTCCGTCTTCGAGCTCGGCGACACGCTCGTACGCGAGGTGATGGTCCCCCGCACCGACCTCGTCTCCATCGAGCGGTACAAGACCATCCGCCAGGCACTGACCCTCGCGCTGCGCTCCGGCTTCTCCCGCATCCCGGTGACCGGGGACAACGAGGACGACGTCGTCGGCATCGTGTACCTGAAGGACCTCGTCCGCAAGACCCACATCAACCGGGACTCGGAGGCCGACCTGGTCTCCACGGCGATGCGCGCCGCGACCTTCGTACCCGACACCAAGAACGCGGGCGACCTGCTGCGGGAGATGCAGCAGGAGCGCAACCACTGCGCCGTGGTCATCGACGAGTACGGCGGCACGGCCGGCATCGTCACGATCGAGGACATCCTGGAGGAGATCGTCGGTGAGATCACCGACGAGTACGACCGGGAACTGCCGCCCGTCGAAGAGCTGGGAGAGGGCCGCTTCCGGGTGACCGCGCGGCTCGACATCGGCGACCTGGGCGAGCTGTTCGGCCTCGACGAGTACGACGACGAGGACGTCGAAACGGTCGGCGGCCTGCTCGCCAAGGCCCTCGGCCGGGTGCCGATCGCCGGCGCTTCGGCGGTGGTCGACCTGCCGGACGGCCGGTCCCTGCGCCTGACGGCCGAGTCCCCGGCGGGCCGCCGCAACAAGATCGTCACCGTTGTCGCGGAGCCCGTGGCATGACCCCGGACCAGCTGCGGGCGTTCTGCCTGTCCTTCAACGACGCGGTGGAGGACTTCCCGTTCGGCCCGGAGACGTCGGTCTTCAAGGTCGCGGGCAAGATGTTCGCGCTCTCCGCCCTGGACGTCCGGCCGTTCACCGTCAACCTCAAGTGCGACCCCGAGATCGCGCTCCGGCTGCGCGCCGAGCACCCGGCGATCGTGCCGGGCTGGCACATGAACAAACGCCACTGGAACACGGTCACCGTCTCCGGCCTCCCGGACCGCCTCGTCCGCGAACTGGTCGAGGACTCCTACGACCTCGTCGTCGCAGGCCTGCCGAAGGCCACCCGCCTCCGCCTGGACCGCCCGTAGCACTGGAGCCCCGTCGCGCTACCGCACCTGGGCGGCGGGGCCCGCCTAGGTGCGGCGGGCCCTCGTGGAGAGGCCCACGCCCACCAGCAGGGCGGAGACGAGGACGATGGCCGCGTCGACCGCCAGAACCGTGCGGACGCCGCCGAAGAGATCGCCGTGGGTGGTGGCCAGCACGCCCAGCAGCGGGATCCCGACCGTGAGGGCGACCTGCTGCGTGGTGGTGACCAGACCCGTCGCCAGGCCCTGCTCCTCGTCCGGCACACCGGACGTCACCGTCAGCCCGTACGAGATGATCGCGCCCAGGTGGAACACGCTCGCCAGCGAGACGCCGACGGTCGCCAGCAGCGCACCCGACTCCGGCCCGATGCCCAGCAGCAGCGCCACGAAGAACCCCTGCCCCAGCAGTGAGCCGACCAGCGCCCGCCGGGCGCCGAAGCGGCCGATCACCCTCGGAGCCAGCGTTCCGGCGACCACCGACAGAGCACCCTGCACACCGAAGACGAGACCCGTCGCGAAGGCCGACAGCCCCAGGGTCTCCTGGAGGTACAGCGTCAGGACGAAGACGACGACGCTCATCATCGAGAAGGTGACCAGCCCGCCGAGGTTCCCGAAGGCCACCGTCCGCCGGCGCAGCATCGGCAGCGACACCAGCGGAGCCTCGGTCCGGGACTCCACGACGACGAACGCCACCAGCAGGACCACCCCGGCGACCAGAGTCACCCGGACGTCGGCGCCACCGAAGCCGTGCTCGGCCGCCGTCGACAGGGCGTAGATCAGCGCCAGGAGCCCGCCGGTGACGGTGACGGCGCCCGGAACGTCGAGGCGGGGCCGGTCGGGCGTGCGGGACTCGGGAAGCAGGCCCGGCGCCAGCGGCAGCACGATCAGAGTGAAAACGGCCAGCAGCCCCATCGTCGAGCGCCAGCCCAGCGTGTCGGTCATGACGCCGCCCAGCACCATGCCGACGGTGAAGCCCAGCGACATCAGCGTGCCGCTGATACCGAGCGCCCGGTCACGCAGCGGCCCCTCCGGGAACGTCGTCGTCAGCAGCGACATCCCCGTCGGCACGATCACCGCCGCCCCCAGCCCCTGGAGCGCCCGCCCCGTCAGGAACGACGCCGGGTCCCAGGCGAACGTCGCCAGCAGCGACGCGCCGCCGAACACCACCAGTCCCGTCAGGAACAGCCTGCGCCGCCCGTACAGGTCGGCGATCCGCCCGAACAGCAGCAGGAACCCGCCCGACGGCAGCGCGAACGCGGTGACCGCCCACTGCAGCGCCGACTGGCCGAGCCCCAGGTCCTTGCCCAGGACGGGCAGCGCCACGTTCAGCACGGAGAAGTCGAGCGCCACCATGAACTGGGCGGCGCACAGCACGAACAGGATCAGTTTGCCGCGGCGGTTCAGCCGCTCGGGCGAGGGTGCCGCGGCACGGCCGCGCACGGAAGTGTCGATCGTCATGCCCCGACCCTCCGTCCACCGAAGCCGCCGCGGGGAGCGGGCACTTATCCTGTTGGCCGCACCACCAGGCAGGGGGAGGACGACGGGGTGACAGCGACCGAAAGCGCGAGCGCCAAGGCCCACCGGCTCGCGGAGCTGCGCGCGTTCCTCAGGAGCCGTCGCGCCCGCGTCACACCCGTCGAGGCGGGACTTCCCGGCGGCGCCCGGCGCCGTACTCCCGGCCTCCGCCGTGAGGAGGTCGCCGTCCTCGCGGGCGTCGGGGTGTCCTGGTATCAGTGGCTGGAGCAGGGCCGGGACATCACCGTGTCCCCGCAGGTGCTCGACGCGGTGGCGCGGGTGCTCCGGCTGAGCCCCGCCGAACGCCGCCACCTCTACGTACTGGCCGGGCTCAACCCGCCGCCGCCCGAGGTGGATCCGGACCAGCGGGACATGTGCGACGGGCTGCGGCGGCTGATCGACGCGTGGATGCCGTACCCCGCGCACATCATGGACCGGTACTGCAACACGGTCATGTACAACGACTCGGCGACGACCGTGCTCGGTATGCGTCCCGGCATGCCGCAGAACGGCGTCATCGCCTTCTTCACCGACCCCCTCTACCGGTCGCGTTCCAAGAGCTGGGCCCGCAACGCCCCACAGCTCGTCGCCCAGTTCCGGGCGGCGTGCTCGGAGTGCCCCGACGACGAGGGCTTCCGCGACGTGGTGGAGGAGGCGAAGGCCGCCAGCGCGGAGTTCGCCGAACTGTGGGAGCGCCGTGACATCGCCCCGGCGGGCCAGGTCCACAAGGAGCTGGAGCACCCGGTGGTCGGCACGCTGCACGTGGAGTCGACCCAACTGCGCGTTCCCGCCCGGCCCGACCTGACGATCGTGCTGCACACCCCGCTCCCGGAGGCGGACACGGCGGCGAAGCTGGAGTGGCTGGCGAGCCCGGAGGGGCGGCGGAAGGCCATGTGCACAGTGGCGGGGTGAGGACAGTCCTGTGCCCTTCTCGTGATCTCCCTGTGTGTATTCTCAGCGCGGCCGATCAACGGCGGGGAGGGGGGAACCGCAGCTCCCCAGGACATCACTTCTAGGGGAGAACACACCCTCATGCGTACTCACATCCGTCGCGGCATCGCCGTCGCGCTCACCGTTTCCGCGCTCACCTTCACCGCCGCGTGCGGTGGCTCCTCCGACGACAAGGGCGGCGACAGCGCGGCCAAGGGCAAGGACAAGGCCGCCGAGCAGCCGGCCGAGAAGCCCGCGGCCACCCCGCTGACGGCCGAGCAGATGAAGGCCGGCATCCTGACGGCCGCCGACCTGCCCAAGGGCTGGAAGGAGGAGGCCGCCCCCAGCACGGACGACCAGGCCAAGGCCGAGAAGCCCGAGTGCCAGCCGCTCGCCCAGCTCATGTCCGACAAGATCGACGGCGCGACCATGGGCGGCAACCAGGAGTTCGCGAGCGCCGACGGCACCAGCCTGCTCGCGCAGCAGATCTTCAGCATGCAGGGCACCGGCGCCGCCGACTTCGTCAAGAGCGTCGAGACCGCCACCGCCGCCTGCGCCACCTTCACCATGGTCCAGGACGGCCAGCCGGTTCCGGTCAAGGCCGCCGCGCTGCCCACCGTCAAGACCGGCGAGTCGTCCACGGGCGTCCGCCTGACCATGGAGATCCCCGAGCTCAAGATGAAGCTCGAGTCCGACGTTCTCATCGCCCAGCAGGGCACCGGCGTCATGCGGCTCGCCTACGTCCCGATGAACGGTGAGGGCCACAAGGCGTTCGACGACCTCGCCAAGCGCGGTGGCGAGAAGTTCGTCAAGGCCGCCCAGGGCTGAAACTGATCGCGGACTTATCCTCGGGGCATGACTCAGACCACCGACCTCGGCCCCGAGGACCGCAAGATCATCACGCTCGCGCGCAGCGCCCGAGCCCGTAACGGCGTGCCCGAGGGCGCGGCGGTGCGGGACGAGACCGGGCGTACGTACGTCGCCGGGACCGTCGCTCTGGAGTCGCTGAACCTCAGCGCGCTCCAGACGGCGGTCGCGATGGCCGTGGCCAGCGGCGCGAAGTCGCTGGAGGCCGCGGCCGTCGTCACCGAGGCCGGCGCCGCCTCGGACGCGGACCGCGCCGCCGTCCGCGACCTGGGCGGCCCGGCCACCCCGGTGCTGGTGGCGGGCCCGGACGGCGAGCTGCGTGCCATGGTGAGCGCCGGCTGATGGGCGTCACGGGGGAGAAGACCGGGGGTCCGACCTACCCCTGGATCGTCCTGACCGTCGGCGCCGTCGGCTTCGTGCTCAACCTCGTCGACTGGATCGTCGAGGGCGGCCTGGAGCCCTACCACGCGTTCCCGGCGCTGCTCATGCTCTGGGCGGCGGCCGACCTGCTCAAGGCGGCCCGGCCTGCCGCGGCGCGCGCGGCGCAGGGCGTGGCGGGAGTGCTCCTGGTCACGGCCGGTCTCGCCGCCGGCGTCCCGGCGGCCGTCGCCCTCGTACGGGGCGAGCCGGTCGACTGGCTCGATCTCGTTCTGGGCGTCCTCACCGCCCTCTACGCCGCGTCCGCGATCGCCGCCCTGGTGGCACGGCGGCGTTCCCGGGGGCCCGCGGAGGAGCCGCGGTACGTGACGGGTGCCCGCATCGGGGAGAATGGCCGTCATGAGCGCTCGTAACCCAGAAACCGAAACCGCCCACCGGGCCGGTTTCGCCTGCTTCGTCGGCCGCCCCAACGCGGGCAAGTCCACCCTCACGAACGCTCTGGTCGGCCAGAAGGTGGCGATCACCTCCAACCGGCCGCAGACCACCCGGCACACCGTGCGCGGCATCGTGCACCGCCCGGACGCGCAGCTGATCCTGGTGGACACCCCGGGCCTGCACAAGCCGCGCACGCTGCTGGGCGAGCGGCTCAACGACGTGGTGCGCACCACGTGGGCGGAGGTCGACGTGATCGGCTTCTGCCTGCCCGCCAACGAGAAGCTGGGCCCCGGCGACCGGTTCATCGCCAAGGAACTGGCCGAGATCAAGAAGACCCCGAAGGTCGCCATCGTCACCAAGACCGACCTGGTGGACTCCAAGACCCTCGCCGAGCAGCTCATCGCGATCGACCAGCTCGGCAGGGAGCTGGGCATGGAGTGGCAGGAGATCGTCCCCGTCTCGGCGGTCGGCGACAAGCAGGTCCAGCTCGTGGCCGACCTGCTGATCCCGCTCCTCCCCGAGAGCCCGCCGCTCTACCCCGAGGGCGACCTCACGGACGAGCCGGAGCAGGTCATGGTCGCCGAGCTGATCCGCGAGGCCGCGCTGGAAGGCGTACGCGACGAGCTGCCGCACTCGATCGCGGTGGTCGTGGAGGAGATGATCCCGCGGGAGAACCGCCCGGCGGACAAGCCGCTGCTGGACATCCACGCCAACGTCTACATCGAGCGCCCCAGCCAGAAGGGCATCATCATCGGCCCCAAGGGCCAGCGCCTGAAGGAAGTCGGCACCAAGTCCCGCAAGCACATCGAGGCGCTGCTCGGCACCCCCGTCTTCCTCGACCTGCACGTGAAGGTCGCCAAGGACTGGCAGCGGGACCCCAAGCAGCTGCGGAAGCTCGGCTTCTAGACCGTCACGGCGGGGGTCACGCCCCTTCGGCCGGCACCGGCGGCGGTCACGCCCCTTCGCTCAGCACCCGCGCGACCAGCTCCCGCTGCTCGTCGGTCAGACCGGGGTCGGCGCAGTACACCGTCCGGCCGTCGACGGTGATCTCGTAACCGAACCCGTCCGGCACGCCCGCCGGCCGGTCCCCGTGGCCGTCGGCCAGTGCCGCCTCGGCCAGGGCGTGCCAGTCGCGGGCGTCGAGCAGGCCGGAGGTGTCCACCTCGGCCCGCCGCTCGATGCCCGCGAACCCGCCTGTACGGATGACCCGAATACGCATGGGCCCTGTCTACTCCGTCGGCAGCCCCACCGTCGACCAGGCCTTCACCACCGCGTCCTCCTCCGCGCCGCCCGCGCCGAACAGCTCACGGGTCGCGGCCACCGTCAGCCGGGAGAAGTCGGCGAACTCGGCGTCCACCGCCAGCCGGCCGCCGGTCAGCACGTCGTACCAGACCCGCCCGGCCCGCTCCCAGGCGTTGCCGCCCAGTTCCTTGGCGAAGAGGTAGAAGGCGTGGTTGGGGATGCCGGAGTTGATGTGCACGCCGCCGTTGTCGGCGCTCGTGTGCACGTAGTCCTCCATCGTCGCGGGCTGCGGGTCCTTGCCGAGGACGTCGTCGTCGTACGCCGTCCCCGGGGCCTTCATCGAGCGCAGCGCCACGCCCTGGACCTCGGGCGCGAGCAGCCCGGCGCCGATCAGCCAGTCGGCCTGCTCGGCGGTCTGGCCGAGCGCCTTCTGCTTGACCAGCGCGCCGAAGACGTCCGACATCGACTCGTTGAGCGCGCCCGGCTGGCCGAAGTAGGCCAGGTTCGCGGTGTACTGCGTGACCCCGTGCGCCAGCTCGTGGCCGATGACGTCCACCGCGATGGTGAAGTCGAGGAAGATTTTGCCGTCCCCGTCGCCGAAGACCATCTGGTCGCCGTTCCAGAAGGCGTTGTTGTACTCCCGGTCGTAGCGGACGGTCGCGTCCAGCGGCAGCCCGGACCCGTTGATCGAGTCGCGCCCGTACGCGTCGCGGAACAGCTCGAAGGTCGCGCCGAGACCGGCGTACGCGCGGTTGACGGTCGCGTCCCCGGTCGGCTTCTCGCCCTCGCCGCGCACCTTCTTGCCCGGCAGGGCGGTCCTGTGCCCGGCGTCGTAGACGGTGCGCCTGGGTTTGCCGGGGGCCGCGCCGGCGGCCTGGGGGACGGGAGCGGCGCCGGCGACCGTGGTGAGCCGGCGGGCGGTGCGGTTCGCGGCGTCGGTGACGAGGGTGCGGCGGGCTGCCGCGGCGATGAACGGGTCCGCGGAGCGGGACAGGTGGTCGAGCAGGTGCGGTGGGACGATCGTGCAGAACACGGGAGCTGTGGCAGTCATGCTCCGCAATGTGGCAGTGCGTAATCGACCTGTCACGCGGTGCAGTGACGATTCCCGAAAAGGAGTGATAGGTCACTGTTCGACGGTTGGCGCGCCGAATCCCGCATACTGAAACGGCACCTCCACTCACGGTGTTGCTCGGCTAGGCTTCTTCGCATCATGCGTTTCGGGCTGCTTCTTCTTAGCTGCCGCGGCGAGGGCCTGTAGTCGTAGGCCGACCCCCTCCCCGCGGAGTCTGGTGCTGCTTCGACCCAGTCGGCCGTCCCGTACAAGGACAACCGAGGAGCCCTACGCAATGTCCCAGCCCGTTGGCCGCCCCACGCCCATCACCAACGCGACGCACACCCAGAAGCCGTCCGGGATGCCGGTCCACAAGTACGGCCAGTACGAGGCCGTCGACATCCCCGACCGCACCTGGCCGGACAACCGCATCACCAAGGCGCCGCGCTGGCTGTCCACCGACCTGCGGGACGGCAACCAGGCGCTGATCGACCCGATGAGCCCCGCCCGCAAGCGCGAGATGTTCGACCTGCTGGTACGCATGGGCTACAAGGAGATCGAGGTCGGCTTCCCGTCCTCCGGAGAGACCGACTTCAACTTCGTCCGCTCCATCATCGAAGAGGGCGCCATCCCCGAGGACGTGACGATCTCCGTCCTGACGCAGGCCCGTGAGGAGCTCATCGAGCGCACCGTCGAGTCGCTGCGCGGCGCCCACCGGGCCACCGTCCACCTGTACAACGCCACCGCGCCGGTCTTCCGCCGGGTCGTCTTCCGCGGCTCCAAGGAGCAGGTCAAGCAGATCGCCGTCGACGGCACCCGCCTGGTGATGGAGTACGCCGACAAGATCCTGGGCGACGAGACCGTCTTCGGCTACCAGTACAGCCCGGAGATCTTCACCGACACCGAGCTGGACTTCGCCCTGGACGTCTGCGAGGGCGTGATGGACGTCTGGCAGCCCGAGGAGGGCCGCGAGATCATCCTGAACCTGCCCGCCACCGTGGAGCGCTCGACGCCGTCCACCCACGCGGACCGGTTCGAATGGATGTCGCGCAACCTGTCCCGCCGCGAGTACGTCTGCCTGTCCGTCCACCCCCACAACGACCGGGGTACGGCGGTGGCGGCGGCCGAGCTGGCGATCATGGCCGGCGCCGACCGTATCGAGGGCTGCCTGTTCGGGCAGGGCGAGCGCACCGGCAACGTCGACCTGGTGACGCTGGGCATGAACCTGTTCTCGCAGGGCGTCGACCCGCAGATCGACTTCTCCCAGATCGACGAGATCCGCCGCACGTCCGAGTACTGCAACCAGATGGAGGTCCACCCGCGCCACCCCTACGCGGGCGACCTGGTCTACACCGCCTTCTCCGGCTCCCACCAGGACGCCATCAAGAAGGGCTTCGACGCGATGGAGGCCACCGCCGCCGCCGCGGGCAGGACCGTCGACGACATCGAGTGGGCCGTGCCGTACCTGCCGATCGACCCCAAGGACGTCGGCCGGTCCTACGAGGCGGTCATCCGCGTCAACTCGCAGTCCGGCAAGGGCGGCATCGCGTACGTCCTGAAGAACGACCACAAGCTGGATCTGCCGCGCCGTATGCAGATCGAGTTCTCGAAGATCATCCAGGCCAAGACCGACGCCGAGGGCGGCGAGGTCACGCCCAAGGACATCTGGTCCGTCTTCCAGGACGAGTACCTGCCCAACCCGGACAACCCGTGGGGCCGCATCCAGCTGCGTTCCGGCCAGACCACGACCGACAAGGACGGCACGGACACGCTGACCGTCGAGGCGGTCGTCGACGGCGCCGAGACGGTCCTGAGCGGCACCGGAAACGGTCCGATCTCGGCCTTCTTCGCCGCCCTGCAGGCCATCGGCATCGACGCCCGCCTGCTGGACTACCAGGAGCACACGATGAGCGAGGGCGCGTCCGCGCAGGCCGCCTCGTACATCGAATGCGCCATCGACGGCAAGGTCCTGTGGGGCATCGGCATCGACGCCAACACCACCCGCGCCTCGCTGAAGGCCGTCATCTCGGCCGTGAACCGCGCCGCGCGCTGACCCGGCCGCTCCTGAACCCCGCCCTTTCCGGAGGGCGGGGTTCAGCCATGTCGGTGGCGATCTCACGCCGGGGTGCTGACGTGGCATCACTGATGTGGCTAACATCACGCCAACGCGGCAAGGCGGCCGAGGTGTTCTGGAGGTGCGACGTGCTGCACGCACGAGGATCAAGCGGGCGAAGGGTGCACATCTGCTCCATTTCCACCGCGTGGAACACCGTCGGCGACGGCCAGTTCTTCTGCCCCGCGTGCGGCGGAGACCGCAACTACCGGCGCCGCACCGGCCGTCGGCGCCTCACCCTCCTCGGCGTTCCCCTGCTGCCGCGCGGCCTCGCCGGACCGGTCGTCGAATGCGCCGCCTGCCACACCCACTTCGGCACCGACGTCCTGGACCACCCCACCACCGCCCGCTTCTCCGCGATGCTCCGCGACGCCGTCCACACCGTCGCCCTCGCCGTCCTCGCCGCCGGCGGCGTCTCCTCCCGCCCGGTCCTCCGGACCGCCGTCTCCGCCGTCCGCGCCGCCGGGTACGAGGACTGCACCGCCGACAGCCTCACCGCGCTGATCGAGGCCCTCGAAGCCGACACCGGCCGCTTCGTCGCCGACACCGGAACCCCGTGCGGCGCCGCCCTCGCCATCGAACTCCACGAGGCGCTGGAGCCGCTCACCCCGCACCTCGCACCCGCGGGACGCGAGTCGATCCTCCTCCAGGGCGCCCGCATCGCCCTCGCCGACGGCGCGTACACCACCGCCGAGCGGGACGTCCTCATCACGGTGGGCACCGCCCTGCACCTCCCCGCCGACGACACGGCCCGCCTGATGGAAGCGGCACGGACGCCCTTCTAGGACCCGCCGGGCGTGTCGCCGTGGCGACCACCCCGGCCGTGACGGACGCTGGGCAAATGCTGGTACTGGGGCGTACGCAGGTCGAGGCGCTGCTCGACATGGACACGCTGATCGACGGGCTCGGTCCCGCGATGGTGGACCTCAGCGAGGGCCGGGCCTCCGTGCCCGACCGGGTCGCCGCCATGGTGCCCGAGCAGGACGGCTTCCTGGCGGCCATGCCGGGGTACGTGCCGTCCGTCGGGGTGCTCATGACCAAGCTGGTCTCCCTCTTCCCGCACAACTCCGGCACCCCGCTCCCCACCCACCAGGCGCTCATCGCCGTGTTCGACCCCGAGACGGGCATGCCCCAGGCCCTGCTCGACGGGACCGCCATCACGGCCGCCCGCACCGCCGCCGCCTCCGCGCTGTCGGCCCGGCTCCTCGCCCGCGACGACGCGGCCGTCCTCGCCGTCCTCGGCACCGGCGTCCAGGCCCGGACGCACGCCCGCGCCATGTGCCGCGTACGGCCCGTCCGGCACATCCGTGTGGCCGGGCGCGACCCGGTCCGGGCGGGCGTCCTGGCGGACGAACTGGCGGCCACGCTGCACGTCCAGGCCGACGCCGCACCGACGTACGCCGAGGCGCTCGACGGCGCCGACATCGTCGTCGCCGCCACCCACTCGGTCGACCCGGTCGTACGGCGCGCATGGCTGGCACCCGGCACGCACATCACCTCCGTGGGGTTCAACCGGGGCGGCCGGGAGGTCGACGACGCCACGGTGGCCGACGCCCTGGTGTGCGTCGAGTCCCGGCGGGCCGTCCTGGCGCCGTTCCCCGCCGGGAGCAACGACCTGCTGTTCCCCATCCGCGACGGCGTCATCACGGCCGACCACATCCACGCCGAGCTCGGCGAACTGCTCAACGGCAGCAGACCGGGCCGCAGCTCCCCCGAACAGATCACCCTCTACAAGTCGGTCGGCGTCGCCGTCCAGGACGCCGCGGCCGCCGCACTGGTCATCGACGCGGCCCGCGAGCGGGGCGTCGGTGACGAGATCCGGCTGGACTGATGGCCGAATTTCTCCGTTGCGCGCCGTCGAGCGTCATCGGTACGTTGACACCGTGACTGCCGGGTCGGCCATGGGCCACACACGAGTAGGGCACCCGGCCTCGGCGTGACGCCGGGGCGGGCCAGAGCCCCGCCTTCTTCTGTTTTCTCTCCACGCGCGTCCGCGCGCACAGCAGTCCTTCACCCCGGAGCGGAAAGCAGAGAATTGCCCAACGATTTCAATCAGCCGATCATCGAAGAGTTCCGCGCCAACCACGGTCGCGTGGGCGGATGGTTCGAGGGGGCCCGGCTCGTCCTGCTGACGACCACCGGCGCCCGGTCCGGCAAACCCCACACCACCCCCGTCGGCTACTACCCCGACGGCGACGGCCGGATCCTCGTCATCGCCTCCGCCGCCGGCGCGCCCAAGCACCCGGCCTGGTACCACAACCTGCTGGCCAACCCCCGTGTGACGGTCGAGAGCGGCGTCTTCACCTACGAGGCCGACGCCACCGTCCTGGAGGGCGACGAACGCGACCGCGCCTTCGCCCGCGCCGTGGAGGCCGACTCGGGCTGGGCCGACTACCAGGCCAGGACCAGCCGCGTCATCCCCGTGGTGGCCCTCACCGAGGTCCCCGGCCCGCCCAACATCAACGCGAAGTCCTTCGGCGAGGCCATCAAGGTCGTCCACGACATGTTCAGGCGCGAGCTCGGGCTCATCCGCAAGGAGATCGCTGAGTCCGGGACGGCCACCGGCCTCGGCACACAGCTCCGCGTCAACTGCCTGACCGTCTGCCAGGGCCTGCACAACCACCACACCGGGGAGGACACCATGCTCTTCCCGATGCTCGCCGACCGTCACCCCGACATGGCCCCGGTGGTGGACCGGCTGAAGCAGGAGCACGAGCAGATCGCCGCCCTCCTCGCCGACCTGAAGAAGGTGGTGTCCGACGAGAATGCGGACCCCCGGCACGTACTCACCGAAGTGGAACGGCTCACGGACGAGCTGGAGGCCCACCTCACCTACGAGGAGGAGCAGTTGATCCCCGTCCTCGACGCGGCGGCCACGTAGGGACGTGACCCCGGGCCCACGGTCTTCGTTACGCCTTGGCCGACGAATTTCACCCGGGGGAGGCCATGGCGACGACAGGACCAGGTGACGCGGGGCGGGTCATCCGGATCATCCGCTCCTTGAAATCCGTGCACGACAGACGTGAATGGCTCTTCTACCTCCGGCGCGAGGCCGTCGTCCGGGCGCTCAATCCGCGCGGCGGCATCGTGCCGGAGGAGATCGGCGAGGCGGCCGATCAGATCTGTGAGGTGCTCGACCGGACCGACATCCCGTTCGAGACGAGGGACGGACTCGTCAACCGCACCTCACGGTGGACCCGGGAGAAGGTCACCCGCGGCATCCGCTTCCCCGAGTACGCGGGGCCGCAGGGCGCCACCTTCCTCGAACGGCTCGGCCGGTGGGTCTTCGAGGCCGCGCGGTCCGAAGAGGTCGGGCAGGCCCTGGACCGGGCGGCGTTCCCCTCCGGCGAGGGCGACCAGAGGCGCAGGCTCTTCGCGGTCGCCGTGGTCCAGGAGGTGAGGGGTCTGCTGTCGGAGTCCCGGCGACCGGAGGCGCAGAACATGGTCAGGTTCCGCATGGCGACGTCCGTCTTCAACGGGACACCGGAGCGGGAGATCCAGGCCCACCACGCCAGGTGGCGGGTCCTCCTGCACTCCCTGATGGCCGGTGTCGCGGCCGGCCTGAGCGCCGAGTTCCTCTTCAACAACACACTGGAGGACGCCCTCGGCTTCGGTACGACGGTCGCGGTCGTCAACGCGGTCCGGGAGGCGGCCCAGACCGGTGTCGCCCGGCTCAGCCCGGACGTCCTGGCCTTCCGCCGGCAGATCACCGCGTGGCTCAGACGCCTGCCGGACCGGATGCTCAGGCGGATGGAGTGGCCCGATGCCGAGCCGGCCGGGGACGTGAGCGAGACCGCCGACCCCCTGTGGTCGGTGCTGCACGCACTGGACGTCGGCACGGCCGCCATCGGCCGGGCCGCCGAGGAGGCCCCCGAGCTCGCCGAACTCGCCGGTCTGATCCGCAGGGCCGGCGAGATGCCGGACCTCGACGCACGAGCCCACCTGCTCGACGTGGAGACCGCCCTCCAGTACGAGACCACCGACCTCCCCACCGCCGTCACCCGCCTTGTGCTCTTCCTCGCCCAGGACGGGGACGGCGGAGGGCGGGGCGCGCGCGGCATCCCCGCCCCGCGCCCGTCGCTCGACCCGGCCCGGCGCACCGCCCCGGAGGGTGACCTGCTCCCGTGACGGGGGCGGGCGCGGCGACCCGCTCCTGTGACCGGGAGGCGCACCCCATGGCCCGGAGACGCGCATGAGCCGGCGGACCGCCACGGCGGTTCGCCGGCTCACGGCCGTACGGTACGCGTCAGCCCTGCGGCTCCGCGCTCGCCCGCAGCATGCCCTCACGCTCGACGATCTTCACGCGCTCGCGGCCCTCGGCCTCGCCCAGCGCCCGCTCGGCGGCGTCCAGGCGGTACCAGCCCTCCCACGTCGTGTACTCCACGCCCTTGTCCCTCAGGTACGCCACCACGGCGTCCTCCTCCGGGGTGACGGGCGTCAGCAGCCGGCCCTCGCGGTGGTCCTCCAGCAGGTTGGCCACCGTCTCGTTGGCGTCGCCCTTGGTGTGGCCGATCAGGCCGACCGGACCGCGCCGGATCCACCCGGTGACGTACGTCGACGCCATGTGCGCGCCGCCCTCGATCACCCGGCCGCCCTCGTCCGGGACCGTGCCGCTGGCCAGGTCGAAGGGAAGCTTCGGCAGCTCGTCGGAGAGGTAGCCCACCGCGCGGTACACGGCCTGGACGTCCCAGGTCGTGAACTCGCCCGTGCCCCGTACATTGCCCGTGCCGTCCAGCTCGGTCCGCTCAGTGCGCAGCCCGACGACCCTGCCGTCCTCGCCGACGACCTCCGAAGGCGACTCGAAGAAGTGCAGGAAGAGCTTGTGCGGCCGGGTCCCGACGTCACGGATCGCCCAGTTCTCCAGGGTCTTCGCGACCATGTCGACCTGCTTGTTGGAGCGCCGGGACTGGATGGACCCGGCGTCGTAGTCGATGTCCTCGGGGTTGACGATGACCTCGATGTTCGGCGAGTGGTCCAGCTCGCGCAGCTCCATCGGGCTGAACTTCGCCTGCGCCGGACCGCGCCGCCCGAAGACGTGGATCTCCAGGGCCTTGTTCGCCTTCAGACCCTCGTACACGTTCGGCGGGATCTCGGTCGGCAGCAGCTCGTCGGCCGTCTTGGCGAGGATGCGTGCCACGTCCAGCGCCACATTGCCCACGCCCAGCACCGCGACCTTCTCGGCCTCCAGCGGCCAGGTGCGCGACACGTCGGGGTGGCCGTCGTACCAGGACACGAAGTCGGCGGCACCGTACGAACCGTCCAGGTCGATGCCCGGTATGTCCAGGGCCCGGTCCGCCGTCGCACCCGTCGAGAAGATCACCGCGTCGTAGAACGCGCGCAGGTCGTCCAGGGCGATGTCGGTGCCGTAGTTGACGTTGCCGAACAGCCGGATCTGCGGCTTGTCCAGCACCTGGTGCAGTGCGGTGATGATGCCCTTGATGCGCGGGTGGTCGGGGGCCACGCCGTACCGGATCAGGCCGAACGGCGCGGGCATCCGCTCGAAGAGGTCGATCGATACGCCGGGGTCGGCGGCGGCCTCGGACTTCAGCAGCGCGTCGGCGGCGTAGATTCCGGCGGGGCCGGCACCGACGATCGCGACCCGCAGGGGGCGGGGCATGACGAATTCCCTTCGAGCGATGAGTGAGCGGTCACGTGAATGCTCATACGCACCCTAAGTAAGGCTCACCTCACCTCGGTACCCGCCCCCCGTCTATGACCCCATAAGTCAGGCTTATGGGGTCTCTCGCCTCCACGCATGAACCGCGCCACGCTGGAACCATGAACGGCACAGCCGGCTGGGGCGCCAGGCTGATGAACAGCTCGATCACCGGGATGTCCCCGTGGATCGTCTTCTCCCTGCTGGTCGGCCCCGACCGATACGAACTGGCCGCCGCGCTCTCCCTCGCGCTCGCGGTCGTCCTCGTGGTCGTGCGGCACCGGCCGGTGTTCCTGGAGGTGGCCGGGCTCGTCTTCTTCGCGGTCCTCACCGTCGTCGGCATGATCGCCCCACCGGAGACACTGCGATGGCTGGAGACGTACGCCAACGAGATCTCCAACATGGCGATCGTCGCGCTGGCGGTCCTCTCCGTCGCGGCACGGGCACCACTGACGACCCCGTACGCCCGGAAGAAGGTCCCCCGCGAGTTCTGGCACACGCACGCCTTCGTCCAGGCCAACGCGGTCGTCACCCACGCCTGGGCCCTGGCCTTCCTCGTGGCGGCAGTCGCGGGCCTGATCGGCGACCTCGTGCTGCACGACCCCGACAACCTCTGGACGGCCTGGCTGATCCAGGCCTCGGCCCTCATCACCGCCATGCGCTTCACCGAGTGGTACCCGGCCGTCCCCAGGCCCCCCGTCCGCAGCCTGCTGATGCCGTTCGTCGGCCTGCTCATCCCCATGGGCGTCCTCGTCCTGATCTACGACGCAGCCCCCCGCTGGTTCGCGGTGGGTCTCATCGTCGTGGGCGTGATCCTGGCGAGGGCCCTGCGGAAGGAGGTCGTGGTGGCCAAGCAGGAGGGGCGGGAGCCCTAGGGTGCGTTTCTGGTTCTGATCATGTGGCTGGGCGGAGGCTGCGGAGCCGGATGACCGCATGGTGCTACACGCGGGCCGATGTCCCATCCGGGGCAACTGCCGGATGCCGGATGTTCCCGCGCCTCTGGCAGGCTGGGCGCGTGATGTCAGGGATCGCCGAGGAGTTCACTGCCCACCGCCCCAGGATGTTCGGCCTGGCCTACCGGTTGCTCGGTTCCGCCGAGGAGGCGGAGGATGCGGTGCAGGACGCGTATCTGCGCTGGAGCAGCGCCGACCGTGCGGTGATCGATCACCCGGGGGCCTGGCTCGCCAGGGTTGTCACAAACCTCTGCCTCAACCGGATCACCTCCGCCCGTGTGCAGCGCGAGCAGTACGCGGGGCCGTGGTTGCCGGAACCGGTGTTCACGCAGGACGGGTCGCTCGGCCCGATGGAGTTGGCCGAGCAGCGCGATGCCGTGTCGACGGCGCTGCTGGTGCTGTTGGAGCGGCTCACGCCGACGGAGCGTGCGGTCTACGTGCTGCGCGAGGCATTCGGCTACGGTCATCGGGACATCGCCGGGGTGCTCGACCTGAGCGAGGCCAACTGCCGCCAGTTGTACCGCAGGGCCATCCAGCGGGTGGCGACGCCCGAGGCCCGCTTCACACCGGCAGCCGAGCAGCAGCGCGAACTCGTCGAGTCCTTCGTTGCAGCGGCACGTGAGGGCGATCTGGCAGGACTGGAGAAGCTGCTCGCCGAGGACGTCACCTGGTGGAGCGACGGCGGCGGCAAGGTCACCGCGGCCCGGCGGCCCCTCGTTGGCCGGGAGACGGTCATGCGCTTCCTGGTGGGCGGCGCGCAGCGGTTCGAAGGCGGCTTGGACCTCACGGTCGCCGAGGTCAACGGGGCGGCGGCGCTGGTGGCGCACGCGGCGGAGCAGCTCATCGCCGTCGCCTCCTTCGAACTGCGCGAGGGCGTCATCGCCCAGGTGCGGGCCGTCGTCAACCCGGACAAACTCATCTTCGCGGGCCGCCAGTTCGCCGCCATGGCTCCCGGAGCGTGAGCCGCGTGCGAGTGCAGACACGAGGAGGCTGTCACATCTTTGGATGCTCGTCGGTTCCCAGCGGGTGACGGGCGCTCCACCGGGGACCGCCCGCCCACCGAAGGGACGACAACTGCGATGACCACGATCCTGGTGACGGGCGGCACCGGAACGCTCGGCCGGCACGTCACCGAGCGGCTGCGCGCGGACGGGCACGAGGCGAGAGTGCTGAGCCGGCACTCCCGGCCGTACGCCGTGGACCTGCGCGAGGGCACCGGGCTGGCCGCTGCCGTCGCGGGCGTAGACACGGTCGTGCACTGCGCGACCAACCCACGCGGCGGCGACGAGCAGGCGGCACGCCATCTGATCGAGGCGGCCCGCCGCGCCGGGGTACGGCATCTGGCGTACATCTCGATCGTCGGCGTCGACCGGGTGCCGCTTGGCTACTACCGGACCAAGCTTGCCGTCGAAAGGCTGATCGAGGAGTCGGGGCTCGGCTGGACCGTGCTGCGCACGACGCAGTTCCACGACCTGGTGCTGCAGTTCCTCCAGGGCTCGGCGAAGCTCCCGGTCATGCTGCTCCCGGCGCAGGTCGCCGACCAGCCGATCGAGGTGGCGGAGGTCGCCGCCTACCTGGCCGAGCTCGCAACCGGGGCGCCCGCGGGGCGGGTGCCGGACATGGGCGGCCCCGAGGTCCGTACGTTTCCGGAGTTGGCCCGGGCCTATCTGCGCGCGAGCGGACGACGCCGTCCCGTGCTGAACGTGCGCCTGCCCGGCAAGGCCTACCGCGGGTTCCGGGCGGGCGGGCATCTGACGCCGGAGCGGGCCGTGGGTAAGGTCACGTTCGAGCAATTCCTGGCGGGACGTTTTCCTGCGCGAGGCCGACGCCCGGATGGGGGCGCGTGCCGGGCGGCGTGAGGGCATGCCCCCACGGGCTGGGGCCCCAACGTGAGATCCGGCTTCGGGCCGCCGGCCGGTCTGGTGGAATGCCGGCGTGGCGCATGCGGCACTTACTGATGAAGAAGGGGAGTTGATCGACCCATTCCTGTCGATAGGCAGGTTCGGCCCATACCCAGAGCGGTTGCGGCAGCAGTTCGAGGGGGCCATCCGGCGGTTCCGCACCGGCAGCCCGTGGCGGGACATGCCGGCTGAGCACGGCGCATGTGGGAACAGGCCCTAGAACCTCACGACACGAACCCCACCACGCCGAAACCGGGACGGGCCTGGGCGTGGCGCAGCCAGCCGATGACGTCCATGACGGCGTCGACCACCTCGGGCTCCAGCGGCGGGGCGTGACCGTCCCTCTTGGTCCGCTCGAACTGCTCCAGGGCCTCCACGCACTCCTCGTGCGTCCACTCGCCGCAACGCGGCAGGTCGTAGGTGGGGACGCCCTGAGGCATACCGCCGTAGTAACCGAACTCCGCCACGGAGACGGCGGTGATCCGCAGTGCCCGCAGCCCTTCGTCGACGATCTCCAGCCAGTCGCCCCGGAACGGACAGAAGGAGGAGTTGTCGAGGAAGGACCCGGTGAGGGAGCACAGCCGCTTGTAGGCGTAGCCGTACTGGAAGCTGTACTCCGCGTCCGCGTCGTACGGCCCGCCGTGCACCACCGCTCGCAGCGCCTCGTACGCCGTGGGGGCGCCCTTCTCGATCTCGGACGAGAACCAGTCGTCGGACGACGCCAGGTCGTCGGCGAAGCGGTCGCGTATGACTTCCAGCAACTGCTCGTCGCCGGAACCGACGAGGGTACGGGCGGCCTTGGGGTCGAGCAGGTACACGCTCAGCGAAGAACTCATGTGATCACGTTAACCACCGGCACTGACACTCTCGACGAACGCCCGCCACGCGGGGGCGGTGACCACGAGGAAGGGTCCGGCGGGGTTCTTGCTGTCCCGGACGGGGACGACGCCGGGGAGGTCGTCGCGGACTTCGAGGCAGTTGCCGCCCTCGCCGTTGCTGTACGTGCTCTTCCGCCACGGGGCGGCGCCGGGGAAGTCGTACGCCACCTCTACGCAGTCCCCGCCCTCGCCGTTGCTGTGGGTGCTCTTGCGCCAGCGTGCGGTGCTCAGGTCGTAGTCGCGCATCGTCTCAAGTCCTCAGCCGCCGACTCGATCAGGGCCCGGGACGCCTCCGGCGACAGCGCGGCGACCCTGACCAGATCGTAGGCGCGCTGTGCCCGCTTCACCACCGCCGGATCGTCCAGCAAAGTGCCCGAAAACGCCGTCTCCGTATAGGCGGTTGGCGGCGCGTCCTCGAACTCCATGAGCTTCAGCGCTCCCATCATGGACGCGTGTGCTCCCGCCTTGCAGGGGATCACCGTCACCAGCACCGCGCGCTCGCGGGCCAGCGCCGCGATGCGCTCCAGCTGGGCGGCCATGACGGCCGGGCCACCCACCGGGACCCGCAGCACGTTCTCGTGCAGGGTCACCCAATATTCGGGCCTTGTAGCGTCCGCCAGGATGCGGGCCCGCACCAGCCGCGCGGTGACCTTCTCGTCCACGTACTCCTCGGAGGCGAACGGGTTGGCCGCCACGGTCACCGCCCGGGCGTAGTCGGCGGTCTGCAGCAGTCCGGGCACGACCGTGGGGGCGAACTCGCAGATCCTCGTCGCCAGCGCCTCCAGCTCCGCAACCGCCCGGAAATACTCCGCATACGGCGACTTGTTGATGAGTTGACGACACATCCGCTCGAAAAAACCATCGGTTTGTAGGACCTCGTCGATCCTCGCCGCCACGTCCAACTGGGGTTTACGGATGGCCTGTTCGAATTGGCCGATGTATCCGCCCGACACGAAGACCTTCCGCCCCAGGTCCTGCTGCGTCATTTTCGCGGCTTCGCGCCGGTTCTTCAGCTCCGTGCCGTAGAACTCCCAGGCGGCCTGCCTGGACGAGCCTGCGTTGGCCATGGCTTAACACCCCAGTCCTGCCGCGCAGTTGTAGCGCGTGCGCAACTGCCAATGCTAGGGGCGCGGGTCCATCCTGGGGGCAGTTAGCGGGAAATGGATTCGGAAAGGTCGGCGTTGGTGAAGAAAGAGGTTCAGGACGCGGAGAAGGCGGTGGTGGAATTGCGCGCGGCACTGCAAAGGGCGGGAATCACGCTGCCCTCGCCGGGGTTGGACCCCGTCACATGTGCCGCCGAGCCCCCTTGGCCGCTCGTCGAACTGGGACGTTGCACGGTGGAGACGGCGCGCAGGCCGGCCGCCGTCCTGCCGGAGGAAGGTGGCCGCTGATGAGCCTGCCCGTGGGGTCGTACGTCGTCGATGTCCGTAACGGGCGTGTGGGCCGCGTGATGGGGCACGTGGGGCCGTACCTCCAGCTGCGGCCCATCGGCGGCGGGCGGGAGTGGGACTGCCCGCCCGAGGGTGTGCGGCCGGCGACGGACGCGGAGCGGATCAGCGCGGCGACGTCGTACGTGAACGCGCGGAGCCGGGGTGAGGTGCCCTGAGGTCGTCACCCGTACCAAGTGATGTTGCAGATGTACACGCACGCGTGGCGGGGGACGGCCAGGAAGCTGATGAAACCGCGTCCACCAAGGATGTCGAACTCCCTGAGCTCAAAGTCCGGCCTCCGCGGCCGCTGCCTCGTGAATGCTGCGGATCTCGGAGATGGCTTCGGCGGGATCCTGATCGCCCGCGTCGATGATCCGTTCCAGCTCACGCAGGCGCGCGGCCCGCTCCGGGTGGCGCTCGATGGCGACGAAAACCGCCCACGAATGTACGAATGCCCGCAGAGGTGCGAGGCTCGCCGCCTGCTGTGCGTTGGTGGTCGCCTCGAAGAGGTGCTGGGTGAGCGCGGGAATCCGGCTGGGGGCGATTCGGGCGACTGCCGCCCGCAGGCCGTCGGGGGTCAGTTCGGGCATGGGGATCAGCCGGCCGTGGGGGCCGTCGGGCCGGGCAGTCACAGGGACCTCCGGAGCGGGCGTGTCCGTGGGTTCGTACGCTACCGGTCCCAGGGCGTCCTCCCCGTACGGGACAATGTCCCCATGACCCTGTTCCGCGACGACGGCATCGTGCTGCGCACCCAGAAGCTGGGTGAGGCGGACCGCATCATCACGATCCTCACGCGCCGGCACGGGCGCGTGCGGGCCGTCGCGCGGGGTGTGCGGCGGACGAAGTCGAAGTTCGGGGCGCGGCTGGAGCCTTTCAGCCACGTCGACGTGCAGTTCTTCGCCCGGGGCTCCGAGCTGGTCGGGCGCGGGCTGCCGCTGTGCACGCAGAGCGAGACGATCGCCCCGTACGGCAGCGGGATCGTCACCGACTACGCCCGCTACACCGCCGGTACCGCGATGCTGGAGACCGCCGAGCGGTTCACGGACCACGAGGGCGAGCCGGCCGTGCAGCAGTACCTGCTGCTGATCGGGGGGCTGCGGACCCTGTCGCGCGGGGAGCACGCCCCGCACCTGATCCTCGACGCCTTTCTGCTCCGGTCGCTGGCCGTGAACGGATACGCGCCGTCGTTCGACGACTGCGCGCGGTGCGGGATCCATGGGCCGAACCGGTTCTTCTCGGTCGCCGCGGGCGGGGTCATATGCGGCGACTGCCGGGTGCCCGGGAGCGTCGTACCCTCTGCGGAGGCCGTCGGTCTGCTCAGCGCGCTGCTGACCGGCGACTGGGAGACGGCGGACGCGTGCGAGCCGCGCCACGTCAGGGAGGGGAGCGGACTGGTGTCCGCCTATCTGCACTGGCATCTGGAGCGAGGGCTGCGCTCCCTTCGGTACGTCGAGAAGTAGAAGCAGATTGAGGAGAGTGTGAGCCGCATGGCACGACGCGGATTCCTGGGCCGGTCCCGCCGCGACTACAAGGACGTCGAGCAGCACCCGTCCGGCGCGCGACCGCCGAAGATCCCGGGCGAGCTGGTGCCGAACCACGTGGCGATCGTCATGGACGGCAACGGCCGCTGGGCCAAGGACCGCGGCCTGCCGCGTACCGAGGGGCACAAGGTCGGCGCCGAGCGCGTCCTGGACGTCCTCCAGGGCGCGATCGAGATGGGCGTCGGATCCATCTCCCTGTACGCCTTCTCCACCGAGAACTGGAAGCGCTCGCCCGACGAGGTGCGCTTCCTCATGAACTTCAACCGCGACTTCATCCGCAAGACCCGCGACCAGCTCGACGAGCTGGGCATCCGGGTGCGCTGGGTGGGCCGGATGCCCAAGCTGTGGAAGTCCGTGGCCAAGGAGCTCCAGATCGCCCAGGAGCAGACCAAGGACAACGACCGGCTGACTCTCTACTTCTGCATGAACTACGGCGGCCGGGCGGAGCTCGCGGACGCCATGCAGGCCATCGCCGAGGACGTGAAGGCCGGAAAGCTCGACCCGTCGAAGGTCGGCGAGAAGACGATCCAGAAGTACCTCTACTACCCGGACATGCCGGACGTGGACCTGTTCCTGCGGCCCAGCGGCGAGCAGCGCACCTCCAACTACCTGATCTGGCAGAGCGCGTACGCCGAGATGGTCTTCCAGGACGTGCTGTGGCCCGACTTCGACCGCCGCGACCTGTGGCGGGCGTGCCTGGAGTTCGCCCAGCGCGACCGCCGCTTCGGCGGGGCGATCCCCAACGAGGAGCTTCTCGCCATGCAGGGCCGGCCCGAGGGTGATCATCCGGTTGTCTGACCGGGCCGCTACGATCACGGGCCGTCTCACTACGACTGGGAGGGTCCGTGACCGAAGAGCGGTCCACATCGACGCGGGACGCCGTGGAAATGACGTACCTGCCCGTTCTCGCCGACGCGGTGGGGGCGATCCGCGCCCGGGCGAAGTCCACCCCGTCGGGGCGGCTGCAGAACGGGGTGCTGCTGGCGGGCGGAATTCCCGTACTGGGTGCCCTCGTCCTGAACTTCACCAGCTCCAAGGGGCCGAGCACCGGCGGGGTGGCGTTCTGCGTCGCGGCCCTGGTCCTGCTGATCGGCCTGTACGTGCTGGTGCCCGGGCTCCAGGGGCAGCAGGTGCACCGGATGTACGCCACCCAGGGGGAGTTCCGGGTGATCGTGGACGACGACGGCGTACGGCAGTACTCGCGCGACCTGGACATGACCTACCGCTGGCCCGCGCTGCCCCGGTACGTCGAGACCGGTGAGCTGTTCGTGCTGCTCACGGGCGACCGGCACGGCGTGGGCATGGCCATCCTGCCCAAGCGGGGCCTGGCCGACCCGGCGGACGCCGACCGGCTCCGGACGATCCTGGACCGCAACATCACCCGCATCTGACACGCGGACGTGAAAGGGGCCCGCACCGGACACTGCCGGTGCGGGCCCCTCACACACGTGTCACTTGGCGGCGCACTCCGCGCACGTACCGAAGATCTCCACCGTGTGCGCCACGTTCACGAAGCCGTGCTCGCCGGCGATCGCCTCGGCCCACTGCTCCACCGCCGGGCCCTCCACCTCGACCGCCTTGCCGCACATGCGGCACACCAGGTGGTGGTGGTGCTCGCCCGTGGAGCAGCGGCGGTAGACCGCCTCGCCGTCGCTGGTGCGCAGCACGTCGACCTCGCCCGCGTCGGCGAGGGACTGCAGGGTGCGGTAGACCGTCGTCAGGCCCACCGAGTCGCCGCGGTGCTTGAGCATGTCGTGCAGCTCCTGCGCGCTGCGGAACTCGTCCACCTCGTTCAGCGCCGCCGACACGGCAGCTCGCTGCCGGGTCGACCGGCCGCGCACGCCGGGGGTTCCAGCCATCGCCACAGGTGCCTCCTCAACACTCGGCCCGCTCACACGTACGTCGGGCCATTCTGCCAGGCCCCGCCAGAGGGCCCGGCAGCCCCGCGTCAGACCTTGCCGACGCGGACGTCGTCGCCCGTCGGGCCGCTCGTGCCCGGGACGGCCACGTCACAGCCGTCCACGGCCACCGGCTCGGCCGCCCTGGCACGGCGCCGGGCCAGGGGCGCGGCCAGGACGGTCAGCACGATGAACACCGCGATGGCCAGCAGGACAATCGTCGCGCCGGGCGGCACGTCCTGGTAGTAGGAGGTCGCCGTGCCGGCCAGCGTCACCCCCGTACCGATCAGCACCGCCAGCGCGAACGTCATCCGGAAGCTCCGCGTCAGCTGCTGCGCGGCCGCGACCGGCACCACCATCAGGGCGCTGACCAGCAGCAGCCCCACCACCCGCATGGCGACCGTGACGGTCACGGCCGCGGTGACGGCGATCAGCAGGTTCAGCACCCGCACGGGCAGGCCGGTCACCCGGGCGAACTCCTCGTCCTGGCTGACGGCGAACAACTGCCGCCGCAGCCCCAGTGTGACCAGTATCACGAACGCCGCGAGCCCGCAGATGGCGGTGACGTCCTCCTCGGACACCGTGGACAGCGAGCCGAACAGGTACGAGTTGAGGTTGGCGTTCGAGCCGGTCGGCGAGAGGTTGATCAGCATGACGCCGCCGGCCATGCCGCCGTAGAAGAGCAGCGCGAGCGCGATGTCGCCACGGGTGCGCCCGTACGCCCGGATCAGCTCCATGGTGATCGCGCCGGCGATGGAGACGGCCGCCGCCATCCACACGGGGTTGGCGGACATCAGGAAGCCCAGGCCGACGCCGGTCATGGCGACATGCCCGATGCCGTCGCCCATCAGGGCCTGCCGGCGCTGCACCAGGTAGATGCCGACCGCCGGGGCGGTGATGCCGACCAGGACGGCCGCGAGCAGCGCGCGCTGCATGAAGGCGAGCTGGAGGATTTCCATGTCAGGTCAGCAGTCCCGTGCGGAGCGGCTCGTCGGCCGCGTGCGGATGTACGTGGTCGTGGCCGGGGAGCGCGTGCTGGCCGACGGCCCTCGGCGGCGGTCCGTCGTGGACGACGCAGCCGTCGCGCAGCACGACCGCGCGGTCGATCAGGGGCTCCAGGGGGCCCAGCTCGTGCAGGACCAGCAGCACGGTCGCGCCGCCCGCGACCTGCTCGCGCAGCGTCGAGGCGAGGATCTCCTGGCTGGCCAGGTCGACGCCCGCCATCGGCTCGTCCATGATCAGCAGCTCGGGCTCGGCGGCCAGGGCGCGGGCGATCAGCACCCGCTGGTGCTGGCCGCCGGACAGGGCGCTCACGGAGTCCTTGGCGCGGTCGGCGAGCCCGACGAGCTCGATGGCCCGTTCCACGGCCGCCCGGTCGGCCCTGGAGGGCCACCTCAGCTTCGTACGGGAGAGGCGGCCGGAGGAGACGACCTCGCGGATCGTGGCGGGGACGCCGCTGGCGGCGGTGGTGCGCTGCGGTACGTAGCCGACGCGCGACCAGGCGCGGAACCGCTTCAGCTCCGTACCGAACAGCGAGACGGACCCGCCGGTGAGCGGCACCTGGCCGATCACGGAGCGTACGGTGGTGGACTTGCCCGAGCCGTTCGCGCCCAGCAGCGCGACGACCTCACCGCCGTGGACGGTGAGGTCGACGCCGCGCAGCACGGGGCGCGAGCCGAGCGAGGCGGTGGCCGAGCGGACGGATATGACGGGCTCGGTTATGGCGGGCTCGCTGCTCACTTTGCTGCCTCCCATGCGTGTCACCGGGCGCCGAGGGCCTTCTTGAGCGCGGCGAGGTTGGATTCCATGACCTCGATGTAGTCAGTGCCCTTGGACCGCTCGGTGATTCCCTCCAGCGGGTCCAGGACGTCCGTCTTGAGGCCGGTGTCCTTGGCGAGGGTCTTGGCGGTCTTGTCGCTGGCGAGGGTCTCGAAGAAGACGGTCGTGACCTTGTCCTTCTTCGCGATGTCTTGGAGCTCCTTGACCCGGGCGGGGCTCGGCTCGGACTCGGGGTCCATGCCGGAGATGCCCTCCTGGTCCAGGCCGTACCGCTCGGCGAGGTAGCCGAAGGCGGAGTGCGTGGTGATGAAGGTCCTGGTGGTGGTGTTCTTCAGGCCCTGCTGGAACTTCACGTGGAGGGCGTCGAGCTTCTTCACCAGCTCGGCGGTGTTCTTCTTGTACGCCGCCGCGTTGTCCGGGTCGGCCTTCTCCAGGGAGGCGCCGACGCCCTTGGCGACCTCGGCGTACTTCGCCGGGTCGAGCCAGATGTGCGGGTCGGCTCCGGCCTCCTCGCCCTCGTGGCCGTGTTCGTCGTGGGCGGCGTGCTCCTCCGGGGACTCGCCCTCGTGCCCGTCGTGGCCGCCGGTGGCGGTGCCGTGCTCCTCCAGCTCGGTCAGGGTGCCGGCGTCGACGGTGTTCTTGATGCCCGCCTGCTTGATGGCGTCGTCGACGGCGGGCTGGATGCCCTTGAGGTAGAGGATGTAGTCCGCCTCGCCGAGCTCGCCGATCTGCTTGGGCTTGAGCTCCAGGTCGTGCGGCTCGACGCCCGGCTTGGTGAGGGTGGTGACGGAGACGCGGTCGCCGCCGATCTCCTCGGCCAGGAACTGCATGGGGTAGAACGACGCCACCACGTTCAGCTTGCCGTCCTCCTTGGCGGCGGCGGAGCCGGAGGAGCCGCCGCAGGCGGAGAGCGTGACCAGGCCGAGGGCCACGGCTCCGGCGACGGCGGTGGTGGGTATGAGGCGTCGTACGTTCATGGGATTCATTTTCAACAATAGTGGAAACGATTGTCAACAAAGCGGGTAAGTGGCCCCGGCCACCCACCGATTTGATCCCAGGGGTGCGCGCGCCGGTAACCTGAAGCATTCGCCGTTCGCCATCGTCGTTATGAAGAGAGCACAGTGGCCGCCGACAAGATCGACACGATCGTCAACCTGAGCAAGCGCCGTGGCTTCGTCTACCCGTGCAGCGAGATCTACGGCGGTCAGCGGGCCGCCTGGGACTACGGGCCGCTGGGTGTCGAGCTCAAGGAGAACCTCAAGCGCCAGTGGTGGCGCTACATGGTCACCTCGCGCGAGGACGTCGTCGGTATCGACTCGTCGGTGATCCTGGCCCCCGAGGTCTGGGAGGCCTCCGGCCACGTCGCCACCTTCACCGACCCGCTCACCGAGTGCACCTCCTGCCACAAGCGCTTCCGCGCGGACCACCTGGAGGAGGCGTACGAGGAGAAGCACGGCCGTCTCCCCGAGAACGGCCTCAAGGACCTCGGCTGCCCCAACTGCGGCAACAAGGGCACCTTCACCGAGCCCAAGCAGTTCTCCGGCCTGCTCTCCACCCACCTCGGCCCGACCCAGGACTCCGGCTCCGTCGCCTACCTGCGCCCCGAGACCGCCCAGGGCATCTTCACCAACTTCGCCCAGGTGCAGCAGACCTCGCGCAAGAAGCCGCCGTTCGGCATCGCGCAGATGGGCAAGTCCTTCCGGAACGAGATCACTCCGGGCAACTTCATCTTCCGCACCCGCGAGTTCGAGCAGATGGAGATGGAGTTCTTCGTCAAGCCGGGCGAGGACGAGCAGTGGCAGGAATACTGGATGGAGCAGCGCTGGAACTGGTACCGCGACCTTGGTCTCCGTGAGGAGAACATGCGCTGGTACGAGCACCCGAAGGAGAAGCTCTCCCACTACTCCAAGCGCACCGCCGACATCGAGTACCGCTTCCAGTTCGGCGGCAGCGAGTGGGGCGAGCTGGAGGGCGTCGCCAACCGCACCGACTACGACCTCTCGGCCCACTCCAAGGCGTCCGGCACCGACCTGTCGTTCTTCGACCAGGAGGCCAGCGAGCGCTGGACGCCGTACGTCATCGAGCCGGCCGCCGGTGTCGGCCGCGCGATGCTGGCGTTCCTCCTCGACGCGTACAACGAGGACGAGGCCCCCAACGCCAAGGGCGTGATGGAGAAGCGCACCGTGATGCGCCTCGACCCGCGCCTCGCGCCGGTCAAGGTCGCGGTGCTGCCGCTGTCCCGCAACGCGCAGCTCTCGCCGAAGGCCAAGGGCCTCGCGACCGACCTGCGCAAGAACTGGAACATCGAGTTCGACGACGCGGGCGCCATCGGCCGCCGCTACCGCCGCCAGGACGAGATCGGTACGCCGTTCTGCGTCACGGTCGACTTCGACACGCTCGACGACAACGCGGTGACCGTGCGCGAGCGCGACACCATGAAGCAGGAGCGCGTCTCCCTGGACCAGATCCAGGGCTACCTCGGCAGCCGTCTGCTCGGCTGCTGACGCCTCTCGCGGACACGCGAAGCCCCCGGCTCCCTGTGGGAGCCGGGGGCTTCGGCGTGCGGGGCGCGGGGTTACCTGTGGGACCGGGGGCCTGGCGTGCGGGGCGCCCTTCAGGCGCGCAGGCCGCGCAGTACCAGGGCGAGGACCGCGGCGAAGGCGTCGTCGATGTCCGGGGCGCTCCACTCGGCGGCGTGCACCGGGTCGTGGAAGCGGTCGGTGGCGTCGAACACCGCGCGGGCGGTCGTGGTGAAGCCGGTCTCCGGTGCGGCGAACTCGCCCTGCCGGTGCCCGTCCTCGATGATCCGGGCGAGCTGCCCGACGAGGTGGTCCACGTGCTCGGCCACCACCGCGCTGCTCTCGCCGATCAGCACCTCGTACGTCGCGAACAGCTCCGGGTCGCCGCCCGCCTTGCGGCGCTTGGCCGCGAAGAGCGCCGAGAGCCAGGTCGTGAGCCGCTCGGTGGCGGGGCCCGGCCCCTCGGCGAGCGGGGCGAGCTCGGTCACCGCCTGCTCCAGCCAGCGCTCGGTGACGGCCTCACGGAGCGCCGCCTTGGTGCGGAAGTGGCGGTAGACACTGCCGTGGCTGACGCCGAGGGCCCGTGCCACGTCCACCACCGTCGCCTTGCCGGGACCGTAGCGGCGCAGCACTTCCTCGGTGGCTTCGAGGATGCGGTCGGGTGTCAGCGCTTCGGTGCTCATGAAACCGAAGGTACCCGGCCGGGCGGGAGGGTCAGCGTTCGCTGTCCAGGTCCGCCATCGCCGCCGGCGCGTACCGCTCCCCGGCCGCCGCGCCCGCCGGGACGGCCGCCTCGACGGCGGCGAGGTCGCCCGCGTCGAGCGTGACGTCGAGGGCGCCGAGCGCCTCGGCGAGCCGGTCACGGCGGCGGGCTCCGATGAGGGGGACGATGTCCTCGCCCTGGGCGAGCACCCAGGCGATGGCCGTCTGTGCGACCGTGACGCCCTTCTGCTCGGCGACCTTGCCCAGCCGGTCGGCCAGGTCGAGGTTGTGGCGCAGGTTGTCGCCCTGGAAACGCGGGCTGTTGCTCCGGAAGTCTCCGGGCGCGAGGGCGCGGTCGCGGGAGAAGTGGCCGCTGATCAGGCCGCGGGACAGCACCCCGTACGCCGTGATGCCGATGCCCAGGGCGCGTGCGGTGGGCAGGATCTCGTCCTCCATCCCGCGCGAGAGCAACGAGTATTCGATCTGGAGGTCGGCGATCGGCGCGACGGCAGCAGCCCGGCGCAAGGTCTCGGCGCCGACCTCGGACAGGCCGATGTGGCGTACGTGGCCGGCCTCCACGAGCTCGGCGATGGCGCCGACGGTCTCCTCGATCGGCACGTCCGGGTCGAGGCGGGCGATCCGATAGACGTCGATGTGGTCGGTGCCGAGGCGCTGGAGCGAGTACGCGGCGAAGTTCTTCACGGCCTCCGGGCGGCCGTCGTAGCCGGTGAAGCGGCCTTCGACGGTGCGCAGGGCGCCGAACTTCACGCTGGTCAGGGCTCGTTCGCGGGAGGCGGCGGGGGCGGTGCGGAGGGCCTCGTTGATCAGGAGCTCGTTGTGGCCCATGCCGTAGAAGTCGCCGGTGTCGAGCAGCGTGATGCCCGCGTCCAGGGCGGCGTGGATGGTGGCGATCGACTCGGCGCGGTCGGCCTGGCCGTACAGGGCGGACATGCCCATGCAGCCGAGGCCGAGAGCGGAGACCCGGGGGCCGGTGGCGCCGAGGCGGCGGGTGGGGAGCGGGGTTGCGGAGGTCATGCCGGACTCCTCGGGAGGGGGGCGGGAGAGATGTCTCATCCACGGTGACATGACTGCTGACAGATTTCAATATCTGTCAGCAGTCATGTGTTCGGGAAAAGTGGATGCCGCTGCCTCCAGGGCGGGGTACCGTCACCGCATGCCATTCCTTCCGATCTACGAGTGAGAGTGCGGCGGGCCCCACCCCCGCCCCCCACGCGCATGCCGGATCACTTCTCACCACGATGGAGAACCCGTGGCCAAGAGCCGTAACAACCTCCTCGGCGTAGGCGGACAGCGGAAGAAGCTGTCCCGCGCCGACCAGCAGGGCTCCGCCCCTGCCCGCGCGGCCGACCGCAGGGCCGCCGCCGACCAGAAGCAGGAGCTGCTCCGCAAGATGCGCGAGCGCGCCCTGGGCGGCGAGCAGGCCGCGGACGGCGAGCAGCAGGAGAGCTGACCGCAGGCGGTCGCCTCCTCCGGACCGCGCACGGCGATATGTCGCACGGCGCGTAGCAGGGCCCGGGTCACCCTTCGACGGGTGGCCCGGGCCTTTGCTTCGGCGGTGGGCGAGGGGTGCGGGCGCGGTGGGGTCACGGCGGCCCGTCGGTACGGGTCCAGTACGGCCGGGAGGGGGGCGGGCGGTGTTGCCGGTCCGGCCGTCGGCGGGGCTGCGGCGGGCGGCGGTGGGTGGGGCGGGGCCCCTCCGGGCTCACCTCCTCGGGGCCGGCGGCCTCGGGTCCCGTGCACGGGAGCCGCCTCCTTGCCGCCGGCCCATGCGGGGCGACCCTGCACGGCCCCTCGTGTCCGAACGCCGCCTGCGGGTCGTCGGTCAGCGGGGTACCGCCACTTCGGGCTCCTCCAGGCGGCGTGCCGTCCGCTCGGCCGTGCCCCGGGCCCACCGGCCGCTGGTCGCCGCGCCGACCAGGAGGACGAGCAGGCCGCATCCGGCGACGACCCACCAGGCCGGGCGGCTCGCGGCGACGAAGCCGTCGGTGTGGGCGCCGGGCGCGACTCCGGCGGCCAGGACGGCGCCGATGACCGCGACGCCCAGCGTCTGGCCGATCTGCCGGCTGGTCGAGGCGACCGCGGCGGCGACGCCCGCCTGGGCGCGGGGCATGCCCGAGACGGCCGTGTTGGTGATGGGGGCGTTGACCATGCCGAAACCCAGGCCGAAGAGCACGTACCCGGTGAAGAGCATGGGCGTGGACGTTTCCGCCTCGAAGGCGGCGAACAGCACCGCGCCGGCCGTCATCGTCACGCCCGCGACGAGCAGGGACAGACGCGGGCCCCGGATGCCGACCAGCCGCCCGGACAGGGGCGCGCAGACGAAGGTGAGCGCCGCCATCGGCAGCATGTACACCCCGGCCTGCAGGGCGGTCAGCCCCCGCACGTCCTGGAGGTACAGGGTGTTGACGAAGAGGAACCCGGCCAGTGCCGCGAACGAGCACACCGCGATGACGGTTGCCCCGCTGAACGGGGCGCTGCGGAAGAAGCGCACGTCGATCAGCGGATCGGCACGCCTCGGCTCGTACAGCAGCAATGCGGTCAGGGCCAGGACGGCCGCCGCCGCGAAGCCGATGATCAGCGGCGACCTCCAGCCGGCGACGGGCGCTTCGATGATGGCGTACGTCAGGCACCCGAGGAACATCATGATCAGGAGCTGGCCGACCGGGTCCACCCGGCGCGGCCGGGGCGCGCGGGACTCGGGGACGTACCGGAGGGTGAGGAACAGGGCGAGCAGGCCGACCGGCAGGTTGAGCCAGAAGATGGAGCGCCAGCCGACGGTGTCGGTCAGCACCCCGCCCACCACGGGGCCCGCCGCCATGGAGATGCCCACGACGCCGCCCCACACCCCGATGGCGCGGGCACGCGCGCGCGGCTCGGTGAAGGTGTTGGTGATGATCGACATGGCGACGGGGTTCAGCATCGAACCGCCCACGGCCTGGACCATGCGGAAGGCGACGAGGGCGGGCAGGTTCGGGGCCAGGGAGCAGAGGGCCGAGCCGAGGGTGAAGAGGACCAGTCCGGCCATGAAGACCTTGCGGCGGCCGATCCGGTCGGCGGTGGAGCCGGCGATCATCAACAGGGACGCGAGGACGAGCGTGTAGGCGTCGATGGTCCACTGCATACCGGCGACGTCCGCGCCCAGCTCACGCCGCATGGAGGGGAGGGCGACGTTCAGGACGGTGTTGTCCAGGCTGACGATCAGCAGGCTCATGCAGCAGATCGCCAGGACCAGCCGTTGGCGGCGGGGGGTGAGCTCCGGCATACATTCAAAGTACGCCTAACTAACGACCTGCTCGGTACGTGGGCGACAATGGGGGGCATGACCGCGTTCAGTCCCCTTGCCATCGGGCCGCACACCGTGCAGCCGCCGGTGGTGCTCGCGCCGATGGCCGGCATCACCAACGCCCCCTTCCGCACCCTGTGCCGTGAGTTCTCCGGCGGGAAGGGGCTGTTCGTGAGCGAGATGATCACGACGCGGGCGCTGGTCGAGCGCAATGAGAAGACCATGCAGCTGATCCACTTCGACGAGACGGAGACGCCCCGGTCGATCCAGTTGTACGGGGTGGACCCGGTGACCGTCGGCAAGGCGGTCCGGATGATCGTCGACGAGGACCTCGCCGACCACATCGACCTGAACTTCGGCTGCCCGGTGCCCAAGGTGACCCGCAAGGGCGGCGGTTCCGCGCTGCCCTACAAGCGGCCGCTGCTGCGGGCGATCCTGAACGAGGCGGTCTCGAACGCCGGTGACCTCCCGGTCACGATGAAGATGCGCAAGGGCATCGACGACGACCACATCACCTTCCTGGACGCGGGACGCATCGCGGTCGAGGAGGGTGTGACGGCCATCGCCCTGCACGGGCGCACCGCGGCCCAGCACTACGGTGGCACGGCCGACTGGGAGGCCATCGCCCGGCTCAAGGAGCACGTCCCGGAGATCCCGGTGCTCGGCAACGGCGACATCTGGTCGGCCGACGACGCCCTGCGGATGATGCGTGAGACCGGCTGCGACGGGGTGGTCGTCGGGCGCGGCTGCCTGGGGCGGCCGTGGCTCTTCGGTGACCTGGTGGCCGCCTTCGAGGGGACGGGGGCGGCGGCCACGCCCACCCTCCGGGAGGTGGCGGACGTGATGGTGCGGCACGCTCGCCTGCTGGGGGAGTGGATCGGGGACGAGACGCGGGGCGTCATCGACTTCCGTAAGCACGTGGCCTGGTACCTGAAGGGGTTCGCGGTCGGTTCGGAGATGCGCAAGCGGCTCGCGGTGACGTCGTCGCTGGACGAGCTGGGCGCTCAGCTGAGCGAGCTGGACCTGGACCAGGCGTGGCCGGCGGGCGCGGACGGGCCGCGGGGGCGGACGTCCGGAAACAACCGCGTGGTGCTGCCGGACGGGTGGCTGAAGGACCCGTACGACTGCGCCGCGGTCAGCGCGGACGCGGAACTGGACACGTCCGGCGGGTGACGGTGCGGACGCTGGTCAGGGGGGCGACAAGGTCGTCCGCATGGGGGTCCGGCGGCGTCCGGATCCTGGAATCCGGCCCTCCGGGAGGGCGTGATTCTCGCCACCCCTGATAGGGGTTGCGCTCAGATGAGCGCAGCAATGGCGACTGCACTTCTCAAAGGGTGGCACTGAGTGCCACCCTTTTTGTGTTCAAGAGTTGAACTCACGTGGCTGGCATGGCGCTCACATGAGCGAAGACTTCCAGCTTTGAGTCAAACGGGCTTCGGAGGCTGAAGGAGTCGGGCCCAAAAACCTACCGCTCGGTCACTTTCGATCTGGTGGCGGACGGGTGGTTAAGGCCGTATGACGGGTAGGCGTACGTACCCAGAAGCCTTTGATCTGGGTATGTTCCTCGCCGTCAGGGCAGCCACCGAGTCCTCGAGGAGTCGAGACCCGTGTCGGAAAACAAAGATCAGAAGTTCGTGTACGACTTCACCGAGGGCAACAAGGACCTGAAGGACCTGCTCGGCGGTAAAGGTGCCAACCTCGCCGAGATGACCAACCTGGGTCTCCCGGTGCCTCCCGGTTTCACCATCACCACCGAGGCCTGCAAGGTCTACCTGGAGAGCGGCGACGAGCCCGTCGAGCTGCGGGACGAGGTCACCGCGCACCTCGACGCCCTCGAGACGAAGATGGGCAAGAAGCTCGGCCAGGCCGACAACCCGCTTCTGGTCTCCGTCCGTTCCGGCGCCAAGTTCTCCATGCCCGGCATGATGGACACCGTCCTCAACATCGGACTCTCCGACAAGTCCGTCGAGGGCCTGGCCAAGCAGGCCGGCGACGAGCGGTTCGCCTGGGACTCGTACCGCCGCCTGATCCAGATGTTCGGCAAGACCGTCCTCGGCGTCGACGGCGAGCTCTTCGAGGAGGCCCTCGAAGAGGCGAAGGCCGCCAAGAAGGTCACCGTCGACACCGACCTCGACGCCGGCGACCTGAAGAAGCTCGTCAAGCACTTCAAGAAGATCGTCAAGGCCGAGGCGGGGCGTGACTTCCCGCAGGACCCGCGCGAGCAGATGGACCTGGCCATCAAGGCCGTCTTCGACTCCTGGAACGGCGAGCGCGCCAAGCTGTACCGCCGCCAGGAGCGCATCCCGCACGACCTCGGCACGGCCGTCAACGTCTGCTCCATGGTCTTCGGCAACCTCGGCCCCGACTCCGGCACGGGTGTCGCCTTCACCCGCGACCCCGCCTCCGGCCACCAGGGCGTGTACGGCGACTACCTGCAGAACGCGCAGGGCGAGGACGTCGTCGCCGGTATCCGCAACACCGTGCCGCTGGCCGACCTCGAGTCGATCGACAAGAAGTCGTACGACCAGCTCATGCAGATCATGGAGACGCTGGAGAACCACTACAAGGATCTCTGCGACATCGAGTTCACCATCGAGCGCGGTCAGCTCTGGATGCTCCAGACCCGCGTCGGCAAGCGCACCGCCGGTGCCGCCTTCCGGATCGCCACCCAGCTCGTCGACCAGGGCCTGATCGACGAGGCCGAGGCCCTCCAGCGCGTCAACGGCGCCCAGCTCGCCCAGCTCATGTTCCCGCGCTTCGACGAGAAGGCCGCGGTCGAGCAGGTCGGGCGCGGCATCGCCGCCTCGCCGGGCGCCGCCGTCGGCAAGGCCGTCTTCGACTCGTACACCGCCGTCAAGTGGTCCCGGTCCGGCGAGAAGGTCATCCTGATCCGCCGCGAGACCAACCCGGACGACCTGGACGGCATGATCGCCGCCGAGGGCATCCTGACCTCGCGCGGCGGCAAGACCTCCCACGCGGCCGTCGTCGCGCGCGGCATGGGCAAGACCTGTGTCTGCGGCGCGGAGGAGCTGGAGGTCGACACCAAGCGCCGCCGGATGACCGTGCCCGGCGGGCACGTCGTCGAGGAGGGCGACGTCGTCTCCATCGACGGCTCCACCGGCAAGGTGTACCTCGGTGAGGTCCCCGTCGTGCCGTCGCCGGTCGTCGAGTACTTCGAGGGCCGTATGCACGCCGGTGCCGACGACGCCGACGAGCTGGTCCAGGCCGTGCACCGGATCATGGCGTACGCGGACCGGGTACGCCGGCTGCGCGTACGGGCCAACGCCGACAACGCCGAGGACGCCTCGCGGGCGCGGCGCTTCGGCGCCCAGGGCATCGGCCTGTGCCGCACCGAGCACATGTTCCTCGGCGACCGCCGCCAGTACGTCGAGCGGCTCATCCTCGCCGACACGGACGCGGAGCGCGACGAGGCCCTCAAGGCGCTGCTGCCGCTCCAGAAGGACGACTTCGTCGAGCTCTTCGAGGCGATGGACGGCCTGCCGGTCACGGTCCGCCTGCTGGACCCGCCGCTGCACGAGTTCCTGCCCGACATCACCGAGCTGTCGGTGCGCGTCGCCCTCGCCGAGGCCCGCAAGGAGCCGCACGAGAACGAGCTGCGCCTGCTCCAGGCCGTCCACCGGCTGCACGAGCAGAACCCGATGCTGGGTCTGCGCGGCGTACGCCTCGGCCTGGTCATCCCCGGCCTGTTCACCATGCAGGTCCGCGCGATCGCCGAGGCCGCCGCCCAGCGCATCGAGGCCAAGGGCGACCCGCGCGCCGAGATCATGATCCCGCTGGTGGGCACCGTCCAGGAGCTGGAGCTGGTCCGCGACGAGGCCGAGCAGGTCATCGCCGAGGTCCAGGCGGAGACCGGCGTCGAGCTGAAGCTGGCGCTCGGCACGATGATCGAGCTGCCGCGCGCCGCCGTGACCGCCGGTCAGATCGCCGAGTGCGCCGAGTTCTTCTCCTTCGGCACCAACGACCTCACCCAGACGGTGTGGGGCTTCTCCCGGGACGACGTGGAGGCCAGCTTCTTCACCGCGTACCTGGAGAAGGGCATCTTCGGCGTCAGCCCGTTCGAGACGATCGACAAGGACGGCGTGGGCGCGCTGGTGCGCAGCGCGGTCGAGGCCGGCCGCGCCACCCGCCCGGACATCAAGCTCGGCGTCTGCGGCGAGCACGGTGGTGACCCGGAGTCGGTGCACTTCTTCCACGAGGTGGGCCTGGACTACGTCTCCTGCTCGCCGTTCCGGATCCCGGTCGCGCGCCTGGAGGCGGGCCGCGCGGCGGCGCAGTCGAGTGGGAGCGACAGCCGCTGAGCCGTGGCCGGACCGTCCGTGCCCCGGACGGTCCGGCCCCCAGACACCGGAGCCGCCGCTGGTCCCCGACCCTCACCGATCGGCGGCGGCTCCGGTCCGCAAGAGAGACGGGGCGGACACCTTGTGCGGAGGTGTCCGCCCCGTCGTCGTTCGTGCGGGGACCGCGTTCGTGCGGGGCCCTGTCGTCGCTCGTGCGGGGACCGCGCCGGAGGAAGCCCGGAGACGGGCGGAGCCATTCATTCCGTGTCGCTTCCCGGCAAGGCCGCCGAGGGGAGACGTGGGGGTTCTTGTTGCATTGCGGCCGGTTGAATTCTTGGCTGTTGAACACCGGACCTTTATGTCAGGTCAATGTACCGGCCAATGTCCGGTCGAATCAGGTGATTCATCCCGCAAAGAACGGGCGGAGCGCGGCCACCGGATCCCCACCCGCCGACCGCGCCCCATTACCCCTGCCGGGCGGGAGAGCCGCAACCTTTCAGGTCCGCCGCCGGACGCGAGAAGCCCCCCACGGTCTTCACCACGTCACCTCGGTCCTGAAGGTTTCCTGCCCGACGGCGTACAGCTTTTCGGTTCACCCCCTGTCTCCGCGATGCGTTTCAAGTGTGGCTGAAATGCCGTGGTGACGGCGTGTGATGGCATGCATACTCATTGGCGGGGGGTGATTGCGGATGCAACAGGGGTGGGTTCAGTGCTGCGTATTCATTTCACCGGGGACGACCTTGCCGGGGTCCGGATGGCCGCCCGGCCGGATGCGTTGTGGGAAACGATTCTCAGCTTTCACAGGTTGCGGGACCGGCGCGGAGCGCTCGTCTACGGAGCATGGCGTTCGGAATCACGGGCGCGGCTGAACGGCGAAACGCGACTGCTCGGCGCCCTCGTCCCGACGCGGGGCTATTTCCCGGATTTCCTGACCCCTCCCCAGGGCCTGGACGGCCTCGACGCGGGCCTCCAGGCGGTACGGGCCACGCCGCCCGCCCGCGTCCACACCGAGCTCGCCCTGCTGGCCGCCTCACGGCCCGGCTCGGCCCCGCTGCCCGGATGGGCGCGGGACCTCGCCGAAGGGCGCCAGGAGCCGTTCGGCCGGCTCATCGGGGCGCTGCGCGGCTACCACCGGGCCGCCATCGAGCCGTACTGGTCGCACATCTCGGCCCGCGTCGAGGCCGACCGTGCCGTACGCGGCCGCGCTCTCCTCGACGGCGGGGCCGACGAACTCCTCGCCTCCCTGCCGCCGGTGCTGCGCTGGCGCGCGCCCGTGCTGGAGGCCGACTACCCCGTCGACCGCGAGCTGCGGCTGGACGGGCGGGGCCTGCTGCTCCAGCCCTCGTACTTCTGCCGGGGCACCCCGGTCGTCCTGCGCGACCCCGACCTGCCGCCCGTCCTGGTCTACCCGGTCACGCACACGGACGCGCCCGTCTCGGGCCCCTGCGAGCCCGGGGCGTCCCCGCTCGGCCGGCTCGTCGGGCACACCCGGTGCGCCGTGCTCAAGGCCATAGGCCAGGGCGGGACGACGAGCGAGCTGGCCCGCCGCGCGGGCGTCTCCCTCGCCTCCGCCAGCCAGCACGCGGGCGTGCTGCGGGACGCGGGCCTCGTGGTGACCCTCCGCCAGGGCAGCTCCGTGCTGCACACGCTGACGCCACTGGGCGCCGCCCTCCTCCACGGGGGCGGCGCCCAGCCCGGGCGGCAGCAGCCGCAGCGTCGGCGTTACGCGCGGAACGGCCCCGTCACCTCGTAGGTGATGCCGCCCGAGGAACTGCCCGTCGTGCCGCGCTGGCTGGAGAAGTACAGCCGCTTGCCGTCCGGCGAGAAGGCCGGGCCGCAGATCTCCGAGCCGGACTGGCCGGTGATCCGCAGGAAGGGGGCCACCACGTCGTCCGGCGTGATGACGCAGATCTCCATGTTGCCGCCGTCCTCCGCGACGAACAGGTCGCCGGAGGACGAGCCGGTGACGTTGTCCACCCCGGTCAGCGGGGCGGTGCCGCCGGTCACCAGGGAGTCGTCGTAGGCGAGCTCGTAGGTGTTGTTCGCCAGGTTCAGCTGCCACAGGCGGTTGTCGCCCTTGGTGGTGAACCAGACGGTGTCGTTGGCGTAGTGGCAGCCCTCGCCGCCGTTGAACCGCTTGGCGCCCGAGACCTGGTCACGGGTGTAGGTGGGCGAGCCGTCCGGGTCCGGCACGGTCGCCCAGGTGAAGCTGCCGGAGGTGGCGGTGCCGGCCCTCAGCACCTGGAGCGTGCCGGAGGAGAGGTTGCCCCAGGTGGTGGGGATGAAGCGGTACAGGCAGCCGTTGGACTCGTCCTCGGTCAGGTAGATCACCTTGCGGACGGGGTCGGCGGCGGCGGCCTCGTGCTTGAAGCGGCCCATGGCGTCCCGGCGGACGGCGGCGTTCGCGCCGTAGGGATCGGTCTCGTACACGTACCCGAGGCTGACCTCCTCGCAGGACAGCCAGGTGTTCCACGGGGTCTTGCCGCCCGCGCAATTGGTTCGGGTGTTGGACAGGATGCGGTACGCGCCGGTGATCGCGCCCGTCGAGGAGAATCTGACGGCGCTCGCGCCTCCGCCCGGGTTGATCTCCGAGTTCGAGACGTAGATCCAGCCCGTGCCGTCCACGAAACAGGCGCCGCCGTCCGGAGCGTTGTGCCAGGTGTACGAGGTGGATCCGACCCTCTGCCCCGAGCGGGCGATCACGCGGCTGGTGAAGCCGCTGGGCAGGTGGATGCCGTTGGCGTCCGCGGCGCCGAGGGCTCCGTACGGGCCGGGGCCCGGCTGGGCGGGCGCCGCGTAGGCCGCACCTCGCATGAGGGTGCCACCGAAGGCGGCGGCGGTGCCGCCGATGACCGCTCCACGCAGGAAACTGCGACGTTCCACTTGTCACTCCAGGAGGTTCGTGACCAGACCGGCCGCACCGGGCGGGGCGGCGGGGTCGAGCGCTTCGGGAACCTAGAAGCCCTGGATTGACGGTGCATCAACAAGCAGTGAAGGGGAAGCGTCGGGCGACGGTCCGCGCCGGTCCACCCCTCCAGCAGCTCCCTGAGTTCGGTGAGGCGCTCCTTCCAGAACACCTTGTACGCCTTCACCGCGTCCGCGTCCGCGTCGGGGAGCCGGGTGCGGCCCAGTCCGATCCGGGTCCCCGCCCCGCCCGTGGGGGTGGGGGTGACGGCGATGCGGCTGCTGTCCGCGTCCCGGTCCGCCGTGAGCGACTTGCCCGGCCGGTGATTGCCCAGGGTGAACCCGCCCTCCATCAGCCACCGGCGGCGTACCTCCGGGTCGGTGAGGGTCTCGGTCACCCGCTCGGGCGGCACGTCCACCGTCCGGCTCACCGGGGCCTGCCGGTCGCCGGTGCTGGACTGGCCGACCTCGCGCCCGCCGCGCTCCTGCTCGCACCCGACCGTGATCGACCGAGTGTGCCGGTCCGGCACGCCGTGCCGGCGGGGCTCATGGCGCCGACGCCAGGCCGGTGCCGGGCACCCCGCAACGCGGGGCCGGAGGGGTGAGCGGGGGTCGGGGGTGGCCCCTGCGCTCCGGGCGCCTGGGGTGGCGGACGGGACGGAGCGGGGCGAAATTTTTTTCGAGGATGTTCGGCGGGAGCGATGAGTTTCGCCGGGCCCCTCGGTCTACCCCTTCGAAAGCGCCACACCGACGAGAGAAGAGATGACGACATGCCCCAGATGATCTTCGTGAACCTGCCGGTGAAGGACCTCGAGACGTCGAAGACCTTCTGGAGCAAGCTGGGCTACTCCTTCAACGAGCAGTTCAGCGACGACAAGACCGCGTGCCTGGTGGTCAGCGACACCATCTTCGTGATGCTGCTCACCGAGCCGCGCTTCAAGGACTTCACGAAGAAGGAGATCGCGGACGCGTCCCGCACCACCGAGGCGATCTTCGCGCTCAGCGCCGACAGCCGTGAGCGGGTCGACCAGCTCTGCGACGCCGCGCTGGCGTCCGGTGGCTCCGCCGCCAGCGACCCGCAGGACTACGGCACGATGTACGGCCGCTCGTTCCAGGACCCGGACCACCACCTGTGGGAGGTCATCTGGATGGACCCCTCCGCCGTCCAGGGCTGAAGCGGTCCGCGGGCCGTCGCGCACGGGCGTCGCACCACCGGGGCGGCATCGTCCGGCGCCGGGTACGCCGCGGGGGGGGGGGGGGGGGGGGGGGGGGGGGGGGGGGGGGGGGGGGGGGGGGGGGGGGGGGGGGGGGGGGGGGGGGGGGGGGGGGGGGGGGGA